>NZ_JAQIRK010000003.1:0-570424 GCF_050600805.1 Klebsiella sp. 141240 | reverse complement strand
ACAAAACCATCTTCGCGCTTGTGCATTGCCCCGCTCGGGCAGACCTTGGTGCACGCCGGGTCTTCGCAGTGGTTACAGGCGATAGAGAGGTAGTAGGCAAAAACGTTCTGATTCCAGACGCCGTTGTCCTCCTGCCAGTCGCCGCCGGCATACTCGTAGATACGACGGAAGCTGACGTCCGGCGTCAGGTTCTTGTAGTCTTTACAGGCCAGCTCGCAGGTTTTGCAGCCGGTGCAACGGGCGGAATCGATAAAAAATCCGTATTGAGCGCTCATGGTTTACTCCTTAAACCTTCTCGATTTCGACCAGGTTGGTATGCTGCGGGTTTCCCTTCGCCAGCGGTGAAGGCCGCTGGGTGGTGAGGGTGTTCATGCAGGCGCCATGGTCGACGCGATCGCCGGCCATATTGGCATCGTGCCACGCTCCCTGGCCCATCGCCGTTACCCCTGGCATAATGCGCGGCGTGACCTTTGCCGGAATACGCAGCTCGCCGCGCTGATTAAAGACGCGCACCATGTCGCCGTTTTTAATCCCGCGTTTTTCAGCATCGATGGGGTTAAGCCACACTTCCTGACGGCAGGCCGCTTGTAAGACATCGACGTTGCCGTAGCTGGAGTGGGTACGCGCCTTATAATGGAAGCCAAACATTTGCAGCGGGAACTGGTTGCGCAACGGATCGTCCCAACCTTCAAAGGTGGAGGCATAGACCGGCAGCGGGCTGATGACTTCGCCTTTTTCCAGTTGCCAGCGGGCGGCAATCTCGGCGAGGCGGCTGGAGTAAATCTCAATTTTGCCGGAAGGCGTTTTTAGCGGATGCGCTTCAGGGTCGCGACGGAAATCGCGATAGGCGACGAAATGGCCGTTCGGATCTTTACGCTTGTAGATGCCCATTTTTTTAAGCTCGTCATAGCCCGGCAGCGCTGGGTCTTTGGCGACCATTTTGGCGTACAGATACTGTAACCACTGCTCCTGAGTCCGTCCTTCGGTGAAGCGCTGATGCACATCGTCGCCAAGGCGTTTTGCCACTTCACTTAAGATCCAGTAGATAGGCTTGCGTTCGAACTTCGCCTTAGTGGCGGGCTGGATGAAAATCAGATAGCCCATATTGCCGGCATAGTCGTTAGGAATAATATCTTCCTGTTCTACGGTCATCAGGTCCGGCAGCAGAATATCGGCATATTTTGCCGACGAGGTCATAAAGTTTTCGATAACCACGATCGTCGAGCATTTGCTCTCGTCCTGCAGGATATCGTGGGTTTTATTGATGTCGGAATGCTGATTAATGATGGTGTTGCCAGCATAGTTCCACAGAAATTTGATAGGGACCGTCAGCTTCTCTTTGCCGCGCACGCCGTCGCGGGTGGCGGTCATCTCCGGCCCACGGGCGATAGCGTCGGTCCAGCTAAAGCAGGAGATGGCGGTTTTTACCGGATTCTCCAGTACCGGCAGGCGCTCAATGGTGATGGTATAGGTCGATTCGCGGGCGCCGCTGTTGCCGCCGTTAATGCCGACGTTGCCGGTTAAAATCGGCAGCATGGCGATAGCCCGCGCGGAGAGCTCGCCGTTCGCCTGGCGCTGTGGGCCCCAGCCCTGGCAGATATAGGCGGGTTTGGTCATACCAATTTCGCGCGCCAGCTTAATGATGCGATCGGCGGGAATACCGGTAATGCGCGAGGCCCACTGCGGCGTCTTGGCGGTAGCGTCGTCCCCCTGGCCAAGAATATAGGCCTTATAGTGGCCGTTGGCCGGCGCGCCGTCCGGCAAGGTTTTCTCATCGTAGCCGACGCAGTATTTATCGAGGAACGGCTGGTCTACCAGATTTTCATTAATTAATACCCAGGCGATACCGGCAACCAGCGCGGCATCGGTACCGGGACGAATCGGGATCCACTCATCTTCACGCCCTGCCGCGGTATCGGTATAGCGTGGGTCGATGACGATCATACGGGCGTTGGAGCGCTCACGGGCCTGCTCCAGGTACCATGTAATGCCGCCGCCGCTCATGCGGGTTTCCGCCGGGTTATTGCCGAACATCACCACCAGTTTACTGTTTTCAATATCCGAGGTGCTGTTGCCGTCGTTACTGCCGTAGGTATAGGGCATGGCGCAGGCGATCTGCGCCGTACTGTAGGTGCCGTACTGGTTGAGCGATCCGCCGTAGCAGTTCATCAGCCGCATCACCGGCGAGGCGGAAGGGGAAGAGCGGGTCATATTGCCGCCGACAATTCCGGAAGAGTAGTTAATATAGACCGCTTCGTTGCCGTACTCTTTCACCACGCGTTTCAGACTTTCTGCGATGGTATCCAGCGCTTCGGTCCAGCTAATGCGCTCGAACTTTCCTTCGCCGCGTTTGCCGACGCGTTTCATTGGGTAGTTTAGACGATCGGGGTGGTTGATACGCCGGCGAATAGAACGCCCGCGCAGGCAGGCGCGAACCTGATGATCGCCGTAGATATCGTGGCCGGTATTATCGGTTTCCACCCACACCACTTCGTCGTCGCGGACGTGCAGGCGCAGCGCGCAGCGGCTGCCGCAGTTAACCGAGCAGGCTCCCCAGACGGTTTTTTCTTCTGCCCCGGTGGCTTGCTGCACGGCGGCGGCCGCGGCGCGTAGACTGAAAGGCAGGGACAGGCCGCCGGCGGCCAGGGCCAGTGAACCGATTGCTGAGGATTTTATGAGGGTGCGACGGCTGACGCCGCCGGGATGTTCAGGGTTGGACATTGTGCTCACTCCATGATTTTTATTATGCAAAATGCCGCTGGCAACCGCGGGGCTCTGGCGCATGGGTGAGGAATAATACTTAAATAGGGGTAGGCGAATCTTATCTCCGGTCAACCAGAGATAAGATCCTTCACTCGAAAGCGGCGGTTATTGCCCGTCTGAATCGGTCGCCGCCGCGTCGCCGCTGCGGGTATAGATTATCTTGAAGGTGTCGTTAGCGCAGTGGCCCACCACCTGAGCGCCGGGTTGGTCAGGCTGATCGTTCGGCACTATGGCCAGGCTAAAACCGTCGGCCGGTACGCCGTTGTTGATAATCTTCTGCTGGATCTCGCCTTTTACCCGCTCGCAGGAGTCCGGCGCTGCCAGAGCGGATGCCGAACCCAGCAGCAGGGCCGCGCACAACCATGGGGATAGTTTCATCATAAGCTCCTTATTGATGTCATCCAGTTTTAAGCATAGCAGAATTGGTGTAAACAATTGTATTTGCTAAAATGATTGGAATGTTCCCAAAAAGGTAGCGGCTGTGAATAAACTGTTTTTGCTGATCCCGGCGGCGTTGCTGCTCAGCGCCTGTGACAAGCCGTCAACGCCGGCGGCGTTTACCCCGGAGATGGCCAGTTTTTCCAATGAGTTTGAGTTTGACCCGCTGCGCGGCCCGGTTAAAACCTTTACCCAAATTCTGTTTGATGACCAGGGGGAAATGGTGAAGCGGGTGCGTGCGCAGGTGTCGGCAGAAGGCTGTTTCGATCTGCTGGATTTTACCGACCTCGAAAACAAAACCGGCGCCACGCTAGTACTGGACGCGAATTACTATCTCGATGCGCAAACGCAGGAGAAACGCCTGCGGCTGCAGGGGAAATGCCAGCTCGCCGAGATGCCGGCGGCGGGCGTCAGCTGGGAGACTGATGACAACGGGTTTGTGGTGAAGGCTCTTGGGAAAGAAAGCACTTCCAGCTATCGCTACGACAGCGAAGGCTATCCGCTGGGCAAAACCACCACCGCGAAAGATGAGCGCTTCAGTGTCGTATCGACGCCGTCCACCGATCCGCGTAAAAAGCTCGATTACAGCGCGGTGAGTGTATTTAACGATCGCGCGTTAGGTAAGGTGAATCAAACCTGTGACTATGACGATCACGACAACCCGATCCGCTGCGAGATGCAGGTTGTCGATGAAAGCGTCCAGCCAGCGGTGACGCGACACTACAGCATCAAAAACACTATCGACTATTACTGAGCCGTGGGCTTGAGTAGCGTCTGGCCTTGAGGACGATGTTTCTCAAGGTACTGATGCTGGAACAGGCACATGCGAATGGTATTGCGGTATTCGCCGTTGATAAAGAACTCGTGAATCAGCTCGCCTTCGACCATAAAACCGAGTTTGCGGTAGATGTGGATCGCTTTTTCGTTTTCTTTATCGACAATCAGATACAGCTTATACAGATTCAGAACGGTAAAGCCGTAGTCCATTGCCAGCTTAGCGGCGCGCGTCGCCAGCCCTTTTCCCTGATATTCCGGGGAGATAATAATCTGGAACTCGGCGCGACGGTGAACGTGGTTTATCTCCACCAGTTCAACCAGCCCGGCTTTTTCGCCATCACATTCGATGACGAAACGGCGTTCACTTTGATCGTGAATATGTTTGTCGTAAAGGTCAGAGAGTTCGACGAAGGCCTCGTAAGGTTCTTCAAACCAATAACGCATTACGCTGGCGTTATTATCAAGCTGGTGGACGAAGCGCAGGTCTTCGCGCTCAAGCGGGCGGAGTTTGACGTGAGGGGCGTCAGACATGGGAAATCCTGTGTGCATTAATAGAGGATGGCGCCCACGGGCGCCGGGGAATTATGGCGTAATAACGCGACCGGTACGGCGGTCAAGACAGCGCAGGGTGTTAGGTTCCCAGTAGGCGTTGACGTTGGCGCTCTTCTGGCAGTTATCCTGCGCATCGAAGGCGACGTCGGTTTTGTCCCACTCTTTCTCCGCGCGTTTATTCACCTTCTGCCGTAGCGAGCGGGTATCGTTCCACTGCTCTTTTTCCATTGCGGCTTGCTGACGGCTCTGCGCGCTGTCGCCGGACTCGATCACCAGTTTGTCGGTTTGCGCGAAGGACGAAGCGGTATAGACCATTGCGCTTGCCGCCAGCAGGGCGGTCAGGCACCAGCGTTTATTGCGTGTCATTTTCATCACGATTTCCTTTGAGTGATAAAAAGGGTTATCCAGTTGGACAAGTTTACTACAACTCGCCACCCGCGCCTACCGGACAAAATGGCATGGGTTCAGGCACATTATCGCGTACACTGGTGCAACAAATTGTCTCATTTACCAAACTTTAATGCTGAAAACCACGTTACTTTTCTTTGCTACCGCGCTGTGCGAAATCATCGGTTGTTATCTGCCGTGGCTATGGCTGAAGCGGGAAGGTTCGCCGCTGCTGCTGATCCCGACCGCGATGGCGTTGGCGATGTTCGTCTGGCTGCTGACCCTGCACCCGGAGGCCAGCGGCAGAGTGTATGCCGCCTATGGCGGCGTCTACGTCTGTACTGCGCTGTTGTGGCTGCGTTTCGTCGACGGCGTGAAGCTGAGCCACTATGATTGGGCGGGCGCGGCGATTGCGCTGTGCGGCATGCTGATCATCGTTGCTGGCTGGGGGCGGGCTTAACGTCACGCAGCAGGATAAAAAATCGCCCTTTGTGATCATCCACGCTAATTTTAACCTTGATTCTTGTATGGTAGCCGACTAGTTGCCTTACTTACCCTAACCGCATCGTGCTGTTTATCGTAAGAGGCAATTATGGCTACACAAACCCTTGCCAGCGAAGCTGGCGCCAAACCCGTGCGCATTGGCCGGGTGCAAAAAGTCACCCTGACGCTGCTGTTTATCGCCGGTATCGTCAACTTCCTCGATCGTTCGTCATTAAGCGTCGCCGGAGAAGCCATCCGTGGCGATCTCGGGCTCAGCGCGACCGAATTTGGCGTACTGCTTTCCGCCTTCTCGCTATCATATGGTTTCGCGCAGCTGCCCTCGGGTATTTTGCTCGATCGCTTCGGCCCGCGAATTGTATTGGGGGCGGGGCTTATTTTCTGGTCACTGATGCAGGCGCTGACCGGGGTAGTGAACTCCTTTAGCCACTTTATTTTGCTGCGCATTGGCCTTGGTATTGGCGAAGCGCCGTTTATGCCGGCGGGGGTAAAATCCATTACCGACTGGTACGTACAAAAAGAGCGCGGCACCGCGGTCGGCATTTTTAACTCGTCAACGGTGCTTGGCCAGGCGATCGCGCCGCCGGCGCTGGTGCTGATGCAGATTGCCTGGGGCTGGCGCACCATGTTCGTGGTTATCGGCCTTGCGGGGATCGTAGTGGGCCTGTGCTGGTACGCGTGGTATCGCAACCGCGCGCAGTTCGACCTGCAACAGGAGGAGCGCCAGTATCTGGCGGCGCCGGAAAAAGCGCGCCCAACGCTGGTATTCAGCGAGTGGCTGGCGCTGTTCAAACGGCGCACCACCTGGGGCATGATTTTAGGCTTCTCCGGGGTTAACTATACCGGCTGGCTGTATATTGCGTGGCTGCCGGGTTATCTGCAGGCGCAGCAGGGATTGAGCCTCGCGAAAACCGGCTGGGTGGCGGCGATCCCGTTCCTGGCCGCGGCGGT
Organism: Klebsiella sp. 141240; assembly: GCF_050600805.1. Taxonomy (NCBI): domain Bacteria; kingdom Pseudomonadati; phylum Pseudomonadota; class Gammaproteobacteria; order Enterobacterales; family Enterobacteriaceae; genus Klebsiella; species Klebsiella sp. 141240. Next base: position 564,055 of record NZ_JAQIRK010000003.1, on the reverse strand, counting down.
GGGCATGTGGGTCAACGGGCTAGTGGTCGATGCGCTGGCGCGCCGCGGTTACGATCTGGCGAAAACGCGCAAAACGGCGATTGTGGTTGGCCTGACGCTTTCCGCGCTCGGCACGCTGCTGGTGGTGCAATCGAGTTCGCCGACCCAGGCGGTGGCGTTTATCTCCATGGCGCTATTCTGCGTCCACTTTGCCGGGACCTCGGCCTGGGGGCTGGTACAGGTGATGGTTAGCGAAAATAAAGTCGCGTCGGTGGCGGCGATCCAGAACTTCGGCAGCTTTGTTTTCGCCTCTTTTGCGCCGGTCGTCACCGGTTGGGTGGTGGATACCACGCACTCCTTCAACCTGGCCTTGGTTATCGCCGCCTGCGTGACCTTTACCGGGGCGCTGTGCTATTTCTTCATCGTAAAAGACCGCATCAATTAATCGCTAACGGGGGGCGCCAGTCGCCCCCCGCAACCAAACCCGTTTGTGATCCTTCGCATCTTTTTTAAATATCATACTTGTATGGTAGTAGGTCTGGTGATTTAATTTTGATCACTAACCGTACAGATGCAAGGAATTACCCATGAAGATCGTTGCCGCCGACGTGTTCGTTACCTGCCCAGGGCGTAACTTCGTCACCTTAAAAATCACCACCGATGAAGGGATTGTCGGCCTCGGTGATGCCACGCTCAACGGCCGTGAATTGTCGGTCGCCTCATACCTGAAAGATCACCTTTGCCCGCAGCTGATTGGCCGTGATGCTCACCGCATCGAAGATATCTGGCAGTTCTTCTACAAAGGTGCCTACTGGCGCCGCGGCCCGGTGACCATGTCGGCGATTTCCGCCGTTGATATGGCGCTGTGGGATATCAAAGCCAAAGCCGCCGGAATGCCGCTTTACCAACTGCTGGGCGGCGCCTCGCGCGAAGGAGTGATGGTCTACTGCCACACCACCGGTCATTCCATTGATGAAGTACTGGACGACTACGCCCGCCATCAGGAAATGGGTTTTAAGGCGATTCGCGTGCAGTGCGGTATTCCGGGGATGAAAACCACCTACGGCATGGCCAAGGGTAAAGGTCAGGCGTACGAGCCGGCGACCAAAGGCGTGTGGCCGGAAGAGCAGCTGTGGTCAACGGAAAAATATCTCGATTTCACCCCGCGGCTGTTTGCCGCCGTGCGCGAACGATTTGGTTTCAACGAGCACTTACTGCACGACATGCACCATCGCCTGACGCCGATCGAGGCGGCGCGCTTTGGTAAAAGCGTTGAGGAGTATCGTCTGTTCTGGATGGAAGATCCGACACCGGCAGAGAATCAGGACTGCTTCCGCCTAATTCGCCAGCATACCGTCACGCCGATTGCCGTCGGCGAAGTTTTTAATAGCATCTGGGATTGCAAACAGCTGATTGAAGAGCAGCTCATTGATTATATCCGCACCACCATTACCCACGCCGGCGGGATCAGCGGCATGCGGCGTATCGCCGATTTTGCTTCGTTGTACCAGGTACGTACCGGTTCTCACGGGCCGTCCGATCTCTCTCCGGTATGCATGGCGGCGGCGCTGCATTTCGACCTGTGGGTGCCAAATTTCGGCGTGCAGGAGTACATGGGCTATTCCGAACAGATGCTGGAGGTCTTCCCGCATAGCTGGCGTTTTGACAATGGCTATATGCATCCGGGCGATAAACCGGGGCTGGGCATCGAATTCGACGAGAAGCTGGCGGCGAAATACCCCTATGAACCCGCCTGTCTGCCGGTGGCGCGCCTCGAAGATGGCACGCTGTGGAATTGGTAAGGAGAGAAAAATGAAAAGCATTGTTATCCAACAGCCAAACGCGCTGGCGATTGAAGAACGGCCGCTGCCGCAGCCGGGAAATGGAGAAGTGCGGGTAAAGGTGAAACTGGCGGGAATTTGCGGCTCAGATAGCCACATCTATCGTGGACATAACCCGTTCGCCAAATATCCGCGGGTCATCGGCCACGAGTTTTTCGGCGTGATTGATGCCGTGGGCGAGGGCGTAACGGATAAAATCGTAGGCCAGCGGGTGACGGTTGATCCGGTTATCAGCTGCGGCCACTGTTATCCCTGCTCGGTCGGTAAGCCCAACGTCTGCGCTTCGCTGGTGGTGCTGGGCGTCCATCGCGATGGCGGGTTTAGCGAATACGCGGTGGTACCGGCCAAAAACGCCTGGCCGGTACCGGAGAACGTGAGCGACCATCACGCGGTAATGGTGGAGCCCTTTACTATTGCGGCGAATGTCACCGGCCAGGCTAAACCACGCGAACAGGATATCGCGCTGGTCTACGGCGCCGGGCCGATGGGGCTGACCACCATTCAGGTGCTCAAGCGCGTCTATAACGTGCGGCAGGTGATCGTCGCCGATCGGATCCCCGAGCGGCTGCAGATGGCGCAGCAAAACGGCGCCGACTGGACCATCAATAATCAGGAACAGCCGCTGGCGCAGGCGCTGGAAGCGCAGGGGATCCGGCCGACGCTGATTATCGACGCCGCCTGCCACCCGGCGATTTTCGCAGAGGCCATCGCACTGGCCTCGCCAGCGGGCAGGATCGTACTGATGGGTTTTTCTACCGAACCTTCAATGGTGGCCCAGCAGGGGATCACCGGCAAAGAGCTCACTATTTATTCATCCAGACTTAATGCCAATAAATTCCCGCTGGTTCTCGAATGGTTGGCAAACGGATTAATTAATCCGGATCGGCTAATCACCCATCAGTTTGCTTTCGAGCATGTTGTCGATGCCATGACGTTATTTGAAGAAGACCGCAAGCATTGTTGTAAGGTGTTATTAACCTTCAACGCATAAATATAAATAACCTCGCTGTATCCTACTTTAGAGATTATTATTATGACGACAGCTAAAAATGAGAGAAGTACCACGGATCTTATCCGCGCCGCGGTATCCGGTTGGCTTGGCACGGCACTGGAATTTATGGATTTCCAGCTTTATTCTTTAGGCGCCGCGCTGGTCTTTCATGAGATATTTTTCCCGGAACAGTCGGCGGCCATGGCGCTGATATTAGCGATGGGAACCTATGGCGCAGGATATATTGCGCGGATCGTCGGCGCTTTTATATTCGGTAAAATGGGGGACCGCATCGGGCGTAAAAAAGTTCTGTTTATTACCATCACCATGATGGGAATTTGTACCACGTTAATCGGCGTTTTACCTACCTATGCACAGATTGGCATTTTTGCTCCAGTGTTACTGGTGACCCTGCGTATTATTCAGGGGCTGGGGGCGGGTGCTGAAATTTCCGGCGCCGGCACCATGCTGGCGGAGTATGCGCCAAAGGGCAAACGCGGCATCATCTCTTCTCTGGTGGCGATGGGCACCAACTGCGGGACGCTGAGCGCCACGGCCATCTGGGCGATAATGTTCTTCCTGCTCGATCGCGAACAGCTCATCGCCTGGGGCTGGCGTATTCCGTTCCTCGCAAGCGTCGTGGTAATGATCTTTGCCATCTGGTTGCGTTTGAATCTGAAAGAGAGCCCGGTATTTGAACAGGTCAATGAAGCCGATGAAATTCAGGCTAAAGCCGCCGCCGCGCAAAATACGTTCGGCGCGATGTTAAAAAGCAAATCATTCTGGTTGGCGACCGGGTTACGCTTTGGACAGGCCGGTAATTCCGGTTTGTTGCAAACATTCCTCGCTGGATATCTGGTACAGACTCTATTATTTGATAAGGCTATTCCGACCGATGCCTTAATGATTAGCTCAGTGATTGGTTTTATTACTATCCCGCTGTTAGGCTGGCTGTCGGATAAAGTTGGGCGCCGTCTGCCTTATATTATCGTGAATATTTCGGCCATTATTCTGGCCTGGCCGATGCTGGCTATTATTGTCGATAAAAGTTATAGCGCCAGCACGATTATGCTATCGCTGATTGTCATTCATAACGTGGCGGTGCTGGGCTTGTTCGCGCTGGAAAATATCACTATGGCGGAAATGTTCGGCTCGCGTAATCGCTTCACCAGAATGGCTATCTCAAAAGAGGCCGGCGGTCTGGTGGCGGTGGGATTCGGGCCGGTACTGGCCGGTATCTTCTGTAACGTAACCGGTTCGTGGTGGCCGATTGTCGCGATGCTGATTTGCTATTCAGCTATCGGTCTTATCTCGTCATTACTGATGCCGGAAGTGTGCGACCGTGACCTGAGTCTGGACCATGATGCGGCGGATGCCGGTACGCGCCAGGCGCTAAACGCGAATGGCCAATACGCGAAATCATAATCATATCGTTAACCCTTGATAGCCGGGTTTACTCCCGGCTTCATTCCCGCCATTGCGCGCAGGATCACGAAACGCGACAGCGCTGAATCTTCTTGTATGGTAGTTGATGGAAATCAAAGATGTCATACCAATTGCGTGCGATGGTTTACCTCACCAAAACATTCTGTTTGAGAATGATTTATCAGTCATCATAAAAATGAGAGACACCATGGAAAACACGCTTTTAAACGCCAGGGCAACGCTTCCTTCTTACGATCGCAGCAAGCTGGTTTCTCGCATCGTTCATCTCGGTTTTGGGGCTTTCCACCGCGCCCATCAGGCGGTTTACGCTGATATCCTTGCCGCCGAACACGGCAGCGACTGGGGCTATACCGAAGTGAACCTCATTGGCGGTGAGCAGCAGATTGCCGATTTGCAACAGCAGGACCTGCTCTATACGGTGGCTGAAATGTCCGCCGATGCCTGGACCGCGCGCGTCGTCGGCGTGGTGAAGCAGGCGATGCATGCGCAGGTCGACGGCCTGGAAAGCGTGTTGGCAAAAATGTGCGAACCGCAGGTGGCGATTGTCTCGCTGACCATCACCGAAAAAGGCTACTGCCACTCTCCGGCCACCGGCCAGCTGCAGCTCGATAACCCGCTGATTGCCGCCGATCTGCAAACTCCACACCAGCCGAAATCGGCTCCGGGCGTGGTGGTAGAAGCGCTGGCGCGCCGTCGCGCCGCCGGTCTGCCGCCTTTCAGCGTCATGTCCTGCGATAATATGCCGGAAAACGGCCACGTAATGCGCAACGTAGTTTGTGCGTATGCCCGCGCCGTTGATGACGAACTGGCGCAGTGGATTGAGCAGAACGTGACGTTCCCTTCCACAATGGTCGACCGGATCGTTCCGGCCGTGACCGCAGATACGCTGGATAAAATTGAACAACTCACCGGAGTGCGCGATCCGGCCGGTGTGGCCTGTGAACCGTTCCGCCAGTGGGTTATCGAAGATAACTTCGTCGCCGGTCGTCCGCAGTGGGAGAAAGCCGGCGCGGAGCTGGTCACTGACGTGGTGCCGTTTGAGGAGATGAAGCTGCGAATGCTCAACGGCAGCCATTCGTTCCTCGCTTATCTGGGCTATCTCGCCGGTTATCAGCATATCAATGATTGCATGCAGGATGATAACTACCGCCGTGCCGCGCAGGCGTTAATGTTGCAAGAGCAAGCGCCGACGCTGAGTGTACAGGGCGTGGATCTGGCGCGTTATGCGGGTTTGCTCATTGAGCGTTATAGTAATCCGGCGCTTAAGCATCGCACCTGGCAGATTGCGATGGACGGAAGCCAGAAGCTCCCGCAGCGTATGTTGGACTCCGTTCGCTGGCACCTGGCGCATCACAGTGATTTCAGCCTGCTGGCGCTGGGTATTGCCGGCTGGATGCGCTACGTGAGCGGCGTCGATGATCAGGGGCAGGCGATTGAAATCAGCGATCCGCTGCTGCCGGTCATTCAACAGGCGGTGCAGGGCAGTAAAGAGGGTAGCGAACGCGTGCAGGCGCTGCTGGGTATTAAGGCCATTTTCGGCGATAGCCTGCCGCAGGAAGCGCGTTTTGTCGATGCGGTGACGGCGGCGTATCTCTCTTTACAGATTCACGGCGCGAAGGCGACCGTTGCCGAATGGGCTAAAGCCCAGTAAAAAACCATCATTCCATTAGTAGCCCGGTAACGTATAACGTGCCGGGCTATTTTTGTATTAGCAATACGAATACCTTTTGATATTTCCCGCCTGTACATCACTCTAAAAATCTATAATTAATTATACATTGCTGAAATTTATTTTTATCTCTGAAGTATTTATTTGGGTGATTGATCGTATTCCCATACGTTTAAATATGGCAGAATAAAATCATCCCAACGGTTTCTTCAGGACTAAGGAGCTCAGGCTATGTACAAAAAAATACTGTTGCCGGTCGATGTTTTTGAAATGGATTTAAGCGATAAGGCCGTTCGTCACGCGGATTTTTTAGCATCTGCCGAAGAGGGTGAAATCACGTTGCTGAACGTGCTGCCAAACAGCACCAGTTCCCTGCTGCGCGGCTTCACGGCGGATATTCGTAAATTTGAAGCCTTCATGAAAGAGGAGTCGGAAAAGAAAATGCGCGATCTCTCGCGGTTGTTTTCTACCCCGGCGACGCGGATCCATACCCGCATTGTTTTTGGCAATGTGCGCGATGAAATATTAGCGCTGAGCGAAAAAGAGAATTTTGACGTTATCGTTATTGGTTCTCGCAAACCGGGTATTTCAACCCATCTTCTTGGTTCAAACGCCGAATCCGTTTTACGCTATGCCAAAGTTCCGGTGTTAGTGGTGCGGTAATCTATTTTACGGCAGCTACGCGACGTTGGCTGCCGTTTATCCCATTATTCTTCGCTGAACCACTCGCTATTTTCCTGACGAATCAACAATACCGACTCGCTAATTTCATGTAGATGGATATTCATCGCCTGTTCTACGGCATCAAGATCGCGTTTTTCCAGCGCTTTAAAGATATCGAGATGTTGACGCAGCAGCATATCCGGCGGGGTCACGTGATCGAGACTCATATAGCGCACCCGGTCGATGGTTGCTTTGATATTTTCAATGGTGTCCCACGCCAGCTGGCAGTCGGCGATAAGGGACAATTTCTGGTGAAATTCGTCATCGAGCTGGAAAAAATCATTGAGCTGCTGACGCTCTACCGCCACCCGCTGCTGATTGAGGTTTTGCTCCAGCTGATAGAGCTGTTCATCGTTTATCATCGATCCCGCGCGGCGCACTACCGCGCACTCAATGGCCTGGCGCACGAAACAGCCGTTACGCACCTGGGTCATCGAGATTTTATTCACATAGCTGCCGCGCTGTGGGCGGATCTGAATCAGCCCGTTTTCCGCCAATTTGATAAAGGCTTCGCGTACCGGCTGGCGGGAGACATCAAATCGCACCGACACCTCTTTCTCCGACAGCGGGGTTCCCGGCGGGATCAGGCAATGGACAATATCCCGGCGAAGGATGCGATAGATTTGCTGATTGACGGGCTGGGTCGGATTCAGTTGCGTTTCTGCGGCCATTGATGATTACTTTTTAATGGGTTATGAGCATTATTTTACTCGTTTTTTGCCGTTCCGCCCAGACCTGGCCCGCAGGCCAGGCCGCAGAGGACGTTAGCCCTCACGATGGACGCTGAGACCGGCAAAGCTCTGGCTGACCGGCATCATCTCCAGCGTGTTAATGTTGACGTGTTTCGGCAGATTCGCGACCCACCACACCGCTTCGGTGACATCTTCCGGCGTCAGCGCCTGGGTGTTCTCATAAGTTTTACCGGCTTTCGCATCGTCGCCTTTAAAACGGACGTTGGAGAACTCGGTGCCGCCTACCAGGCCCGGCTCGACATCGGTGACGCGAATCGCGGTACCGTGCAAATCGGTGCGCAGATTTAGACTGAACTGGCGCACGAACGCTTTGGTCGCGCCGTAGACGTTACCGCCAGCGTAGGGCCAACTGCCGGCGGTCGAACCGATATTAATAATATGGCCGCGATTACGCTCAACCATCCCCGGCAGCACCGCGCGGGTCATGTACACCAGGCCTTTATTATTGGTATCGATCATGTCTTCCCAATCTTCAACGCTGGCGCGATGGGCGGGTTCCAGACCTAACGCCAGGCCGGCGTTATTCACCAGAACATCGATAGCCTGCCACTGTGCAGGCAACCCGGCGATCATCTCTTCAATGGCGGCGCGATTACGCACGTCGAGTTGCGCGGTATACAGGTTATCGCCAAGCTCCTCTTTGAGCGTCTTCAGGCGCTCTTCACGACGCCCGGTGGCGATAACTTTGTGGCCATTAGCGATAAAACGACGAGTAATACTTTCGCCAAATCCAGCAGTTGCACCAGTCACCAGAATAATCATCTTACTGTTCCTCAACGCTTTTTGTGTTGTCATAACATAGCACGCGATAACGCCGCGCGGTAAAGGAAAATCGTATCGTCATCTGTTGGTATAACGCGCTGGCTGGATAAATCATTGCGGCCAATCAATGAGTTGCCTAATCTTAGTGGATACCCGCGTTCAGGAGAGAATGATGTCGGACAATAACCCCTTTTTACACGTCAGCCTGCTGCCGTACCAGGCGCCGCATTTTGATTTGATTGAAGATAGTCATTATCGCCCGGCTTTTGATGAGGGTGTACGGCGCCAGCGCGAGGAGATTGCGGCGATAATCAATAACCCGGCGCCGGCGGATTTTGACAATACCCTGGTTGCGTTGGAACAGAGCGGCCAACTATTAGGCCGGGTAACCCGAGTCTTTTTCGCGATGGCCGGGGCGAATACCAATCCGCTGATACAGCAACTGGACGAACAATTCTCAGCCGAGCTCGCCGAGCTTGGCAACGATATCTGGCTCAACGATGCGCTGTACCAGCGAGTCAAACAGGTTTGGCAGCAGCGCGACGCCCTGAGTCTGGATCCGGAGTCGCGTCGTCTGCTCGAGGTGAGCTGGCAGCGTTTTCAGCTGGCGGGAGCCGCGTTGGCGCAAGAGCAGAAAACTGCGCTAAAAGCGTTGAATACCGAGGAAGCGTCACTGCAAAGTCAGTTCCAGCAGCGTCTGCTGGCGGCGGTGAAGTCCGGCGGTCTGGTCGTTGATTATCAACACCAGCTTGACGGACTGGCCGCGGATGAGATTGCCGCCGCCGCCGATGCCGCGCGCGACAAAGGCCTGCACGACCGTTGGCTGCTGGCGCTGACCAATACCACCCAGCAACCGGCGCTACAGGCCCTTGCCGATCGCCAGACCCGGCGCAATTTGTTCGCCGCAGGCTGGACGCGTAACCAGAAGGGCGATGCCAACGACACCCGTGAACTGGTTTTGCGGCTGGCGGAAATCCGCGCGCGTAAGGCTGAATTGCTGGGCGTCGCCGATTACGCGAGCTGGTCGATGGCCGACCAGATGGCGAAAACGCCGTCTGAGGCTTTGGCTTTTATGCGCCGCATCGCGCCTGCGGCCCGCCGCCGCGCCGAACAGGAGCTTGCCGACATCCAGCGAGTTATTGATGAAGAGGGCGGCGATTTTCAGGCTGCGGCCTGGGACTGGTTATATTACGGCGAGCAGGTGCGGCGCGCTAAATTCGCCATCGATGAAGCGCAGCTAAAACCCTATTTCGCTCTGGACCGGGTGCTGGAAGATGGCGTTTTCTGGACCGCCTCCCAGCTGTTTGGCATCCGTTTTGTCGAACGTTTTGATATTCCGCTTTACCATCCCGATGTGCGGGTATGGGAAATCTTTGATGCCAACGGCGAAGGCATGGCGCTGTTTTACGGCGATTATTTCTCGCGTGACAGCAAAAGCGGCGGGGCCTGGATGGACGTGTTCGTCGAGCAATCGACGCTGCGTGCCCAGCGTCCGGTCATTTACAACGTTTGCAACTACCAGAAACCAAAAGCCGGCGGCTGCGCGCTGCTATCGTGGGATGACGTCATCACGCTGTTCCACGAATTTGGCCATGCGCTGCACGGCCTGTTCGCTAACCAGCGCTATGCGAGCCTTTCTGGCACCAATACGCCGCGCGATTTCGTCGAGTTTCCGTCGCAGATTTATGAACATTGGGCCCGCGAGCCGCTGGTCTTCGCCCATTATGCGAAGCACTACCTGACCGGCGACGCTATGCCGGACGATCTGCGCGACAGCATGTTCCGCGCCTCAACGTTCAATAAGGGTTATGACATGAGCGAACTGCTGGCGGCGGCGCTGCTGGACATGCGCTGGCACAGCGTCACCACGCAGGCGCTGCCGCAGGATGTCGATGCTTTTGAACAGCAATCGCTGCGCGAGGAGCAGATGGATCTGGCGGCGGTTCCACCGCGCTATCGCAGCAGCTATTTCTCGCATATTTTCGGCGGCGGTTATGCGGCGGGCTACTATGCCTATCTGTGGACGCAAATGCTTGCCGACGACGGTTATCAGTGGTTTGTCGAGCAGGGGGGATTAACCCGGGAAAACGGTCAACGTTTCCGCGAGGCGATCTTATCGCGCGGTAACAGCAGCGATCTCGACGCGCTGTATCGCGACTGGCGCGGGCACGATCCGCTGAACGAGCCGATGTTGAAAAATCGCGGTTTGTAGATACTGTGCTACCCGCCGCCGCCAGGTTTTTTCCCGGCGGCGGCGCTTTGCGCCTTGTAGGAGTTACCAAATCGCACGGCATGCCACTGTCACCAATGTACATTTTGCGACCATTCTCAATGCCAGGCGCAACAAATAAGAGTTGTTAAGATTCACAATTCCACTTTTTTCCTTCATCATTTGTCGGCCTTTACTACTAATAATGCGTGCTTACAAAGTGCAATTTGTTTTTTTTTATATTCCAGGCCGCTATGAACTATAAAAAAGTACTTACGACGATGTTTTTTCCTGCGACGCTTGGGCGTGGCCTGGGACTTGTTCAATGACATTTTTGACCCCACTCGGGAGGAACACAGTGCACCCGTTAATTAAGGTCATGCTGGTAGGTGGCAAAGCAGATGGTCTGCTGGTCAGCGTCGCCGACACCGCGACGGAAGTTTCCGTCACCCCTGCGCAGTACGGCGCGCCATCCGGGCTGCCGCTGAACTACCGGGTGGTGTCGCAGGTTATTGATAATGAACGCCTGTTTTTCGGCGTGTTTAGTGATACACACCTGGATGCCGATAAGCTCGCCAGAGTCGCCTTAACGCGTGGCATGAAAAAATCGCTCAGTTGAGCGTCGGCGCGCCTGAGGAATGGCATGATTAACCGTATTCGTATTAACAACTTCCGTTCAGTCAGAGAGATTGAACTGGAACTGGGGCCGCTGAACATTGTGTTCGGCCCTAACGGTTGCGGAAAATCGAATATCTACAAAGCGATCCATCTGTTAACCGCCTCGGCTGACGGCCAGTTTTCCAGCTATGTCAGCGAGGAGGGCGGACTGGAGAATATCATGTGGTCGGGAAAGCAGGCGCCAACCGATCGCCATCCGCGGCGTCTGCAAATCGCCTGCCTGACCGATGAATTTGAATATGAATTGCAGGTCGGGTTTCCGGAAAAACTGCCGTACCCGACGCAATTCATGCTCGATCCGATCGTTAAAGAAGAGAATATCTGGCTGTCGGGCTTTAACCGCCGGCCGTCGTCGCGTGTACTGCAGCGGAAAAACCAGGCGGCGTTCCTGGTCGACGTCAACGGTGAAAAAAGTACCTTCACCGATACTATTTACGAAAACGAGTCTATTTTCGGCCAGCTAGGCGAGCCGCATCGTTTCCCGGAAGTGTCGCGCGTGCGGGAGACCATGCGCCGCTGGCGTTTTTACCATGAGTTTGCCATCGGCAGGCTTTCACCGCTCCGCCAGCCGACGGTCGGCTATCGTTCGCCGGTGCTCGATAGCGATGGCGGCAATCTGGCGGCGGCCTTTCAGACTATCGTCGAAATCGGCGCTGAGGAGTTGCTGCATGAAATCCTCGGCGAAGCGTTTCCCGACTGTACCTTTTTCTGCGAGAACGAAAACTCGCGTTTCGTGATGAAGATGCGCCGGGAGGGGATTTATCGGCCTCTGCTGGCGGCGGAGATGTCTGACGGCACCCTGCGTTTTTTGTGCCTGGCGGTAGCTTTGCTCAGCCCACGGCCGCCGGCGTTTCTCGCCATTAATGAGCCGGAAAACAGCCTGCATCGCCAGATGTTCCCGGCGCTGGCGCGACTGATTGTCGAGGCATCACGCTATAGCCAGATCTGGCTCACCAGCCATTCGGCTGAGCTGGCGCAATTGATCTCGGCGCGAGCGGAGTGCCGCCTCTACGAACTGGAAAACAACGGTGGGCAAACGCAAATTAAAGCGGCGTTGCCGTCATCCCTGACGGAACGTTAATCTCTCAGGCCGCGTTGTTATACTCTGCCGCGGGTAGCAGCGTCTTACCGCCCTTTAAGGTAAACAGCGATATCAGGGTAAAGCTCAGGGTGATTGAGCCGAGGATAAGGTAGGCCTGGTGAAAACCCACGGTGTCGTACATCCTCCCGACCCAGGCCGAAAGCACTACGCCGGAAAGCTGTTTCGACAGGTTAAAGCCGATTAAAAATAGGGTGGCGGAAAGCTTAGGGTTAAATGCGGAAGATATATATTTGAAGGTCCCGACCAGCAGGAACGGTAATTCAAACATGTGCAGCATTTTTAAAATGACCACTTCCACCGCCGAAGTCGCAAATGAAGATCCGAGAATGCGCATCGACATAATTATGCCGGCCGTCAGCAGGGCGTTTTTCGCACCGATACGGTTAATAATTGCCGGGGCGCAGAACATAATCATTGCGTTGAGTAATTCACCGCCGGTAGTGACAAAGCCGAAGACCTCGGTCCCGCGCTGCGGCGTGGCGAAAAAGCCTTTAAAAAAGTTTGCGAACTGCTGGTCGAAAACGTCATACACGCTGGCGACGCCCACCACATAAATAATAAATCCCCAGAAGCGCGGCATTCGCAGCAGTTCGGCCGCCGTACGTAGAGAAAAGGCCTGGCGGTTGGCGCCGATGGCGTCAATAACCTGCGCGCTGCTGCTGGCTTCCGGACGCGATAGCCATAACAACACGCCAAGCACCAGCGCAAAACCGGAGGCTATCCAGAAGGTAATATTCGGGTCGATGCCGAATAAGATACCGGTAATTGACGCGCAAAGCGCCCAGCCGACGCAGCCCGAGACGCGCACTTTGCCATATTCAAAACGGTTGGCGCGGCTGACGCGTTCAATATAGGCCTCGACAGCGCCAGAACCGCTGGAAAATACCACGCCTAAATAAACGCCCCCCACCAGAGCGCCGGCGATAATGTTTATTTGCAGCAGCGGCGAGAAGACAAAAATAAAGAAGGGGGCGAATAAAATAAGCAGTACGGTAATGGTCCACAGCAGATGTTTACGCAGCCCGAGCTTATCGGAAATCAGGCCAAACACCGGTTGGAAAATTATCGCGAACAGCGAAATGGAGGAGAAAACAATCCCTGTTTCGGTTTTCGTTAAATGGTTTACTTCCGCCAGCCACACCGGAAAAAAGGGAAAGTAAGCCGACATAATGAAATAGTAAAAGAAAAAGAACAGCATGAAATAGATAAAATTGTGCCGTTCGCGGGGCGTGAGTTCAGAGAGTTTCATATCTTATTATACCTGTGCGGTGGGGGCCGAAGCCCCCGTTATTATTGACAATGAAGCGTAACCTGATAGCGCCATTGGGCCTCGAGCAGCAGCCACTGTGGCAGAACGCTTGGTGTCCAGGAATCATCGCCGCCCACGCCCATATGCTGGCCGTCGAGCGTGATCCAGACGCCTTTTTCCGGCGCCATGCGATGCCAGTGATCGGTCGTCATCAGCTGTTCCGTACTGTACGGCTGCACCGAAAAGTGGAACTGGCCTGCGACGTGCCAGCGTCCCCAGTCCAGCGCTTTGCAATCGCAGCGCAGACCGTTTTCGCTGGGGAAGATATAGGGCGTGCTCATCTCGCGCAGCGGCTGTTGCCAGCGTGAAAAACAGGCGCTACTTTTGCGATCCGGATAGTTTTCGTGCGGCCCTAATCCCAACCAGCTGACCTCAGCGTGCTGATCGGCGACCTGAAAGCGCAGCCCGACGCGCGCCAGCGGCGGTAACGTGGCGGCTCGTTCGCCATCAACGGTGAGCTGGAGCTTGCCGTCGGCGGTGAAGGTCATGCGCCAGTGGCTGGCAATGACCGTCTCTTCGCCGTGCAGATAGTGCCAGTAGCTATCAACTATCACCTCCCGCGGTAGCTGTTGCGCCTCGCATTTCACACAGCGGGTCGTCAACTGGTACAGACCGGCGTTCTTCCAGCGCTCGACCCAGGCGTTCGGATCGATACGTTCGACTTCGCTGACGCCAATATCATTGTCCAGCGGCGCACGGACAAACTGATCCTCCAGCGGCGTCAGCAGTTGCTGTTCTCCCGCGCAATACCATTCGCTTAAACGTCCGCTTTGGCGATCGATAACCCAGCGCTGGGATCCGACGCTGACCTGATAGAGCGTGGGCTCAATCGTCAGGACGGGCGCCGGGCCTTCGGCGGAGGTCTCAGCTAGCGCCAGCGGCGCGGCAAGCGTTAGCTGCTGCCAGGCGACGCGATGACCGGGCTCAGACCATGACGTCGCCTGCGGCTGAATCACTTCGAGCTGCAGCCAGACATCGCGGGCGCCGCGCGGCAGGGACAGGCTGTCGCTAAGGGTGAATTCCGCCCGTTCTTGCGGCGCCAGCGTCAGCGCTAAGTCGCCGCTGGCTATCGTTTCTCCGGCGCACTCTACGCGCCAGCGCAGCGTTTCGTTATCGGTGGCGCGGAACAGGTATTCGCTGGTGATAGCAATCCGCAGCGGATTTTGTTCGAGCAAGGCGAATTGGAAATACTGTTGCGCATGTTTGGCCTCGATAAGCGAAGGATGGGCGCGCCGGTCGGGGAATACCAGGCCATTCATGCAGAACTGCCGGTCGTTAGGCTTATCGCCGAAATCGCCGCCATAGGCCCAGCCGACGCTACCATCCGGGAATGTTTTCTCGATTGCCTGGTCGGCCCAATCCCAGATAAAACCGCCCTGCAGGCGTGGATAGTCGCGGAAGGCTTGCCAGTAATCGGCGAAATTGCCCAGGCTATTGCCCATCGCGTGGGCGTATTCGCAGAGGATCAACGGACGCTGCTCGCCAGGCATCCCGATCCACTTTTTGATCGACCATTTGGGCACCGCCGGGAAGGGCTGGTCGCGCTCTACGCGGGCGTACATCGGGCAGATAATATCGGTGGCGCTGCTGTCGGCGCCGCCGCCTTCATACTGTACCGGCCGCGAAGGATCGTTGTGCTTCAACCATTGGTACATGGCCTGATGGTTGTCGCCGCAGCCGGACTCATTACCCAGCGACCAGATAATGATCGAGGGGTGGTTGCGGTTGCTTTGGACCATACGGGTGACGCGCGCGCTGTAAGCGGCAAGCCAGGTCGGATCGTCAGACAGCCGATTCATCGGCACCATGCCGTGAGTTTCGATATTGGCTTCGTCTACCACGTACAGGCCGTAGCGGTTGCATAGCTCGTACCAGCGCGGGGCGTTGGGGTAGTGCGAACAGCGCACGGCGTTGAAATTGTTCTGCTTCATCAGCAGAATGTCCTGCACCATATCCTCTTCGATGACCACCTGGCCGCGCTGATGATGATGTTCGTGGCGGTTGACGCCGCGAATCAGCAGCGGCTTGCCATTGAGTAACAGTAGCCCGTCACGGATTTCGACCTGGCGAAAACCCATGTCCCAGGCTTCCGCTTCCAGAAGCGTCTCGCCGCGCCATAGCGACACCACCGCGCGGTAGCAATGCGGCTGCTCGGCGCTCCACAGTCGCGGGCGCTCGACGTCGAGATTGACGATTGCCCGCTCGCCGTAGCTGCCGCGTTCATCAACAATCGGCGTACCCAGCGGCTGGCGCTGGCTGGCAATCCGTGTTTCGCCATCCCACAGCGCGACCTCCACTTCCAGCGCCGCCAGCGCTTCAGGCGCGGCCTCGACGCTAAGTTTGACCTGCAATTGCGCGTCGCGATATAGAGCATCGAGCTGCGGGGTTAATTGCACATCGCTGAGGCGGGCCTGCGGTTTATGCAACAGCCAGACCGAACGGAAGATACCGCTCATGCGCCACATATCCTGATCTTCAAGCCAGCTGCCCGCGCTCCAGCGCATCACCATCACGCACAGGCGGTTGGCGCCTGGCTGCAGATACGGGCTTAAATCAAAGGCGGCGGGCAGGCGGCTATCCTGGGAGTAGCCGACCCACTCGCCGTTGCACCACAGATGAAAGGCGGAGTTGACGCCATCAAAGATAATTTGCGTTTGCCCTTCGGCCCGCCACCCCTCATCGACGGTCAACTGTAACGAATAGCAGCCGGTAGGGTTGTCTTCGGGCACCCGCGGCGGCACGGTATCAATCGGATAGCGGACGTTGCTGTATATCGGCGCGTCATATCCCTCCATTTGCCAGTTTGAAGGCACCGGCGTCGGGCGGCTGTCGGGCAGGTCATGCAGTAGCCAGCTGGCATCCACCTGAAATGGACTGCGGGCATAGGAAAATTGCCATTCGCCGTCCAGCTGACGGCGGCGGTCGGAAGGGCGGTTGTCGCGCGCCGCATCGGCATCGCGCCAGCTGGCAAAAGAGGGATGAGCGGGCAGTCGGTTGAGGTGAGTGATAGTCTGGTTCTGCCAGTCCTGGCGGGCCAGAACTTCGTGAAAAGCGGGACCGCGAGCGGCGCCTGAATCATATCGTTGCATACGCATACCTGACGGATAATGGTAATAAATGTTATTCGCTAAACAATCTCATCGGGTTATCGGGTATTTTCCACCGACCCGCAATGTTGGCGAAAATGAAACCCATTCACGATCACGAATCACGGCTGAAATAGCAGATTTCTGTCGTAAGGAAGACATAAAATGTTAGCGTAAGACATTAAGCCTTTTCACTGACAGGAGTATGCGATGCAGCGCCGTTCAGCCACTTTAGAAGATGTCGCCCGCGAGGCGGGCGTATCGCAGCAGACGGTTTCGCGGGTGGTGAATAACCCGCAGATTGTGGCGCAGCGCACCCGTGAAAAGGTGCTGCGTGCGATGCAGACGCTGCACTATGTGCCTAACCGTTCGGCACAGCTATTGGCGGGCAAAGCGGCGGCATCGATAGGGCTTATCACCGCGTCGTTGACCTTACACGCGCCGTCGCAAATTGCCGCGGCGGTGAAACGGTATGCCGGCGAGCAGGGGCTGGAGGTCGCCATTGCCATGCCGGCGCAAAGTGATTATCCGGCGCTGCAGGCGCGGCTGGATGAGTTTCGCGCCCAGCATATTAGAGGCGCCATTATCAGCCTGCCGCTTGAGAGCAGCGTCGCCGAACGGCTGGCCGCGGAAAATACGGATATCGCCTGTCTGTTTCTCGATGTCTCGCCGGAGACGGATGTCTCCTGCGTGCGTTTCGATCATCGTGATGGCTGCGGCGCCTGCGTGCGCCACCTTTGGGAATTAGGACATCGCGAGTTCGGCCTGTTGGCCGGGCCGGAAAGCTCGGTGTCGGCGCGGATGCGCCTTGGCAGCTGGCGCGAAACGTTGCACCGGCTGGGGGTCAGTCAATCGATCACGGTATTCGGTGACTGGAGCGCCGCCAGCGGCTGGCAAAAAACCTTCGAGTTGCTGCATAAAAACCCGAAATTAAGCGCGATTGTGGTCGCCAACGATCAGATGGCGCTTGGGGTGTTAAGCGCGCTGGCGCAGCTTAATCGACGCGGCAGCCAGGCGATTTCGGTGACCGGTTATGACGATACGGCCGATAGCCTTTACTTTCAGCCGCCGCTTACCACTGTCGCCCAGGATTTTGATCTGTTAGGCCGCCGGGCGGTGGAATTACTGATGCAGCAGATGGCGGCGCCGACCGGCCGCCTGCGCGAACTGCTGCCGGCGCGGCTGGTGGTACGCCAGTCGACGTGGCCGCTCGGGACGCAGGATAATACCGCGCCGCTGATCGCGGAACTTAAAGCGCTGGTGGAGAAGCTATGAGTACGTCTGCGGTTTAAGATTTATTGAACAAGGGCGTGCTAGCCTGCGAGTCAGACGTAGGAAGTCCCGACGCTTTTCTACGAAAACGCTAAATACAATCTACGATCTATCCATGCAAGCATTTATTCACCGCCAGTCACATGGCGGTTTTTTTTTGCCCATTCGCCCCGGTCTCGTCGCTTGTCGATTTTATTATCTTCTGCTGGTTGCCGGTAATTTGCGCTGATAGCAGCGTAAACACGTTGTTTTTTATGGCATAGGTCTCGGGTTTTCCGCGGGCCGTATTTTTTAAGCCAGCATAAAATGCGGATAGCTATTGGGATGGAAAAAACGGCCAGGGCTAACCATACTGATGACAATGTAACAGGAGGTGGTGCTTTCAATGAACGATGATTTTCAGGCGATTAAGAACGAATTTGCTAAATACGCCGATGCGGCGCAAGGGACCGCGGTGGCTTTCGCCATGTATGAAGATTTAGCCCGACGGCTGGCGAATTACTTTCATAACCTCGATCAGCTCAACAAACGACGTTTTCTGCTGAAGCTGGAGGAGGGGGAGCGCGAAATTGGTACCCAGGGCAGCTATGACTGGTATGGGGCGCTGACGCGCTTTTCATCGGCTGCTCATTAATCCCGCCATCTGATTTTTTCGCTTTATTGCAATGAGGCTTTATGAAATTCCCAGGCGTACCGGAAAATGAAGAAGAAAGACTGAAATCGCTGTATCTGGCGGACCTGCTGGATACCCGTGACGATGAGCGTTTCGAACGCCTCACCCGGCTGGCTAAAAAAATTTTTCAGGTGCCGGTGGTACTCATCAGCCTGCTCGACCGTGAACGGCAGTGGCTGCTCGCCTGTCAGGGATTGGGGATTCGCCAGACCCGGCGCGATATCTCTTTTTGCGCCCACGCCATCTTGCAGGACGGCGCCTTCATCGTTAACGATGCGGTCAATGACGATCGTTTTTATGATAACCCGCTGGTGACGGGCGAACCCTATATCCGCTTCTACGCGGGCTATCCTGTCCATCTGCCCGATGGCGCCGTGGCCGGCACGCTATGTCTGATTCATACCACGCCGCGCGATTTTAACGATGAAGAGATCGCCGTACTCAAGGATCTGGCGTATATCGTCGAGGATGAGTTCCAGGTGATTGGCATGGCGATGACCGACAGTCTGACCGGCATCGCTAACCGACGCGGCTTTTACCGCATCGGCGATAAACGTTTCCGTACGCTTACGAGTAACTCAACCCCGTTTAGCCTGGTCTTTTTTGATCTCGATAAATTCAAACCCATTAACGATCTGTGGGGGCATGCGGAAGGCGACGAGGTGCTAAAAACCTTTGCGGCGTTTCTGGCGCAACATCTGCTGCCAGGCGAGGTTGTCGGCCGTTTAGGCGGCGATGAGTTCGCCGCGATGATTACCCGCAACGGGCGTGCCGACACATTCTTGCAAAAGCTGCGTGAGAGTGTCGATCATTACAACCAGACGTCAGGTAAGCCCTATAACATTAATTACTCTTACGGCGAGCTACAGAGCGATGCCAGCCGTTATCCGACGCTTGGGGATATGCTTAAACAAAGCGATGAAGTGATGTATTCGCGCAAGCGTAGAAAAACCTTATAAGCGGCAGTAAACAGGCGGTGGGGATGATGTGGCAGGCGTTCGAAGAAGTGACTTAAAGCAGAACGCCCCCTGGTGCAACAGCAGCAGGGGGCGCTTACGGGTGGGGATTATCGTCGTTCATCAGTCATCCCATTTGTGGCTTAGATACGCGGCCAGAAAACCAAAGAACAGGATTGTTCCCAGTACGGCCATAAAAACATGCATATTTCCCAGCATGGTCTACCTCCATCTTATTTATGCGCTAATGTTGTCCTCATTGAACAGGGTTTACGGTTGTTGAATAGATAGTATCCTGGTCAATCTAAACAAACGATTAACCAGAATGGCGTTATGTTATATGAAATAAATTAACGCATCAGATGGCGCGTTCGAGCACAAATAAATACGCTTCGCGCGACCAGAACAGGGCGCTGCGGCGGCGTTCGACCGCCATGGTTTTGACTTCCCAGCCCTGCTGCGTGTACTCAGTGAGGAACCGGCTCATTTTATCGGGATCGGCCTTGGCTTCGCCGAAAAACATACTGCCCAGCAGCCCCTCTTTATAGATAACGACGCGGCACTCTTTTTTCATCAGCTTAATCCTTGCAGGTGTAATTCAACGACGCGAATTATTGTCGCAGGCCATCTTAATATTACCACTGACCGGTGGAAAACTTTTTTCGATATTGCAGCGGGCTCACGGCGAATTGCTGGCGAAAGTGATGACGTAGCGTACTGGCATTAGCGAAACCGCAGATTTCGGCGATTCTGTCGATGCTGAGACGGCTATCGGTGAGCTGCTGGCGGGCACGAAGCAGGCGCTCATCGAGCAGCCAGCGGGCCGGTGATTTGCCGGTCGCCTGCTGAAAACGGCGCAAGAAAGTACGCGGGCTCATATCCATTCGCTGCGCCAGCGAGGCAAGGGTATGGCTCTCAGCGAGATGCTGATGCAGGTAATCAAACAGCTGGCCGAGGCGCTGGCTTTCACGCGCTGTCGCCACCGGGCGAATCACCTGCTGCGCTTGCCCACCGTCGCGGTGCGGCGACACCACCAGCCGCCGGGCGACGATATTCGCCGCTTCATGGCCGAAATCTTCGCGCACCAGATGCAGGCAGAGATCGATGCCCGCGGCGCTGCCGGCGGAGGTCATCAGCCGCGCATCGCCGACGTACAGCACGTCTTCCACCACCTCAATCAACGGAAAACGCTCCTGCAGCCGGGCAGTATAACGCCAATGGGTGGTGGCCTGCCGTCCATTGAGCAATCCGGCGGCGGCGAGCACAAATACACCGGAACAGATAGAGACGATTCTGCAGCCGCGCGCATACGCTGCCGCCAGCGACTGGCACAAAGCCTGAGGAACATCGCTTTCTATGCCTCGCCAGCCGGGTACGACGATGGTGTCCGCTTCATCAAGCAGCGCCAGCCCGCCATCGCTGACGATACGGATACCACCGGTGGCGCGAAGCTCGCCATCATCGACGGCGGCGACCGCGAACCGATACCAACTTTCGCCCATTTCCGGGCGCGGGAGGCCAAAAATCTCCACCGCCACGCCGAACTCAAAGGTACACAGGCCGTCATAGGCCAGAACGACGACTTTTGGTGGTGACAGTGTCACATTGTGGGTTGTCAGGATTTCAGCGTTTTCTGTCATCAATGGGGGCGGTGGTCCGGGTACGGTGGTGGTTAAAGTAGTGTTACCACAGACAAGGAGAATACGCCATGAGTGTTGTAAGCCAATTTACGCCAGCCACCCCGGCCGATGCCGCTGCCTGGTTTGCCCATAAACTGAGTGTCGAAACCGACTGCGCGGATGTCCATCACGCCATGCAGCATGGCGAACAGGACTTTGTGCTGCTGCACGTCATCGGCAGTCAGGATGTTTTCGCCCGTCGCCACCTGCCTGGCGCGCTGCATCTGCCGCATCGCGAGATCAATGCCGCGCGAATGGCGCAGTGGCCCGCGGAAACGCTGTTTGTTGTCTATTGCGCCGGGCCGCACTGCAACGGCGGGGATATTGCCGCCTTAAAGCTGGCGCAGCTTGGCCGACCGGTAAAAATGATGCTCGGTGGACTGACCGGTTGGGCGGATGAGGGGTTCGCATTTAGCGTCAGCGAAACGAGCAACATGAAATAAATTCAATAGCCATGAATTTTTCTCGTTTGCTGATGCTCCCTCTGCATGACAGTATCTGGACATATAGACATCCAGAAGTCTAAAAATTCAAATAATGAATTATCACGGCGGGCAACTACCTGTCTGCCGTTAAGGAGAGAACATGCAACGTCACCAGGCCCCGTTCCGCGCAGATATCGTCGGCAGTTTTTTACGTCCCAACGCCATTAAGCAGGCGCGCCTGCAGCTGGCGGAAGGCAATATTGATGCCGGCCATCTGCGTGAAATTGAGAATGAAGCTATCCGCCAACTGGTTCAGCAGCAGTGCGATTGCGGCCTGCACGTGGTGACCGACGGTGAGTTCCGGCGCGCGTGGTGGCACTTCGACTTCTTCGACGGTCTGGAAGGCGTTGAACGTTACGATTCAGAGAAAGGTATTCAGTTCAACGGCGTACAGACTAAAGCGCACGGCGTACGCGTGACCGGTAAACTGGGCTTCGGCAACCATCCAATGCTGGAAGATTTTCGCTTTTTGAAAAGCGTCAGCGGTAATGCGCAGCCGAAAATGACCATCCCCAGCCCCAGCGTGCTGCACTTCCGCGGCGGACGTAAAGATATCGATAGCACGGTATACCCGGACCTGGCCGAATACTTCGACGATCTCGCAACCACCTGGCGTGACGCGATCCGCGCTTTCTATGACGCTGGCTGCCGTTATCTGCAGCTTGATGATACCGTCTGGGCCTATTTATGTTCAGACGAACAACGCCAGCAGGTACGCGAGCGCGGTGACGATCCGGACGAACTGGCGCGTACCTATGCCCGGGTGCTGAATAAAGCGCTGGAAGGGAAACCACAGGATCTGACCGTTGGTCTGCACGTCTGTCGCGGAAACTTCCGTTCGACCTGGATTTCAGAAGGCGGCTACGAGCCCGTGGCGGAAATTCTCTTTGGCGGCGTCAATATCGATGCGTTCTTCCTCGAATATGATAACGATCGTTCCGGCGATTTTGCCCCGCTGCGTTTTATTCGTCCAGGTCATCAGCAGGTGGTACTGGGGCTGATTACCACCAAGAATGGCGAACTGGAAAACCCGGAAGGCGTGAAGGCGCGCCTGCAGGAGGCGGCGCAGTATGTGCCGCTGGAGCAGATTTGCCTCAGCCCGCAGTGCGGCTTTGCCTCCACCGAAGAGGGCAATTCGTTAAGCGAAGCCCAGCAGTGGGATAAAGTGCGGCTGGTCACAGGGATCGCCGCCCAGGTCTGGTAAGGAGATAGCCCGCTTTAAGCGGGCTTTTTCTATTTGCGCAGCAGGCGCTGTAGTCGCGCCTGTCGCCACTGGCGGATCCACCCGGCAAAGACAAACAGACGTAATCCCCGCAGCAGCAGTAACGCGCCCCAGACGATCGCCACCCACACTGACCAGTAGACATCGGGTTGGGTAAAACGGTTAATCACCAGCAACAAAACGCAAACCGTGACCGCCGCGCTCAGCGAGCGAAAAAAACGGCTCTCCTGATGCAGGCGGCTTTTCGCTTCTTCGATACGTAAATCGAGCGATGCTTCGTGACCGACGGGAGCATCGTCGCTGAGTTCGGCCACATTTATCTCAAACACTGCCGCCAGGGCGCTCAGGGTTTCTAACCCCGGACGATCGCCGTTTTCAATCCGTTGGATAGTGCGAACGCTGACGCCAGCCAGTTCGGCAAGCTGTTCCTGGGACCAGGCGCGCTGCAGACGTAATTGCTTTACTCGGGTGCTGCTGTTCATGATGTTAATCTCCGGATGGGAACCTGAGACCAGTGTGGTTTTTTAGCCTGCCGGGCGCCACGACGGGCACCCGACAGACAGGCGACAGCAACCCGACAGCCGTATGACGCCTGGGTTTACGCCTGTACGGTTTGCCAGGGACGCACGTTCATCCCGCGGAAAATCATCAGCCAGGCGGCGACTATCGCCAGCATTAAAATGAAGAATAGTGACCAGTGCGGCAGATGGGTAAGGATTATCCCCGTTAGCATCGGATTGAATGCCGCGCCTAACCAGCCTAACGACTGGGCGGAAAAATAGCTGGCTTTCATGCCGGGTGGGGCAATCTGATCGATCAACATATATTCTCCCGGTGCATAAATAACTTCGCCAAGGGTAAAGATAGCGGCGGAAACGCCCCACATCAGCAGATTATTACCGGAGAGGATAAATCCGCCGAGTCCTACTACATAGCACAGGGTGCCGAAGGTCATCAGCGGGCGGATGTTTCGCGCCGAAAGCCGTCGCCCGACGGCATATTGCAAGGCGACGACCACCGCGGCGTTGACCGGCAGCACTACCGCGACCACCTTTTCCGCGAAGTCGCTGGTGCCTGCGGCCAGCACATACTGCGAAATGCAGGAGGCGAAAGAGCCGCCGACAAACGACGCCAGCAGGCCGGAAAAGGTAAACCACAGCAAGGCGCGGT
The DNA here is from genome assembly GCF_050600805.1 of Klebsiella sp. 141240. Classification (NCBI taxonomy): domain Bacteria; kingdom Pseudomonadati; phylum Pseudomonadota; class Gammaproteobacteria; order Enterobacterales; family Enterobacteriaceae; genus Klebsiella; species Klebsiella sp. 141240. The sequence continues at coordinate 540,051 of NZ_JAQIRK010000003.1, read as the reverse complement.
CGCGCAAAAGCACCGACGGCGTCCACTGCGGCGCGGCGCCTTCCACGCAGGCGGCAGAGGTGCGCTCGACGAAGAGCTGGATAAACACCAGCGGGAAGGCGGCGCACAGCGCGGCCAGCCAGAAAGGCAGGTTAATGCTCTGCATCACCAGCAGGGTGCCGATTGGCGGCCCAACGGTCCAGCCGATATTGAGGAAGGTATAGTTGAGCGAAAAGATGCGCGCTTTTTTCTCCGGCGTCAGCTCGTCGGCAAACCAGGCTTTCAGCACGGTAGAAAAAACCGAATAAGCGCAGTTGATTAATGAGAAAAAGAACACCACCAGCGCCACGCTATTGACCGCGGGGATGGCGATAAATCCCGCGATAAACGCCGCGATGGCGATCAGCATATAGCGTTTTTTGTCGAACTTATCGGCAAGAATACCGAAGCCCATGCTGAAGATAACGCCGACGACCAGCGCGACGGAGAGCGCATAGCCGATGACATCGACTTCCAGCTGGAACCGACGGGTGAGATAAATCGTCATAAAAGGAAGCGTTGCGCCGCGGCCGATGGTTAACAGCAACGACGACGCCAACAGCGCTATCGTTGAGCGCCTGATGGTGGTTGTCATTTTTTCCTTGCCCGATGTTGTGTTTTATTTTTGTTGTGCCCGATCACAAATAGCATGCTAACTGAGCCTTGTATAGCGGGCTCCGTGTCGGAAAGTGCCTTCAGTACCTGCTAAAAATAATGATCTGTTCGAGCGGCGGGAATTTGGTTACTTTGACGGTGGTCATCGTTGACCAGGAAGACAGGGGCTTCGTATGACGCGCAGAGATGGACTGCTGGCAATGCTGGTAGTGGTGGTGTGGGGGCTTAATTTTGTGGTGATTAAGCTCGGGTTACACAATATGCCGCCGCTGATGCTGGCGGGGTTACGTTTTTTGCTGGTGGCGTTTCCGGCGCTGCTGTTCGTTGCGCGGCCCAAAATACCGCTGCGTCTGCTGCTGGGCTACGGCCTGACCATCAGTTTCGGCCAGTTCGCCTTTTTATTCTGCGCGATCAACCTCGGTATGCCAGCCGGGCTGGCATCTCTGGTGCTGCAGGCTCAGGCCTTTTTTACTATCGTGCTGGGCGCTTTTGTCTTTGGCGAGCGGTTACAGGGAAAGCAGGTCGCCGGTATCGCGCTGGCGATTTTTGGCGTACTGGTACTGGTTGAAGCCAGCCTTGGTGGCCAGCATGTGCCGCTGGTCGGCTTTATGCTGACTCTGGCGGCGGCGTTTAGCTGGGCCTGCGGCAACATTTTTAACAAAAAGATTATGTCTCAGCAGCACAAGCCGCCGATTATGTCGCTGGTGGTGTGGAGCGCGTTGATTCCGGTTTTACCGTTCTTGCTGGCGTCGAGTATTATTGATGGGCCGCAGGCGATGGCGACAAGCCTGGTGAATATCGACGCGACGACCGTGCTATCGCTCATGTATCTGGCGTTTGTCGCCACCATCGTCGGTTACGGCATCTGGGGGGCGCTGCTTGGGCGTTATGAAACCTGGCGGGTAGCGCCGCTGTCGCTGTTGGTGCCGGTGGTAGGGATGGCCAGCGCGGCTCTGCTGCTCGGCGAACGGCTCAATGGTCTGCAGCTGCTGGGGGCGGCGCTGATAATGGGCGGGCTCTATATTAACGTGTTTGGCCTGCGGCTTTTGCGTACCACGGCAGGGCGGGGATAAATCAAGCCCCGGTATGTGCCGGGGCTTGACGCTGTCGACCCTTTAATACTTGTTTTGGGCAGCAGATTTTGCCTGGGCTATTGCTCCGGCATTAAATATCGGTTGCTCATAATGATGGCTTACATCCCTTACGCGATATATCTTCCACTTACCATTTTCGCAGCGCATATATGCTTCAAGGTGTAAAACATCACCGTTTTCAATACCGATCCATACCGGAATAACCGTTCCCCCCATTAAAGCGCGGGCATGACCAATCTTAAGATTTGCTATCCAGGACGAATCATAATCCTGAACATAAGTAAAATAATCAGATCCGACAATCTCTTGCTCAGGAATAGCCTCGATATTACCAAGTCTGCTCAGAGTATCAGCCGAAATATATTCTTGCAGCTGATAATATTCATCATTACTGCTTGCCAGAAACTCCAGATACGATGAGTAAAACGCCTCAGCGCGGTTAGCCGGACTCTCTTGAGGATGGCCCACACACGCTGAGAGTAAAAATAGTATCATTAAGGGGAGAGCTCTCATTGATTCATCCTGTATACCTTGAACGCTGGCTGTAGACGACGATAGCCAGGACCTGGATACATGCTTCGTTGGGTGAAGTCGGATATCCACTGCTTGCCGTCATACATTGTCATGTGCCCGCTAGGGTTGCCCCCCGCATAAGGCTGAATCACTGCGACATCGCCGCGCAGTATCGTCGAACCCGGTGGCACTTCTTTAAATCCGGCGCGCAATAATATTGGCCCATAATCTTTGGCGTCGCGCGTGCGCTCAAGTTTAATTCCTCCGGCTTCTATAGCCTGGCGGATGTATTTTGCACATTTATAATGAGATTGCTTATGGGCATGCGAGCGGAGATGGGTAATAGACGTTTGCTTATTCCAAGCCACTTTTATTCTTCCCTGTATCAAATTTACAAACAGGGAATTAATACATAAATGACCGCGTCAGGATATCTGAAAATGCAAAAAAGCGAGCAAGACTAAAAAAGCTGATGCGCTAAGGAGTGGAGAACCCTCAGCACATCAGCCGAATCAATAATTATTGGTGAATGATATGTGCGTCAGTTGTAATACGGTACGCCCAGCTCATCCGATTTGTCATTGCCGGCAGCCATGTGATTAAAATCAAACGGCGAGTCGTTATGTTCGGAAGGGATAATCATCGCATCCCGGTTATTGTGGCGAACCGGAGTGGTGGTTTGCTCCGCATAACTCTGACCGGTGGCCAGCGCCATTAGCACGATGGCGGCGGTAGCGAATAATTTCATGATTTCCTCAATACGTCTTTTGCAGGCGATTAACAACAATAATTATTTAGCGGCATCAGGTAGCGGGATTCACCCGGAACGTTGGTGATGCGATATTTATGCGGCGGTACATCGAAATAGTTTTTAAACGTCCGCGTCAGCGTCTGCTGCGATTCAAAGCCGTAGCGCTCGGCCAGATACAAAATCGGCTCATTACTCTGCTTGAGTTTTTGCGCGATTTCCGTCAACTTGCGGCTGCGGATATACTGGCCCAGCGAGTGGCCGGTCTCTTTCTTGAACATTCTTTGCAGGTGCCATTTGGAGTAACCTGAGCGCTCCGAAACTTTCTCCAGCGACAATGGAGATTCCAGGTTCTCTTCGATCCACGACAAAATACTATGGATAGTGATGGCGTCGTTATTGCGTCTGGACATCATCTTACCTCTTCTTATTACGGCAGGACTTTCTTGAGCAGTTGCTCAAGCATGACCACTTCGTCTGCCGTTAGATTTTTTGTTAGTTCCTGGTGCAATTTTTGACCCACAACCTGATGACAGTGCTCACAAAGGGCTGCGCCTTCTGGAGTCAGTTGCACCAGAATGCCGCGCTTGTCATTGGGGTTGGGCAACCGTTCTATCCAGCCTTTGCAGACGAGTCTGTCGAGCATGCGCGTCATTGCGCCTGGATCGACCGACAGAACGGTCTTCAGCTCAACGGGTGTCGTACATACCTCGCAGCGAATGGAACAGAGCACCCGAAATTGGGTAGCGGTGATATCCATGGGTGAAAGGTAGTCGTTGAGCAGTCGATCTTTTTTCTGGTTAACCATCTGGATCAATCGGCCGAGAGGGATCATCTCGTTGAACAGATTGTTAGTGTTTTCCATGATAGTTGCCCAGGCAATTATTTAGTTGCGATGGATATTATTGCCGCGGCAATCATAAGTCAACATTATGAATTCGCCGATGCCACGATTTGCTAAAGATTGATAGTTTGATGGCGGTCACTTTTTTTCATTTTACTAACGCTTGTTATTTTTTATCGACGTGATTTTTTCAGTGGGTGTGGCATCTGAGTCGCTGCTGTCGATATACTCACGGGGTGAAACTGTACTGAAAAAATGATACTTAACGGGATGTTGACTCACTATGCTGGAACTCTTTAAAGCAATAGGGCTCGGTCTGGCGGTGATTTTACCGCTGGCGAACCCGCTCACCACCGTGGCGCTGTTCCTCGGCCTGGCGGGCAATATGAACAATGCCGAGCGTAACCGGCAATCGTTGATGGCATCGGTATATGTCTTTGCGATCCTGATGGTGGCGTGGTATGCCGGCCAGGTGGTCATGAATACCTTCGGCATTTCCATTCCCGGCCTGCGTATCGCCGGCGGTCTGATCGTAGCGTTTATTGGTTTTCGCATGCTGTTTCCGCAGCAGAAAGCCCATGATTCGATGGAAGCGAAAATCAAATCGGAAGAACTGCAGGATGAACCCACGGCGAATATCGCCTTCGTGCCGTTGGCGATGCCCAGTACCGCCGGGCCAGGCACCATCGCGATGATTATCAGCTCCGCCTCGACGGTAAAACACGGCGTTGATTTCCCGGAATGGGTCGTGCTGGCCGCGCCGCCGATTATTTTTGCGCTGGTGGGGATCATTCTGTGGGGCTGCCTGCGTAGCTCAGGGGCGATCATGCGACTGGTGGGCAAAGGCGGTATCGAGGCGATTTCCCGCCTGATGGGTTTTCTGCTGGTCTGTATGGGCGTGCAGTTCATCATTAACGGCGTGCTGGAAATTATCACCAACTATCACGCCTGATCGCGGTAACTTTCTGAAAGGCCCGGCGACGTGTCTGTTTCGGGCCTTTTGGGGATAGGATGTCGGCGCCGCGAGCGGCATTGACCGCCCGCGGCGTTATCATGAGTGATGCGCTTGTTGTTCATCCAGCGGCGAAGGCCAGCGGCGAAAAATCATCACTGCCCAGACCAGCGCTACCAGCGCCGGCACTGCGCCAACGTAGCCTATCGCCGACATTGACAGCTGCGTACTCACCTGGCTGCCGACCAGCGCGCCGGCGCCAATACCAATATTGAAAATCCCCGAAAACAGCGACATCGCGACATCGGTAGCATCCGAAGCCAGCGCCAGCACTTTCACCTGCATGCCGAGGCCGATGACCATAATCGCGATCCCCCAGAATACGCTGAGCAGCATGAGCTGATTGGCGTTCCTTGAGGCGGGTAGCAGCAACAGCAGGCATATCAGCAGCATGGCGATAGCGGTCGTAATCAGTCCGGAAGCATGTTGATTGCCCAGCTTGCCGAAGACAATACTGCCGATAATACCCGCGCCGCCGAGCACTAACAGCAGTAGGGTGGCGAAGTTACCGCTAAGGCCTGCGACGGTTTGAACGAAGGGTTCAATATAGCTGTACGCCGTGTAGTGGGCGGTTACCACGATAACCGTCAGCAGATAAATGCCGAGCAGCGCCGGACGGCGGAACAGCACCGGCAGGCTCTTCAGCGAACCGGAATGTTCGCTTGGCAGCGCCGGCAAGAGTTTCGCCAGGCACACCAGCGTCGCTAAAGCGCCAAGACCAATGGCCAGGAAGGTGGTACGCCAGCCGAAATATTGCCCGACGATACGGCCAATAGGAATGCCGAACACCATGGCCAGCGCGGTACCGGTGGCGATAAGACTTAGCGCCTGGGCGCGCTTGCCGGGAGGGGCCATACGGATAGCCAGCGCGGAGGTTATCGACCAGAACACCGCGTGGGCGAAGGCGATACCAATGCGGCTCACCACCAGCACCGTGAAGTTCCACGCGAAAAACGACAAGACGTGGCTGGCGATAAATAACACGAACAGGCCAATGAGCAGGCGACGGCGTTCCATCTGGCTGGTCAACAGCATGAACGGCAGCGACATCAATGCCACTACCCAGGCATAAATGGTCAGCATGATCCCGACCTGGGCCGTTTCCATGCCGAAGCTGTCGGCAATATCGGACAGCAAACCGACCGGGGCAAATTCCGTGGTATTAAAGATAAAAGCGGCAATTGCCAGCGTGACGACCCGCAGCCACGCGACTTTGCGTGAGACCGTATTTGTAAGCATAAATTCCGGGCTGGTAGTAATGAGAAGAAGAGGAGGCGATCTTAAAACGAATGCTGCTGAAAATACAATCACTTTGTGATCTGTGTCTCATTTTATGCTGACGTCTGTGCCTGCTAACAACTTAATTTTTCAGCTAATAGTGTGCATCCGCGCTTTCTGTGTCATGTTGATAGACGATAAAAAAGGGGAGCACGATGAAAGAAATTAGTTTTTACCTGGTCGATGCCTTCAGCGATCGCAATTTTGGCGGCAACGCGGCGGCGGTGTGCCCGCTCAGTGAATGGCTGCCTGATGAAACGCTTTTAAAAATGGCGCAGCAGCATAATCAATCCGAAACGGCGTTTTTTGTCCGCACTGATAGCGGCTATGAGCTACGCTGGTTCACGACCCTTGATGAGATTAACCTCTGCGGCCACGCCACGCTTGCGGCATCGCACGTGATTTTTGAATATCTCGATCATCCCACGGCAACTATCGTATTCAGCACCCGTTTTGTCGGTGAACTGCGGGTGACGCGCAGCGGCGATTGGCTGACGCTGGATTTCCCGGCCTGGCAAACGACGCCGGTGCGTGACGTACCGCCGGCGCTGTTCGCCGGGTTGGGCATCGATGACGCGCTGGAGGTGCGGGAAGGGCGTGATTATCTGGTGGTTCTGCGCGACCGGGCGCAGGTTGAAGCGGTACGCCCTAATATGGCGCTGCTGGAGACGCTGGATAAAATGATTTGCATTAGCGCCGCCGACGAAGAGTATGACTTTGTCAGCCGCTTTTTCTGCCCCGGTGAAGCGGTACCGGAAGATCCGGTAACCGGTTCAACCCACAGTATGCTGATCCCCTACTGGGGAGCGAAGCTCAATAAAACCGAACTGCTGGCGCGGCAGGTGTCGGCGCGCAGCGGCGAGCTGCGCTGCCAGTGGCGTGATGACCGTGTATTGATTAGCGGCCAGGCGACCACCTATCTGCGCGGCACGGTCTATTTGCGCGAAAGTTAACGATAGTTTCCCCGGCTGACGCAGCGCTTAGCCGGGCAATCCTAACTAAGCGAGGCGCCGCCGCACATTACCAGCTCTTGTCCGGTCATGGCCGCGGCTCCTTCGCTAAGAAGCCAGCTCACCAGCGACGCCACCTCCTGTGGCTTAATCAATCTACCGAGCGGCGGCGCCTTCGGCGGCGAACTCTCGCGTCCTGGCTGGTGGAGCATTGGCGTATCGGTGGCGCCGGGGGCGACCACGTTCACGGTAATGCCAGCCGCGGCAAGTTCCGCCGCCCAGCTTCTCGCCAGCGCCACCAGCGCCGCTTTGGTTGCCGTATACTGAGAACGGCCTGCCGCTCCGCGAGAGGTTCGGCTACCCAAAAGGATAATCCGACCGCCGCGCCCCATAACGGGCGCAAAGCGGTTGGCTAAGGTCTGCGCCGCATCCACATGCAGACGCCATAACGTCTCGCCACGCTGTGCGTCAAGTTCTCCTAGCGGCGCCGCCGCCATCACACCGGCGGCATGGATAATCGCCTGCGGCGGCGGTACCGACGACAGAGCATCAACCAGCGCCTGGCGGTCGCTCACATCGACCGCCAGATGCGTGAAGCCTTCATGGGTAAGTGGCGGCGCGGAGCGGCTTAGCCCGAGCACCTGCCAGCCCTCCGCCAGCAGTTGCCCCACAATCGCCGCGCCGATCCCCGAACTGGCGCCCGTGACCAGTGCCTGTTTCATGGCGCCTCCAGCATGCTGCGCGGCACTTTAAACACCGCTTTTCTCACCGGGGCGGGTGTTGCAAAGGCGCATAGCGCCTGGTGCGGTTCGCCGGGGAGAAAGACCGCGAAGTCGCCGACGCGCAAATGCAGCGTGACGCTGTGCAGCGTCTGCTGGCTGATAAAGAGATCCGGTTTGCGCTGTTCATCGTCGGGTTGGCCACTGTACAAGGTACCGGCATGAATTATCTCCTCGCCGGCTAAAATGACCTGAATATCGGCCCATTGGAGGTGATATTCGGTATGTCGCTGTTCTGCCGCCTGGGTTTGCGCGGTGCCGATGGTGCAGTACCAGTCGCCATCAGCAGGTTGGAAACGGCCATCTTCATGGGTTGTCAGGGCGCTAAGAGAACATTCAGCGCGGCTAAGGATTTGCCGCAACGCCAGCGGCAACCCCGCCTGAGGCAGGGCGTTCAGATTACCGATGATCACGCGATTTCTCCTTTCACCCACTGCGGCGACACGCGGACATACTTAATGGCCTGCCGGTACCAGGTATAGGCAATGTGTAAATCACCATCTTCACCCTGTTTAATACTGGGATAGGAGAATTCACGGTTTAGTTTTTGCTCTGAATTGTTGGTCATACAGTAGCCGTCGCCCTCATCAAGGTTGCGCATCCACGGCCAGCTTCTGCCGCCGTCGTCGGAGATAGCCACGGTCATTGGCGCACGCGGCGCGCCCCAGAAGGCGGTTTTGCCAGTGCATTCAGGCTCTTTACGGCCGTCATCATCTTCTATTTCATCGTATAACGACGCCCGACGCTCGCTGGCGCCTGCTGCGCTCATGTTATTGAATACCAGCGCCAGATCGCCGTTGCTCAACGTGGTAGCCTGAATGGACGAGTTATTGTTTGGCAGCGTGGTGGGGATAGGCGCTGACCAGCTTTCGCCAAAATCTGTCGACCGGCTGTACCAGATATGATCGGCCCAGCGGCTGCGGAAGAAGGCGGCCAGCGAGCCATCGGCCAGCGGGGTGATATTCATATGCACGCAGCCGAGGCTCTGCGGTACCGCCACGTCGCGCCAGCTCTTGCCGCCATCGGCTGAGATTTTTACCGCGCTCACATCATCGTTACCGACCCATTTCTCCCCCGGCCGGGTACGACAATAGAAAACCGGCAGCAACCAGTTACCGTTGGGCATTACGGTTATGGGCTGCCGGATAAAGGTGCCGGGTTCATCGAGCAGGGTGGCGATTGCGCCCCAGTGCTTTCCGCCATCGCGCGACTGGCGATAACGCACAATAGCGGTGTCCTGATTACCGGCATACTGCGCGGTCCATAACAGCCACAGTACGCCATCAGGATCCTGAAACAGTACCGGGTTTTGTTCCGAACGCTGCGGATCGTCGGATAACTTTGTCGCTTCACTCCACGTTGTGGCGCCCGGAGCTAAACGCGCCCCCCAGACTGAAATATCCGCTTTTCCTTCCTGCGAACCGCCGAACCACACGCACATCAGCGTGCCATCGGGCAGCGGCAGAAGATTGGCGGCATGGTTTTGCGGGCAGCCGGAGGGCAACATTGCCCATGCCAGATGAGGATCCAGTTGGTGTTGGCGAATTACGCCGTCAAAAATTGGGGTGGTGGTCATTTTTACACTCCACGTTGTTCAATGGGGGCCGGGGATGATTGTTGCGTTTTATTGGGGATCAGGCGGTCGATAACCATAATCAGGGCCGGGGTGATCAGCGCGATGTACATGTTATTGATGCCGAACGGATCGCCGAGCAAATACCACACCGAGGTCACCACACAGGCGCCAATGAGGCCCGCGTTCGCGCCGCGAGCGCTTTTAAAGAACGGCGCATAGAAAGCGATGACCGCGACCACGGTGATAGAAAGCCTGATGGCGCGGGTAAAGAAGGAGAGCTTCAGCACTTCCGGTACCAGCAGCACAAAAATAAGCGGCAGAAAACCGATGATAAGCGAGGCCCAACGGGTGGCTTTAAACTCTTGCTCCGGCGTTGGATTGCGCCACGGTACGTAAAAATCTTTTACCACCAACGAGGCAATCGCCAGGGCAACGGTACTGACGCTAACGAAAATTGAAGCTACAAGTGACGTTGTCACCAACCCGGCAAGCCATGGGTTCATATCCTGCAGAAACACCGGCAGGGCGTACAGGCTGTTGATTTCCGGGTGAAGAAACTTCGCCGCCACGCCGATAATGGCGATCGCGAAGGCGATAGGTAGGCAGAAGAAAAAGGCAATCCAGGTAGAGCGTTTCGCCGATTTTACGTTTTTTGTCGAGCTGATAGCCTGAATGACAAACTGGGTGCAGAAGATGGAGCCGATGGTGCCGATAAGCCAGGCGCAGATCGTGCCGGCGCCAAAATTACCATCCCAGGTCCAGTAGTAATCAGGCATCTTCTCGATCATCGGCGTGAAACCGCCGGTTTTTGCCAGCGCGAAACCCATAATAATGAGTAGACCGGCATATTTTAATGCGCTGTGCAGCATGGTGACCCAGGCCACGCCTTTCATACCGCCGAAGGCAAAATAGAAAGTACTGACAATGGCGGTAATAAACGCCGCGAGGGGTAAATTGATCTTTAATACCGTGGAAATTGCCGCCGCGCCGCTGACGTAGTTGCCGACGTTCACCAGCAACAGGGCGTAAATCATAATGATGGAAATAATATTCTTGGTGCTGGTGCCGTATCGCTCGGCAATCGCCCCGGAGATAGTAATTTTGCCAGTGTTATAGATGCGTTTAACCAGTATCAGGCCAAACAATGGAAAGCCAATAGCGGCGCCCAACACCGACCAGGAAGCGGCAATCCCGCTCTCAAACGCGGCCTGTGCGGTTCCGATAGTCGACTTGGCGCCGATATATTCCGACATCAGCAGGATACCGACGATAAAGGCCGGCATCGCGCGCGAGCCCTCCATAAAATCCCCGGAGTTTTTACTTCTAATGCGGAACGTCAGCCAGGTGGTAAATAAGATATAGGCGATAACAATGCCGACAATAATAAAGGTATCTTCAGTGGTAAAATGATTCATCTTAGCCTCTCTTTGGGCGTACGAATCCTGGGCACACAGGTACCCGGTCTATTTTGTTGAAGAAACGCAGCGTTTAATTAAGATACTGCGCGATGATTCCACGTATTTGCTGCAGTTGAGATGCGCTAAACTGAACCGCGTAGCGGCTATCGCCGACCTCATGGCCCATCAGCTGCAATGCTTTTTTCACCGCAGCGGGGGAAAAGGCGACTTTGTAGAGATCGGTACGCAGGCCGGTGACGTTTTCCTGCGCCAGCCTTGAGGCTTCAATATCGCCGGCCTGGAAGGTTGACCAAATCGCGTTAATCTCCCGTGGCGCAACGTTAGCCAACCCGGAAATGCACGCTGAACAACCATCAACGAACCCCTGATGAATCAGCGAATCCGGCCCGTTCAGGACATTAAAACCGTCGATACCCTTCACCGCATCAAGAAAGCCCTTAAGACTCTCATAACTACCGGCGCTATCTTTGATGCCAATGATGTTGCCATGCGCAGCCAACTGACGTGCGGTTTGCGGTTCAATGGTGTTACCGGTGCGCGCCGGGATGTTATACAGAAATACCGGTACGCTTAGCGCATCGGCGATCGCCGTGTAGTGGCTTACCAGCTCATCTTGTTTTAGCGGCACGAACCACGGGGTGATGACCGACACCGCGTCGACGCCTGACTTTGCTATCTGCTGGCCAAGACGAATGGTTTCCCGCGTCGACACTTCGCCAATATGCGCCACCACCGGCGCGCGTCCGGCAACCGCCTCGACGCAGGTTTCGGCAACCGCAATTTTTTCCGCCTCATTAAGGACGAAAAACTCGCCGTTGGTTCCGCCGCAGAAAATGCCATTACCGGCGGCCAGCTGACGTTCTACCTGTTGGCGCAGCGCCGTCAGGTTCAGTTCACCGCTGGCGGTAAAGGGGGTAACAATGGCGGTTAACACGCCGCGAATGGAATGATGCATTTATTTCTCTTCTCCCTGATGAGATGACTGTGGAAACAGCGTCTGGTAAATCGCCTGGACTTCGTCCTGGTTCACGCTGCATGGGGCATTGTTCATTAATCGTTTTACTTCCAGCGCCGCGGCGCTTAGCGTTTCAATACTCTCTGGCGGTACACCCAGCGCGGCGAGGTTGTCCGGCAGCGCCAGGCGTTTCACCAGTTGCGCCAGCCAGCGGACCAGCGCATGAGATTTCTCCTCATTATTCAAGGTCAGATCGGCGTCCGGGATCAGATCCCAGACCTGAGCGAATTTATCCACCGCGTGCGGGCGTACGACCTGCATACAGGGGGCCAGCAGAATGGCGTTCGCGACGCCGTGTGGTAAATGCCAGGTGCCGCCAAGCGGGTAGGAGAGCGCGTGCACCAGATGCGTGCCGGCATGATTGATAGCCACGCCGCCATAGTACGAGGCCCACAGCATCTCCAGTTTCGCCGTGAGATCCTGCGGGTGGGTCACGGAACGCTCAATATGCCGCACCAGCTTATGCAGGCCGATTAAGGCGGCGTTATCGCTCACCGGGTTCGCGACGGTTGAAGTAAAGCACTCCAGTAGATGACACAGCGCATCGATACCGGTGGAGGCGGCAATGGCCGCAGGCATGCTGGTAGTCAGTTCCGGCAACAGGGCCACGAAATCCGGCAGCAGTACCGGGGAGATAATCCCCACTTTGGTATTACGTTCGGGAATAGCCAGGATGGCATTTGGCGTCGCTTCCGAGCCGGTGCCGGCGGTGGCGGGTATCAACAGTGACGCCAGACGCAGACGCGGTTTCTCGCCGTCAATCAGCGCGTTGAGCGTAGGGGATGCGGGGTGTAGTAGTACCGAGAGCAGCTTCGCCACATCGAGGACGCTGCCGCCGCCGATACCGACAACCATCTGTGGCTGCGTTCCCGCGAGTTGGGCAACAATCTGCGCCACATCATGTTGACTGGGCTCTGCCGGCACGGAATCCACGATCCTCACATCAACGTTAGTCTCGTCCATCAGATGTCGGATCTGTTTGGTCGCTTCCAGCTTACCGACGTTCGCATCGGTGACCAGCAAAATGCTTTTTTTACCTGCCAGCACTGGCTTCAGGGCTGATATGGCGCCCGCGCCGCTGATAATCGTGCTGTTAATCGTCGCCACGTCTCACTCCTCTATTGTTATGATTGAATTCAATCAATATGCTTAGTGTTCACTCATTTCAATGAGCAAAAGTTATAATTTATACGGACGTTTAATAACTTGAGCTTGCTCACATTTAATCAAATATGATTGAATATAATCATTAACGGTTCAGATAAGTGATGAAGGAAAGAGAATGAGCTGCGGCGATAATCCTGTTCTGGTGCTGGCAGATGACTTTACCGGGGCCAATGATGCCGGTGTCAGTCTGGCAGAAGCGGGTTTAGCGGTTGAGGTGGCGTTTAGCGCCGGCTATCAGCCGACCACCCGGGCGTTGGTTCTCAATAGCGATAGTCGGGCGCTTTCCGGGGCGCAGGCAGCAGAGAAAGTGAACGCGATACTCCGTGATGCGACAAATTTCGACGCCGTCTGGCAGGTGAAGAAAATCGACTCCACCCTACGCGGCAACCCTGGTGCGGAACTGGAGGCGATGATGCGTGCGCGGGGCTGCGCCACCGCGGTCGTCGCGCCGGCCTTTCCGGCGGCAGGGCGCATAACCCGCGGCGGACGATGTTATGTCCACGGCGTGGCACTCGATGAAACGGAATACGCCAGCGACCCCAAAACCCCGGTCAGTAGCGCCGATATTGGGCAATTGCTCGCCATGCAGAGCCAGCTGCCGTGCCGTTCGCTTGACGTACAGCAGTTGACCGCCGCCCTCGCGGAAGAGAGCGACCAACCGCGTGTATTGATTATTGATGCTGAAGAAGACGCGCAGCTGGATGAGGTTATCGCTGCGGTAGCCAGCCGCGCGCGGCAAACGCTGCTGGTGGGCTCTGCGGGGATCTGCGAGGCGCTTTCGCGCTACCTGCGCCGGGATGCGGCCGGGCCGTTGCTAGCGGTGGTCGGCTCAATGAGCGAAATAGCGCAGGCTCAGGTCGCCGCTTTGGCCGGCCATCCGCGAGTCGGGCGGATCGGGATTGATGTTGCCCGCGCCTTTAACGGCGATGCGTTGGCCGATGCCCGGCGAATCGCCGAGGTGCTGGCGGCAAATCATCATTGCGTGGTCACCACCTGCGCGGATAACGCTGTCCGGCACGGTATTGAGACGCAGTGCCGTGAACGCGGCTTGAGCCGCGCTGCGCTGGGAGAACAGATCTGCGCTTATCTCGCGCAGGTCACCCAACTTGCCGTTGAGCTACATGCGCCGGGGGCGCTGTATCTATCCGGCGGCGATGTTGCGATCGCCGTCGCTCATGCGCTCGGCGCGCAGGGGTTTCATATAACCGGCCGGGTGGCGCAATGCGTGCCGTACGGCCATTTTCTCGGAAGTCGCTGGCCGCGTCCGGTGATGACCAAAGCAGGGGGATTCGGTACGGAGACCACGCTGCGGGATGTCGTGAATTTTATTGAGGAGAAACTGAGTGTCTAACATGATTGCGGTAACGATGGGCGACCCGGCGGGCATTGGTCCGGAAATTATTATTAAATCGCTGAGCGAAGGCGAACTGAGCGGCGCGCCGGTGGTGGTAGTGGGCTGCGCGCAGACGCTGCGGCGGATCCTGGCGCTGAACATAACCCCGCGCGCGGAGTTGCGAATTATCGAACACCCGCGCGAAGCGCAGTTTTCACCCGCAACGATTAACGTGATTGATGAACCGTTAAGCGATCCTCAGGCCCTGCGGCCCGGCGCAGTCCAGGCTCAGGCCGGCGATTTGGCGTATCGCTGCATCAAGCGCGCCACCGCGCTGGCGCTGGCGGGGGAAGTTAAAGCTATCGCCACCGCGCCGTTAAATAAAGAAGCGCTACATCTGGCCGGGCACCATTTCCCGGGACACACTGAACTGCTGGCCCATCTGACGCAGACCAAAGATTATGCCATGGTGCTGTACACCGATAAGCTTAAGGTGATCCACGTCACCACCCATATCGCGCTGCGCCGCTTCCTCGATACCCTAAGCCAATCGCGGGTAGAGACGGTTATCCGGGTCGCCGATAATTTTTTACGCCGCGTGGGGTATTCGCAGCCGCGCATTGCGGTTGCTGGCGTGAACCCGCACGCCGGTGAAAACGGTCTGTTTGGCGATGAAGAAATCCGTATTGTCGCCCCGGCCGTCGCGGCGATGGAGGCGCAGGGCGTTCATGTCGTCGGACCGTGCCCGCCGGACACCGTCTTCATGCAGTGCCACGAAGGTATGTACGATATGGTGGTGGCGATGTATCACGATCAGGGGCATATTCCGCTCAAGCTGCTCGGGTTCTATGATGGGGTGAATATCACCGCCGGGCTGCCGTTTATCCGCACCTCCGCGGACCACGGCACTGCCTTTGATATTGCCTGGACAGGTAAAGCGAAGTCTGAGAGCATGGCAACCTCCATTGAGCTCGCCATGCAAATCGCACAGGAATAACATGAAGGGATATAATCGGTTAGAGCAGATTATGGACTTCCTGAAAAGCCATAATCTGGTAACGGTCGACCAACTGGTTGCGGTAACTAACGCCTCGCCGGCGACCATTCGTCGCGATCTGATTAAACTCGATCAGGAAGGGGTCATTAGCCGCACCCACGGCGGCGTGACGCTCAACCGATTTATTCCCACACAGCCGACGACGCTGGAAAAAGCGCAGCGTAGCCCTCAGGAGAAATACGCTATCGCCAGGGCGGCGGCGTCGCTTATCAAGGCCGGCGATGCCATTGTGCTGGACGCCGGTACCACTATGATTGAACTGGCGCGACAGATTACGCATCTGCCGCTGCGGGTCATCACCAGCGATCTGCATATCGCGCTGTTTCTGGCTGAATTCAAACAGATTGAAGTGACGATTATCGGCGGTCGCATTGATGACAGCAGCCAGTCGTGTATTGGCGAACATGGGCGACGCTTGCTGCAGAATGTGTGGCCGGATCTGGCATTCGTCAGCTGTAACGGTTGGGATTTGCAAAAGGGCATTACCGCCCCGACGGAAGAGAAGGCGGCGCTGAAACGCGATCTGATCGCCAACGCCCGGCGGCGGATCCTGCTGGCCGACAGTTCGAAATACGGCGCCTGGTCGCTGTTCAATATCGCGCACCTCGGCTCGCTCACGGACATCATCACCGACGGGCATTTGCCGGGGGAAACCCGCGATGCGCTTCAGGAACTCTCGCCGCGGCTGATTATCGCCGATTAACGTCCGGCCATCATGTCGCGCTAGCCGCCTGACGATCCTCGTTCAGCAATTCAATAAATGCCTCCAGCTGGCGCGTCTTCGCGCCGCGTCGCCACACAAGCCAGGTCGTCAGCCAGCGCCACTCTTCGGCGAGCGGCCAGGCGGAAACCTGCTGATGCCCTGGCATACTCTCCAGCATACTGCGTGGGATAAGCGCCAACCCGGCGCCAGCGATTACGCAGGCTAACATGCCGTGATAGGACTCCATCTCATGGATCCTTCCGGGGGTCGCGCGGTCGGCGTGAAACCAACTCTCAAAATGACGACGGTAGGAGCAGTTGGCGCGAAATGCGTAGACGTTCGCGCCGTTGACCTCGCTGGCGCGGGTTACCGGGGCATGGCCATAAGGGGCGACGATCATCATCTCTTCCGGGAACACCGGTAGCCCCTCCAGACCGGGATGAACCAGCGGCCCGTCGACAAACGCCGCGCTGAGCGCGCCTTCCAGCACGCCGTCAATCATGGTGCCGGAAGGGCCTGTGGACAACGCCAGGTGGATTTTCGGGTAGCGCTGGTTGAAAAGGGCTAACGTGGTTGGGATGCGCACCGCAGCGGTGCTTTCCAGCGAGCCGAGGGAAAACAGCCCCTGCGGCTCATCGCCGGCGACCACCATCCGCGCTTCATCGACTAACGCCAGGATTTGCTGGCTGTAGCGTAAAAAGCTGTGCCCGGCGGGCGACAGACGCAGCCGTTGGTTCTCGCGAATAAATAGCTCGACGCCGAGGTCGGCCTCCAGTTGGCGAATACGGGTGGTCAGATTCGACGGGACGCGGTGCACCTTCTGCGCGGCCTGGGTAATACTGCCGGTACTGGCGACGGCGTTAAACATCTCAAGTTGGGTAAGGTCCATAGTATTCTTCTTTTGTGAATGCTTTGCTTAATATTATTCATTTTCAATGAAAGGAAGGGTAGGCCACACTATCCACACTTCGCAATCCCTACAGAGAGAATAACCATGAATTTATCTGCCACCCATGCGGTTTCCGTTAACCCGACCACTGGTGAAGTCGTGTCGTCTCTGCCGTGGTCAACCGAACAACAAGTAGATTCAGCCATTGCCCAGGCGCAACAGGGTTTTCGCCAGTGGCGCCAGGTAACGGTCGCCGATCGCGCCGCCGCACTGCGTAAAGTCGGCAGCGCAATGCGCGCCCGCGGTGAAGAACTGGCGCAAATGATCAGCCTTGAAATGGGTAAGCCCATCGCCCAGGCGCGCGGTGAAGTGAGTAAGTCAGCCAACCTCTGCGACTGGTATGCCGAACATGGCCCGGCGATGCTGGCGACCGAAGCCACCCAGGTAGAAGATAATAAGGCGGTGATTGAATACCGGCCGTTGGGGCCGATACTGGCGGTGATGCCGTGGAACTTCCCGGTATGGCAGGTTCTGCGCGGCGCGGTACCGATTCTGCTGGCAGGAAATAGTTATCTGCTGAAACACGCGCCGAACGTGATGGGCAGCGCGCAGCTGCTGGGCGAACTGTTTGCCGAAGCGGGACTGCCGACGGGCGTCTTTGGTTGGATCAACGCCACCAATGAAGGCGTCTCGCAAATTATCAATGATGATCGTATCGCAGCGGTCACGGTGACCGGTAGCGTACGCGCCGGGCGGGCAATCGGCGCTCAGGCCGGCGCAGCGCTGAAAAAATGCGTGCTGGAACTCGGTGGTTCCGATCCCTTTATCGTGCTCAACGATGCCGATCTGGACGAAGCGGTGAAAGCCGCCGTTGTCGGCCGTTATCAGAACAGCGGGCAGGTCTGCGCGGCGTCGAAACGCTTTATCGTTGAGGCGGGTATTGCCGACGCTTTTACTAAAAAATTCGTGGACGCCGTGGCGGCGCTGAAAATGGGCGACCCGCGCGACGAGCAAAATTACATCGGCCCGATGGCGCGTTTCGATCTGCGTGACGAACTGCATCAGCAGGTTGAAGCCACGCTGAAGGAAGGGGCGACCTTATTGCTTGGCGGCGAGAAAATCGCCGGCGCCGGCAACTACTACGCGCCAACGGTGCTGGCCAACGTTACCCCGGAGATGACCGGTTTCCGTCAGGAGTTGTTTGGTCCGGTGGCTACCATCAGCGAAGCCCGCGACGCGGCCCATGCCCTTGAACTGGCTAACGATAGCGAGTTTGGCCTTTCGGCAACCGTTTTTACGTCAAGCAGCGCGGAAGCGGAGCGCTTTTCTCGTGGTCTGGAGTGCGGCGGGGTGTTTATCAATGGCTACAGCGCCAGCGATGCTCGCGTGGCGTTCGGCGGCGTGAAGAAGAGCGGCTTTGGTCGGGAACTGTCGCATTTCGGTTTGCATGAGTTTTGCAATATTCAAACCGTATGGAAAGACCGTCGCTAATCGACGTTAGCGCCTGACGTCCGTCGTCACGCTCTGCTATACTCGCCACCCGAATTTCGATGGTGGGCAAGGAGCCGAGTGTGGCGACGGTTATTAATAATGCAATGCTGGATGCCGTTCTGGCAGAAATCAGGCCGCTGATAGGGCGCGGCAAGGTAGCGGACTACATTCCTGCCCTGGCGCGCGTCAGCGGCAATAAACTTGGCGTCGCCATCTGTACGGTTGATGGGCAGCACTATAGCGCCGGCGATGCCCACGAACGCTTCTCGATCCAATCTATCTCGAAAGTGCTAAGTCTGGTGGTGGCGATGAACCATTATCAGGAAGAGGAGATCTGGCAACGCGTCGGTAAAGATCCCTCCGGCCAGCCCTTTAACTCCTTACTACAGCTGGAAATCGAGCAGGGCAAACCGCGTAATCCTTTTATCAACGCCGGGGCGTTAGTGGTCTGCGACATGCTGCAAAGCCGCCTGAGCGCGCCGCGTCAGAGAATGCTGGAGATCGTGCGTCGGCTGAGCGGAGTGGACGATATTGCCTATGATTCAGTGGTCGCACGCTCCGAGTTCGAACACTCCGCGCGTAATGCCGCCATCGCCTGGCTGATGAAATCTTTCGGCAATTTCCATAATGATGTCGCCACGGTGCTACAAAACTATTTCCACTACTGCTCGCTTGAGATGAGCTGCGTCGAACTGGCGCGGACCTTCCTGTTTCTCGCCGATCGGGGGATTGCCCCGCATCTGGCGGACCCGGTTATCGCGCCGATTCAGTCGCGGCAGGTTAATGCGCTGATGATGACCAGCGGCATGTACCAGAACGCCGGAGAGTTCGCCTGGCGTGTCGGGCTGCCGGCAAAATCCGGCGTCGGCGGCGGCATTGTGGCGATTGTGCCGCAGGAGATGGCGATAGCGGTGTGGAGTCCGGAACTTGATGAAGCGGGTAACTCGCTGGCGGGGATCGCTGTACTCGAGAAGCTTACCCAACGTTTAGGAAGATCGGTGTTCTGATGTCTGCAATGGAAAATCTGTTCGCCCGGCTTGGGCGTTCAACGTTCCGCTCTCGCTTCCACCTCGGGGCGAAAGAGCGACAGTATTGTTATGATAAAGGGCCGGAGGTTATCGACAGCCACGCGGCGGATTTTATCGCCAAAAGGCTGGCTCCGGCGCAGATTGCTAATGATGGTAAGCAAACGCCGATGCGCGGGCACCCGGTATTTATCGCCCAGCACGCCACGGCCACCTGCTGCCGCGGATGTCTGGAAAAGTGGCATGCGATCCCGCGCGGGCGGGAACTGAGCGGCGAGGAGCAGCGTTATGTCGTACAGGTAATTCACCACTGGCTGGTGATGGAAATGAACGCGATTACCAACCGTTAACCTGTCTCGCTCAGGCATGGCAGTATGCCTAACAAATATTCTCATGCTATGATAATCCGCTAACTAATTATTTACATAATAATTGCCTGAAACAATTAGACGGATAATTACTGAATGTCTTCACTGTCGATTCGGTCATTCACGCTATTTCGCGAGGATCAACCGGTGCGCGATGCGCTGGTGTTATTCACGCTGACGATTCTGCTGCACTTTATGGGCGCTATGTTGCGTCTGGTGCAGGAGCTTTCGTTTTTTTGGCCGCTCAATGCCGTTATGGCTGGTATTTTCGCACGCTACGTCTGGCTAAATCGCAGCTATTTCTACGCTATTTGTTTTGCCGCGATGCTGGTTTATGACGGCCTGACTTCCCGTTGGGGCATGGGCTTTGCGTCGCTGCTGATTAACTTCTCCAATATCGTCTTTATCGTCATTCTGGCGCAGCTGGTGCTGTGGGATAAGCGGCGCGCCGATTCGATGCCGGGGCCAATTAACGCTCTGAATCTTTTTTGTTATTGCCTGCTGGCGGCGCTGGTGTGCGCCGCGGTAGGCGCATTGGGCTCGGTTGATGTTGAACGGGCGACTTTTATTCCGCAACTGGCGGACTGGTTTAGCGAGCAATTCTCGACCGCGGTCCTCATCTTGCCGTTTATTCTGACCCTGACGCTGCCATCGGTGCTGGGCCGCTTTCGCTTTAGCCAACTACTGCCGGTAATAGCGCTGGTGCTATCGATGGCGCTTGGGGTGGCGGTAGGCGGCGCCGGAAGCCTTACTTTCCCGCTGCCGGCGCTGATCTGGTGCGCGATTCGCTATCCGTTGCCGCTGACCTGCCTGCTGACGTTTGTTACCGGTATCACTGAGATTTTGCTGGTGGCGAACTCGCTTATCCATCTGTCGCCGGATGCGCGTCCGCAGCCGTGGCAGCTGTTTTCAACCCGTCTTGGCATGGCGGCGATGCTGATAAGCCCGGTTATCGTGGCGACCAGCGTCGAGGCTATCAACAACCTCGTCAAACAGCTGGCGCTCCGCGCTGACTTTGATTTTCAGACCCGCGTTTACTCTCGTTCCGGGTTGGGCGAAGCATTGAAACGCCAGGCGCCGCAGACGGATAAACTGCTCTCGGTGATGGTGCTGGACATCGATGGTTTTAAACGAGTGAATGATACCTGGGGTCATGAATGCGGCGACTGCGTGCTGGCCCAGTTCGCCCAGCGGGTGCGTGAACTGGCGGGCGATGAGGGAATGGTGGCGCGTATCGGCGGGGAAGAGTTTGCCGTCGCGGCGCTGCTCGATAATGCTCAACAATCCCATGTGCTGGCGGAAAAAATTCGCCAGGGGATAGAATCGGAAACGTTCACCTGGGGGCAGCAGCGTATTCGCCTGACGGTGAGTCTCGGCCTGCAGTGCCGTGAAGTCGGTGAAGGACGAATCGCCGAGCTGTTTAATCAGCTGCTAATGGAAGCGGATGACCTGTTAGTCAACGCCAAGCAGGCCGGGCGCAATCGTGTTTGCGTGCAGGCGCTGCCTGACGGCGTGTGATAAGAAAATCCAATGGTCTTTTTGCTTGAGTTAAATATTAGTTAAAAACATAGTGATGTGGTCATTTTCAGGGAGCAACCTATGGCCACACCTATTTCACTTCGCACGCTGACGCGTGAATCTATTCTTGAATCTCTTCCACAATTAAATGAAATCCTCGCCAGCTGCGTGAACGGCGGGGCTTCGGTCAGTTTTATGCAGCCGTTTTCGTCGGACACCGGCGAGCGCTTCTGGCAGCGGATGGCGCAAAGCGTCGCCGCCGGTGAGCGGATTGTGCTGGCGGCCGAAAACCAACAACGGCAGATAGTGGGGACCGTCCAGTTGATTATCGACCAGCCGGAAAACCAGCCGCACCGCGCCGATGTCGCCAAGCTTTTGGTTCACCAAAATGCGCGCCGACAGGGAGTCGCCGGGTTGCTGATGAGCGAGCTTGAGGCTATTGCACTGGCGTACGGAAAAACGGTACTGGTGCTGGATACCGCCACCGGCAGCGGCGCGGAACGCTTCTATCAGCAGTGTGGCTGGCAAAAAGCGGGGGAAATTCCGCAGTTTGCCTTAATGCCTGACGGGGAAATGACGGGCACCACGCTGTTCTATAAGATCCTCCCGGCGACAGAATAATGCGACGAGGTTTGATCAAAACGGGGTTTCGCCAACCATAAAACCTGATAACTTATTGGACCAATTACTCAGGTTGTATGACTACTCTAAGAGGGAACCCATTGTGAAAACCTTAAACCGTCGTGATTTCCCCGGCGCGCAGTACCCTGAACGTATCATCCAGTTTGGCGAAGGTAACTTCCTGCGCGCGTTTGTTGACTGGCAAATTGACCTGCTTAACGAGCATACTGACCTGAATGCTGGTGTGGTCATCGTCCGACCCATCGCCAGCGATTTCCCGCCGTCGCTGAGCATTCAGGACGGCCTCTACACCACAATTATTCGCGGACTGAATGAAAAGGGCGAAGCAGTCAGCGATGCGCGTCTTATTCGTTCGGTAAACCGCGAAATTAGCGCCTACGCCGACTATGAGGAATTTCTGCGTCTGGCGCACAATCCGGATATCCGCTTTGTCTTCTCCAACACCACCGAGGCGGGTATCAGCTACCATGCCGGGGACCATTTTGACGATGCCCCGGCGGTGAGCTATCCGGCGAAACTGACCCGGCTGCTATATGAGCGTTTCAGCCATTTTGCCGGCGCCGCTGATAAAGGCTGGGTTATCATCCCTTGTGAACTCATTGATTATAACGGCGAGGCGCTGCGTGAACTGGTGCTGCGCTATGCGCATGAATGGGCGCTGCCGGCAGCTTTCGACGCCTGGCTTGCAGAGGCGAACACCTTCTGTTCGACGCTGGTGGACCGTATCGTTACCGGCTATCCGCGCGATGAAGCGGAGCAGATTGAAACGCAGCTTGGCTATAAAGACGCCTTTCTTGATACCGCTGAGCACTTTTACCTGTTCGTGATCCAGGGACCGAAATCGCTTGCCGCCGAACTGCGCCTCGATAAATTACCGTTCAACGTGCTGATTGTTGACGATATCAGACCCTATAAAGAACGGAAGGTAGCGATTCTTAACGGCGCGCATACCGCGCTGGTGCCGGTAGCCTGGCAGGCAGGCCTGGATACCGTCGGTGAAGCGATGAACGACGCGGAAGTCTGCTCATTTGTCGAAAAAGCGATATATCAGGAGATTATCCCGGTTCTCGATCTGCCGCGCGATGAGCTGGAATCATTCGCCAGCGCGGTAACAGGACGCTTCCGCAATCCCTATATCAAACACCAACTCTTATCCATCGCCCTCAATAGCATGACGAAGTTCCGTACACGTATCCTGCCGCAGCTGCTGGCAGGGCAGAAGCAAAGCGGTAAATTGCCACCGCGCCTGACTTTCGCGCTGGCGGCATTGATCGCCTTCTACCGCGGAGAGCGTAACGGTGAAGTCTACCCGGTTCAGGACGACGCGGAGTGGATCGCTCGCTTTCAGACGCTGTGGGCGCAGCATCGCGACGGCCAGCTTGCAACGCGGGACCTGGTAACGTCGGTGTTGTCGGTAGAATCGCACTGGCAGCAGGATCTGACGCAGGTGCCAGGACTGACGGCGCAGGTAACGGCCGATCTGGATGCTATCTTACGTGACGGCATGCGCAGCGCCGTAAAACCGCTGTGCTAACACGCCAACTGAAGCGACCCGGCATGTAGCCGGGTTAATTTCTGTCATTAGTTACAACATTCTGGTTGTTATTAGCTGTAAGCCGTTGCAGTAACATCGTACCAGCATCGCTTCGCAGCGGGGAAAGGGATGAAATGTGCACTCGGCGCTTGAAGTCATTTTCAGAAAGCAAAATAATGACTTAACGATGACGTTTAGCGTGCGGAGATCCCATCAATGAATATCGACATACGTGAACCTACTGACCGGGATTACAGCGCCTGGCGAGCGTTATGGGAGGGGTACACGCAGTTCTATAATAGCCCGCAGCCGGACACCGTCACCGAACATACCTGGCGGCGTCTGCTGGATCCGCAGTCTCCGGTAATAGGCCGGGTAGCCGTGGTTGATGGTGAGGTACTGGGGTTTGCTATTTGCGTTCTGCACGAAGGCACCTGGGTGACGACGACTATCTGTTATCTGGAAGATCTGTTTGTCGCGCCAAAAGCCCGCGGACGGGGAGTCGCGAGAACGCTGATTCAAACCCTGCAGGCTGAAGGTAAAATTCAGGGATGGTCGCGGCTGTACTGGCACACCCGTCACGATAATCCTGCCCGCCGTCTGTATGATGAATTTACCCCTGCGGACGATTATGTTCGATATCTGATGAAGCTCTAGCTGTGCGACACAGGAGAAGCAACATGGAAAAACGAATCGAAACTACCGTTAATCTGATTATGTTTCTGTCGTTACTGGCCACCGCCTGGGATCTTTCGCTGGTTCACGACTTCCCCTGGTAACATGCAGCGGCGCCGTCGGGCGCCGCGGGTACCGAACCTATTTGAGGTAATCCGCCATATACTCTTCGATCATTTCGCTGAAGCTGTGGTTGGCGCTAAACCCAAGACGCTGAGCATAGCGCGTGTCGAAATCGCCGGGCCACGAATTGACAATGCGTTCAATGGCGGCATCGGGAGTGAAGGTGATACGCTGCGCGACTTCACTGCCGGCAACCTGGCGCAACGCCACGATCATCTGTTCGACGCTGACCGACAGCCCGCAGAGATTAATCACCCGACCGTCCGTCAACTGTGCCTCAGCCAGTTCGTGCCCGTGAATTAAAGCCTTAATTGCGTTACGGGGCGACAACAGCCACAGACGGGTATCCGCCGTGACCGGGCAAACGGCGGATTCTCCATTAAGTGGCTCGCGGATTATACCGCTGGCAAAACTCGATGCCGCCTGATTGGGCCTCCCCGGGCGCACGACGATGGTGGGCATGCGCAGGCTTCTGCCATTAAGCCAACCGCGACGGCTGTAATCCGCCAGTAACAGATCGCAAATGGCTTTTTGCGTGCCGTAAGAACTTTGCGGCAACCATACCTGTGAATCACTGACTTTTTCCGGTAAGTCGCCGCCGAAAACCGCCACCGAACTGGTGGTCACCAGTTTGACGTTCTTCGGCAACTGACGCAGATGCTCCAGCAGTTGACGGAAGGCATCAACGTTGATTTTCATCCCCAGCTCGAAGTCTTGTTCAGCCTGGCTTGAAACGATGGCGGCTAAATGGAAGACGCTATCGACCTGCGCTGGAATCGCGCTACGTAACCATTCGCTATCGCTGATGTCGCCGGTTAATACCTGTAAACGGCTATCGTCGATCCCCTGTAACGCCACGCGGTCGATAGCGATCAGTTTACCGATTTCTTGCGTTTCGCCCTGCGGGCCGCTCAACGAACCGCGCTGAAGCAGCGCCTTGACCAGTTGGGTGCCGAGAAATCCGGCGGCGCCGGTGACGGCAATCGTTAATGTATTATTCATGGTGATTTTCTCAATATTATTAATGGTTAACCATACGGGCAGGAATACGGAATATCGCAGCAGCGCCGATAAAAAGCGTCGCGGAGATGATTAAGGTGCCGGTTAGCGTCGAATGGGTCATATCGGTGAGCAGGCCCATAATCCACGGCGCGACAAAGCCGGCAAGGTTGCCAAAGGAGTTGATTACCGCGATACCGACCGCGGCGGAAGCGCCGCCAAGGAAGGCCGTCGGCAGGCTCCAGAAGAGTGGTAGGGTGCTTAATCCGCCCGCTGCGCCAATTGTTAACCCGATCATCGCAATCACCAGATCGTGGCTGAACAGCGCCGCAATAATCATGCCCAGACCGCTCATGACCGCGATGGCGGCGAGATGCCAGCGACGTTCTCTGCGTTTATCGGCGCTGCGCGAAGCGGCAATCATGGTGACTATCGCTGCGGCATAAGGAATAGCGGTTAACAATCCGACTTTCAGCACATCGCCTTCACCGGCGTTATGAATCAGCGTTGGCATCCAGAAACTGACGGTATAGAACCCGGCAATCAGGCAGAAATAGATAAAAGTTAGTAACCAAACCTTCGGATTCCTCAATACAGCCAGCATTGAACCATGCTGTTCGGTCTTATGGCTGCCATCGCTGCGCAGTCGCGCCTCGAGCAACGCTTTTTCGTCATCTGACAGCCATTTCGCCTGAGAAATGCGGTCGGTCAGCAGGAATATCACCAGCACGCCAATCAGCAGAGATGGCGCGCCTTCAATAATGTACAACCACTTCCAGCCGGCGAGACCGCCGTACTCATGAAAATGGCCCATAATCCAGCCGGAGAGCGGAGCGCCGAGGATCCCGGAAAGCGGTACGGCGGTAGCGAAGAGGGCGAACATCCGCCCGCGGCGATAGCTGGGAAACCAGAAGGAAAGATACAAAATTACCCCGGGATAAAAGCCTGATTCCGCTACGCCTAAAAAGAAGCGCACGGTATAAAACTCCAGCGGTGTACGCACGAATGCCGTCAGCGGCGCGATGAGCGCCCAGGAAATAAGTAAACCGCCAAGCAAACGTCTGGCGCCAAAGCGATGAAGGATCATATTGCTGGGAATTTCAAAAAAGAAAAAACCGATGAAAAATATACCCGCGCCGATACCGTAAACGGTGTCGGAAAATGCCAGATCGCTCGACATTTGTAATTTAGCGATACTGACGTTAACCCGGTCAAGATAGGCCAGAATATAGCAAATCATTAATAATGGCAGCGTGCGGCGGACAACTTTCTTCCACACTAACTCTTCATTTATGGCAGGCGCAGCGCCCTCCAGGCTCAACGCAGAGTGGTTTGACATAGTTCTATCTCCAAAAAATGAGCGCGCATCGGCGCTCACTGAGGCATTGATATTATGTAGGTTTTAGTTATTTAACCAGGCCTGCGCCCAGTGCAGTCCGGATTGCGTTCCGGCGCGCGGACTATATTCCGCGGCGACGTAACCATCATATTTTTCCTGCTCGAGTACGGCGAAAATCCATTGATAATCTACTTCGCCGTCAATCGGCTCCTGGCGCGCCGGTACAGATGCAATCTGGATATGGCCGATATACTCTTTATAGTTTTTCAATAAATAAGTTAGATTGCCATCGACCTGCTGGGCGTGGAAAATATCAAGCTGCAGTCGAATATTGTCGCGGTCCGCCTGGCGAATATATTCCATCGCCTGGTATTGGCTGGAAAATAAATAACCCGGACGGGTGGCAGGCGATAAACCTTCAAGCAAAATAGTGATGTTATGCGCTTTGGCTCGATCCGCCGCGTAGCGTACGTTGTCAATAAACGTGTCCGCACAGTGCTGCCGGTCGAATCCTTCGGTGACCCCCGCCATAACATGTATCGCCGGGCACTGCAAAGCCGCAGCATAATGAATGGCTAAATCAATGGCTTTGCGGGCTTCCTTTTCACGGCCAGGTAAAGCCGATAATCCCCATTCGCCGCGTGCGGTATCGCCTGCCGGAGTATTAATGCCGATAAGCTTGAGGTGATGTTTCTCTAATTCGCGGGCGACGGTCTCTACGGGATATTCGTAAGGGAACCACATCTCAACGGCATTAAAACCGGCTCTGGCCGCCAGGGAGAAGCGCTCCAGAGGCGGATTTTCGCCGAATAACATCGATAAATTGGCAGCTAGTTTCAACATTATTGCATTCCTCGAAGCACAGTCAGTTGTTGATGATCGAGATAGTTCACCGGGCTGTTTTTTAACGTGAAGAACAGGCGGGCGGACGCTTCCATCTCTTCCAGATTGTCGGCGGCATCGCGTAGCGATTTACCCACCACCACCGGACCATGATTAGCCAGCAAAAAAGCCTTATGCTGCGCGGCCCGTTCACCGAGCCATTGGCCAATCTGCGGATCGCCAGGGCGGAAATAGGGGACCAGCGGTATTTCACCGACCCGCATGACCACATACGGCGTACAGGCCGGAAGGGTATTCGCCGGATCCAGATCCTGCAGGCAGGATAAGGCCGTCAGGTAATGGCAATGCAGATGGACGACGGCGCGGCACTGCGGATTGTTGCGGTACAGCGCGAGATGAAAACTCACCTCTTTTGAGGGTTTTAACCCTGAGAGCAGTTCACCGTTCAGGTTCACGTGCGACAATTCTTCGGCGTTAAGCTCGCCAAGACAGGAGCCCGTCGGGGTAGCCAGAATCGTGCCGTCAGCAAGCTGGACGGAAAGATTGCCCGCCGAACCGGTTGCATAGCCGCGATTAAAGAAAGAGCGTGCGATAGCCACCATCTGTTGGCGTAGGGATGACTCGTTCATGCGCAAACCTCCGCGGACTGCGCGCGAGCAAAGAAATTGTCATCGCCAAAATTGCCGGATTTGAGCAGCAGGAAAAGCGGTCGGGAATCTGCCTTGATCCACGGAACGCCGGGTGAGACCGCGGCGCCAATAGCGAAATGGCGAATATCCAGCGCTTGCGTTACCGCGCCGGAGGTTTCTCCACCAGCGACGATGAACCGGCTCACGCCTTGCTGCGCGAGTTGTTTTGCCAACAGAGAAAACAGCGCCTCAACCATCAACCGACTTGGCTCGGCGCCATAGCGCTGCTGGATGTTGTGCAGCTCGGCGACCGAAGTGGTGGCGTAAACCATTGGCGCCATGACCGCGTCAGACTGCTGGTACAGCCATTCAACGATCTGGCCGCAATACTCATCAAGCGTCCAACGTTTATCAAGCAAACCTGCAACATCCACGGACAGCGCTGGCGCCAGTTGGCGGTATTTTTCTACCTGCGCCTGCGTTCTGATAGAACAGGAGCCGGATAATACTACCGTGGTGGCTGCTGACGTGGTGACGTGAAAGGGAAGGGACGTCGCCGTGGCGTTGGCCCAGCTACGCGCGAGACCGGCAGCTAAACCGGAACCCCCGGTAACCAGCTTCATATCGTGCAGCGCTTGTCCCTGAATTTGCAGGTGTTTATCGTTTATTGCGTCCAGCGCGATATAACGATAACCCGAGGCGGATAAAGTTTGGATCTCGTCGCGCACGGCTGCCTCGCCGGACTCCAGAATCTGCACATTGATAAGAGCGCATGTGCCGCGAGACTGGCGTTCCATCAAACGGCGTAGATCGCTGTCATCCATGGGGTTGACCGGATGGTTGCGCATACCGGATTCCTGTAACAGGCGGTCTTCAACGAATAAATGCCCCTGATACACCGTACGACCGTTAATGGGCAACGCCGGGGATATAACCGTGGTTGCGACGCCTAGCGCATCCATTAAGGCATCGGTTACCGGCCCGATATTGCCCTTGATCGTGCTATCGAAGGTGGAGCAGTACTTAAAATAAAAGCGATCGCACCCCTGTTGTTGCAACCAGTGCAACGCATTCAGTGACAGTGTCACAGATTCTTCGGCTGATACAGAACGTGATTTCAGACTCACGACTAATGCGCGAGCATCACCCTGGTAATCTTCCCCGGGGACACCGCTAAACAGGCTGGTCGCTATTCCGTTGTTGGCCAGAAAACTGGCGATATCCGTCGCGCCGGTAAAATCATCGGCAATTATGCCTGCTCTCATATCCTGTCCTCTTCATACAGCGAGTGTTAATTTACGGTACTATCTGTTGTTAAATGTTAATATCAATGATTGATGTGATGAATACAGCGATCTATATCACAATAAATAACATTTATTATCTATTTTTCACACCATGTGCCGCTGTCAATCCGATGTACAGCCTAATGTGATGTGATAAAATGTGAAAATATGAGATAACGAGACACCATCAGGAGAAACCGATGCTGCCGTTGGAAAGACAAGAGAAGATACTGGAAATCATTAAAGATAAGGGGGTCGTCAGCGTCGTCGAACTGGTCGAGGCGCTGGGCGTGTCGCATATGACTATCCGGCGCGATATTCAGCGCCTGGAGCAGCTTAACGTGCTGGCCAGCGTATCAGGGGGCGTGGCCCTGCCGCAACGAACCCGCCTGCTGAACGAACCTTCGCATCGCGATAAAACGCTGATGTTCCCCCAGGAAAAGGAGGCTATTGGT
This sequence comes from Klebsiella sp. 141240, assembly GCF_050600805.1. Taxonomy (NCBI): domain Bacteria; kingdom Pseudomonadati; phylum Pseudomonadota; class Gammaproteobacteria; order Enterobacterales; family Enterobacteriaceae; genus Klebsiella; species Klebsiella sp. 141240. The sequence continues at coordinate 510,115 of NZ_JAQIRK010000003.1, read as the reverse complement.
CTGGCGGCGCTTAAGCACATTCCCGCCAACAGTACCGTCTATCTGGATGCCGGGACCACGACGCTCGCGCTGGCCGAAAACCTGGTTGAGCGTCAGGACTTGCTGATCATCACCAATGATTTTGCCATTGCCAATTTGATGATTGAACGCGGGCAATGTGAATTGATCCATACCGGCGGACGCTTATGCCGTGAGAATCAGTCGACCGTTGGCCACCTGACGGCGAAAATGCTGGAGAACCTGTTTATCGATGTCGCGTTTATTTCGGCGTCATCATGGAATTTGCGCGGACTGTCGACGCCCAACGAAAATAAAGCCATCGTGAAACAGACCGTGGCGAAGGTAAGTGAAAAATGTATCCTGCTAAGCGATTCATCAAAATATGGAAAAATGGCGAATTACCTGATCCTGCCGCTCAGCGAGCTTGATGTCATCATCAGCGATGACCGGCTGAGCGGCAGTGTGGTAAATCAGCTGAATGCGCTTAACGTTGACGTCGAACTGGCGACTACGCGTTAGCCAGGCGTCGCGCGACAATAAACAGTCGCGGGAACAATAACAGCACTTTTCCGTTACACTGTAACGGATAGTGTTGTTGCAACAGCGTCAGATAACGCTCTAAAAACACGTTCTTTTCTGCTTCATCAAGATGTTGCAAATACGGACGCAGACCGGTCGCCTGCAGCCAATCAACGATAGCCTGGTGTGACTCCAGAGGGTGATAATAGGTGGTGCGCCAGATATCCACCTCGCAGCCGCTGTTGCTCAGCATGTCGTAATACTGCTGGACGCTGGGGAGCGGCTGTCGGCCGCTATCTGGAAATCCCAGCTCTTCCGCTACCTGGCGCATCAGGGTATGAGAGGGCTCTTGCCAGTTATCCGGCATCTGCACGGCCAGCACCCCATTATTGGCTAACTGTCTGACCAGTCGCGGGAACAGCGTTTGATGTTCACCGAGCCATTGCAAAGAGGCGTTGGCATAGATCACGTCTGCGGGCTCAGATGGCTGCCAGTCTTCTATATTTGCGGTGATAAACTCACAATCGGGAAGCGCTTGCGCCGCCTGTGCCAGCATGGCGTCGGAATTATCAACGCCAATAATTCGCGCTTCAGGCCATGCTGCACGCAGTAAGGCCGTGCTATTGCCTGGACCGCAGCCCAGATCCACAGCCAGCTTGACCGGCTGTTGCGCAATACGCGCCGTTAACTCAGACGCCGGTCGGGTGCGCTCATCAGCAAATTTCAGATACAGCGAGGGATTCCAGTCTGCCATAGATAACCTCAAGTGAACTATCCGAGTCTATCAGCATAGAGGACACGCTGCGGTTGTGAAGCTGTTTTTTAGTGACGGCGTCACTTTTTCGAGGCGAAGGGTGCGGCGTTCATCACACCGATAGCAGGGTTTCTTCGTTACACTGGCTGCGCATATATAACAGGGATGAATGAAATAATGGCCTTAACCATCAGGATATTACTGGAAAATCGCCTTGCGGCGCACGCCGATCCGGCGTTGACAGCCAAAGCCGGACTTAGCCTTCTCCTTGAAGATGAAACCAGCAAAGTGCTATTTGATACCGGGCCGGACGGTAGTTTTCTCAAGAATGCGCAGCGGATGGGGATCTCACTGGATGACCTGACGGCGACGGTATTATCACACGGCCATTACGATCATTGCGGCGGCGTCCCCTGGCTGCCGGAAGAGAGTCGAATTATCTGTCATCCACGGCTTGCCGAACCGCGCTATGCCGCTATCAGTGTTGGCAGGCATGTCCGCAAACTCAAAAAACTTTCGCTTGAGCTCGACTATTCCCGCTTTCGCATGGAATGCTACCGGCAGCCGTTTGCTCTCAGCGAACGGCTGTTGTGGTCGGGCGAGATCGTGGTAAACCGTCCGCAATCCTTTGGCGTTTTAGCCAGCTCGCCGCTAACGCCTGATTATATCGTCGATGAAGGCGTCCTGATTTATCTCTCTGACCATGGGCTGGTCATCATCTGCGGCTGCGGACATCGCGGAGTAGAGAACATCGTGCGGCATTGTCAGAATATCACCGGCATTGAGCGGGTCCACGCGTTGATCGGTGGGCTACACCTGCGCGCCGCATCCGTCGCCAGGGTCTGGCAGGTCCGAAGTTATTTACAGCAGCTGCAGGTGGAGAAAATTTTGGCCTGCCACTGTACCGGCGCTTGGGGAAAACTGTGGCTCGCCGGCGCACAGGCACCGGCCACCGGCGATATTTTGCAACTAGCTTAATAAGGGTTAGTCGGCATCTTTGAGCATTTCGGCGCGCCGGGCGGTGGCATAGACGAATTCCAGCATCGGCTCAAGGTCAGTATCGTGTCCCGCCTGGATGATTTTGCCACGTAGCCATTCGATTTCGCTGGTGATATCCGGATGAAAAATGTTGTTGTCCTGCGCCTTGCGTAACCATTTGAGAAGAAAATTATTTTTCCCTCTCGCTCCGCCCGATTTCTTCGTTTTTACGTGGATTTTCAGCGCGACCAGAATGCAGTAGTAAAAATGGACGCGCTGGTTGAAACTTTGATGCATGTCGGTATTTCCCGCCAGGGTAAGCCGCTCGCCGCATCAGGCGACGAGTCGAATGGAGCCAGGTCACGGGGGGATCGTTTTGTTGACGACCTCTATCACTGCACCCGTACCGCCCGGCATCCAGGACTGGATGCTCGCGGAATGGTGGCACGGATATTAAAGCGTCGTCAATTATTGATTAAATTGTTACCAGTATCATGATTAATCGGCATACATCATACGTTCGACCTGGTCTGTTGCAGACGAACCCGAAGCAGCAGGATAAACGCCATGGCGACTACCACCGCCGCCAGTAGGTACAGCGTATCGAGCGCATAATAACCCGCCACCCAGCCGGCCACCGGGCCGGTCAAACCCAGCGCCAAATCGAGAAAGGCTGAATAGGTACCCAGCGCCGTGCCCTGGTTTTGTTCTTCTACCTGTTTCACCGCCTCGACGCCCAGCGCCGGAAAGACCAGCGAGAAACCAGAACCGGTGAGGAATGCGCCAAAACCGGCGACCCACGCCGACGGCGCCTGCCAGATAATCAATAATCCAAGACACTCCACTACGAAGCAGACAAGCGACACCGGCACGCCGCCGTAGCGGGTAATGGTGTTGCCAAGGATCAGACGTATACAAATAAAACCGATACTGAAAAGAGAGAGGGTGAAGGCCGCGCCCTGCCAGTGGTGAGCCGAAAAATAGAGGGTGATAAAGGTGGCGATGACGCCAAAACCTACCGTACCCAGCGCCAGCCCCAGGCCATACGGCCAGATTCTGCGAACCACCACATGAAACGGCGCTCTCACTCCGGCAGTCACGCTGACATCCAGGCGGGTGCGGGCAAAGAGCAGGCCAATTAGCGCAACCAGCACTACCACTACGGCAAAACCGCTGATGCCAAAATAACTATTGAGCATCACCCCCAGCGGCGCGCCGACGGCCATTGCCACGTAGGTCGCGACGCCATTCCATGAAATCACCCGTGAGGTATGAATCGCGCCAACGGTTTTAATACCCCATAACGTTGCCCCGGTGGCGGTGAAGCTCTCTCCCACACCGAGGAAAACCCGTCCAATCAACAGGGCGCTGACGGCGAGAAGCGGTATAGTTTGCAACATCACCGCCGCGAGGGTGAAAAGTCCGCTTAGCATGCAGCAGATGATGCCGAGGCTAACGACCTTTTTTGGCCCCCAGATATCGGTATAGCGGCCAGCATGCGGGCGGCTTACTAGCGTTGAAATGTACTGCAGGCTGATAACGACTCCGGCGATTAGCGTACTGTACCCGAGCTGATAGTGGATGTAGCCGGGAAGCACCGCGAGCGGCAGGCCGATGGAGAGATAGCAGATACAGGTGAAGACAACGATGGAAATAATTCGCAGGTTAAGCTGAGTGGTGCTGACAGAAGTAGTCATAACGCTAAGTGTTTAAAACGAAAGGGAGGATAAGCATAGCGCAAGCGCGGCGACTACGGCGAGCGGACGAGCATTTTATGCCAACGCTCGGTTCATTTATTGGCAAACTGACCGATAATATAGCTATACAGGTGATAAATGACGCCCATATTATTTCTTAGAGTGATGCCTGAGTTTGAAAGGGAAATGGATGAGTGGCCAGTCTCAGCACGGAGCATGGCAATCTATTCGCTTCCCGGAGGTCATCGCGATGAAAAAATTACTTATATTGCTCATTGTTTTTGCAGCGTCCGCCTGTTCCGGTGGTTCATCATCCTCTTCAGGGATGTCCCCCGGTCAGGGCTTTGATTCGCAGACCTGCATGAACGACACCATCGACGCTAACAGCGCCTGCGGTCATTCGGTCGCGCCACAATTTAATTGATATGAGACAGCCTGATGGAGGAACACGCCTCACATCAGGCCGCCGACTATTTTAACGGGCAAAGCGCTTCGAACCGATAACGCAGAAAATGATGCCAAGCGTGACGACGACCATCAACGGGCTCACTGCTTCATGAAGGAGCAGTGCCGCCAGCGACAGACCAAAAAAGGGCTGCAATAGCTGGAGTTGACCGACCGCCGCAATACCGCCGATTGCCAGTCCCCGGTACCAGAAGATAAAACCGATCAGCATACTGAACAACGAGACATAGGCCAGCGCCGTCCATGCAGACGTACTGATACCCCTGAGACTGACGGGAAACGTTAAGCCGCAGGCTATCAACATCAGGGGTAGGGACAGGAGCAGCGCCCAACAAATGACCGCCAGCCCGCCAAGCGCTCGGGTGAGGCGCGCCCCCTCGGCATAACCCAATCCGCAGACCACTACCGCCGCCAGCATTAGCAGGTCGCCTGAAACGGACATCCCGGCACTACCGGCCAGCGCGAAACTGGCCACCAGTACGCTGCCCAGTAACGAGAATCCCCAAAAGGCAGGGCGCGGTCTCTCACCGCCGCGGATCACCGCGAAAACCGCCGTCGCCAGCGGCAATAAACCAATAAAAACAATTGAGTGTGCGGATGTCACCCGCTGCAGTGCCAGCGCCGTCAGCAGCGGAAAACCGATGACCACGCCGCCGGCAACCAGCGCCAGTGAACGCCATTGTCCCGCCTGCGGGCGCGGCAGGCGTAAAACCCAGATCAGGCCCAGCGCAAGCACCCCGGCAATCGCCCCACGACAGAAAGTCAGGAAAAACGGATCGAATTCCTGCACGGCGATGCGGGTGGCGGGTAGCGAGCCGCTAAAAATAGCGACGCCGATAAAGCCGTTTATCCAGCCGGATAGGGAAGTGGAAGCGCGACGGTTGTGCACGTGTGACCTCTTTGTAGTAATCGTTAAGGTGGTTGACCGGGTCGATAGTAGGTCGCACAATCCATGACAATCAAATAATTGTCATGGATACAATGACGATGAAAAACCGCTATAAATCTCTGGTTGATCGCTATGCGGCAGCAATCCGCAGCGGTGCGCTGGCGGCTGGCAGCCAACTGCCGACCCATCGGCAATTGGTCGTTGAACACGGAATTTCTCTGGCTACCGCGACGCGGGTCTACAGTGAACTGGCGTTAATGGGGCTGGTCAGCGGCGAAACGGGACGCGGCACCTTTGTGCGTGAACTGAGCTTGCCGCCGGGACTGGGTGTCGATCAGCACGCCATTGCCCCGGATATGATCGATCTTAATTTCAACTCTCCGGCGTTGCCGGAACAAACCGTTCTCCTGCGCGAGGCATTAAAAAAGCTTTCTGGCGCGGGCGATCTGGAGGCGTTGTTACGCTATCAACCGCACGCCGGACGTATGAGCGAACGGGAAATAGTGGCCCAGCATCTTAACAGACAGGGTATTGCGGCCAGCGCCGGGCAGGTCGCTATCGTTAACGGCGCTCAGCATGGGCTGGCGGTCACGCTCGGCGGCCTGCTGCGTCCCGGCGACGTGGTTGCGGCAGATGCATTGACCTATCCGGGATTTCGCGCCCTCGCCAGGCTCTATCAACTCGAACTGGTTGCTATCCCGCACACAGCGCAAGGGCCGGATCTCGACTTGCTTCGTAACCTTTGTGAAAAACGGCGGGTAAAAGCGATTTACACCATGCCGACGCTGCATAACCCTCTCGGCTGGGTAATGAATCTGGCGCAGCGTAGTCAACTGGTTGATATTGCCCGCCAGTTCGATTTATTCATTATTGAGGATGCCGCCTATGCGTGGTTGATCGAGAACGCGCCGCCGCCGCTGATGTCTCTGGCGCCTGAGCGTACGGTCTATGTGTGCGGCTTTTCAAAAAACATCGCCACCGGTTTACGGGTTGGCATGGTGGTATGCCGAGAAGCGCTAATGCCGGCGATAGAGCGGACGATCCGCGCCACCAGCTGGAATACGCCGGCCTTAACGACGGCGCTGGTCTGCGGCTGGATCCAGGATGGGACGCTGGCCCGGCTCGAAACCATAATGCGCGCAGATGCGCGGCGGCGGCAGGCGATCGCCCGTCAGGCGCTGGCGGGTTTACCAATTATCGGCAATGAAAATGCCTGGTTCCTTTGGCTGCCGTTGGGCGAGGAGATCCGCGCCGATCGCGTCGTGAAACAGCTGCTAACCATGAATATCGCTATTTCCACCGCCGAACCGTACAGCGTCGGTCGTGATGTGCCGCACGCTTTGCGTCTGGCGCTGGCGTCACCGAGTCTCGATAAACTGAGCGCCGCGCTGAAGATAATGCGGCCCGTTATCGAGTACGGCGTTTAACGACCGTGCGCTTCTGACAACCATCCTTCGTCGCTAACCGAAGTATCCTCTGGTTGGTGCTTTTACTCTTTGCTCAGGTGCGGCGGCTTGCTCGTCGCATCGTGCTAATACATAATAAAAAGAGAATTAAAACTAAATCACATTCTCTTTTTGAGATTAAGTTATGCGAGGGGTATGGGGATGAGACAAATCAGGCCGGAGATAAACGCTTTCTTATTAGCGATGGCAGGGGCGACGGTATTAATGATTGGTATGGGTTATGGCCGCTTCGCTTTCACCGGGATCCTGCCGGTGATGTTAAGCGATCAGATCCTGACGCTGCGTCAGGGTAATCTGGCCGCCTCCGCTAATTATGCCGGATACCTGCTGGGGGCATTGTTGCTGGCGAAGGCAAAGCCGGAGCAGGCGAGCAGAATGAATATTGTCTCGGTCATTCTGACGCTAATTTGTCTGGCGCTACTGGCCTGGCTGCGTTCGCCGCTGGCTATCATTATCCTGCGCGGGTTGGCCGGGGTACTCAGCGCGGTAACGCTTATCTCCGCCTCCTTATGGCTATTGCAACATATGAAACATCATAACGGCGCGCCGGTGCTGTTTGCCGGGGTCGGGATGGGGATTTTTCTGTCGGCAGAGTTTATTGCCGCCGGTAAAGCGCTGGCGTTTAGCAGTCAGCAAATCTGGCTACTGTGCGCTATCACGGCGACGGTGCTGTTTATATGCGCCTTGCGCGGATTATTAAGCCCGGCGGATTCGCTGCTGGCGTTACACAGCGGACCCGCAACAGCGATGGCGCGCAACAATGGGCGCACGAGCGATGCGGTAAAATTGCTGCTGATTTATGGCCTCGCGGGCTTCGGCTATATCATCACCGCGACCTATTTGCCGCTGTTTTTGCAAGGCGCGTTATCGGGTATCGACCCGGTGCACCTGTGGGCGGTATTTGGTCTCGCGGCGGTACCTTCCTGTTTTATCTGGCACCAACTCGTACTGAAAATTGGCTATCAGCGGGCATTTTGTAGCAATCTCGTTATTCAGGCCTTCGGCGTGGCCTTACCGGCGTGGAGCCACTCATTCACCTTTTGTCTGTTGAGCGCGCTGCTGGTTGGGGCGACCTTCCTTGGGACGGTAACCATTGCCTTGTCAGAGGGCAAGCGGCTAAATCAGGCGGTAAAATTTAATATGATCGCCGCGCTCACGGCGACTTACGGCGTCGGGCAGATAATCGGGCCGCTGGTCGCCGATGCGTTATACAGCCTGACGGGATCGTTTAACCCTTCACTATTAACTGCCAGCGGCGTGTTGCTGGGAGCCGCCGGACTGGTTGCCTGCGGCCGGCGCCAGCAATAACTGGCGCAGGGCGTCGAGAATCGGCGACACATACCCGCGGCGCCAGATAAGCTGGGTGGCGGCCTGGGTGACGTATTGCGTCTGGCAGCCTGCGGGTAGCGTGAGCAGGGCCAGAACGCTTTCCGGGAGCAAACAGGCGTAGCGGCCGGTGGCGACGTTGGCCATCATCGCGTGATAGGAGCTGACATCGACGATGTCCACGTGCGCTCCCGTCTGCTGTAGATACTCGATGCCGCGCTGGCGGTAGGAACATCCTGCCGGGAAGGCGGCAAAACGGTAATCGCGTCCATCGACAGGGGCGATCAGGACCAGCTGTTCGATGAAAAGCGGTAGATATTCAAGCGTCTGTGGGCATTGAAGGCTGCCGTCCGGACCGGCCGGCAGTGAAACCAGCGCGCAGTCCAACGTGGAGTTTTCGACCAGTTCAGTCAGCTGACGGGTGGGCATGGTACGCAATGTCAGGTCGGCATCCGGGCAGCGTTGCTGAAACAAAGGCAATATGGCCGGCAGGCGGCTGGCGGCACAGGCTTCCATCGCACCGAGTTTTAACGTTCCCGCGGGCCGTGCCGGGTGCAGCGCCAGTTTGGCTTCTTCGGCAAGGCTTAAAATTCGCCGCGCGTAGCTGAGGAAGTTTTGCCCGGCGGGAGAAAGCAGCATCTTCTTGTTTCCGCGCACGAAAAGCTCGGCCTCCAGCTCCTCTTCAAGTTGCTGGATCCGAGTGGTGATGTTGGACTGCGCGCGACCAAGTTGTTTCGCCGCCTGAGTGACGCTTTGCGTTTCGGCCACCAGCTTAAAGATCAGTAATGTGGTGTGGTTCATATTTTTCTTCTCAATATGACAATATGGTTGATCTTAACATCTTAAAAAGAGATGGTTAATGCCTCACATCGCAAATTGCACAGGATCGCCAATGAATCAGCATTTACCGCGATTACTTAATATTCGTTATCCGATTATTCAGGCGCCGATGGCTGGGGTGTCGACACCAGCCCTGGCTGCGGCGGTAAGCAACGCCGGGGGACTGGGTTCGCTTGGGCTCGGCGCGTCGACGGTTACGCAGGCGCAAGCGCTTATTGAACAAACCCGACGGCTCACCGATCGTCCCTTTAACGTCAACCTTTTCTGTCATACGCCGTCGAGCCGTGATGCCGTTCAGGAAGCGCAGTGGCTGGCGCGGTTGGCTCCGGCGTTTGCCCGCTATCACGGCACGCCGCCGAAACAGCTTAATGAGATTTATCAGACCTTCCATCAACATCAATCCATGCTCGATATGCTGCTTGAACAGAAGCCGGCGGTGGTGAGTTTTCATTTTGGCGTGCCGTCGTCAGAGGTTGTTCGCCGCTTCCAGCAACAGGGAACGGTAACGATGGCGTCCGCCACCTGCGTCGCAGAAGCGCGATTAATTGCGCAAGCGGGTATTGATGTCGTTATTGCGCAAGGGTATGAGGCCGGTGGCCATCGGGGGATTTTTGACCCACACGGCGACGATCGTCAAATGAGCACTTTCACTTTGCTTCAGGCTCTAAAGCAGGCTGTCGATTTACCCATTGTCACCGCCGGCGGCATTATGCATGGGGCGGCCATATCCAGCCTGATGCAGCTCGGCGCGTCGGGCGTTCAGCTGGGAACCGCATTTTTATTGTGTCCGGAAGCGGGTATAGATAGTGGATATCGACAGGCGCTCACGCAAAATAGTGACGTTGTCACCTTTTTGACGGCGGCTATTTCGGGTCGGCCAGCACGCTGCGTTAAAAATAGCTGGAGCGAAGTGGTGGCTTCATTCAGTGAACGTGACATTCCAGCCTATCCGCTCGCTTATGATGCCGGAAAAGCGCTGGCGACGGCGGCAAAAGCGCAGGGCGATCATGGTTTCGGCGCGCACTGGGCGGGACAAGGGGTGGCGATGATCCGCGAAATGCCGGCGGCAGAACTGGTCAGGGTTCTGGTGGTAGAAGGCGGCCTCGAGTAGCCGCCTGCGATTGAGAACTTAGCGGCGATGGGCAAGCTGTCGTACCAGCCTGTCGCCGATCATTTGTACGCCCTGGACCATCACCACCAGAATCAGCACCGTACCGACCATCACCTGATCGTTAAAACGCTGATAACCATAGCGAATCGCCAGGTCCCCAAGTCCGCCGCCGCCAATGACGCCCGCCATCGATGAAAAGCCAATCAGCATCACGATAGTCAGGGTGATCCCGGCAAGCAGGGTCGGTAGCGCCTCCGGCAGCAGCGATTTAAAGATAACGTGCCACAGATTACCCCCCATCGACAGAATGGCTTCAATGCGTCCGTAATCCACTTCGTCGAGCGCGTTTTCGGTCAGCCGCGCGAAAAACGGAAAAGCGCCGATAGTAATCGGCACGACGGCGGCGGTGCTGCCTAAGGTGGTGCCGATAATCAAACGAGTGAAGGGGATCAGCGCAATGAGCAGTACAATAAACGGCAGCGATCGGCCAAAATTGATAATCGCCCCCAGCAACGCATTCAGTTTCGGCATCGGGGCCAGGCCGTTGCGACGGGAGACAAACAGTAACACGCCGACCGGCAGGCCGATTAAAATGGTAAACAGCGCCGCCAGCCCTACCATATAGAGGGTTTCCAGGCTGCCTTCCCACAATAAGGGCCATAAATCTTCCCAACTCATGCGACTACGCATAAAGGCCTCCCGTGAAAGCCGTGGCGGGCAAGGAAATCTTGCTCCGCCTGCGGATTATGCAGTAACGACTGACGTAATCTGGACCACGGCGCCACCAGCAGATCGGCGATTTTCCCGCTCTCGATGACTTCGCCATGCTCCAGCAGCGCCGCGTGATCGCACAGCGTTTTGACGACTTCCAGCTCATGGGTAATAAGCACGATAGTCAGATTGAGCCGCTGATTGATATCGGCCAGTAACGCCAGCACCGAGGCGGTGGTTTCCGGATCGAGGGCGCTGGTTGCTTCATCGCATAGCAGCACATCCGGGCCGGCCGCCAGCGCGCGGGCGATGCCGACGCGCTGCTTTTGACCCCCGGAAAGCTGGGATGGAAAGGCGGTTGCTTTATCCGCCAGTCCAACCAACTCCAGCAACTCGAGCACGCGTTCGCGGCGCGCACGTTTGTCGACACCGGCGATTTCCAGCGGTACCGCGACGTTGTCAGCCACGTTGCGGGCATGCAGCAGGTTGAAGTGCTGGAAGATCATTCCGGTACGCAGACGGTGCTGACGTAAACCGGCTTTGTCTAACTGAGTGATATCTTGCCCGTTCACCACAATCCGGCCCGTAGAGGGCCGTTCGAGTAAATTCAGACAGCGGATCAGCGTGCTTTTGCCTGCGCCGCTGCGCCCGAGAATGCCATAAATCGCGCCTTTCGGGATCTGCAGCGACACGTCGTTCAGCGCCGGTCGGCCTGTTCCGGCATAGGTTTTACTCAGCCCGACGACCTCAATCATGATTGTGGCGCTACCGGGATAACCGAGCCGTTATAGTTTTTGCGAATAAACTCGGCAACCTGCGGCGAGGTGAGATCTTTGGCCAGCGCTTTAATGCGTGGGTCATTAGCCAACTGCGGCGTCGTCACCAGGATATTGGCGTAAGGGTTGTTATTCGCGCTCTCCAGTCCTAACGCATCTTTCGCCGGTACCAGTCCTGCTTCCAGCGCGTAGTTGCCATTAATAACCGCTAAATCGACATCGTCTAAGGAACGCGGGATCTGCGGCGATTCAATTTCTAGGATTTTCAGATGTTTGGGGTTTTCCACGATATCTTTCGGGGTAGCCAGGGTGGTCGCCGGGTTGGTGAATTTAGCGCCGAGTTTGATTAATCCCTGGCTTTGTAGCAGGAACAAGGCGCGACTGAGATTGGTAGTGTTGTTCGGCACCGCGACGGTCCCGTTTTCCGGGACGGAATTAAAGTCTTTGTGCTTACGGGAATAAATACCCAGCGGTTCGATATGCACCGTAGCGGCGACGGCAAAAGTCTTACCCAGCGCTTTTTCCTGATCCTTCAAATAGGGAACGTGCTGGAAGTAGTTGGCATCAACATCGCCATTCGCCAGCAGCTCGTTGGCGTTAACGCCGCTGGTGAGTTCGACCACTTTGATATCGAGGCTGGGATCGATTTTTTTGATGTAATTGAGGATCTCAGCGTGTGGTACCGGGTCAGCGGCAACGCGCAGCGCGGCAGCCTGCGCGGATGTCCATGCCAGAGAAAGAGATAAAGCGACCCCTGCCAGTTTGAATGCGGCATATTTCATATTGTTATCCTTATTAAATTAAACGATCAGTTGCTCAGTACGTTCGCGAAAAACATCCTGGTAATAACGTTCGGCGACGTCCGGGTGGGAACGCAGCCGCCCTTTGAGGTAATTCCAGCCAACATCCCGCAGCAGCGGATTTTGCGGATCGCTATCCGGGCCGAGCGCTTCCTGCGCCAGATGGGCGGGCAGGCGGTACACCGGCACCACGGCATCGAGCTGTGCGCCAAGAAAGAAGGCGATAGAGAGGCGTTCCTGTTCTGCCGGCGGCGAGACCACGCGATGAACGGTGGCGCGCAGGTAACCGTTAGTCGCCAGCTCAAGTAGCTCGCCGATATTCACCACAAAGCTGCCCGCCAGCGGCGTGGCATCGATCCAATGGTCCGGCGCGACTTCCACCTGCAGTCCTTTTTGCTCGTCCTGTAACAGGAAGCTTAAGAATCCAGAATCTTTATGCGCCCCAACGCCCTGGTCGCTTTTCGTTTCACGCTGGCCAGGGTAGCGAATCAATTTGATATGTTCATTCGGCTTATCGCCATACAGCGCGTCAAAGGCGTCGGCAGGCAACTGTAGCGCTTCGGCAAACGCGCGCAGCAAGGTCATCCCGATGCCGGTCATCGCCTGCTGCCAGCCCAGCAGAGTGGGTTTCAGCGACGGTAGCGCGGCGGGCCATAAATTCGGTCCCTGTAGGCGCTGCCAACGTGGCGCGTTTTCGGCGAGGGTTAAAGCCGGGCGTTCAGCGCCGGTATCAAACTGTTCGCGCCAGTCCGGCTGGCCGCGAGTGAGCTCGGAAGCCGCGCGGTTATAGCCGCGAAAGTGCGGGGAGTGAATCATTGCCACCTGCTGCTTTTCGCTATCATCAAGGGCAAAAAAGCGTCGTGCCTGGCGTTGAACTTCAGTTTGCAATCCGGCGTCCACGCCGTGATTAATAAGATAAAAGAAACCAATATCGCGAGCGGCCTGGCGGAGGTCGGCAAGAAAACCGGCCTTTTCAGCAGGATTGGTATAGCGGGCCAGATCGAGAATCGGCAAAGTTGTGGCGTTCATTGTTTTCTCCGAAAACGGGGTACGGGTCATTGGCTTTAAAGTGATTCTGGGTTCGGCAACAACAACGGCGCATGATGATTTCCTCTGTCGGGTAGATGCGCTCAGCTTGCCTTAGCGCAATTTTTTCGACCAATAACGTTCTTTTCTAATTTATGTCCGCTGCGGGTTCAGTGCTTTTGCGAAAAACAGATAAGGAGTAGGGAAACTGCGTGGGTGTGATGTAAAAAAATGGCGGGATGTTGCATGATGCCGCCGCGGTCCGTATGGTGAGCGAAATTTTTCATGCAGGAAAGACAATGCACACGTCAAAAGATCCGCTTCACGGCGTGACGCTCGAAGCGTTACTCACTGACCTTGTGGCCAGATATGGCTGGGATGAACTGGCCAGACACATCAAAATCAACTGTTTCAAAAGCGATCCGAGCATAAAGTCGAGCCTGAAATTTCTGCGCCGCACGCCGTGGGCGCGTAAAGAAGTCGAAAACTTTTATCTCGATTCGCTGGAAGGGCTTATCAACAAATCTACCGCCTCTGCCGACGCTGGCCCGTGGGCCAACTGGCAGAAGAAGTAACGCTTATCAGGTTACCGCTTGTTCATTGACCCCATTGCGCAGCGCTCCCGGCGCTTTGCCGGTAATGCGTTTAAAGGCGCGGCTAAAGGCGGCGAGAGAGTTGTAGCCGAGGCGGAAGGCGACTTTTTCCAGCGCTTCGCCTTCATGGCTGATGTATTGTACCGCCAGGCGCATGCGTAATTCCGTCAGGTAGCGGGCCGGCGTAGTACCGGTGGCGGTGAGAAAACGTTCGGCGAACACCGAACGCGACAGGCCGGATTCGCGGGCTAAGTCCTCTACCTTCCAGTTGACGCCGGGCTGTTGATGCATAGCGTATATCGCGCGCGAAAGCTTCGGGTCACGCAGTACCTGTACCCAGCCGGTGGCGTTACCGCAGCCGCATTCCACCCAGGCGCGGACGATCAGCGCCGCGACGACATCGGCGAGACGTGCCAGAATACCGGCATAGCCCACCTGACGCGTCAGGGATTCACGCTCCATTGCCGCCAGCAGCGGCTGAATTTCCGGGCGGGTGCTTAACAGGCTACTGACCAGCATCACCTCCGGCATGGCCCGAACCAGCGGCTGCATTCCGCCTAATTCAAAATCCATACAGGCGCTGAAGATAACCGCATTCTCTTCGGTATTAACGCAGCCCGCGTTTTTGATGCAGGAAACCGTCCCGCAGACCGGTTTGCTGTCGAGGTCCATCACGTTCACCCGCGCGGCTTTGCTATCTGAGAGCAGGGCGTGCGCGTCGCTATTGGGAATAAACACGGCATCGCCGCTCTCAAGCGAGAACTGTTTGCCGTTGCTCATTTGTAGCAGCAGCGGGCCGCGGCTGACGAAATGAAACTGCGCTTTGCCAGGAACCGAATTAAACTCCACGCCAAAAGGACGCGAGGTTTCAATCCGTCGGTATTTCACTCCCGACAGCCGCATACCCTGTAGCAGCTCGCTGGTCAGATCTAACGTTTGCAGGCTCATCTTTTTTCCGGACGAATAATCAATAATTGCAGAGTATGTATCATATATCGTCTTAACGGAAGCCACTAAGCTTGGCGAATGTTAATGATTCTGGAGAGATGTATATGAGTTCTTGCATTGTCGCTGAAGAGAGCGCAGTTAACGCCCGCCCGGCGTGGCGCGCCGTGTATGCGCTGGCGCTGGGGGTCTTTGGCCTGATCGTCGCTGAATTTCTACCGGCCAGTTTACTGACGCCGATGGCCAGCAGTCTTGGCGTCAGCGAAGGGATGGCCGGACAGGCGGTGACCGCCACGGCGTTAATCGCTCTGGTGACGGGGTTGTTGATTACCTCTGCAACCCGCAATATCGACCGTCGCTGGGTGCTGATGTTCTTTTCCGTATTGCAAATCATCTCCAGTCTGATCGTGGCCTTTGCCGGTTCACTGGAGTTCCTGCTGCTGGGACGCCTGCTGCTTGGTATCGCTATCGGCGGCTTCTGGGCGATGTCGACGGCAACGGCGATGCGGCTGGTACCGGCGGCGATGGTGCCGAAAGCGCTGGCGATTATCTTCTCGGCGGTGTCGATTGCCACCGTAGTCGCGGCGCCGCTGGGTAGCTACCTGGGCGCGCTCATTGGCTGGCGTAACGTCTTTATCATCTGCGCCGTACCGAGCCTGGTCGCGCTGCTGTGGCAGCTATGGGTACTGCCGTCGATGCGCCCGGAGAGCGCTGGCAGCTTTAGTACGCTTTTTAAGGTACTGCGGAGGCCGGGAATGGTTGGCGGCCTGCTGGCTTCGATTTTGATTTTTGGCGGACACTTCGCTTTCTTTACCTATCTGCGGCCGTTTCTCGAAACCGTGGCGCTGGCAAGCGTAGAAGGGGTATCGTTGATATTGCTGGGGTTCGGCGTGGCCAACTTTATTGGCACCTCGCTTGCCGGGCATCTGCTGGCGCGCAGTTTGCGGATGACGCTGGCGCTGGTTCCACTGGCGATGAGCGTGCTGGCGCTGATGATGGTGCTGTATGGTCATATTGCGCTACTGGATGGTCTGTTGGTCGCTCTGTGGGGATTTGCATTCGGTCTGGTGCCGGTGGCCTGGTCGACCTGGCTTGCCACCACGGTACCGGATGAAGCGGAAAGCGCAGGGGGATTATTAGTCGCTGCAATCCAGCTGGCCATTAGCGCCGGGGCTGCCGGCGGTGGCGCAATATTTGATATTAGCGGCGCTAGCGGCGTATTTACCGGCAGCGGGCTGTTATTATTAAGCGCCATGCTGATTGTCTTTATTGGCGTCAGGGTGACGCCGCCGGTCAGAAACAATTAATGATTAAACGCGCCGACTGGCGCGTTTATTTTTCTTCAGGCGCAGCGAGTACTCATTTTATTATTATAAAACGAGCAGCTAATTGATGAGTTGAAAAACTTCTTACGTTTTCCCGCGTGAATGCGGTTGCTGGCCTCAGCGTTTTGTCAGGTGGTTTCCATCACAGATTGGGCGCTATGTTATTAATTATTCTGTTAAATAGCGTCTGTCAGTTGGTCAACGATAACTTTACCGCTGTTATCAAATTGGGTAATACGAAAATTAACGTTCCACGAGCGGCGAGTATTAAATTTATCAAACAGGGAGACGCGGCCTTTTTTCTTACCCTCTTTATTGAGGATCACCCACTCAGTCACTTCGGTATACTGCTGGCTAGGTTGATGACCGCTTTGTTGTTCAACTAATTGGTCTTCAGAATCCAGTTTTAAATAATCGCGTAACATTTTGCACCTCTTTGTTAATGTTTTTTTAACGTTACTCCTTTTTTTGATTCTTTCAATCTGAATTTTTAATCGACAGTGGTAACTATTAGGTAGCAATCTAGCTGTTATATTTTCGGTAATACTCTGCTGAATCCCAGGCTCTTGTAACCATTCAGCACCACACCGACCTACGGAAGCGAAGCGATGGATGCCTCATCCAGCGGAAAGAGGTCCGTTGGATGTGGCATTGATTACCCGGTTTTTGGGATTGAGGTTATTCATCGTGCTGATGAATATTACAGCACCGCTACGTACTTAATACCGTTATTGTTCTGTTTTAGCCTTTCCAGCGCTTGTGGGATCTCATCGAAACTGACGCTTTCTATCGGCGGCATCATCAGTTCGCCGCGGCCAATTTGCTGCAGCATGCTTTCCCCGGCCTGACGTAATCGACTCCACTGTCTCTGGGTACCGTAAGGATGGATTGCCGCCAGTGCGACTTCATGCAATGAGATACTGGTAGTAAATGCCGGTAGCGGCGCGTGCTCGAGCCGGTCCTGTATACAGACCAGATGGCCGTAGTAGCCGAGCAACCCAGCAAGCGAAAGAGCATTTTGCTGATTTACGGTATCGAAAGCGGCATACAGCGATTTACCCGCCAGCGCGCGTTTTAGCTCCTGAGGCCAGGAGGTATGGTGATAATCAAAGGCCTGAATCATCCCGCGAGCCAGCAGTTTCGCGTGATGCGTGGCGCTGGCAGTAACGTAGACGTTAGCGCCGCTCTCAATCAGTAATTGACTTAGCAGACTGCCGGCAGCGCCGCCCGCGCCGCTGACCAGTACATTCTCGTCAGCCGGATGGGGGATTTTCTGCGCTGCCTGCCACGCCGTCAGACCAGGGCACGGCAGCGCCGCAGCGGTGAGGTCGCTGATGTGGTCGGGAACCGCAATCACCGCCTGGGCGCTGACTAATGTATGGCGAGCAAAGCTACCGTCAAAACGCAGGTCGGTGTGATACATCACACGCGTGCCGGGGCGAAGGTGGCGGGCGTTGTGGCCAACGGCGGTAATCACCCCCATGCCGTCGACGCCGGGGATCTGATCCTCCTGCCAGGCGTCGGAGAGACCAGCCATCAACTTCCAGTCGACCGGATTAAGGCCAATAGCGCGGTTCTCGATCAGCACCTGATCGTCAGCGGGCGTGACTAACGTTTTCTCATGCCGTTCGAGCAGAAGCGGGGAGGCGTGCTTTTTCCACAGCCAGGCGTCGGTTTTTATCATTGTTTCTTCCTCTGGTGTTGGTGAGCGGTCCATTAAAACAAAATCAGAACTAAAGATAATTCCATAAATAGCAATTATCTATTGCGATTAGTGCTGTTTATTGCAATAGCATTCCATGAAACACTTTGCTCATATTTTCAACGTGATACCGCCCGGCGGTTGACGGAGTGACTCATGAGCATCGAAAAATTAACCCAGCAGCCGCTAACGATTGGCGTGGAACTGCCGCTGGACAATGACTGGTCGACCAGCGGACAGCTAAAACGGCAGCGTGACGGGCGACCGTTTGGCGTGCCGGATATGAGCGAGCACGCGGAGCGCATTAAACTGGCGGATACGCTCGGTTTTCGCGCCGCCTGGATCCGCGATGTTCCGCTTTACGATCCGCAGTTTGGCGATGCGGCTAACGTTTTTGAAGCTTTTACCTACCTCGGCTATTTATCGAGCCTGACGCAAAATATCTTGCTGGGTACGGCGGCAGTTGTGCTGCCGCTACGTCAGCCATGGCTGGTACGTAAAGCCGCCGCCACGGTGCAGGCGCTCAGCGGCGACCGGCTGCTATTGGGCATCGCCAGCGGCGACAGGCCAGTCGAATACCCGCTATTTGGTGAAGACTACGCCAGCCGCGGCGAGCGTTTCCGTCACGGCGTGAGCGTGCTGAAGGGCGAGACCGATCGTCAGCTGGAACCGGGCCTGCAGTTATTGCCAGCCAAACCGACCCCGCCGCTGCTGGTTGCTGGTTTGGCGCAACAAACGGCGCAATGGGTAGGCAGTAATATGGATGGCTGGCTTGCCTATCCAGGCCAGCCTGACGAGCACGTTAGCCGCGTCAAGCTGTGGCGCCGGGTAGCGGGCGAGAAACCCTATATCAGCTTTATCCATCTGGATCTGCAAGATGACGCCAATGCGCCGATTCAGCGCCATCGTTTCGGCATCAGCAGCGGCCGCCATGGTCTCATTCAGGAATTAAATGCGATGCGCGATGCCGGCGTGAACCATATCGGACTGCATTTTCGTCGCAACCAGCGTCCGCTGGCCGAGACGATGCAGGAGATTGGCGAACTGGTGCTGCCGGCATTCCATTATTAAAGTACGCCGTCACCGCCGTCTGAACACCAGACCTGGCCGGAGGCATACGAGCAGGCATCAGAGGCGAGAGTCACATACAACGGGGCGATCTCAACGGGTTGCCCTGGCCGCCCCAGCGGCGTATCGCCGCCAAAGTTTTGCACTTTTTCCGCCGGCTGTCCGCCGCTTGACTGCAGCACCGTCCAGTACGGGCCGGGAGCGACTGCATTGACCCGGATCCCACGCGGCCCTAACTGCTTAGCCAGCGATTTGGTGAATGCCACCAGACAGGCTTTGGTCTGGGCATAATCCAGCAGGATTGGGCTCGGTTTAAAAGCCTGGACCGAAGAAGTGTTGATAATCACGCTTTGGGCTTTGAGGTGCGGCAGCGCGGCTTTGGTTATCCAGAACGGCGCATAGACGTTGGTTTTGAAGGTCGCATCAAAATCGGCAGTGGTGAGTTGCTCAATTTTTTCACAGTATTGCTGACGACCTGCATTGTTCACAACAATATCCAAACCGCCAAGACCGCTTACCGCTTTTTCCACCAGCGTTTCACAGAAGGATTCCACGCGAATATCGCCCGGTATCGCCACCGCTGTACGGCCTTCCGCTTTAATAAGCGCGATGACGGCGTCCGCATCGCTCTGTTCTTCCGGAAGATAGTTAATGGCAACATCCGCGCCTTCGCGGGCAAAGGCGATAGCCACGGCGCGACCAATACCGGAGTCTCCGCCGGTAATCAGCGCTTTCTTACCCTTTAGCCGTCCTGACCCGCTGTAGCTGACTTCACCATGATCCGGTGTGGGTTCCATTTCGGCGGCCAGGCCGGGAGGCGTTTGCGGTTGATCGGGGAAAGGGGGTTGTGGCCAATGGTTGGTACGCAGTTTGTCATTATCCATAGCAATCTCCTTCACAGAAAAGAGTAATGATAGAAGGTATGCGGTTGTTGCGATAAATGTAAATCTTTGCCCAATGGGTATATTCCAGATTTTCTTTAGCCAACATACTGATATAAGGCGATTTATATGTGATTATTCATTTTATTATTTTTCGGATTATTCAATGAAATATTTAAAAATAGAATATTTAATCTTATTTACAGTTCTTTTTGCTCATTCGTCAGGCACTAAAAATTCTGGCTTTGCCGGCGCGTTTATTTCATCTGATTAATATGATCTTAGCGAGATATTGGTTATTTTTGTCGTTCCGTTATTTATTTTTGTATTAATTATGTAATGACTGTTAATATATTTTATTTGAGTTGCATATTTCACTTATTGCTCCAGACTTAACTCTCGACGGCGATGATTTAGAGCGTTAAATCATCTTTTACTAACCCAGCTAAAAGGTAAACGTTATGGCAGAGCACAGAGGTGGTTCAGGTAATTTTGCAGAAGACCGGGAAAAAGCATCTGAAGCCGGACGTAAAGGCGGACAGCACAGCGGCGGGAATTTTAAAAATGACCCGGAACGTGCATCCGAAGCCGGTAAAAAAGGCGGTAAAAACAGCCATGGCGGCGGCCGTAAATCCGGTGATAGCTAGCTTGTGAATATAAGTAATTTGATCTGGTAGCTGCTGTTAAAAATACCCTGCGGGTCATCCGGCCCGCAGTTTTTTAAAAGGTGTGACTTATGAAAATACAAACCATTGAAGATATTTTTATCCATTTATTATCGGATACCTACAGCGCGGAAAAACAGTTAACCCGCGCGCTGGCTAAGCTATCCCGCGCCAGCGCATGTGAAGAGCTACAAACGGCATTCAGCGCTCACCTTGAGGAAACACAGGGCCATATAGAACGTATTGATAAGCTCCTTGAACAAAATGATCAAATTCGCCTGAAACGGATGAAGTGTGTGGCGATGGAAGGGCTTATCGAAGAGGCCAACGAAGTGATCGAAGCGACGGAAAAGAACGAGATCCGGGATGCTGCGCTGATAGCCGCCGCGCAGAAAGTTGAACACTATGAAATTGCGGCCTACGGTACGCTGTGTACGCTGGCAGAGCAGCTCGGCTATAAAGCCGCGGTGAAACTGCTGGCGGAAACGCTGGAAGAAGAAAAAGACGCTGATATGAAATTAACGGACATCGCCGTTGGACACGTCAATCAGGATGCCCAACAGTCCGCTTAATCCTATCTAAGGCATCAGGCAAAAAAATGAGTCTTAGTCCGGTTGTAATAAAAAGGTGTCATCTCGTCGCGGCGATAATGTGGTTTGTACTGGCTATACCGTCGGTAATATGGTGGAAAGACAGTGTCCTGTGGGTCATCATTATTAGTATTTATGCAAATATTGTCGGCCACTTATCCGGGTATAGCGCAGTGCGAGCCGACCAGGCCGCAGAAGAAAATGAAGATAAGGCTGAAGAGTAATTATCTTGTTATAAAGAGGTTGTTATGACTGATATTGAAAATTATCACGATTGGTTGCGTGACGCGCACGCTATGGAAAAGCAGGCCGAATCGATGCTTGAATCGATGGTCAAACGCATCGACAGCTACCCGGAATTATGCACCCGCCTTGAGCAGCATCTTTTTGAAACCCGTCGGCAAATTACCGTGCTGGATGATATTATTGCGCGCAATAATATTTCCCGCTCGGTTCTTAAAGACTCAATGAGTAAAATTGCCGCGATGGGACAATCTATTGGTGGAATGTTTCCACAAGATGAAGTGGTGAAAGGGGTGATCAGCGGCTACGTTTTCGAGCAGTTTGAGGTCGCCTGTTATACCTCCTTATTAACCGCCGCGCAAAAGGTCAACGATCATGATTCAATTGCGGATTTAGAAAGTATTCTGGCGGAAGAGAGAGGCATGGCCGAATGGTTGCTGCAACATATTCCGGATATTACGGAGCAATATATTATCCGCTCCGAAACGCCGGGTTTTGATGCCAAACGTTAGCGGCAAAAGGTCTGTAAATGATCCGTCTCCTTGCTATCTTGTCGCGTATTAACGATAGCGCGCCGCCGCTAACGGCAGCAGGGCGGCAAATTACATTAGAGATAAATTTTGACGCGCACTGTCAGTGTCCGTCATTGACCCCGAGGCAGCAAATTCTGGTAGATAAACTGGCCAGACGCTCGAAGCCCGCGCAGAGAAAATAAGAGCTTATATCTCGGGTATGCTTCGGGCGCTCGTGATGTTCTGCTGATACGAGGGGGAATAATGCCTCGCCAACCGTGGTTTCAAAACGCTGTAATTTATCAGGTTGATACCTCGCTGTTTTATGATGCCAATGGTGATGGCTGTGGCGATCTGGCCGGGATAAGGCAAAAACTCTATTACTTACGTAGCTTTGGGGTAACGGTATTGTGGTTAACCCCCTTTTATCTGACGCCATTTCTTGATGACGGTTACGACGTTCAGGATCACCTGCAGCCCGATCCGCGTTTTGGGCAAATCAGTGACGTTATTCAACTGATTGATGACGCGCGGGAACTGGGGATACGCGTTATCATTGAGTTGGTTATCCAGCATACCTCTTCGCAACACCCCTGGTTTCAAGAGGCGCGTAAAAACAGACATTCTCCTTTCCGGCCATATTATCTGTGGGCCGATTCGCCGCCCAAACAGGACGATCCGCCAATGTTTCCCGGTGTCGAAAAGAGCGTCTGGCGCTGGGATCAACAGGCGGGACAGTATTATCGTCACATGTTCTATCGCCACGAGCCTGATCTCAATCTGGTGCACCCTCCGGTGATAGACGAAATTGACAATATTGTGCGTTTTTGGCTGCGCGTAGGGGTGAGCGGTTTTCGGCTTGACGCCGCCTCGCACCTGGTGAAACAAGCCGGAAATGGCGACGAAGAGCAGGGGTACTGGATATTGGCCCATCTTCGGCAACTGGTTGAACAGACCAATCCTGAAGCCATTCTGCTCGGTGAAGTTGACGTGGCAGTGAACGATTATCGTCACTATTTCGGCCACAGCGATCGCCTGCAACTGGTGCTTAATTTCTGGCTGAACAAATTTTTTTACGTCAGCCTCGCCCGGCAGAGTGCGAAGCCGCTCGTTAGCGCGCTGCAAGCGATGATTAAGCCGCCGCCCGGTTGCTGTTTTGCTAACTGGCTACGTAATCACGATGAGCTCGACCTGGAGGGTATTGAGGACGCAGACAGGCAGTTTGTGCTGCGCTGTTTTGCCCCCGAGAAGTCGATGTCAGTCTATCAACGTGGCATTCGCCGCCGCCTGGCGCCGATGCTGGAGGGTAATATCCGTCGGCTGGCGCTTTGCCATGCGGTGTTACTGTCGCTGCCTGGCGTGCCTGTGATGCGCTATGGCGATGAAATCGGTATGGGCGAGGATCTGTCGCTGAAAGAGCGTTATGCCGTGAGGACGCCTATGCAGTGGTCAGCCGGGGTGAATGGGGGCTTTTCCACCGCCGCGGCGGAAAAATTACTCGTCAGGCCGGTTGCCAGCGGTTCATGGCGATATCAGCAGGTCAACGTCGAACTGGCGCTGCGCCAACGCCACTCGTTACTGCAGCAAGTGCGGCAGATGGTTCAACTGCGCGCCGAATACCATGAGCCGGGCACCACGCCCTTTGAGCTAGTATCCGGCTTGCCGCCATCGGTGTTAGCGCTGCGCTACCGCGGTCAATCTCGCGATCTGCTGATGCTGGCGAACTTCAGCGAATGCCCCGTAGAGGTACGATTGCCGCGTCAGGAGACAGGTTACTGGTCCTGCCTGCTGGAGGACCGCCGTTATCGCGATCGCCTTACCGGCGGCAAGGTCTGCCGGTTACAGCTTGCCGATTACGGTTATCGCTGGTTTAGCCGCCAGCACGATTAACGGCGCTTGCGCGGGCGGCGTAGTAGTCCGCGTAATATCATCAGTCCAAATGCGATCCCTACGCCAGATGCGATTTTACCAGGCAAATCGGCGCTGACGTTAAATGAACGCTGGCGAGCGCCGGCGCTAAATGTCCCGCGAGTGCTGTGCTCGCCCCGCACGGCAGAATAGAGATCGTCTGGCTTTTCGCTACGTTTCGCTTGCGCTGTCAGCTGACCTTCCCAGGCTTTGTTAACCATCAGGCGGTCAAGTAGTGAAGGGAAGAAAAACTGGCCAACGATGGATTGAATGGTGCTTTTACCTACCCACAATTCGCGAACGGGGCGCTGAACGACGCTGAAAATCGCCTCTGCCGCCACCTCCGGTTGATAAACCGGGGGAACGGGCTGCATCTCTTTATCCATTTTATTTCTTGCCCAACCAAACTGCGTCGTATTCATTCCCGGCAGTTGGACCATGGTTAATTGGATCCGGCTGCGTTGATGCATCAGTTCGGTTCGCACAGCATCGGTAAATCCGCGAATCGCTGCCTTCGCGCCGCAATACGCCGATTGCAAAGGGATGGAACGCCAGGCAAGCGCGGAGCCCACCTGGATTATTATACCGCGGTTTCTGGGGCTCATGACTTCCAACGCGGCGCGTGTGCCGTTGACATAACCCAGATAGGTCACCTCCGTCACGCGGCGAAATTCCTCATCACTCATCAGATGGAAGGGCGCTAACACCGTGGTCATGGCATTATTGATCCACACTTCAATGGCGCCAAGCTGGGTTTCGATTTCTGCCGCGGCTTGCCGCAGCGAGCGTGCATCAGCGACGTCAGCGCTGATAACCTGCGTCCGGACGCCATACTGGCGGCATGCGTGTTCGGCCTCCTGTAGCCCGCTTTCATCGCGCGCAATAATCGCCACGTCATAACCGGCTTTCGCAAAGCGTAGTGCCGTTGCTTTACCGGCGCCCGCGCTGCCGCCGGTGATAACCATTACCGCCATAGTCGCCTCAATTGATCGGAACATGGCATTTCGCCATGGTGTAGTGGTCACTGAGTACTTGAGTATTATTGATTCATTGCTGGCTGGTGGTCGGAAATATCCGAGAGTACTTATTATGGCTAACAGGCGACATTATTTATTATGGCAATGGCCAAATTTCATGACAACGCTACAATTTATCATTCAATGCCGCAAAGTTGGAGGTGGTATGTATATTAATTATGTTACTGAAAAAGAAGAGGACGACCCGACACGGGCACCTGAGTCAGGCGATAAACAACCGGAACGCGATAAGTAACGTCTCTACGCTTCGGTCGGAATGATTGAAATCTGGCCGTTACGTTCGAGGATCGCAAATTTAATCTTCTCAAGTTGATATATACCATGGTGCTGTCGCGCGGCGAGCAATATGTCATCCACAGAGATATTGACCATTTTCATTTTATCGTCAGCGACAACACCATTTTCTACGATGATCGTCGGCGAACCATCAAGATAATTCTCTGCCTGTGAAAAGCGCTTCTTAATATAGCCAAATAAAATATCCACGCTGACCAGCGTGACAATAGTCAGCATTGAACCGGTAACAGAATAGTCGGTGCTGAGCATGGCCTGCTGGGTGGCCTCACTGATAATCAACAGTAAAATCAGATCAAAACTGGTGAGTTGCATAAGCGTTCTTCTGCCAGCAACTTTAAAAATAATCAATAAGATAAGATAGATTGCGACGGCTCTGAGCACCATTTCCATCGTTGTGGCTCCTACGGAAAGACAAATTGGTTAAAGGTGACGGCAGGTTGCCGGTTCGCCTGTAGTGTCGTGGAAAGGTTGCCAAATGTTTTTGGCGTGATAGATAACCACAGCGAAAGCGGCGCGCCACTGCTATTTTCATTGTAAACCAGTATCAGATGACCGTTAGCGCTGTACATATTATCGGGCTGCGGTCGAATATCGCCAATTTGGTAATGGCTTAATAACGTGGGTGAAAAATCCACTGAGGTATGAGCGAGGCCACTGTTTTTTACCTGAACATTGACTTCGGTTTCGCTCATTAGCCTGGCAAAACGGTCATAGTCTACCGTTAATGATGAAGAGGAATTCTCATGATGGGCGGAGCTCAGGAAGCCAGATGAAAATAAACCGCATAATGCGGTAATTATAATAATGGCGAGAAAAACCACCCCATAGCGCCGGAAGTTATACTCGAAGCGTAACGCCCGTAGATTCTCGTTTATCTCTGGCGGATCCTGTTGATTATTGTCCATCTTTCGGCTCCAGCATGATGTTTATATTTAA
Organism: Klebsiella sp. 141240; assembly: GCF_050600805.1. NCBI lineage: Bacteria > Pseudomonadati > Pseudomonadota > Gammaproteobacteria > Enterobacterales > Enterobacteriaceae > Klebsiella > Klebsiella sp. 141240. Next base: position 484,055 of record NZ_JAQIRK010000003.1, on the reverse strand, counting down.
CGCTACGATAGCGACGTTGTTATTTTAGCTGATATCAGAATTATTGACGTTGTTAAAATCGCTATCCGCGACCAGACTTTAATAACAGTCTGCTGACATGAAAGGTGAAATAATGAGGAAAAAGCTAATCGCAACACTCTGTTTGTTACTCACCGCTGGCGTCTGGGCTGAAGAAAAGGGCGGTTTTAAAAACGATGCCGCACCGCCGCCGCCGCACCAGCTGGATGACGGCTATCGCGGTATGGAGGATGGCCGGATCATGACCATTGAGCAGGCGAAAACCATGCACGACGGCGCGACTATCTCCCTGCGCGGCAATGTGATTAAGCATGAAGGCGACGACCGCTATCTGTTCCGTGATAAGACCGGAACCATTGCGGCCATAATTCCGGCAGCCGTTTTCGATGGCCAGGAAATCAAGCCGGACAAACTGGTGAGTATTAACGGAAGCCTGGATAGCAAAATGACGCCGCCGCTGGTGCGGGTTGATAAGCTGCGCAAACAAGCACCCAATTAACCGGAGAGCCTGAGTATGAGCAGAGCGCATCACCATGAACTCGATAAACGCGGTAAACACCCGGCGCGAGAAGAGCCGGGTAAACACGGTGAGATCCCGCGGAAACGGGATGATAGCGACGATCACCGAAGCGATCCCTATCATCCGACGGAAAACGCCAAAGCGGTATGTTTCTGCTGAGGGTAATGAAACCCCGCGCGGCGCGCGGGGTTAGCGTTTACTCACGTAACGCGTTTCGCCAGTCAGCAATCAGGTCCTGCGGATCTTCAATACCTACCGAGAGTCGAATCAACTGCGGCGTTATGCCATTCGCCAGCCGCTGTTCCAGCGGAATGGAGGCGTGCGTCATGCTGAATGGCTGGCTCACCAGGCTTTCCACACCCCCCAGGCTTTCCGCCAGGGTAAATAACCGGAGTTTTTTGATGATGCGCCCGGCGTAGTCATCATCTCCTTTGACCACAACGGAAATCATACCGCCTGGCAGGGCCATCTGTCGGCGGGCCAGATCGTGATGGGGGTGGCTGGCGAGCCAGGGGAACCACACTTTTTCGACCTGCGGCTGCTGCTCCAGCCATTCCGCCAGCAGCAGAGCGTTGCTGCTATGACGTTCTACCCGCAAAGCCAGAGTGCGAATGCCGCGCAGGGTCAGGAAGCTGCTGAATGGGTCAAGTACGCCGCCGACGGCGTTTTGCAGATAGCCCAGCTTCTCGGCCAGCGCCGGATTATCGCCAACCACCGCCAACCCGGCAACGACATCCGAATGACCGTTGAGATATTTGGTCGCTGAATGCACCACGATATCAAAGCCCAGTTCGATAGGGCGATGGATGATCGGTGAGGCAAAGGTATTATCGGTGACGCTGATAATGTTATGTCGACGGGCAATCGCGGCAATGGCCGCAAGATCCGCCAGCTTGAGTAACGGATTGGTCGGCGTTTCCACCCAAATCATCCGCGTATCAGGGCGGATCGCGGCTTCGATGCCTGCCAGATCGTCAGGTTTGACCCAGGTCACCTGCAGACCGGCGCTACGGCGGCAAACATTTTCAATCAGCCGGTATGTGCCGCCATAAACATCATCTACCGCTACCAGGTGGCTGTCCTTATCCAGCAGTTCCAGTACCGTGGAAATGGCCGCGAGGCCTGAAGCGAAAGCAAACCCCCGGCTACCGCTTTCCAGCTCCGCGATGGCCGTTTCCAGCGCGTGGCGAGTTGGATTGCCGCTACGCGAATATTCATAGCCGGTATGCTGACCCGGCGCGGGCTGGGCAAAGGTGGAGGTGGCGTAAATTGGTGGCATCACCGCGCCATGCTGGTCGTTAAAAATGCCGCTATGGACGCTGAGCGTCTGTAAGTTTTTCATGTTCGTTCCTTATTGTTCCAGTCGGTTACGCCAGGTGGTCAGGACGTCGCTACGGGTGATCAGGCCGATAAACCGATCGTTATCGGTGACGACCACGACGTGTCCACGGTCGAAGATATCTTTAAGCGCGCTTTCCGGGGCGTGCTTATCCAGGGTTTCGACATGGCGGGTCATCGCCTCTCTGACCGGCAGCGCGAAACGCCGGCTGTCGCCCTGGACGTGGCTTATCAGATCCCATTCATCGACGATGCCAACCACGTGGCCGTTTTCAAGCACCGGCAGTTGTGAGAAATCGTACAGGCGCATACGCGCAAGGACGGCAGCCAGCGTATCGTCGGGCGCGGCGGTGACGGTTGCGCCTTCATCATGACGCAGGGCGATAAAATCGCTAAGATCGCCGCGCGTCGGGCGGCTTAGCAGACCTTGCTGGCGCATCCAGTCGTCGTTGAACATTTTCGACAGGTACTTGTTACCGCTATCGCAGGCGAAGGTTACCACCCGCTTAGCGGTGGACTGCGACCGGCAGTAGCGCAGAGCTGCTGTCAGCAGGGTGCCCGTTGACGAGCCGGCGAGGATACCTTCCACTTGCAGCAGCTGCCGGGCGGTGGCGAACGCTTCACGATCGGTCACGCGCCACGCTTTGCGTACTTTCTCCAGATGGGCGAGCGGGGGAATAAAATCTTCGCCGATCCCCTCCACCAGCCAGGCGCCGGTTTCACCGTATTGCCCGGTCTCTACCTGGTCCGCCAGAATTGAACCGGCTGGATCGGCAAGAATAAATTCGGTTTTCGGCGAATGTTGCGCAAACCACGCCTGCAAACCGCCCAGGGTACCGCCTGAGCCGACACCGACCACGATGGCGTCAATATCGCCATCGAGCTGCTCAAACAGCTCCGGCGCGGTAGTGGTGGCATGAGCCAACGGGTTGGCTTCATTATTGAACTGGTCAATATAAAACGCGCCCGGCGTTTCATCCGCCAGACGGCGGGCGTAGTCCTGATAATAGGCGGGATGACCTTTGTTGACGTCCGAGCGGGTTAACTGCACGGTGGCGCCGAGCGCACGCAGATGGAAAATTTTCTCGCGGCTCATTTTGTCCGGCACCACCAGGATCAGTTTGTAGCCTTTCTGCGCGGCAATCAGCGCCAGCCCCAGCCCGGTATTACCGGCGGTGGCTTCAATGATGGTGCCGCCGGGGCGCAGTTTTCCCTGGCGCTCGGCTTCATTAATCATCGACAACGCCACGCGATCCTTTATCGAACCGCCGGGATTTTGGTTTTCCAGTTTCAGGAACAGGCTGCACGGGCTGGTATCCAGTTTATGCAGTTGTAACAGCGGGGTATGACCAATCAGGTCGCTTACAGAGTGAAAGAGTGACATAACCATTTACCCATTCGTATCGAGATAGCTGAATGGTAGAACTGTAAAAACGGCATTTTAAAGAACATAAATCTGCTGTTTAGCGCAAAATGGAATATAAGATGCTTTTTAGCCATCCAGAAGGAAAGCAGGTTATCCGCCCGGGCGTATTGATTGCTGGAATAGTGGTTTTTTGTCTTGTTTTTAAGCAAATTAGCCGCCGTCGTTGGCTGATCTATGCATTTTCCGGCAAAGCATTACTGAAAATTATCGATAGCTTGACTCTCCAGGCATAGCGATTATAAATAAATTGACTATGCCGATACGGCAAGGCTATGACCGTCACTGGATTACCACCTGGACCGATAAGGGAATACTGATGAAACTGTGGAATAAAACGCTGATTACCTCTGCATTGTGCCTGGCGTTGTTTGGCTGCGATGACTCATCGAAAGTCGACAATAAACTGGATCAGGCCAAAGATAACGCGGAACAAATTAAAGATGCGGCCGCCGATAAAGCGCGGGCCATTAAGCAAGAAGCGGATAAGCAGATCGACGACATCAAAACGCAGGCCAATAATGAAGCGGATAGCCTGAAAAACCAGGCCAGTAGTATTAAATCTGAAGCTGACAAGAAAGCTGACGCGATTGCCCAGGATGCGAAAAATAAAGCGGATGCGGTAAAACAGGATGCGCAGCAAAAAAGCGATGCGATCATGAAAGAGGCGGGAAAAATTAAAGATAACGCTATCGTTGAAGCCAACCAGCTTTCCGCGGATGCCGCCAATAAAACCAAAGAAATAAAAGAGAGTATCGCGCCGGAGCAAGCGCCAGCGCAGCAGGCGCCGGCCAGCCAGCAGTAATATACTGGACTGCTACCGCGGCGATACCATTCTCGCCGCGGTGTATTTTATCAGGAAATAAACAGACTCAGTAATAATACCATCAACAGACCCACCACCGAGTTGATAAGCTCCAGTAAGCCCCAGGTCTTAAAGGTATCGCGCATCGAGATACCAAACGTTTCCTTAAATAGCAGAAACCCGCCGTCATACATCAGAGTAATGGTATTGCTACCGCAGGCCACCGCCAGACACATCAGCGCCGGATTAAGGTGAAACGCGGTCACCATCGGCGAAACAATCCCGGCTGAAGTAATTGCCGCCACGGCGCCCTGGCCGGTAAGAATACGAATAATCGCCGTAATCAACCAGGCGATAATAAACGGCGACAGCGGGACGTGGCTCATCATCGTGACAATATGGTCGCCGACGCCGGAATCGATAATAACCTGTTTAAGAATGCCGCCGGCGCTGATGACGAACAGGACGTTGGCAATTCTGGCGACCGAATCCGTCACGCAGTGGTTAACCTGAACGGCGTTCATGCCGCGGCGGCAGCCAAGCAGCCAGATTGCGGCGCCGGTCGCCAGCAGCATGCTAATTTCCGCACTGCCGAGGAACTGGAAGAATTTTGCCGCAGAAGAGGCCGCGCCAAACAGCGACTGAATCAGCGAAGACGCAATCATTAATATCGCGGGGATCAGCGGAATGGCAATGCTGACCGCAAACGACGGCAGCGCGTCGGCAGGTTTCTCCTCCTGCGGTTTAATCATGGCATTCAGCTTCATCTCGCGGATACCCGGAAGCCAGGCGGGTAACAGGATCCCCGCACAGAACAGCGCCGGGACTATCACGATAATGCCGTACAGATAAACCTGAACAATATCCGCCTGGAAGGCGCTGACTAATGCAACCGGCCCCGGCTGTGGCGGAAATAAACTATGGCCCATGGTGGCGCCGACGACCGTCGGTATAACAAGTTTCATCCACGGGATATTGGCTTTGCTGGCGATGTTGAGAACCAGCGGCATAGCAATCAAAAACGCCACTTCATAAAACATGGCAATACCGAAGATGACGCCGATAAACATCAAGCCGACCGCCAGATAACGGGTACCGCAACGTCTGATTACCGTATCGGCAATCTGCTGGCTGGCGCCGGATTCGGTCATAAATTTGCCGATGATAGCGCCGAATATAATGATCAGCGCCAGGTGTCCCATTATTCCGCCCAGTCCTTGCTGAACCATCGAGACGATTTTATCGAGGGGCACACCTTCCATAATGGCGACAAACAGGCCGGCAATTAATAAGGCGAAAATATTGTGTACTTTGTATTTCAGATTCATGATGACCAGTAGCGCAATACCGACCACCACCCATAGCAGTGCCAGGGCTGGAGACATGGCATCCTCCCAACAGAGATTTTATTATTTTCAGTGCCGGAGAGCTCCGGCACCAGGGTGACGAGCGGATCAGGCGTGCTGGTTTTCCAGCGCTTCCCATAATCCCAGTAGGTAAGTGGCGCCGAGCGCGCGATCGTATAAACCGTATCCCGGACGGCCGGTTTCTCCCCAGATAAAACGGCCATGATCGGGACGAATATAGCCGTCGAAGCCGTTGTCGTGCAGCGCCTGCATCACCCGGTACATATCGAGCGAGCCGTAGCGGGTAGGGTGCGCCGATTCGTAGAAATCTTTGTCTTTTATGATTTTAATATTTCTGACATGAGCGAAATGAATGCGCCCGCGCTGGCTGAATTCCGCGAGGATTTGATAAACGTTATTTTGCGGCTCCTCGGCAATAGAGCCGGTACATAAGGTAATACCGTTTGCCGGTGAATCCACCGCGCGACACAACCAGTCGAGATCGTCGCGGTTTTTAATAATGCGCGGCAGACCAAAAATAGAGTACGGCGGATCGTCAGGATGAATGGCCATTTTCACGCCGACCTCTTCGCAGACCGGGATAATTTTCTCCAGGAAATAGACTAGGTTTTCTCGCAGTTTGTCGTCATCGACCGCTTTATAGCTGTCGAATAGCGTCTGTACCTGCGCTAAACGTTCGGGCTCCCAGCCCGGCAGGGCATAGCCGTTGGCGTTGCTGAGCACTTCCGCGACGACCTGTTCCAGCGTTTTATCGATGCCGGCTTTTTCAAAAGCCATCGTCAGCGACCCGTCCGCCAGCCGGTAGTTCATGTCGGTTTTCATCCAGTCGAAAACCGGCATAAAGTTGTAGCAGATGACCTTAACGCCAAAGGCTGCGAGGTTACGGATAGTTTGCTGATAGTTAGCGATATAGCGATCGCGCTCCGGCAGCCCGATTTTAATCGCGTCGTGAATATTCACGCTTTCGATAACTTCCATCGTCAGGCCGTTAGCGTGGGCCTGCTCGACTAACGCCTTAATTTTCTCCCGTGGCCAGACTTCGCCAACCGGAACGTCGTACAGCGCGCCGACCACACCTTCCACCCCCGGAACCTGACGGATCTGCTCAAGAGTGACTTTATCTTCGTCTGGTCCAAACCAGCGCATCGTCATTTGCATGAAAACTTTTCCTTACCGCGTTGTTTATAGTCTACTACCATACAAGTTAGATTAAGGATAACGACAATGCGGTGAGGGGGACATGATCGAACTCACAAAACCATACATCGGCTGAATTGCACACTCACTGAAGGAATACTCATTACAAGATGCGTAAAATCGGGTAAAAGGGGCGGCTAACGTGGCGGCATCAGGTAGAATTACTATGCTTAGAGACGAGGTCTCTTTTTTAAGTCGTTAATTTTGTTTGTATGGAGAGTGTATGGGTTTCTGGAGAATCGTATTTACTATCATCCTGCCGCCGCTGGGCGTACTGCTGGGTAAAGGTTTCGGCTGGGCATTCATTTTGAATATAATTCTGACCTTGCTGGGCTACATTCCTGGTCTCATCCACGCGTTCTGGGTGCAAACCCGCGATTAACCCTGCCGTAATCTAGCGGCGCTGTTGCGCCGCTATCATTCATATCGTTAAGCTTCAGCGATTAGCTTTTAACGTGCCTTTCAGCCCATGCGGCTCCGAGCGCAGATATTGCGGCGGCACGCTAACCTGGGCCCCCAGAGCCGCCGCAGCCTGCCACGGCCAGTGTGGGTTGTAGAGCGCTGCGCGGGCGATGGCAATCAGATCGGCGTCGCCGTTTTGCAGTGCATCTTCAGCCTGCTGCGGTTCGGTAATTAACCCTACGCCAATGACCGGAACGTTAACCTGCTGGCGGATTTCATGGGCGAACGGTAATTGATAGCCAGGACCGACCTGAATCGCCTGCTGCGGCGACAACCCGCCGCTGGAGACGTGAATATAGTCGCAACCCAGTGCTTCAAGCTGCTGACTAAAGACGATGGATTGCGCGGTATCCCAACCGCCGTCTACCCAGTCTGTCGCCGAAAGTCGCACGCCGACGGCGATATTTTCGCTGACCGCCTCCCGTATTGCCTGGAAAACCTCCAGCGGGAAACGTAAGCGGTTTTCCAGTGAACCGCCGTATTCATCTGTACGCTGGTTGCTCAACGGAGAGAGGAACTGATGCAGCAGGTAGCCGTGCGCGGCATGCAGCTCTATCAGTTCAATTCCCAGGCGTTCGGCGCGCCGCGCGCTATCAACAAAGGCTTGCTTAAGCCGCGCCAGATCGTCATGGCTCAGCGCTTTTGGCGCCCGGTCGCCGTCATGAAATGCCAGTGCGGATGGGGCGACGGTTTGCCAGCCGCCGTTATCCAGCGTCAACTGACCGCCGCCAAGCCAGGGTGCAGTGACGGAGGCTTTGCGCCCGGCATGTCCCAGCTGGATACCGATGCGGGTTGTTGAATAGGCGCGAACATCTTCCAGCACTCGGTACAGGGCGGCTTCGGTTTCATCGTCCCACAAGCCGACGTCCGCCGGGGAAATGCGGCCCGCAGGCTCGACGGCGCTGGCTTCAATAATCACCAAACCGGCGCCGGAAAAAGCCAGCTGTCCAAGATGAATGCGGTGCCAGGCGGTCGCCTTGCCGTTTTCGGCGGAATACTGACACATCGGGGCGATGACAATACGGTTTTCCAGCTCCAGTTTACCAATGCGCGCAGGGCTAAATAGTTGACTCATATGTACCTCGTAAGAGTTGTGCTGCCTGATAACCTTTAGTTGTAACATGCCTGAATGACGGCCTCTTTTCCGTTGTTGCGCTTAAGAGGCTGTTAGTTGTTAATCGCATGCTAATGGATCACCAATCATGACTGAACCACAGCTTACGCCGATGTCCGCTGGCCTGCTGTGAAACCGCTCTGGCCATTGCGGCGCCGATCTCCGCGCTGGCGACGAGCCCCTGAACGAAAGGACGGTCATGCATCAGCCACGGCAGCGCGCCGAAGGCAATGCGGCCGCGAGCGCACGCTGGCGCCTGCAGGGTGTAATCATCACCGATATCCGGGATTTCATCACCGCAGGCGAGAAGCTGCTGGCGCAGCGTCGGGAAAGGGATGTCTTTACTCTTCAGCGCCTTTTGGCCTCTGGCGTCAATAAAGACGTCAAATTCGCTGCGTTGGTTATGGTGGTGGATGACCGTCAGCTGTGGTTGAACCTCCAGTTGATAATCGGACCCCAGCGGCAAAATACTAATAACCCCGGCCTCCCGTAACGCCAGCAGACGGCGAATCGATTCCGACGGAATGGCCGCGTAATTATCGATAAATATCCGGGCGAGCCCTGTTTTAAAGCGTTCGCGGTCGCGTTCATCAAGATGCGGCGTAATCGTCTCAATGACTTCATGCAGACGAAGAATGGTATACCGCCACGGCACGGTATGCTGTTGCTGTTTATTGCGTTCCACTTCCTGCAAATTGACATGTGCCCAGGCGAAGGGATCGTGTCGTTTTCTATCGATAAACCAGGCGTCGCTGAACGTATCCGCGGTCAACTGGCGCAAGCCTATCTGCCTGCACCATTGCGGCGCGGCGAGCTCCAGCTCTTTGACGATAAGCTGGAATACGCGATCCAGCAATCCCTCGCTCCCCTTAGCGATGGCCGCTTCCAGCGCCTGATGGGTGACTATCTCCAGCGGTTCATAGGGGATGGGGCAGTAGAAATCGGCCTCGGGCAGAATGCCATTTCGCGACATCAGTGTGATGTGGAGTTTATGGCTCGCGTCATTCAGCCGAAAATGGACGCTCTCATCGGCGTCAGCCGAAAAATGGCCATGCTGAATGACGACGGCGACGGCGGCATCAATACCGCTGAGTGACGTTCCCATGATACCGACCCGACACGGCGCGATCTGCGCCTGCATCAGACCGCTCCAGGGGCTGGGATAATATTCGCGGGGGGAATCATCGTCCTGCGGCCAGAGATGTCCGGTGGCGATAACGGCAAAATCCGCGCGTTCCGCTGTGGGCGCATGGTTAACCCACAGTTTGACGCCATCCTGTTCCGCCTGGAGATCGGTCACCTCGCAGGACTCGCGCACGCTAACGTTGAAACCCGCTAACCTTGCTTTCTCCAACACCGCCAGGAACCGATCGCGATAATAGTCGCCGAGGATCACGCGCGGTAAAAATTGCCGCTCATGTAAGGCCTCACGCTCAATGCCATGCCGGGTGAGCCAGTCTTCGCTCTGATTTTGTAGCCACGTCAGATAGGTAATATAGATGGGGGGAATTTCGATACTGGCGATATTCGCCAGCATTTGCGCTGAGTTATGCTCATCGTTATAAGGCATTCCGACGCCAGCCTCTTCACCCTGCTCGTAGAGCACTATCTCCAGCGGCTCACCCCGTTCAACCAGGGAATGAAAAGTATAGATCCCGGTCGGCCCTACGCCGACAATCGCCACTTTCTTCATCGTTATCCTTCCTTTGGTGTGATTCCCGAACTGAAAGATAAGTGTGGTAGAGAAAATGACGAAAGGTGGAGTTATTTAGGCAAGGCGAGGAAAAGAGTGCGTTCCTGGGTGGTTGAGGCTTTAAATCCGTGGTGTAGATAGAATCGTTTCGCGCTATCGGTCAGGGCATGGACCATCAGGGCACGTACGCCAACATTTTCGGCAACGCGATAACTGCGTAACAGCGCATCATGGAGTAGATCAGCCCCCAGCCCCTGTCCGTGAAAAGCGCAGTCGATCGCCAGGCGGGCGAGAATGATGACCGGGATAGGATCGGGCATATTACGCCGCAGGCCGCCAGTGGCTTCCGTGTGATTAACGCTGCCGGTTGCCAACGAATAAAACCCCACCACCTGGTGGCTATCTTCCTTGCAGACCACGAAGGTTCTCGCGGCGCCCTGAGCCTGGTTTTTCATTCCTCGCTGTTTTAGCCATTGATCGAGAACCGTTTCTCCGCAACAAAATTCCGCAATCTGATGGTATGAGGATAGCGGTGCAGGCGCGCTTACTTTTCCCATTGCGGCTTTCTCGCCAGCAATTTATCGAGAGCGGGGTTAGCTTCAACCGGCGCATCCAGCATGTCGATAAATTCGGCGTATTGCTCATCGCTTAAGTTAAACACCCGACGGTCGAGAATAACGTTTTCTGCCGCCTGGCAGGCCATCTCAAGGATAAAGTCGGTCCGCGATTTGTGCAGAATTTCAGCGGCCGCATCAATCAGCGCCCGCTGGGACTCCTTCGCCCGGATGTTGAGTTGGATATCTGATTTCATCTTCTTTTCCTGTATAGCAATTGGTATACAGCTCATTGTAGAACAGCCGTATATCAAATGCTATACATTCTGCCAGCGCGGAATATCAGGGGACATATACTTAATTTGAAACAAATTAGCATGCTAATTAACTTGCGGCCATACGATTATTGGGTGTATTTAACATATGGGTAACTTAAGAAACTTTACATTTACATATGCAGTTGGCCCTGCATGTTCATTCGGGGAGCTGCTACATCTCCAGGCCGCTGTGCCAGGATAGGGATAACACGATGTTAGGCTGGACTTCACTACAGCGCAATGCCGCCATTGCCAGCTTCTTAAGCTGGACACTTGATGCCTTCGATTTTTTCCTCCTTGTATTCTTACTGAGTGACATTGCCCAGACGTTTCACGTTGGGCTGGAAAAGGTCACGCTGGCGATATTACTGACGCTTGCCGTACGGCCTATCGGCGCGCTCATTTTTGGACGGCTCGCCGAGAAATATGGCCGTAAGCCGATCCTGATGTTGAATATCATCTTCTTTTCGATTTTCGAGCTGCTGTCTGCCGCGGCGCCGTCATTAACGATTTTTCTGGTTTTAAGAGTGCTATATGGCGTGGCGATGGGCGGTATTTGGGGCGTGGCGTCGTCGCTGTCAATGGAAACTATCCCGGACCGTTCCCGTGGGCTAATGTCGGGGATTTTCCAGGCCGGTTATCCGTTTGGCTATCTGATTGCCGCCGTCGCTTATGGGCTGCTATTTGATTTACTCGGCTGGCGCGGGATGTTTGTTATCGGCGCAGCGCCTATTTTGCTGCTGCCGTTTATCTGGTTTTGCGTGCAGGAGTCACCGGTATGGTTAGCGTCACGGGCGAAAAAGGAGAGCACGGCGCTACTGCCGGTACTGAAAACGCACTGGAAATTGTGCTGTTATCTGGTGGTACTGATGGCGGCGTTCAACTTCTTCTCCCACGGCACCCAGGATCTGTATCCGGTATTTTTGAAAGTGCAGCATGGCTTTGATCCGAAAACGATCAGTATTATTGCGGTCACTTACAATATTGCGTCGATCATCGGCGGGGTGCTGTTCGGTTCGCTTTCCGAGAAGATTGGCCGTAAAAAGGCCATTATTACCGCCTCGCTGCTGGCGCTACCGGTTATCCCGCTGTGGGCATTCGCTAGCGGTTCACTGATGCTGGGAATCGGCGCATTCCTGATGCAGTTTATGGTTCAGGGCGCCTGGGGCGTGGTCCCGACCTATCTAAATGAACTGGTTCCCGCGAATACCCGGGCGGTGCTGCCGGGCTTTGTGTATCAACTGGGTAATCTTATCGCTTCGGTTAATGCGACTTTACAGGCGACGATTGCGGAACACCATGGACAGAACTATGGGCTGGCGATGGCAATCGTTGCCGGTACGGTGGCGATCATTATCGCGATACTGACCTTCTTTGGTCAAGAAAGTCGGGCGAAGAAGATAAGCGGGGCGGTTGAGCAAAACGCCATGCAGCATGTGAGTCGGTAACACGCTATGGCAAAGCGGGTAGCAATAGTCTACCCGCTTTGGATTAGCCCTGGTTAAGTTCGCCTTCGATAGATTTCAACCCGGCCATCGCGCAAGCTTCGTCGAAATTTCCCCCCGGCGCGCCGCCGACGCCAACCGCGCCAATGACCTGATCTCCCATCTTAACCGGCACTCCGCCAGCTAACAGCAGGAAGTCTGGTATATCACGCAGGTTCGCGGCCCCGGCGTTAGACTGAGAACCTTTCATGACATTGCTGGTGGCATTTTTAGTGGTTAGCGCGGTGAACGCTTTCATACGGCTGGCTTCGACGGTGTGCGGGCCGGCATTATCCATTCTCTTCATTAATAGCGGCGTACCGGCACGGTCGACCACAGTAACGGCGACGTTGTAGCTGTCTTTGGCGCAGGACTGTAGCGTGCTTTGCGCGATTTTATCCGCGAGCTCCACTGACAAATTTTTCTGGCTGAGAACGCCCGTGGCGGCGCTTGCGGTAGTGACCAGGCTGCCGAGCAGGATGGCGCTTAGAAGGATACGTTTCATAGTGATGCTCCGTCGTGTTGAGTGGCGATAGGGCAATACTAGGGGGCAGGGAGCATGGCGACTATTGCCGCGAATACGGAACGTACCAGGTATTTTTACTTAGACGCGCTGGCGACATCAGCGTAAATCTTCAACAGTTTGGGCAGCGAGTTAACTTCAAGCTTGCTAAAAATATTGGCGCGATGCGCTTCGACGGTACGCGGCGAGAGTGAACATATACGGGCGATTTCTTTACTGGAGTAGCCCTGGATCAGCTGCTGGAGCATTTCATGCTCGCGTGCGGTTAGGGTGGCGAGTTTTTCCTGCAGCGGCAGTAATTTCTGTTGTTGTTCGAGGTGCGCGCTTTGCTGCGCCATCGCTTCGCCAACCACTTCGAATAACAGGTCGGCATCAATGGGTTTGGTTAAAAATTCAAATGCGCCATTTTTGAAGGCGCGACGGCATAAATCAATATTACCGTGCCCGGTCATAATAATAACCGGTAAGGTTAGACCTAACTGGCGCCACTCATCGAGCAGCGTCAGCCCGGTTTTCCCCGGCATGCGAATATCTAGCAGCATACAACCGGTTAATTCGGCAAGATTCCCTGCCTGATGTTGAAAAGCGTGTGCGCTATCAAACGCCTGCGTCTGCCAGCCAACGGTTGAGAGCAGCAGACTTAATGAATCGCGTATTGCCGCATCGTCATCAATTAACCAGATATACTGCTCCATCACTTCTCCTCATTGCGCAGCGGAAACCATAACCGGAAGCAGGCGCCTTGTCCGGTGATATTGCTCGCTTCTATCGTGCCATTAAGACGCTGAACAAGGGTATCCGCAAGGGCCATGCCGAGTCCCACACCATCAGTACGGGTGGTATAAAACGGTATAAAAACCTGCTCCAGCGCTTCAGATGATAACCCTGGTCCGCCATCAGTAAGAGTTAAGGCGATACCGTCATTCACTCGCTCAGCTTGCAGATGGATCCACGCGCTACCTGGAACATTTGCGCTTTGCGCCTGAATGGCATTGCTAACGATATTATGCAGAATTTGCTCTACCCATAGCGGCGGCGCTGGAAGCGCGGGTAGGTCCGGCGGAAAATGGCTGGAGACGCGAACTTTCCCCGCGCTGATCTCGTTATCCAGCAATTCGCAAACGCGTAGCCACAGAGACGGAAGGTCCACCGGCTGATATTCGGCGCGCTTGCTGGTTAGCTTGAGACGAAACTGGCTGAGCAGGGCGTCAATGCGTTTTATCTGCAACACTGAGGCCTCAAGCAGTTCGGGGATCTTTACGGGATCGTTTTTTTTAATCAGGCGCACTGCCGCCTGGTTATAGCTCATGATGGCGGTCAACGGTTGATTAAGCTCATGTACGATGCCGGCGGCCAGTTCGCCCATGGTATTAAGACGAGTGAGTTCGCCATAGCGAGAGCGTAAATCGGCGATATCCCGTCGGCGTTTATTGGTTCGATACTGATTAACGAGATAGATAATCACCGCCCAGAACAGTGCTGGTGAAAGTATCAGCCACCACGGCAGTTGATGCCACTGCGGGTTATCGCCTGCGCTAATCCGCAGCGGCTGTGTCGGGCTGGCGACGGTTTTCTCCCAACGCCACCAGGTGTTGGCAGAGGCGGTACCTTCCTCAAACAACGTGGTATCGTCCCAGAGAATGGCAAGATGTTTGAATGTCTTTTTCTCATTGAGACTGTTAAGTAGGGTGTTCAAATCAATCAGCAGGGAAATGCCCGGAAGATTCAGCCAGTAGCGTGCGGGGCTTTGCGCGACGATGGGGCGTCGCGGCTCCAGGGAATCATAGCGCCGCCATTGCACGATCTGCGGCAGGATCTGCTGGACTTCGGCGGCATTTTGACCGGCCGGAAGCAGGGGGATGATGGCATCGTGCTGCGACACCTTCACCGTGATTTCTCGATACAGGATGCGGAAGTCGGCGGAGCGCGCGTCATATTGCTGTTGAAGAAACCAGGCGCCAAGCCCCGTCGAGCTTAACAACGTCAGCATGAGCCAGCAGAGGTTTTTTATCATATCGCATTTTGTGCATGATGTTTTAATTGCCAGCGCCAAACTCGATTATGTAAATAAAATGCTGAGGTTTTTACAAACATTGCGCTGTTAATCAGTTTGATGCTCCCAGCGCTAAACAATACACCAACCAAAGCGCTTATAAGCAAACCGGCATGCCCACCAAATATGAATACCGAAATGAATGCGTAAACGAGATTTCCCGCGGCGAGCGCGGCGGTCAGGAAAATCAGACCTAGATAGAACTTAAGCGCCGCCAGAAAACCTCGAGAGAACAGCGTCATCGACGGGAAGATCAGCAGACAGTAAAGTAAACCTGTGGGGATGATACCAGCAAAAACAGCATGCGCGGGCCAGGAAAACCACTGAAAGATGGCTCCCCAAAGCGTTAGCTGCGGCATAGCAAAACTTATCACGCTTAACAGCGCGCTTAAAATAAAAGGCACGCCAGCCGTATGCAACCCGACAGGGGTTCCCATACGCTCCATCAAGTACATTTTCGCGGACTCTAACTGCTTAGGATCCTGCTCCTTTATCCTTTGCTCAACGATGGTGCCCAGTTTGAGACTGTCATTAATATATTTCATTATGCCGAGTGCTTTAACTATCTAAAATGAGAACGACTGTATAACGCCGATGACGTACTTACCGGATTGCGACACATTTTGCGGATGGCGTATTGTTCCGGTGAGCGCGCTCCCCGCGAAGGCTGAGGTATTAATAACCGCATTCGTTAATTCGCGCTGCAAAGAACGCTGTATTGCCTCAGACGGGAAACGCTTAGGGTAAAGCTGCGCCTGCATGGCCGCCTTAATTCCACCGTTAGAAATTCCTGGATTTTGGGCGCGGATGATTTCTTCTGTAATACGCTTACGTTCGGCCCGGCTCAGACTTTTGAGCCAGTTTATCGCCCCGGAGGAGGAACTGGCTTTCATTAATTTATATGTTGCAATGGTACTTTTTAAACCCGCCCCAGCGCCAGCTAAAGAAACGATATCCAGGGCTGACGAGGTTGCGGTATACCAGTCCTGGCTGTCAAGCCAGGCAATATCCTCCTCATGGCCGATACCGATAGCTAACAGACGTCCGCTACCGATAAAACACTGTAAACCTGTCGCCACACCACCTGCAGTGATCATTGCTGCCACCACGCCTGAGGCTCCGGCGGTGAGCGGGATGGCCGCGCCAGCTCCAAGCGCTAAAAAGACAGTGACCACGGCAGCGCCGCAGGCTATAGCCGTGGAGGTAATTTCATTAGCCAGTGACGGTGCTTGTAGCGTTTTGATCGTGGCTTTTGCGGCATTGTGCGGCGTCGAGGATGCAATTTTTGTCACGATAACATGGCTAACGCTACTTTGGTTTGGTGTGGCGATTCTACGTGAAGGGCGCACAAGCCAGCGATTCATTCCGTCGGAATAGATTATCCCGGCTTGAGAGAAATCACGGGAGCAGTCCAGTTGTGCGGCCAGCGCGGTAAAATCAAAATCACTACCAGAGGCTAGTCCCAGGCTACGAGCAAACCCATAGTCGGGCAGATTTGAAGAATGTGCAGGGAAGGTCATGAGCTGCTCGCTACGTGAATTGTGGAATTATAGAAAAATGAGGTTAGATGTTAAAAAAACCATAAACAACCAGGAATAGTCCGAAACAGACTAACTTTTGAACTCAATCAAGTATTTACCTGATATTGGAAGGGTACGCGTCGTACAGTACGGATGAGGGCTTGAGCAATATAATTAGGCGGTGATGAAAAATTGAAAACATCGCCTGCCAGCGATTTAGTGTGTCGCCGGCAGGAACGAAGTGGATGGTACAAAGTTGTGAAATAAACTGGTGAATTATTTATTCAGCAGTTCTTCATATTGCGCCTGGAATTGCGGGGCGTTCATTGCCCCATCAAAGAGGCTATAGGTGATATAACCTTTATTAAGCCAGCCGGAATCGGTGTCATTCTCTACTGTCTTTAATGATTCCGGATTGATGGTTTGTTTAGCGCGTCCATCAGGCAAAATATCATAACCAATCTGTGGGGTAGGGAACATCTCATTTTCAACATAGTGCACACCTTTAATTTTTGATTTTGGCAGCGGCGGATAGTTAATGCTTAAGCCCGACCCTTTAGGCAATAAAGGTGTTCCAGAAACCTGTTTATGATTCAGCGTTTCAACAACATCAACCACATAATCCACTGCATCAGGCCAGTATTTATGGGTGCTTGGCCATTTATTCTTCATTTCATCTTCAGTAAAGATATATCCAATGCTGGCCGCAATCGCCGGGAAACCATAACGTACAGCCCTGGCTGCCGCACTTACCGTCCCTGAATTGACCTGAGCCATTCCGGTATTCGGGCCATCGTTGACGCCAGAAATAACCAGGTCCGGCGGATTATTAATGAGTATTCCCCGTAAGCCAAAATCAACCGCATCGGCGGGCGTTCCCGGGAAGCAGTAGCGTTTATCAGCAGCCTTCTTTACATCAAAGATTTTACCCGTTTTGAATGTAATGGCCGAACCGATGCCGCTCTGATTGGTGGCTGGAGCAACCATCCACACATCAAAACCTTTTTGCGTGAGTTTTTCCTGAAGCGAAATACTGCCCGGAGATTCGCAACCATCGTCGTTGACAATCAAAATTTTTAGCGGCGCGGCGCTTGCGGTAAAAGCGAATGCAGAGATCAGCGCAGCGGCAATACATGACTTGTTCATCGTAACTCCTGTTATTCATGAGGGTAACTAAAATGCAAAAAAAAAACCTAAGGCCGCTCCTGCAACGAGTACAGAAACGGCCTTAGGTTTTGCCTGAAACAGTAACAATCCCAAGAGAGTTTAAAATACGTACTGCAGATATTAACGTCCAGATGGGAATACGGTTGATATGAGGAGGATCACAATTACATAAATCATCGCTATAGATTAGGTGCAATTCAAAAACATTAGTGATAGGGTCCGTAATAGCTGGATTGTTACTGTTTCAACAGGCAAAACCTACGTTTTCTTCTCCACCTCAATACCAGGGGGCTGAAGAGTACGTAGGTTTTTTTTTGGCTATGAAAAAGGACTCTTTAAAATGAAAAAATTATTTCTGGGTGTCTTAATGGCAGTTACTGCCATTACCAGTCCACTGCTGATGGCGAACACGAATGATAAAAATGACCAGCAGGAGGTCATCAATATTTATTTTGCGCGCCATGGTAAAACGCTGCTTAATTCGTTTGACCGCGTGCAAGGTTGGATTGATTCCCCATTGACCAAGGATGGGGTGCAGGTTGCTCAATATTTAGGTGAGGGACTCAAAGGGATAAAATTTGATCGTTTTTATTCCAGTGATGCGGGACGGCAGCGCGAAACCATGGCAGTGATTCTTAAACAGGCTGGCGTAACGGATTATCATTTAACAGAAATGACAGGCCTGCGAGAGGCGTTTTTTGGTGGTTTTGAAGGCGGTTATAATGTCGATATGGCCAATGCAGGCGCACACACGCTAGGAATGACGGACAGCAAAGCGCTTTTTAAAGCGATGAAAGCAGGCACGCTCTCGGTAAAGGAAAGCCAGAACGCGCTGGCCAAATCCGATCCTAAACAGCTAGCGGAAAACTATGAGCAAGTAAAAGTACGGACACAAGCTGCGCTGGCAACTATTGTAGAAAATGCTCAAAAAGAGGGTGATAAAAATATTCTGGCCATTTCTTCAGGCACGGCGATTCAGATAATGATTTCCGATCTGACGGACGACTCGGCCAAAAATCTGCCATTGTCGAATGCTGCAGTGGTGAAAATCACGTATCACGATGGTAAATACAGCGTGCCAGAAATTGGCACCATGAAATACGTTGAAGCAGGCAAGGTTTCACTAAACCATAAATAATATGACAGTTTAGTTTTCCGCCATAAACATGCTATGGCGGATCTTTTCTCAGGAAATAAAAATGTTTAACAACATAACTGCTGCATTAATAGCGTGCGGGCTGGTTACGCCTGTATGGGCCGCTACAGACGCTATTTTTGAAGATCCTTTTTTTACTGACTCACAGCTCACTGTCTCTGCAAAGAATTATTGGAAATATCTTAAGGAGGAAAATGCCAACCCTAAACATGTACACAACGCCTGGGGACAGGGATTTTCAGCAGAATACCAGTCTGGTTATTTAGCCGATATTATCGGCTTCGACGTATCGTATTATAGCGCGATAAAGTTGGGCGCCAGCGACTATTTCAACTCCCGCGGTGTGCTTTATAACAATGGGACTGGTAACAAAAAAAGCAATGCAGAAGGGTATTCAAAGTTTGGTCAACGTAATGTGAAGCTTAACTACACGCTTTCTGGTGCTCAGCTAAACGCGCGCTGGGGATGGCAGATACTGAAAAATTATGGCGTTATTTCAACATCTAACAGGCTTTCGCCGACAACGTATTCCGGCGTAAGCAGTGCTTTAAGCTACGGTCCATTTACCATAAGAGGGGCATGGCTTGAAAATTCCATGGACAGAAACTCACCAGATAAAAAGCGATTTCAGACCAATACCGGTGAATATATTAGCCACCTGGCAAGCGGAGAAATTCTCTGGCGGGGAAAAAATTTTGATGCACAGTATGCTTATGGTGAGAGCAAAGGCTATCTGCAGCGGCACCTGCTGTTTACGCAGTTTCGACCTGATACGCAGCTAACGATAGGCACTCAGGTATACGGCACCCACGCCATGGAAAGTTACCGTGCAATGCCCGCGAGTAAACGGGATTTTGACAATAATGCTTGGCATTTTGCGTTGGACGCGACCTGGAAAGGTGAACGCTGGAATAGCAAAATGGGCATTGGCTACACCAATGCTAAAAAAGCAGATGAAGTCGGGTTTTATCCACGCCACATGAGTAAAAATTCCCGGGGAACATTTATTTCCATGGCCTACGCTGGCGACGATTACATGCGTGATGGGGAACTGGTGCTGGCGAACATCACCGAATATCGATTAACCCCTGAATTAGCCGTTGGCCTGGCGGGAAACATCGGGCAATTTAACTATAAAGGGAATCACGTGCGCACCGGGGAGATCAATGCCTTTAGCCGTTGGGTTCCAACGCAGTCCATGTTTAAAAACTTCACTTTTTGGGCGATGTTCGGGCCAGGATGGTCATACAAGACGCAGGGAAAAACGCCAGTCCTTACGGACGGCCATTACACACGTACAAACACGCTGTCGTCGGAAGTGATCATGGAATATCGATTCAAGGTGTTCTGATCGAGATGACATGGCGAGGACGAAGCCGCCCAGGAGCGATGGCGAACGATGTGCCGTGAAAACGCCATGTCGAGAATGATATTGTAGACGCGGACAACGACATAATGATGTTGTTGTCCGCGATTTAATCTGACAGCCGGAGATGATTGTTGGAGAAAGAAAGCGACATGTCTGATTGCGGATATCATGAAGGCTGAATAGCGCTCGTCGCAGACGGAGCAACGATAGATGACCAGTTTGATTGGATAGCTACGAGAACGGAACAAGCACAGGCCAGCAAGAACCACAGTAATGCACAACGTTAAACGCCGTTATCCGTCACATGCCATGTAAGTGCGCATAATGTATATTATGTTAAATTCATTTAATCACACGTACCGATGTCCTCATCAGCCTATGACCTAACGATTTGAACCACCCCTTCTTAATTGAACAAGCAACTTGATCTAAACGAGTCGATGCCGCAAATTCAAGATGCCATTTTGTTCAGAAAGAATTACCTCAATCAACTACCAACCCAACTGGCTGTTAAGTTCGTTGGGAGTCACCTGTCAGGCCTGGCACCTGACATCAAAACCATCGCAGGAGGATCAATGCTGAAAAAACCTATCGTTGCCCTTTCATTGTTTTTCGCTCTAACGCCCGCCGTTTTTGCTGGCAATAGTGAAAGTGAACTGTTGAATAAAAAGAATGTCATTGATTTTTATAATAAAGCTTTGAACGATAAAGACTTCTCCGCCGCCAGGCCATATCTCGGGGATCGTTATGTACAGCATAACCCGATGGCAAAAGATGGCGTGGAAGGCTTCGAGCAGTTTATCGCTTTTCTGAAGAATAAATATCCCGACTCGCACAGCGAAATTAAGCAGGCGTTTGTCGACGGAGATAACGTGATCTTGCACGTTGAAGTGACCGGTCGTGAACCTGGCGTTACGCGGGCTATCGTGGATATCTTCCGCCTTAACGAACAGCACAAAATCGTTGAGCATTGGGATGTTACCCAAAACGTCCCGCCAAAAACCGCCAGCGGCAACGGCATGTTCTAAAATCCGGGCTGAATCCTTCTGCTAACGCTCTCGCTTTCCCTTATTCTCGCCCTTCCCTTGTCGGCAGATTCTCTAACCGTAAAAGGAGAATACCACCGGTATTCTCCTTCGTTTATGTGTTAATCACCCCGGCATATATAAGTGGGATAATGTCGGTCCTGGATCAGCCACACCGATGGCGAAACCTCGGAGATGGTCAGATAGTAACGGGCGGTTGGATTGGCGAAGCTTCCCCATTGCGCATCCGGCGTGTTGTCATTGTGCCTGCGCCAGGTTTTGGTATAGCTCAATACCACCACTTTATCATCCTCCCGACGCGACCAGACAAAATCGACGTCTCTGTCGACGATCATGCTCTGGCCATTGGCCCAGGCGGCCCCTTTATAGGCTGTCAGGCCAGTGCCGTCGCGGTGAAAATAGAACTGAGCAACGGTATTAACCCGCACTTCACTGGCCTTACCTTCGTTGCGCGTAAAATTAAACACTGTACTGCAGGCCAGTACATCCCGCTTACCAACACCGGTGGAACAATAATAAAGCGCCAGTGCGCCACCTAACAGAAAAATGCTGAGGCCGCCGATGAGTTTAATTTTCATTTCTCAGCCCCGCTTTTATAACGAATGGTTTTACACAAACTGTCTTTATTGACCGGGCATGCACCGATAAACACTTCATCCGCCGCGACAAGGGAAAAACGAGCGCTGAAATAATAGACGCTGTACTCCTCTCGCTGGCACGCCACGTTGTTTTTATCCAGCAACGCGGCTAATTTAGATAGCACCAGCGGTCGCCCATGATCGTTAATAAGCCAGATGCTACATTTTGCAATTTTTTGCTCAACGGGCTTTAGCTTTAGCGGAGTCGTTATATTCTGCTGCTGGCGAATAATTATACCAATGCCGAATACCGACGCTAATAATGCCGTAAATACCAGCCACCATTTCAGACGTGGTCGCTGCTGCCACTTTTCAGTTTTTTGTGTCTTCGGTTGAGGTTCGCTGACGTAATTGTTTTGCGCAGGTTGAAAAATAACATCCGCATCAAACCGGAAACCATATCGCGGTATGGTCACAATCAATTCATGATGTTCTCCCAACGCCTGGAAACTTTTGCGTAACTCACTTATCGCTTTGTTGAGATTATTTCCCGAGGGCGTAAAACCAAACTCTTGCCATACGCGGGTAATCAACTCCTCACGGCTGAGTTCGCTTCCTTTATGACGAATAAACTCCTGTAACAGACGCACGGCGGGCGCCGAAAGCGTTAATACGGATTCAGGTTGTCCAACAACACTTATTGTGTGAGCTTCAGGATCAAATAACAACGAATTGTTGCATATAAAAAACATATTATATTCTCGGCTGTTGCCGCTTGCTTTTTATCCCTGTAACTGCAGGCAAGAAAGCCCCTCCTGAATTAGCTTGTTTTTTCATCAGTAGGAATTTTCTCCCCATCCTGGGTTGCGGCATTTTCTTTTAACTATACAACTTTAAAGCCTGGATTGCAGGATAAAGAACTGTATTTTTTGAGTTAACTAATACAAATTTTCACAACCTGCTGTTCCGGTTAAAGTTTCCCTGTCCTGAAGCGATACGAAAGCAGACGGTGTCGTGGTGTCAAAACGTTGTACATGAACTCAGAGCAGGCAGAATGAATGTGAAAGTAAAAAACAGAGTAAACAAATCCACTGCGCTTTATCTCGCCGCCCTGTCGATGTCATTTTTCGCAGAAATGACACAGGCCAATATGAGCGTCTACCCGATGGAACTTAACGTCGACAGTTCCGGGACGGCCCAAATCAGAGTGGCCTCTAAAAGCGATGATATTCAGTTCATTCGGGTGAGGCAAAAGAAAATTCTTAATCCTGGTACGCCACAGGAAAAAGAAGTTGAGATGGCAGCCTGGAAAGACGGAGGCGTTGTCGTCACCCCTGAAAAATTTGCTTTAGCGGCAGGTGCATTACGTATCGTGAGGCTGGTATCTCTGACGCCGCCTGAAAAAGAAAGTACCTGGCGCGTTTATTTTGAAGGTGTAAAACAGCCGGATAGCATTCTGCCCGTACCATCCGCGGGAAAGCCGGCTTCGGCCAAACTCGGCGTTAACGTTATCTGGGGAGCATTGGTGCATTTGGCGCCGGAAAAGCCGCTGGTTTCCCTGCGAATAAATCCCGCGTCAGGAACATTAAAAAATGATGGCACGTTGCGGGTACCGTTGAAAGAAATTGGCGCATGCGATGTTAATGATAAATGCCAATGGTTTAAAGAAGACGCGACCATTTATCCTGACACTGAGCGAAAGTTAAAAGTGCTCGCTAAGGCTCGCGGCCAAAAATATAAATTCCGCTATTTCAACTGGATTAATAAAACAGCTGAAGAAGCAGACTTACCCGTCGTGCAATAACACGACATCACTGTCAAAACCACGAGTGGTTTGTTTAAAGAGCTAATGGAGCTCGTTTATAAATATGGAGATATCAATGAAGAAATATATTAAACCTCTGATGATCGTTGCTGCGATGTCTACTGCGTTCAGCGCAATGGCTATTCAGAAGGATATTACGGTTAATGCCAACGTCGATTCCCAGTTGGATATGACCCAAGCCGATAATACGCCGTTACCAGCCAGCATCGATATGCAATATCTGCCGGGCCGTGGGCTGGAAAGCTACCGTCTCAATACCAAAATCTGGTCGAACTCAGCCACCAGCAACGTCAAAGTCCGTCTGGTTAGCGCCGCGAATCTGACCAATGCCGAGGGCGCCGAGACGGTACCGATGACCGTAAAACTGGGCGATAAGACCCTGAACACCACCGATGCAGAATTTACCGGCAGCGAACTGTTCCCGGGCAGCGTTGAAAACGGTTCTGCGGTCCTGCCGCTGACCATCTCTCAGACCACCAAAGGCATTCTGAAAACTGGTCAGTACAGCGGCGTGGTTAGCCTGATGCTGACTCAGGCGACTACCGCGGAAGGCGGCGCGTAACTCCATAATACGTATAAGGAAGTACATCAGAGGGCGCCTGCCCTCTGATGTCAGGATGACGTCGAGGCTCGTTCATGGCTTTTCACAGAAATGCTCTTCTTTTTGTCGTTTTGTTACCCGCTTCCGTTCAATTAGCCAGCGCCAGCATCGTCGTACCTGCGGGTTTTGAAGATCTGGCGAAAACGCAGCGCCTGTGGACGGAAGTCAGTCTGTATGGCGCGTCGCTCGGACTGTTTGAAGCCGATATTACGCTTGAAACGGTCACCTTTGTGGCGCCGGAAACGCTTGTCGCGGCAATTAAACGTCAGTTCAACGATGATCCTGCCTTGATCGCCTCTGTGACCGGCGCCCTTTCCTCTCCGCTTGCGCGTAACGGCAATCTCGCCTGCAGCAGCAATGGTTCCGCGCCGGGTTGCGATTTTATCGACACCAAAAGCGTGGCCCTGATTTATGACGAGAACAACGCGCGCATAAACCTGTTTTTCGACAGGCAGTATCTACCCAAACAAACGGCGGAAAATCAGTGGTATCAGCCTACGCGCAATACTGAAAATGCGTTGATCCACCAGCAAAATATCAATTTCGTGGCCGACGAAAACTATCAGTCGATGACCGTGCAGGGAAATGGCGCGCTGGCCATGACTGAGGACGGGTATTTTAACCTCGACTGGACCTGGCTTGGGCAGCGCTCTCGCCATCAACAGCAGCAGGAGATCACGGTCAATAACGCCTGGTTCCGTCAGGATCTGTGGCATGAATATTACGTGCAGTTAGGGGAAATGGATACGCGCGATCTCTTCAGCGCGGCGGGCGGCAATATCAACCTCAGCCAGTTACCGCTTGGAAAAATTCGCGGTTTGCGTGCCGGCTCGACGCGGGCGTGGATCAACCCCGTGCAGCAGTCCAGCGGAACGCCTATTACGGTGCTGCTTTCCCATGACGCGCGTATAGACGCCCGCCGAGGCAATCAACTGCTGGCCAGTTTTTATCTTAATGCCGGGGCGCAAACCCTGGACACCCGTTCGTTTCCGGACGGGAGCTATACCGTGACGCTGGCGATTTATGAAAACAACCGCCTGACCCGCACCGAGCAGGTTCCGTTTACCCGCACCGGCATCACGCCATTCGACCGCGTCGAGTGGTTTATGCAGGCCGGTGAAACCGATAACGACGATATGAGCGACGAACGCAGCGCCGTGGCGCAAGCGGGCATTCGCCTGCCGGTGACTTCTACGCTTGCGGTCACCAGCGGAGCAACGGTGAAAAAGAACCAGCGTTTTGTGGAAAGCGCCGTCGACTGGAGCCGCGGATTCAATACCGGCCCCATTGATGGGGTACTCAGCACACGCTTTAGCTACCTTTATGGCAGCCATGGCCAACGCGGCAATATCCAGCAAATCAGCTATAACGATGGCTTTTCACTGAGCTTTTATCGCAATGCCTTATCGGCCGACAACTGTAATTCCAACAGTACCGGATTTGACGCGGTGAATGGTTGCTACCGAAGCCTTTCGGTGATGTTCTCCGTTCCTGTCGGCTCGTGGTATGCCAACCTGGGTTATTCCGATAACCGCAATGAAGGCCGTTATGTCTCGCGGCGCGAATTACCGAATAATGACGATCGGCGCGACGACGGTTTGCCCTGGGAATCGGTGTATATGACCCGTTCCCGTTCGCAGGCATGGCAGGCCGGACTTAGCAACGCGTTCAGCACCCGCGGATTGAATATCAACAGCAGCATAAACCTGTTTATGCGTAACGATCATTCTGGTGATGGTAAGGATAAAGGCGGCTTCCTCAGCGTAAGCCTGTCGCTGGCACATAATCGTCAGGGCGATGCCTCCAGCTACACCTCGGTGGGGGCCACGTGGCAACAGCAGAAGCATGAAAAAAATCAGCTCAACTATAACGTCGCGCACAACTGGTACACCGATGCGCGCGGTGAAAATGAGTATGGTCTCAACGCATCCGGGATTAATAGCGACTCGCTGAATACTTCAGCCTATACCCGTCAGGGCGGCCGATTTGGTAACGGAAGTTTGACCGTCAGTGATTCGTGGGATCGCCAGGATCATCGCCACCGGTTCAGCAGCAGCGGAAACTATAGTTCTACGCTGGCGTTATCTCGTTCCGGCCTGTGGTTTGGCCGCTGGGGGGACGGACGCCCGGCGTCAGCCATTGCGGTCAATGTCGCCACACCGGAAGCGACTCCTGATTCTCGCATAGCTGTATCGCTTGATAACAGCGGTAGCGCCGATATCCCGGCAAACGCCCGTGCGTTGTTCGCCCTGCCCGGCTATCAGCAAACCACGCTGACTATTAATGAGTCGACGGACATTTCCCACGGCGCCAACAGTGAAATCACGCAGGGCTCAGGAAGCAGAACGGTATTTATGGTGCCAGGAAAAATGCTGCACAGAGAGGTGCAAACCACCACGCGTTACACCTGGCTTGGCCAGTTGACCGATGAACAACATACGCCGTTTATCGGCGGTATGCCGCTTAACGTCAGCGGCTGGAGCGATTTGGGTAACGGCGGCTTTAGCGCGGAAAGCGACAGCCTGATCCAGTCGCTCTACCTGGTAAAACAGCAACAGTTTTACCAGTGTGCGCTGAAGGTGAAGACCATGCGTGACGTCGTGCGCTATGTCGGCACGGTGACCTGCGAAGAACTGACTTATTCCGCGTTACCGGAAACCGTGCAGCAGCAGGCGCAATTGTTACTGGCTGGCCGTACGCCGGCGGTCAGCCCAACGGCGATGAATAACTCTACTCTCTCTACAGGAAAATGATGTGATAACGCGTCTTTTGATTTTACTGCTCGCCAGCATCTGTTTTGCCGAGGCTCAGGCCGGTAGTCCTGCCGGCAGAAATACCAGCGTGGCGTTTGCTTTCGATCGCCAGTCTCCGCCTGCCCGGATGGATATCTGGCTGCACGAATCCGGCGGTTATGATACGAGCGATCCGCAAAAATGGGGACGAAATACCCTGACCTGTCAGTCACGTACCGACACAACCTATGGCGCCTGCATGACCGCGCCGGTATGGTTTCCTGCGAACCCGGCCGCGCCGTATCCGATAAATCTGCGCTTTACCCACGCAATAACCAACAAGACGGTGGATGTAAAAGTCTATGGTGAACACCACATGTTCATTAATAACAAAACCTTTGTTTTCGCCAGCTACGTAACGGGCGGAACAGTAGATGCGTCAGCCTGGAACAGTGCGCCGTACTTCGATTTTTACATCGTTCGTAGCGAATTAAATAAACTCGATCAGGCCGGTATCTGGACGGCGACGCTGAAGCAGGATTTGCGCGAATGGGGAAGCGCCAGCTGCGGCGGCGACTTCAATAACGTCAATATTGGTTGTCCGGGTTATCTCACCATCGCCAAATGGCAGGCTAACCTGCGTATTGAGGTGGTCGACCCGGGCAATCAGCAGATTTATTTACCGGCATTTCCGCACTCCACGCCGGTGGTGAACCTCAACCTCACCAATTTCCCCGGCAGACCCGGCGGCAGTGAAATTAAGGGCGAAAACTCGTTGGATATGTGCCTCTATGACGGCAACAACAGCACCAGTTCGCGGGCGTTTCTACGCTTTGAAGACGATGGGCTTGACGCGACCGGGCGTGCCGAAGGGGCATTCTCCATCCGGCGGCGAGGGGGCAGCCAGACAGACCCAAGAGATCGTCTCGATTATCAGGTGCTGGTGACCAACCCGACCACCGGCGCAACTGAAGTTGCCGCTAACGGTAAAACGTTGACCTGGGAGGGCACCAATAATCGCCGCTATTTGCGCCAGGTGGTATTGCCGGGCGGCCGCGAAAGCGTGTTATGCATCCCGGCCCCCATTACCCTGAAGACCCCCGCCTTTGCCGCCAGCAGCAAAAACGCGGGTGACTATACCGGTACGTTACGCGTTATCTATACCCCCAGTACGTTATAAAGAGGCTACTGTGAGCTACGTTGTTCTTGATAATAATCGCTTTTATGCGGAGGGGCTGCGCTACGCCCTTCTCCGTCGTAACGTTAAGACGAAAGTGCATAGCGGCACGGTGCAGTGGCAGCCCTTACTGTTAGAGAGCACCACCCTTGTTATTCGCTGCCGTTTCTCCATTACCGGTACGCATCAGTCGCTGGTTGATATTTTACTTACCCTCGAAGCCCATGGCTGGCAGGGAACGGGCTACCTGGTGTGTAATGAAAAAAGCTGGGGGCTGGCCACCTATCTGCGCAAGCGTTTTGAAACGTTAACGTTGCATATCATTGATGACCGCATCTCCGTGGCGGATGCTGCCTGGCTGTTATCTAAAGAGCCAAGGCGGATCCGCACCCTGCGTTGTTGCCTGACTGAGATGGAATTTAACGTCCTCGACAGGCTGGTTAAGGGGCAGTCGGTAAGATATGTCGCGCATATGACGAAGATGAGTGAAAAACAGGTCTCGACCTATAAATGTAATGCCCTGAAGAAACTCAATGCGAATAATCTTCTACAGCTTCTGGTGTAACGACTTGTCCACGCGACATATCGCCACAATTTTCTCTCTGAGCCAGCGGTGAGCGGGATCGCGTTCCATTCTCGGGTGCCACATCTGCGAGACGGTAATCCGCCGGCTTTTAAACGGCAGCTCAAAAAGATGTACCTGCTCCATGACCTGCTGATTGACTATATAGAGAGCGGGGATCATGGCGATAAGATCCGATTGCAGCGCCACGGACAGCGCGGTCGGGAATCCGGGGACGACGCTGGCGATTTTGCGTTTCATGCCGAGCTCGGCCAGCACATCATCAACCGAACCGTGCAGTGTACCTTCAGGTGAAGCCACCACATGCCCCCAGGCAACATAATCCGCCACGGTTATCTCTCTCAGGGCGGCCAGCGGGTGCCGCTTACGCACCACCCCCACAAACCGATCTTCAAACAGTCGTTGCAGACGTATTTCAGGCCCCATATTGCTCTGGACGCCAATCTCCAGATCGACCAGCCCTTCCCGTAGATAGCGTGACGTTTTTTCGGGCTTAGGCGCAAAGCGTAGACAGACATTGGGCGCGGCTTCGGCTACTGCCGCAATGAGCGAAGGGCCAAACGCCACCACAAAACCATCGTTTGCCCTGATGGTAAAAAGACGCTCCAGATTTTGTACGTTGAGCGCTTCGGCCGCTGGCTGCAGCACCGCCTTCGCCTCGAGGACCGCGCGACGGGCGCGATCGCGGGTCGCCTCCGCCCACGGCGTTAGCACCATGTTACGCCCGGCGCGAACCAGTATCGGATCTCCGGTGACGTCGCGTAACCGGCTTAGCGTGCGGCTCATGGCTGACGTACTGAGATTCAAACGACGTGCTGCGCCCGCCACGCTGGCTTCGTTCAGTAATACATCGAGTGCAATCAATAAATTAAAATCGGGGTCTGACATGACCACAACTCCTGGAACATTCAGATAAGGCGTTTCATGCAACTATAGAGTGTAAATGGTGCGCCTTCCGCCCGGTAAAAGCCATCTTTATAGTTTCGTCATCCAGATATCCTCTGCAGGAGACAACACGATGACACTATTTTCCAGCCAACCTGGCGATGACGGCCTGCCAGGCCCGGCGCGAGCGCGGGTTATGGCCGCGGTAATGACCACCACCTTAATGGGCGTCTTTGATGGCACTATGGTAAACATTGCTCTGCCGTCGATGGCGCAGGAACTGCAGGCGTCAGCCAGTACCGCCGTCTGGTTCGCCAACGGGTATCTGCTGGCGGCGGCGATGACGCTGGCGATATTCGCCGCGCTGGCGGCGCGCTTCGGCTACCGCCCGGTGTTTCTGGCCGGACTGCCGACATTTATTGTGGCATCAGCAGGTTGCGCGCTGGCGACGACGCCTGAGCTGCTCATCGGCATGCGGGTGCTGCAGGGGATCGGCGGCGCGGCAACGCTCAGTATCGCACCCGCCATATTGCGCTCCATTTTTCCGGCGCGACTGCTGGGGCGTATTCTCGGGATACACGCCCTGCTTATCGCTTCAAGCTCCGCCATCGGGCCGGTATTGGGTGGCACGATCCTGCATACTTTGAGCTGGCAATGGCTGTTTGCAATAAACGTGCTCCCCGGTACCGTCGCCCTACTGCTGGCGGTCAGATCGCTCCCGCGGCCGACCGTTGACAGGCAAGCCGCTTTCGATACTCCCGGAGCGATATTGTCGGCGCTGCTATTGGGTTCAACGATCATGGCGGCGAATAGCATGCAGAGCGCTTCGCAGCATATCGATAGTCTGTACTGGACGTTGCTCGCAGCGATAAGCGGCACCGCCTTTATCTGGCGCATCCGGCAGACGGACAACCCGCTGCTGCCGCCTGCGATGTTTAAAAATGAACGCTTTACCCTTTCGGCCTTTACATCGCTGATCGCCTTCGTAAGCCAGGGGATCACTTTTATTGCCCTGCCGTTCCTGTTCCAGAACGAGTATGGCTATAGTCCGGTGCTCTCAGCGCTGCTGTTTACTCCGTGGCCATTAGGGATAGTGCTGATCGCACCGCACGCCGGCCGCTGGGCGGACTCAATCTCCGCTCCGCTCATCTCGACGCTGGGACTGATGATTTTTGTCGCGGGTTTAATCCTTCTGGCGATGCTCCCCGCTACGCCCGCCGCGTGGGATATCTGCCTGCGGAGCCTGCTATGCGGTATTGGCTTTGGCTGCTTCCAGAGCCCGAATAACCGGGAAATGCTGTCAAACGTGAGTCGCGAACAGGCGAGCTATGCCTCGGGCGTTTTATCCATCATGCGCACGTTCGGGCAGTGTCTGGGCGCCGCCGTGATGGGCGTACTGTTGGCAAAAGACGAAAGCGCCGTTCATCTTGCGCTGTGGATTGCCGCCGCGGCCTCGGCGTTGTCGGCGGCCGTCAGCGCCAGCCGACTGCGGAAAATAGCTTCTCCTGCAGGGGCGAGATAAGTCTGCGGCGCATCCCCGAAAAGAGGATGCGCCCGTTAGTGATTTACCCGGCAATTTTTATCACCGCCCGGCTGAAGGCATCAATCGCCAGTTCGACATCGGCTTCGCTGACCGCTTCCGCCGGATGGTGACTAATTCCCCCTTTACAGCGCACAAATAACATCCCTACCGGCCAGCGTTCCGCAATGGCAATCGCATCATGTCCGGCGCCGCTTGGCAGCGTCAATGCCGCGCCCTGTACCTCGCATACCGCTTCGGCAATCACCGCCTGTAATCGCGGATCGCAGGCGGTTGCCGCTATGCGATAGAACTCCTCAGCGGCAAACTGCAGGCCGCGACGCCCGGCAATCTCTGCGGCGGCCGCCAGCAATGACTCCAGTAATGCATCGAGCGGTTGATCCTGCGGACCGCGGATATCCAGAGTCAACGCGGCCTCGCCGGGAATGACGTTGACCGCCGCCGGCGAGCAGCGCAATGTCCCGACGGTGGCGACCAGGTTGCCTCCCTGCTGGCGCGTCGTGCTCTCAATATACAGCATCCACTCCGCGGCGGCGGCAAGCGCGTCCCGGCGCTGGTCCATCGGCACCGTGCCTGCATGACCTGCCTCGCCGGTAAAACAGCAATTGAGCCGCCGCGCGCCGTTGATCGCCTCGACCACGCCGAGTGCCGAACCGGCCTGTTCCAGCCTGGGCCCCTGCTCGATATGCAGTTCCAGATAGGCGGAAAAATCTTCCGCCGGGCGCGAGGCTGAATGGACGCGTGATGGATCCAACCCGGCGTTGACCATCGCCTGCGCCAGACTAATGCCTTCGGCATCGCGCTGGTCCAGCCAGGTTTGCGGCCAGCTTCCCGTCAGCCCCTTGCTGCCCAATAGCGTGATACCAAAGCGCGTTCCTTCTTCATCGCAGAAGCCGACGATTTCGATGGCCTGCGCCAGGCGGCGCGCCTGATTATGTAAGCTCTGCACCATTTCAATGGCGGCTAACACCCCCAACATGCCATCATATCGCCCGGCGTTGCGTACCGTATCGAGATGCGATCCGAGCAAAATCGCCGGCGCCCCTTCTTCTCTGCCTTCATAGCGCCCACAAATATTACCGACGCTGTCCTGCCAGACAATCATGCCTGCCTGACGCATCCAGTGGGCAACCTGCTGATTAGCTTCAAGATGTTGTGGCGAAAGGTAAACCCGCGTCAGGCCTTCCGGCGTTTCGCTTATCGCCGCTAATCTCTCTGCCCGCGCCATCACTCGCGCTGCGGCCAGGTTCATAGCGGTTTCTCGCTGCGATAATGATCCCACGCCGCCTGCATGGCTGCCCCTTGCGTGGTGGGGAATTTCAGGTAATTGAGTACTGATTCCAGCGCGCTGAGGGTGGTCATGACGCAATCTTTGCGCGCGTTGTAACCCATTGTGCCTATACGCCACACTTTGCCGTGCAGCGGGCCGAATGAGGTGCCAATCTCAATGGCGAAATCTTCCAGCATCAGTTGGCGTACCTGGTCGCCATTAATGCCCTGCGGGATGATCACGCCCAGTACGTTATTCATTTTGTGTTGCAGGTCGCCAAAAATTTCCAGCCCCATCGCCTGAATCCCTTTCACCAGCGCGTCGCCGTGTAGTTTGTGGCGGGCAATGCCGTTATCGAGCCCTTCTTCAAGCATCAGGCGCGCGCATTCGCGGGCGGCGAACAGTGCGGATGTCGCTTCAGTATGATGGTTAAGGCGTTCTGGCCCCCAGTAATCCATCACCATCCCGAGATCGAAATAGTTGGAGTAAACCATCTCATCGACGCCATCAAGGTGCTCGGCGGTGCGGATCCCCTGCTCAACGCATTTACGTCGACGAATAGTCTCTTCCATCCGCGGGCTCAGGGTAATGGGCGAGGTGCCGGAGGGGCCGCCGAGGCACTTTTGCATTCCCGCCGATACCGCATCCAGCCCCCAGGCATCGGTCTCCAGCGCATTGCCGCCCAATGAGGCGGTGGCGTCGGTATAAAACAGCACATCATAACGACGGCAGATCTCGCCCAGCTCCGCCAGCGGCTGCAGCATGGTGGTCGAGGTGTCTCCCTGCACCGTCAGCAGCATACGTGGACGCACCCGTTTGATCGCATCTTCAATCTGCTCGGGAGAGAACACTTCACCCCACGGCACCTCAATGGTATGCACTTCCGCCCGGCAGCGGCGAGCAATTTCACATAACAGATGGCCAAAGCGGCCAAATACCGGCACCAGTACTTTGTCGCCGGGGCGGATCGCGGAGATCAGAATGGCTTCAATCCCCGCTCGTGAGGTGCCATCCACCAGCATGGTCCAGCGGTTGCTGGTGCGGAATACCCCGCGGTATAACACCATGACTTCGTTCATATAGTGCGTCATTGCCGGATCGTATTGGCCGATAAGCTGGCTGGACATCGCGCGCAGGACGCGCGGGTCGGCGTTGATCGGCCCCGGCCCCATCAGCAGACGATGCGGAGGATTGATTGGTGAAAATTGAGCGATATCCATCGTAGATTCCTTTATTAATTCAGTCCGCGCACGGAGGAGATAAATTGTTTGAGTTCATTGGTTTGCGGCTGGCTGAACAGCGTTTTGCTGTCGCCCTGCTCCCAGACTCGCCCCTGGTGCATAAACACCACCCGGTCGCCGACTTCACGGGCAAAATTCATTTCATGAGTAACCAGAATCAGCGTCATTCCTTCCGCGGCCAGCTGTTCCAGCACTTTGAGCACCTCGCCCACCAGTTCCGGATCCAGCGCGGAGGTGATTTCGTCACAGAGTAAAACTTTTGGCGACATCGCCAGCGCGCGGGCGATAGCTACCCGCTGCTGTTGCCCGCCGGAGAGGCTGGAGGGATAGAAATCCAGCCGATCGCCAAGCCCGACTTTAACCAGCATTTGCTGCGCCAGTTCGCGGCATTCGGCAGGTTTTTTTTTCAATACCCGCCGCGGCGCCAGCATCACGTTTTCCAGCGCCGTCATATGCGGAAATAAATTGAAGTTCTGGAATACCATGCCAACGGAGCGGCTAATCTCCCGCGCCTGCGAATCGCTGTCGGTAATGGTCATGCCGCCGAGCTTAATACTGCCTTCCTGGTACCCCTCCAGCCCGTTAATGCAGCGCAATAAGGTGCTTTTCCCCGAGCCGCTTCGGCCGATGATGGAGATCACCTCACCCATATTGATATCGAGATCAACTCCCTTCAGCACGTGATTATCGCCGTAGAATTTCTGCACCTGATTAATGGTGATGAGCGGCATTGAATTTATTCTCCAGATAGCGGCTGTAACGGGACAGCGGATAACACAAGATGAAGTAGCCCAGCGCGACCAGCGCGAAAACTTTAAACGGCTGATATGTCACGTTGGTGAGCATGGTGCCAGCCTTGGTGAGCTCGACGAAACCGATAATCGACGCCAGCGCGGTGCCCTTTATTACCTGTACGGCGAAACCCACGGTGGGAGCGATGGCGATACGCACCGCCTGCGGCGCCACCACGCGACATAACGTCTGGGTGAAATTTAATCCCAGGCAACGCGATGCCTCCCACTGTCCTTTCGGCAAGGCCCGAATACTGCCGTACCAGATATCCAGCAAAAAGGCGCTGGTATAGAGGGTCAGCGCCAGCGCGGCGGCGGTCCATGGCGACACATCGATCCCGAATAACGCCACGCCGAAAAAGGCGAGAAACAGCTGCATCAGCAATGGCGTCCCCTGAAATAGCTCGATATAGCCGCGAATGAGGCGCTGCACCCACAATTTACCCCGCAGGCGCAGCAGCAACAGCGGTAATGTCACCAGCGCGCCGCCAATAAAGGCCGTCAGCGATAGCAGCACGGTCCAGCGTCCGGCCAGCAGCAGGTTGCGTACGATGTCCCAGTCGGTAAAGGTTGTTATCATGCCTGTACCCTCAGCCATCTACGTCCAGCCGCCATTAGCAGCTGGCGCATCGCTATCGATAACGCTAAATAGAGACCGGTCGTCACCAGATACACCTCGAAGCTCAAAAACGTTCGCGATTGAATTAAGTTGGCGGCAAAGGTCAGCTCTTCATAAGAGACCTGCGATACTACCGACGATCCGAGCATTACGATAATGCACTGGCTCACCAGCGCCGGATAAATACGCTGCAACGCCGGCGGTAAAACCACCTGAATAAAGGTCTGACTCCGGCTGAGCCCCAGTACCCGGCCGGCCTCCCACTGCCCTTTTGACGTCACCTGGATCCCGGCGCGGACGATCTCCGTACTGTAGGCGCCCAGGTTGACGATCATCGCCAGCAGCGCCGCTTCGCCCGCCGTCATCTTCAATCCCAGATTCGGCAGGCCGAAGACAATAAAGAACAGTTGAACCACGAACGGCGTATTACGGATAACCTCAACGTAAGCCCCCCATATCCGACTCAGCCAGCTTGTCCGTCCGCTACGCAGAGCGGCACCGATGATCCCGATAGCCAGGCCGCCGAGCGTGGCGAGTACCGTGAGTTGGATAGTGACCCAGAGTCCCGCCACGAGCTCCGGCCAATAAGGCCAGAGCGCGG
The DNA here is from genome assembly GCF_050600805.1 of Klebsiella sp. 141240. Classification (NCBI taxonomy): domain Bacteria; kingdom Pseudomonadati; phylum Pseudomonadota; class Gammaproteobacteria; order Enterobacterales; family Enterobacteriaceae; genus Klebsiella; species Klebsiella sp. 141240. The sequence goes on along the minus strand of NZ_JAQIRK010000003.1, from coordinate 448,486 downwards.
AAAAATGTAATTGCTCCGTCATCGCCGTACCTTAAGCGGCAAAGTCGCTGGGCAACGGCGCTTTCAGCCACTGCTGCGATAACGTATTGAGGGTGCCGTCCTTAATGCCCTGCGCGATTAAGGCATTCACCTTTTCCTTCAGCGCCGGTTCATTTTTTTTCAGGCCAATCACGCACGGTGAATCCTTAAGCATAAAGTTGGCGACCGGGGCTTTCGCCGGGTTTTGCCGTGAGATAGCCGCCACCACCAGATTACCCGTCGCCACGTATTGCACCTGACCAGAAAGCCAGGCCGACAGCGTGGTGTTGTTATCTTCGTAACGCTTAATCTGCGCCGCTTTCGGCGCAATGCTGGTCAGCACCATATCCTCCACCGCGCCGCGGGTCACGCCGATACTCTTACCGCTCAGTTCGGCTGCGTCTTTCAGGGCAGCTCCCTGCGGGCCGAAGACGCCAAGGAAAAACGGCGCGTAGGGTTGGCTGAAATCGATGACCTTTTCACGCTCGGCGTTCTTACCCAGGCTTGAGATCACCAGATCCACTTTATCGGTCTGCAGATACGGTACCCGGTTGGCGCTGCTCACCGGAACCAGCTGCAGTTTTAGCTTCATCTGCTTTGCCAGATAGCGGGCCATATCAATGTCATACCCCTGTGGCTGGAGATCGGTGCCGACAGAACCAAACGGCGGGAAATCCTGGGGAACGGCGACGCGGATCACCCCGCGTTTTTCAATATCCTGGAGTTGGTCCGCGTGTGCGGCGGTGATTTGTGTCAACAGACAAGCGACCCCGGTCAGCGCAATCAGCAGTTTTTTCATCATCATTACCCGTTACGTTAGTATGAAACAAAAGATTCTTTAAATAAACTTCTGCAACTAATGTGCCAGATACGGACAAAAGAAATTTGCGCTGCTTAATCGGCTTTTAGCGAGAAATGACGCGAATATTAACCATGGCGGTAAGAAGAGTCGCCCTTCTCCTTACCGCACTTTGGCACCAAAAAGGTGCAAAGCACCAGACTGGCTCCCCATTATCGTTGTTCAAGCTCATCCAACTGCTGGTATAACGTGGCGATGTCATGAATGCGCGGGCGACCGCTATCGAGAATTTCATGTAGCAAGGCGTTCGCCAGCAGGTTGATAAGACTATTGGCCGATGCGTAGCTGTCGAAAGCCGACACGCTGTCCAGCGGGGCGCAAAGCCGCCAGCGGGCCAGAGTAAACAGGCTATGCGCCTGCGGCTCGCAGATTAGCAGCTGCGGAACTCCCCGCTGTTGCAGTTGCTGCATCAGAGGACGAATAATTCGCGGCCTACGGCGAAACGCCATCACCACCACGATATCTTCCGCGCTTAAATCGACCAGCTCTTCACTGAAACTTTGCCCCGGTTGCGGCAGCACCACCACTTGCCCGCGCGCCTGAAGTAACTGCTGGCGCAAATGCAGCGCCAGCGGCCAGGAGTTACGCATCCCAATAATGACGACGCGCCTGGCTTTCACCAGCGCGTTAATGGCTTCGGCAAACTGGCGGGCATCCAGCGCGTTTACCCACTGCGTCAGGTTTGCCATCTCCTGTTTATAATGCCGCGCCAGCAGCGTATTACCCTGCACCGCCTCGCGATGATCGGTCAACGGCATCCCGCTCTGGCGTAACGTGCGCAGCTCATCGCGCATATCGCGATACTTTTCATATCCCAGCCGTTTAAACAGGCGGCTTACCGTCGCTTTTGATACCCCGCTCAGTTGGGCCAGCTCGGCGCTGTTGTAGCTTATCAGGTCGTCAAAGTGGTCGACAATGAAATCCGCCACCCGCTGCTCCTGGGGGGATAACGACGCATATTGCGCTTTCAGCCGTTCATCGAGTTGTTCCATAGCGCCTCTGTAACTTTTGTTTCACTGAACTATACCGCTAACCCCCTTCACAATGCATGCCACAATGAGAAAAGACAAACGGCCGCCGCATCATTGAAACTTTCTTTTCAAAGTGGAACAGCTTTTGCACGGACAGCATTCGCAGCAGTGGCTGTACGATTCGTTACGAGGATAAGTTATGCAGAGTCATTTCTCGACCCAGGGGATGGCGGTCGCCCCCCATCATCTGGCTAGCCAAAGCGCGCTGTCCGTGCTGCGCGAAGGCGGAAGCGCAATAGAAGCGATGGTCGCCGCCGCCGCGACCATCGCGGTGGTCTATCCGCATATGAATGGTCTTGGCGGCGATGGATTCTGGCTGATCGTGCCGCCGCAGGGCGATCCGATCGCCATTGACGCCAGCGGCGCCGCGGGTTCACTGGCGACGCCGGAAGCCTATGCCGGGCTAACGCACATCCCGCATCGCGGCCCGCAATCCGCCCTGACCGTCGCCGGCACCGTCAGCGGCTGGGATGAGGCGCTGAAAGTTTCACACTCGCTGACCGGTAAATCACTACCGCTTTCGCGCCTGTTACAGGACGCGATTGGCTATGCCGATAACGGTATTCCGGTGACCGCCTCGCAAGCCAGCGCCACCGCCGGAAAATTAGATGAACTTCAGCGCCAGCCGGGCTTCGCTGAGACCTTTCTGGTCAATGGCCGCCCTCCGCAAAGCGGCAGCCGCTTTTGTCAGCCTGCGCTGGCCTCCACGCTAAAACGGCTGGTTGCGGAAGGGCTTGATAGTTTCTATCGCGGCTCTCTGGCGGAACAACTGGCGGCCGGCATGGCCCGTTATGGCCTGCCTATTACGCTTGACGATCTGCGCCAGCATCGCGCGCGCCGTCCGCAACCACTGCGGCTACAGCATCAACACGGTGAGTTATGGAACCTGGCGCCGCCGACGCAGGGGCTGGTATCGCTGGCCATCCTCGGCATCACTGACCGGCTGGCGATGGAACAGGCCGACGATGCGCAGACCATCCACCGTATCGTGGAAGCGACAAAAAAGGCCTTTAGCCTGCGAGATAAACATATTACCGACCCGCAGCATCTGGACGTGGATATTCAAAGCCTGCTGTCCCCGCAGGCGTTACAACCGCTGGCGGAGAAGATCGACGACCAGCGCGCCGCGCCATGGGGCGCAGGCAAAGGCCCCGGCGATACCGTTTGGATGGGCGTGATGGATAGTAGCGGGCTGGCGGTTTCCTTTATCCAGAGTCTCTATCATGAGTTTGGCAGCGGCGTGGTGCTGGCGGACAGCGGTATTGTCTGGCAAAACCGCGGTGCGTCGTTCAGCCTCGACCCGGCGCATTTGCTGGCCCTGGCGCCGGGCAAGCAACCCTTCCATACCCTTAATCCCGCCGCCGCGCGCCTGAACGATGGCCGGGTGATGGTTTATGGCTCAATGGGCGGCGACGGGCAGCCGCAAACGCAGGCGGCGCTTTTCACCCGCTATATCCTGCAGAATGTCCCGCTTCAGGAGAGTATTTCTCGTCCGCGCTGGCTGCTTGGACGCACCTGGGGACAGACCTCGGACTCACTAAAAGTAGAAGGCCGCTTTGCGCCGCAAACCCTCGCCCGGCTCAGGGACCTGGGGCATGAGGTTGAGGTACTGGCCGACTTCAGCGAGGCCATGGGACATGCCGGGGCTATTGTCCGCCATCCTGACGGCCTGTTTGAAGGCGCGTCTGACCCGCGCAGTAACGGCACCGCCGCTGGCTATTAGGGGGAGAAGCATGAAACAAACCGAAAAAGAGTGGCGCGACTGGCTTCTACAGATGGAACAGATCCTCACCCTTGAACTGGATGAATCGCGCCGCGCTGAGCTGCTGGCGCAATTTCGCCGCATTGCCGATATGGCTGAACCGCTGATGGCCTATCCGCTCGATCAGCGTCTGGAAATCGCCGGAGTGTATAAAGCATGAAGCTACATCAGATGACCATTGCCGACATTCAGCAGTCGCTGAGTCGCGGTGAATTTAGCGCCAGAGAGGTGGCTCGCCAGACGCTTGATGATATTGCGCAAAGTAACCCACTGCTCAATGCCTGGACGACTGTCACCGGGAAACGGATGCTCGACGAAGCGGACGCCATTGATGCCCTACGGCGCACGAATCAGCCGCTGCCTGCGCTGGCAGGCATTCCCTACGCGGTCAAAAATCTGTTTGATGTCGCGGGAGAAACCACCCTCGCCGGCGCGCAACTGTTCAGCAATAACCCGCCTGCCCGCGTCGATAGCTGGGCGGTAAGTCAAATCCATACCGCAGGCGGCCTGCTCAGCGGGATGCTGAATATGGACGCCTATGCTTACGGTTTTACTACGGAAAACAGCCACTATGGCGCGACGCGCAATCCGCACGATCTTAACCGCATTGCCGGCGGATCCTCCGGCGGCTCAGCGGCGGCGGTCGCCGCCGGGCTGGTTAATTTCTCGCTCGGTAGCGACACCAATGGTTCGATTCGCGTTCCGGCATCCCTGAGCGGGATTTTTGGTCTCAAGCCAACCTTCGGCCGTCTGTCGCGTACCGGCAGCCACCCTTTTGTTCCCAGCCTCGATCATATTGGTCCGTTTGCCCGTACGGTAGAGGATTTAGCCACAGTCTACGATGTTCTTCAGGGGCGAGACGTTAATGACGGTTTTCAGGCCGAACGCGGCGTCACCCCAGCTACGCCGCATCTGCAATATAGCCTCCAGGGGCTGCGTTGCGCGGTTTTAGGCGGCTATTTCAGCCGCTGGTGCGATGACGATGCCCGCGCGGCGGTGGCTCGCGTCGCCCGCTATCTCGAAGCCTCTGAAGAGTATCTCTTCCCCGAGGCGGAGCTGGCGCGCGCTTCTGCTTTTATCATTAGCGCTTCTGAAGGCGGAAACCAGTACCTGCCAGCCTTACGGCGTGAGCCGGAGCGCTTTGAACCGCACTCGCGCGAACGTCTGCTGGCGGGTGCGATGATCCCTTCCGCCTGGTACCTGCAGGCGCAGCGCTTCCGTCGGCACGCCCAGCAGCAAGTCGCGTCGCTATTCACCCATGCCGACGTGCTCATCGCCCCGGCAACACCATGCAGCGCCACGCTTATTGGCGAGCAGACGATGGAGATCAACGGCGAGTCTTTACCGATACGCGCCAGCATGGGCATGCTCACTCAACCAATCTCCTTTATCGGTCTGCCGGTGGTAACCGTCCCGCTACGTACCGCGACAGGGCTACCTGTCGGGGTGCAGTTAATTGCCGCACCGTTTAATGAACAGGCCTGTCTGCGCGCCGCCTATGCGCTGGAAGCGATGGGAATGACCGATTCCCGCCCGGTGGAGGTAGCCGCATGATCGCGTCGCAAGAAATCAATATTCCGCAGGTGGTCGCCGAAGTAACGGCGGCTTTTTATCGCTATGAACAGGCGCTGGTGAGTAACGATATCGCGGTGCTGGATGCGTTGTTCTGGCACGATACGCGCACGGTTCGCCTCGGCGCCGGAGAGAATCTGTATGGTATTGATGAGATCCGCGCCTTCCGCGCCGCACGCCCTGCCGCAGGGCTTGCGCGGGAGTTACGCCATACGGTGATCACCACCTATGGAGAGGATTATGCGGTATGCAGTACCGAGTTCACCCGTGAAGGCAGCGAACGTATCGGCCGTCAGCAGCAAACCTGGGTTCGTTTTTCCTGCGGCTGGCGTATCGTTGCCGCACAGGTTAGTTTGATGGGACATTGATGCCGTTGTCGCCCCCTGCTTGCGCTGCGCTTAGCAGGCCTACAGATCACATGCCGGCGTAGATACTGTTATCGATTTGCAACTTTTTTAAGAGGTTTTCCCGGACGCGGCGCGTTGCGCCTTCTCCGGGCTACCAAATCGCATTGTGCTGTAGCCCCGGTAAGCGGCAGCGCCACCGGGGATTTTGAGGCTACCAACACCGGCAGTTTCAGCCAGCGCGGTGAAGACATTAGGCAGGTCGTAATGACCGTAGGTCGGGTAAGGCGTTAGCCGCCACCCGACAAAATAACGGCGCAATGGGTCTGCCGCTATGGCTGGTACGGATGCACCCGCCGCCAGTGGTCGGCAATCTGCTGGCGGGTACAAATCCACACGCGCTCATGCTGCTGCACGTAATCGAGAAAACGTTGCAGAGCGCGAAAGCGTCCAGGGCGGCCCAGCAACCGGCAGTGCATGCCGATAGACATCATTTTCGGCGACGTTTCACCTTCCGCGTACAGCACATCAAAGCTGTCTTTCAGATAGGTATAAAACTGTTCAGCGGTATTAAACCCCTGAGCGGTGGCAAAGCGCATATCGTTGGCATCGAGCGTGTAAGGCACGATGAGATGCGGTTTACGCTGCCCGTCGGCGCAAGGCACTTCCGTCCAGAACGGCAAATCATCGCCATAATAGTCGCTGTCGTAATCAAATCCGCCATGTTCGACCACCAGTTGCCGGGTGTTAGGGCTATCGCGCCCTGTGTACCAGCCGGTGGGCGGTTTGCCAAACAGGTCGGTCAGCACCTGCACCGCTTTATGCAGATGGTCGCGCTCCTGTCCAATCGCCATATGCTGATAGTGGATCCAACGCCACCCGTGGCTGACCACATCGTAGTTGGCCGCTTTGATCGCCGCGACGATATCCGGATGACGCGCCAGCGCCATTGCCACGCCAAACACCGTCAGCGGTAACCCCCGCTCCTGAAAGGCATGATGGATACGCCAGAAACCCGCGCGGCTGCCATATTCATACAATGAGTCCATCGACATATGGCGGTCGGGATAGCTGGCAGCGCCGATGATATCGGAGAGAAACTGTTCAGAACCCGCATCGCCGTGCAGGACGTGATTCTCGGCGCCTTCTTCGTAATTAAGCACAAACTGCACCGCGATACGCGCCTGGTTTGGCCACTGCGCGTGCGGCGGCTTTCCCGCGTAGCCGCGCAAATCGCGCGGATATAATTCTGCTGCTGGTATCATCTCCCACCCCTTCATTTAATCATTAAACACGGCAAATTTACCGCTAAGCGTTTTACGTTCCGGATAAGCTAAATCGCCGTGCTTGCTGGTTGTCAGGCCTAGCGACACCAGAGATTCCACCATCTTCACCGCCGCGCTGACGCCATCAATAACGGGTACCTGAAGTTCCCGGGTCAGTTGCTGCGCCAGGGTCGCCATGCCGCCGCAGCCCAGCACGATAGCGCCGCAGCCATCCTCCTGTAGCGCCTGAATACAGCGGGCGCGTACTTTTTCCTGCGCCACGCCGCTGCCATCTTCCAGCGCCAGCACCGGTAGATCGATCGCATGCAGACCGGCGCAATGCTCATGGAAACCATACTGATGTAGCAGATGGCGAGCGATAATCAGCGTGCGCGGCAAGGTAGTGACCACCGAGAAGCGGGTAGCGACCAGCGTCGCCATATGCATCGCCGCCTCGGCAATACCAATAACCGGCCCCTGGGCCAGTTCACGGGCGGCAAGTAACCCCGGATCGCCAAAACAGGCGATAACATGCCCGGAAACGCCCTGCTGCTGCCCGGCTTTTATTTGCTCCAGCACGCCGACGGCGGCGATGGCTTCGTCAAAATGCCCTTCAATCGACGGCACGCCGTCTGGTGGACAGACCGCGACAATATCGGTTCCTGGCGACGCCGCGGCGCGGGCCGCCTCGGCGATGGTTTGCGTCATACCGGGATCGGTATTGGGATTGATAACTTGTATATAGATGGTGGACATTACCGCTCCTTATAGCCGGCAAACAGCCGGGCGAAATCGGGAACCGACTCCCCCGTGCGGGAAAAACATAAACTGGCGACGATGTGTTCAAAGTGATGGTTGAGTGCCTCGGTCAGCGCGGTTAGCGCTTTTTCGCGTAACAGGCCGACAAGGCGCTCGTGGTCATCGCAGCGGCACCCCTGCCGCCACGGCGCGCCCCAGGCGGCAATCACCAGCGATGAGCGTTGACTGAGTCGGGTGACCATCTCCGTTAGTACCTGGTTGCCGGAAATGGCCTGTAACTGAATATGAAAATTAGCGGAATGGCGGATAGCGGACGGGCCATCATAGGCCTCATGCGCCAGTTGCTCCTGCTGAATAATGGCTTCCAGCGCCGCCAGATGCGGAGGCTGGCAGCGTTGCAGTACATCCGGCAGATTCGCCACTTCCAGTAGCGCGCGGGTGCGGAATATATCCCGTGCCTCGTCAACCGTCGGACTGGCGACCTGTGCACCACGTTTGGGCGTTAATGTCACCATTTGCACAGCGGCGAGTCGTTGTAGCGCTTTGCGTACCCCCGTTCGGCTGACGCCAAACACCTCCGCCAGCGCCTCTTCCGGCAATTTGCTGCCCGGCAGCAGTTGTTGCTCGACAATCGCAGTCAGCAAGGCTTGGTAGATAGACTCATCCTTGTCATGCAGTCCGGCTGCGGCCTGCAGCGGATTTTCATTGCCCATTGGTCCACTCCACTTTCCATTTCGATATCAAATCGTATACATAAAATAAATATTTTGTATACAAGATTAACTATTCTGGCCTGGATCCTGCAACGCCTTCCGCTATCAACGGCAAAACGTTTGTCTTCAGAGGAGCAGGATCCATGCCAAATACACAAAACACGCATCAGCTCAACGCCGGAGACCCGGCATCAGGCTACAGCCCGCGTCTTTGCAACGAGGATCTGGCGCCGACGCGCGAGCAAAACTGGAACTGGTACAACATTTTTTCTTTCTGGATGTCGGACGTGCATAGCATGGGCGGCTATGTGGTGGCGGCGAGTTTCTTTACGCTGGGGCTGGCGAGCTGGCAGGTGCTTATCTGTCTGTTAGCCGGAATTGTTATCGTCCAGCTTTGCGCCAATCTGGTAGCCAAACCCAGCCAGATTGCCGGCGTGCCCTATGCGGTCATCTGCCGTCAGGCGTTCGGCGTATTCGGCGCCAATATTCCGGCGGTGATACGCGGGCTGATTGCTTTCGCCTGGTACGGGATCCAAACCTATCTGGCTGCGAACGCCTTAATGCTGGTGCTGCTGAAGTTCTGGCCCTCGCTGGCGGCAATGACGCAAACGTCATTGCTGGGTCTTTCATCGCTTGGCTGGATCTGTTTCGCCACCATGTGGCTGTTGCAGGCGATGGTGTTCTGGCACGGCATGAACGCGATTAAGCGCTTTATTGATATCGCCGGCCCGGCGGTATATGTGGTGATGCTGGCCCTGGCGGGCTGGATTGTATACAAGACAGGCCTCGATGGTATCTCCTTTACCCTCGCCAGTAAGACGCTGACCGCCGGTGAGCAAAGCTGGCAGATGATCACCGCCACCGCGCTGGTGGTCTCTTACTTCTCCGGTCCGCTGCTTAATTTTGGCGATTTCTCCCGTTATGCCAGAAGCATGGGCGAAATTCGCCGCGGCAACCGCTGGGGGCTGCCGTTTAACTTCCTGCTGTTCTCGGTAGTGACCGTAGTAATCGTCTCCGGAACGCAATCTTTATTTGGCCGGATGATCACCGACCCGATTGAAACGGTGAGCCATGTGGGTAACGATCTGGCGGTGGCCATCGGCCTGCTGACCATGATCACCGCCACTATCGGCATCAATATTGTCGCCAACTTCGTCTCGCCGGCATTTGATTTTTCCAACTGCGCGCCGCAAAAAATCAGCTTCCGCACTGGCGGGATGATTGCCGCCGTCGGCTCGATACTGCTCACCCCATGGAATCTGTTTAACTCCCCAGAACTTATCCACTACACACTGGATGTATTGGGAGCGTTTATCGGGCCGTTGTTTGGCATTCTGCTGGTTGATTTCTATTTGATTAAACGCGGGCAGGTATCGATCGACGATCTTTTCGATGATACCCCTAAAGGCAAATACTGGTACCGCAACGGCTTTAACCCGAAGGCCATCGCCGCGCTGCTGCCCTCGGTGGCGGTCGGCCTGATTATCAGCTTTATTCCCGCTCTGCATGAGGTGGCCAATTTTAGCTGGTTCATCGGCGTGCTGTTAAGCGGCAGCCTGTATCGCTGGATTGCCCGCGACGAGCGGCAGGCCGCTTCCTACGCCCGCTTTACCCCCGGCGCGCTGGCGCAGAAAGAATAATCCCGCCCGGCCGCGGTGCCTTCCGCGGCCTCCTGGCATTAAATTTGCAAATATTTGCGCAATAGCTATCACCCTACTTATATAAGGCGGCAACATGCTGGAATACCACACCGCGTTACGCGGTGCGTTTTTTGATATTAGCCAACCCGCCGCCAGCGCTGACGATATCGCCCGCTACGCGCGATATATTGATGATGGCGTGCTGTTTATTTACGCCGGGAAGATTCAGGCGCTACTGCCATGGCAGGAAGGCGAAGCATTACTCGATCCACATAAAGGCTATCGCGATCTGCGCGGTAAACTGCTGCTGCCGGGGTTTGTCGACGCCCATATTCATTATCCTCAAACTGAAATGATCGGCGCCTTTGGCGAACAACTGCTGGAATGGCTGACCACTTATACCTTTCCGGTGGAAAGCCAGTTTGCCGATGAACGGTACGCGGCAGATATCGCCCGTTTTTTTGTCAACCAGTTGCTCAGCCATGGCACTACCACCGCGCTGGTGTTTTGTACGCTTCATCCTGCGTCCGTGGAGGCTCTGTTTACCGAGGCGTTGCGCCTGAATATGCGCCTGCTGGCCGGTAAGGTGATGATGGATCGCCATACGCCGGAGTATTTAACCGAAACCGCCGAACAAAGCTATTGCCAGACCCGCGAACTGATCCAGCGCTGGCACCGGCGCGGCCGTCTGGGCTACGCTATTACGCCGCGTTTCGCTCCCACCTCTACGCCGGAACTCTTGCAAGCGGTTCAGCGGCTGCGGGAGGAGTTTCCTGATACCTGGCTGCATACCCATCTGAGTGAAAACCTTAATGAAATCGCGTGGGTAAAGCAGTTATGGCCGGAGCATGAGCACTATCTTGATGTTTATCATCACTATCAATTGACCGGTGCGCGCAGCGTCTTCGCCCACGGGATCCATCTGGCGGAGAAAGAGTGGCGGTGTTTGCATGAGACCGGTTCGGCAATCGCCTTTTGCCCGACGTCAAACCTGTTTCTGGGTAGCGGTCTATTTCGCCTGCCCGCCAGCTGGCAACATCAAGTCCGGATTGGCATCGGCAGCGATGTTGGCGCCGGAACCACCTTCAGCCTGCTGCGCACCCTCGGCGAGGCCTATAAAGTGGCGCAGCTACAGAGCTATCGCCTGCGCGCCTGCGAAGCGTTTTATCATGCGACATTGGGCGGCGCGCACGCGTTACGCCTGGATGACAAAATTGGTAATTTCCAGTCGGGAAAAGAGGCCGATTTGGTGGTTATCGACCCGGCGGTGACGCCGCTACAAAAGCTGCGCGGCGCACGCTGTCATGATGTCTATGAGCAGCTGTTCGTATTGATGACCTTAGGCGATGAACGGAACATTAGTGAAACCTGGGTCAATGGCGAACAGGTATGGTGTAACGAAGGCTGAACCGCTGCCCGGCGCTTTATTCTGGCCGGGCGGCGGACTCAACTTAACTTCCGCGATAGGTCGACCAGCCGCCGGGGGCAATTAAAAATGGCAGATGAAAATGGTCTTTGTCATCAATGGTAATCATAAAATCGATCTGCGCCTGCCGGTACAGGGTCTGGCGGCCATCGCGCGCAAACCACGATTGCAGTTCGGCCACCAGCTGATAGTTTCCGGGACGCAGTTGTCCCGTCGCCAGCTCGCCCAGGCGGCCATGGCTGTCTGTCACGCCTGATGCCAGGCTACGCCCTTCGCAGAACAGGGTGACCGCCACGCCTTGTGCAGGCTTGCCGGTAGAAATATCAAGAATATGGGTGCTCAGGGTGATCATTCGCTAATAACTCCCGCCAGTCTGAGTAAGGTGATTTCACGTAATTGTTCCAGTGCCGCTTCAATTTCCTGCGCGTCATTATGGGTCAGCCGTTGGGTCAGCGCCTGCAGGATCTCGGCGGCGCTGCGCCCTTTGGCGCGGATCAGAAACACGCGGCCAAAACGGGCTTCGTAACGGGCGTTCCCTTCTTTCAGCGCCCGAGCGATATCGGCATCGTCGGCATTAACCTCCGCCTGCTCCTGGCGAGACAGCGCGGCATGCGCTTCCCCGCCCGTCGGCTTTTCCCCGATCCGCGGATGGGCGCAGAGCGCCCGCGCCAGATCTGCCTCTCCCCAGTGCTGCATAAGTTGTTGCGCGCGATCCGTTAAGGCCGTAAGTGTGGCATAGGGCCGCTCCAGCGCCAGCGCTTCGCGCCAGGCGGGGAGCGCCACGCAGGGTTCAAGCTGGCGAATGGCTTCCGCCTGCGGCAGCTGATTAAAGTGGTTGAGTGTTATCATCATTGCTCCTTGCCGCTGCCGTCATGGCGGCTTTCTCTTGCGGAATAATCAGATTCAGTACAATCGCCACCAGCCCACCGCTGGTGGCCGCAGATCCAAACAGGTTGCCGATGATAGGCGGGAAATGGGCAAGGAAAGCGGGAACCGCCTCAATGCCGAGGCCAAAACCAAATGCCAGGCCAACAATCAGCATATCGCGGCGGGTTAGCGGGTTCTGGGTGATGATGCGGATCCCGGCCGCCACGACACAGCCAAACATGACCATCGTCGCGCCGCCTAACACCGGCGTGGGGATCTGGCGCAGGATCTCGCCAAAGGGAGGAAACAGCCCAAGCAGAATCAGCAATACGCCAATATAACGCCCGACATAGCGGCTGGCGACGCCGGTCATCTGGATGACGCCGTTATTCTGCGCGAAGGTGGTATTGGGAAACGCGCAGATCGCCGCGGCGATCAGGCAGCTAATGCCATCCGCGAGGATCCCGCCTTTCAGGCGTGAGCGAAACGCGCCGTCATCAATGGACTGTTTTGAGATCAGGCAGTTGGCGGTTAAATCGCCGACGGCTTCAAGAATGCAAACCAGCGATACCAGCGCGACCGGTAAAAATATGGCGCTATTAAACTGAAAGCCAAAAGGAAATATCGCCGGCAGACGAAACCAGCTATCGCCAATCGGCGCCAGATGAAATTTTCCGCTTAGCGCGGCGGCGATACAGCCCACCGCCATGCCGATGACCACCGACGATAAACGCAGCCAGCGGTTTTTCGCGCAGCTCAGCACCACGATAATCCCTAACGTTATGCCGCCCAATGCGATATTGCCCGGGCTGGCGAAATCCTTCGCGTGATCGCCGCCGCTCCAGTTAATAATACTGACCTTTATCAGGCTAATGCCGATCAGCGCAATGACGCTGCCGGTAATAATCGGGGTAAAGAGTTTTTTCAGCGGTTCGATAAAGCGGCTGACGACGACCGGTACCAGCGCGGCAACAACGTTAACACCGAACAGCATGGCCATAATGTCCTGCGGGCCGCCACCCTGTGCTTTTACCCACATGCCGCCGGCAATCGCTACGCCGAGAAAAGCGAAGCTGGTGCCCTGCATACAGATCATGCCCGCACCGATCCCCCAGACGCGGTTAGCCTGAAGAAAGGTGCCAATCCCGGAAGCCATTAGCGACATACTAATTAAATATGGCAGCCATTCGCCAAGCCCTAGCGCGGCGCCAATAATCAGCGGCGGCGTAATAATGCCGACCAGCCCCGCCAGCACGTGCTGTAAGGCGCTAAAAAAAGCCGGTAGCAGTGGGATGCGCTGCTCCAGGCCATAAAGCAGGTTGCTGTTCTTTTCATCAGACATGGGGTCACCGTCTCGTCGTGGATAAGCGTTGACGATGTAGTGCACAAAGCAGGCCACATTGCTTATTCCCTCTATCTTTATCCACGTAACAATCGTTTTATCTATTATTTTTCAGTGAAATAGCTTCATTAAAGAGCGGGTTTCTGTAACGAACGTTGGCGCGGGACGTTGAAACTTTTGATTCCTTAATTCACTAAAAGAAATCTTTGATTCATAAAAAGGCAACATAATCGCAACTTTGCCCTTCTTTGGTGCACCTCTCCGCTATCACCCGTCCGTCTACCGCTGATTTCGCAGGTTCTGCTACCTGGTATGCAAATTGCTGAACCCCTTAAACAACACACCTAAGGGGAAGACAATGAAAGCAATCGTGATTGGCGCGGGAATCGGCGGGTTGAGCGCCGCGGTGGCGCTACGTAATGCAGGCATCGCCTGCGAAGTGTTCGAAGCGGTAAAAGAGATTAAGCCGGTTGGCGCCGCGATCTCTATCTGGCCCAACGGCGTCAAGTGTATGAACCGCCTGGGGATGGGCGAGATCATCGACGCTTATGGCGGCCCGATGCATTATCTGGCGTATAAGGAGTATCAACGCGGGGAAACACTCACCCGCTTCAGCCTCGCGCCGCTGGTAGAACGTACGCAGGGCCGCCCTTCGCCAGTGTCGCGAACGGAACTGCAGCGCGAGATGCTCGATTTCTGGGGGCGTGAGCAGGTGCAGTTCGGCAAGCGGGTCACCCGCGTGGAAGAACATACCGACGGCGTCACCGTCTGGTTTACCGATGGTAGCGAGGCGCACGGCGATATGGTCATCGCCGCCGACGGCAGCCATTCGGCGCTGCGGCCATATGTGCTCGGCTATACGCCGGAACGCCGCTATGCCGGTTACGTTAACTGGAATGGTCTGGTCGATATTGATGAGTCCATTGCTCCCGCCGATCAGTGGACGACGTTTGTCGGCGAAGGGAAACGCGTGTCGCTGATGCCGGTGGCGGGCGGACGTTTCTACTTCTTCTTCGATGTGCCGTTGCCGGCCGGATTAGCGGAAGATCGCCTCACCCTGCGCGACGATTTAACCCGCTACTTCGCCGGCTGGGCGCCGCCGGTGCAAAAGCTTATCGCCGTACTCGACCCGCAGACCACCAATCGGATAGAAATTCACGATATTGAACCTTTTGATAAGCTGGTGCGTGGCAAGGTGGCGCTACTGGGCGATGCCGGGCACAGCACTACGCCGGATATCGGCCAGGGCGGCTGCGCGGCGATGGAGGACGCGGTCGTGCTGGATAATGTACTGCGCGACAATAGCGATATTGTCACCGCGCTGCGCCAGTACGAAGCATTGCGTTGTGAACGGGTGCGTGACCTGGTGCTCAAAGCGCGTAAACGCTGTGATATCACCCACGGTAAGGATATGGCGTTAACCAAAGCCTGGTACCAGGAACTGAAAACGGAAACCGGCGAGCGTATTATCAACGGCTTGTGCGAAACCATTCAGGGCGGGCCATTAGGCTGAGAGTGAGCAGCGCTACGCATCTCCTCCATCACCAGCGTTAGTTTTTGAATCGCCATTTGCGCCGGACGAGATAGCTGGCGCGATGGCGCGGTGCATAGCGCCAGGGTCAAAGGTCGCAGCAGCTTATTACGTAGCGGCACAAACGCCAGCGAACCGTTGTTTACCTCGTCCTGCACGTCCAGCAGGCTCAGGACCGTCACCCCGCCGCCTTTAAGCACCAGCGATTTAATCAGACGAATATCATTGCAGCTAACGGTGTTGGGCGGCGAAAAATCATAATGGCGATAGAGCATTGCCACCCGGTCATGCACTATTAACGGCGCGCCGGGAATAATATGCCGTTCATCGCTAAGTTCCCCCAGCGAGATCGCGGGCGCGGCGGCAAAAGGATGGTGCGGATGCAGTACCACCCCGACTTCCATTTCAATAAACGCCAGTACGTTGAGACCCGCCTGACCTTCAGGATCGAGGATCAGACCAAAATCGACATCGGACTGACGTACTCTGTCGCTGATGCTCTGGCTATCGGCGACCTGCAACATCAGTTCCAGCCACTCGCACTGGTTGATAATCTCTGCCAGCGCCGCGGCAAAACTCCCTTCGGCCAGCGCCTGCACCATACCGACATTCACCGTTCCGCGTTTTAGCCCCTGCAGTTCATCAAATTTCTGTTGGGTCACGCGAAACTCTTTTTGCCAGCGCAGCAGGTTGTCATACAACAGCTCGCCTGCGGTGGTCATCCGCAAACCTTCCGGCAGCCGTTCAAACAGCGGCGTGCCGAAGGACGCTTCAGCCTGCAGTATCTGGCGGTTAATCGCCGAAGCCGAAATATGCAGTTTTTCCGCCGCCCGGCGCAGGCTGCCGCTGCGGGCCACTTCCATAAAATAATTCGCAAAGCGCGAGAAAGGACTCATCGGTTACCTGTACTGATTTTTGCAACGGATAGCTGAATTAATGCTGATGGATGTCAACACCCTACTATGGCAACAATAAACTCACAACAATTAAACAATCAACTTAGCCATCAGGAAGCAAGACGATGAACAGACAACCGCTCGCGCCCCCCGCGCATTGCACCTTTGAACCCCAGGACTGGCTGCGGCTGGCAAAATGCTGGCATCCGGTGGCGCGTAGCGCGGATATCGGCCCGCAACCGGTGAAAGCCACCCTGCTGGATGAAAAACTGGTTATCTATCGCCTGCACGAACGAGTCGTGGTCGCCCGCGATGCCTGTCCCCACCGCGGGGTACCATTGACGTTAGGTTTTCATGACGAAGAAGGTATCATTTGCCCTTATCACGGCCTGCGCTTTGGGGAAGATGGCCGCTGTAACCGAATCCCCTCCAGCCCAAATCAGCCGATACCGGCGAAATTAAATCTGACCTGCTACGCGGCGGAAGAACACTATGGTCTGGTGTGGGTGTGTCTCGATTATGATGCTGACAATCCCCCGCGGTTACCGACCATGCCGCACTGGGCAGACGACGGATTCCAGCAACTGACCTGCCCGGCGTTTGAGGTCAATGGCTTTGCAGGCCGTCAGGTTGAAGGGTTTCTTGATGTGGCGCATTTTGCGTGGATCCATACCGACACCTTCGCCGATGCGGAGAATCAACAGGTTCCTGACTACCTGCCTGAGGAAACGGAAAACGGGTTTGTCGTCGACTACTGGAGTACGGTCGGCAATTATCCGGCGAGCGCCGGCTACCGCGCTCCGGAGGGATTTCAATGGCTGCGTCGCTTTGAGATGCATTTGCCCTTTACCGCCACCCTGACGATCCATTTTCCCGGCGAAGCCCGGCTGGTTATTATGAATGCCGCCTCGCCCGTCTCATCACGGGTCACGCGGATGTTTGCCCCTATCGCCCGCAATTTCGACCTGCATGTGCCGGTGGAGGAGGTCTACGCCTTCAACCTTCGCGTGTTCGAAGAAGACCGGCTGATGGTCGAGAGCCAGCGCCCGGAGACGCTACCTCTGGATCTTACCCTGGAAGCACATATTCCAGCCGACCGTAGCTCAATTGCCTACCGTCGCGGCTTGAAGCGGCTGGGTTTCGGTGAGTTTTTCCTGGTCTGAGCAAGGAGTTATACGATGAGTACTCTAATTGAGGTGGTTGTCGATGGTCTCTGGCGTGAAGGAGAACATAATCTGGCAGTCAGGCTGGTGACGCCTGACGGCGACCCATTACCCGCATGGCAGCCCGGCGCCCATATCGATCTGCATCTGGCGAACGGCGTGACCCGTCAGTACTCACTCACCGGGAGCCACCGTAGGCTGGAACGTTATCTGATTTGCGTGGCGCGATCGGCAGAGTCGCGCGGCGGTTCGCGCTACATCCATGAGACGCTGCGACCGGGTCAGAGGCTGATGATATCACCGCCGAGAAATCAGTTTGCCCTGCAGACGGCGCGACACGTCACCCTGCTGGCCGCCGGGATTGGCATTACGCCGCTGTATAGCATGGCACGGGCGTTAGCGGCGCAGGGAAATCCGTTTACCTTACAGTATTACCTCAAACGCCTTGAAAACGGCGCCCTGCTAGCCGCGATTGCTCGCAAGCTGGCACCTGAAAACGTGAGGATTTTTAGCTCAGCTGAAGGCGAGAGCCCGCGAGAAAATTTGCCAGGAAGGTTGAGCGTTCCTCATCGTGAAGATCGGCTTTACGTGTGTGGTCCGGCGGGATTTATGGCCGCCGCGCGCCAGGCGGCGGCGATACAAGGCTGGCAGGCCGAGCAGATCCATGAGGAGGCGTTTCAGGCGTCAATGCCCGCCAACGACGTTCGGCAGGAAGAGACGTTTACGGTGACGCTCGCCTCTTCTGGCCAGTGCTGGCCTGTCGCCGCCAATCAAACCATCGCGCAGGTATTGCAGGAAAATGGTGTGGCAGTGCCGCTCTCTTGTGAGATGGGGATTTGCGGCGCCTGTCTGACCAGGGTGGTTGAGGGAGAGGTGGATCATCGTGATACGGTGCAGTCATCAGCAGAAAAATGCGCCATCGTGCAGCATGTCGCGCTGTGCTGCTCCCGCAGCCGCAGCACGAATTTGCTCATTGATTTATAAAATAAGGCCAGGCTAAAACTGGCCTGTTGCCGCCCTTTTCTAACGTGAAGCGCGGCGCAGCGTCTGGCGCTGAATATTAAGCTGTTTTCGCCAGACCCTGTTATGTAGATAAAGGGCGTTTGCCCGGTAAAAAGTCTGGCTATTAATGCATCGGATACCGCCTAAAATGAATACTAGCCCCAGCACGGCGCTAATGAGAAATCCTGGTTTTAGTCCGGCGCCGAATAATGCCCCCAGGCAAACAGAAAGAAAATAAACAATCGCAAGCAGACCGCTAAAAGCCATCAAAGCCAGTGATAATTTAAGCGCCAGAAAATTGCCTCTGGCAACGAAGTACATCGTCAGAACCATTATCAGACTATAAATTAGCGATACAGGCACAATCGCCGCCATCACGGCATACTGCGGCAGCCCAAATAGCTCGAACACCGCCAACCAGAGATAAGGTTGAGCCAGGGCAAAAGCGAACATACTCAGAATCATAGCCCCTACCAGCGGTATTCCTGACATATGCCAGCCGACCGGAATACCCATCCGGTCTTTTAATCTGTCTTTAAGCTTTTCAAGCAACTGCGGATCGTTGGTTTTCATTCTGTCCCTGACGGCCGCACTGAGCAGCAAACTGTATTTAATGAACTTCAGCATCCTCTGAACATCCTGTTGCCGAGATGGATATACGCGCCAATTATGGCCCTTCCGTCGACGGCGGTGTCGTCGTCCGTGAACTGTTTTCCTGCGATAAGCGCCAGAAATCATGCCCGGCGGGATACTGGTAAAGACGCAGTGAAAACTGCCCGGCCACGGCGGTAATGTATTCAAAAATAGCGGACTGGGTGTTCTCGTAATCCATCCACAGCGTCGAGGAGGTAAAGCAGTAGATTTCCAGCGGCAGCCCGGACGGCGACGGTTTTAACGTTCGCGCCACGATGTACATATCTTTAACGATATCTGGCCGTTCGGCGAGATAGCTCATCAGGTAATGGCGAAACAGCGTCAGGTTAGTCAACCCGTTATCAATAAACCAGCGATCCGCGACGCCGCCCGGATCCCGGCCATCCAGTAATTTACTGAGCGGCTCACTCACCCCGCGGATTGCCAGCATCGGGGTTAACATCTCCTGATTCAGGAAGGTCACCGAGTGCTGATCGATATTAATACTACGCATGATCCGCCGTGCGCCGGACGAGAACATCGCCTGCCAGTTGGTATACGTTTCTGTAAGGAAATTCTTGGTCGGAATACGCGAAATGGTGTTGTCCCAGTTACGGATAGTAATGGTATGCAGCGCGATATCCGTCACTTCCCCGCTCAGGTTCTTGTCGGGCATTTCGATCCAGTCGCCCAGTTGCAGGACATCGTTGGACGATAGCTGGACGTTGGCCACCAGCGACAGCAAGGTATGTTGAAACACTAACATCAGCACCGCCGCGACGGCGCCGAGGCTGGAAATGATAATCACCGGTGATTTATTCGACATCACGGCGAGGATCATAATCGCGGCCAGAATGTGAACTAAGATTTTGCCTATCTGGATATAGCCTTTGATGGAATGGTTTTTGCGCTTGGTCTTACGCAGATAAGAGCTATTGACGATATCCAGCATTTCGTTGAAGAAGATCGACAGAAAAATAAAAAACAAAATTCCGCAGATGGTATTAATCGCCGTTACCAGCGATGCCGGCATATTGGGCATAAACTGCAGAACGTAGTAGACGATAATAACCGGAATGAAGTTTGACAGTTTCTCGGCGATACGGCGGTCTTTTTCCAGCGGTACGTCCTGCTTATGGCTGGCGAAGAACACCTTGCGTATCACTTTAATCAGCAAAAACTTGCACAAAAGATGGGCAAATATGCCGGAGACGACCAGCAGAATAAGGTTAAAGCCGATCGCTAATGCCGGATTACTTTCAATAAACGTCAACAGATGATTCAAATACGCCATGCGTTATCGCCTGAATAAATATGCCCTTTTGTATTAGCCCTTCACTCTCGGCTATTAATACAAAAATTTAACCAATGTGCATCATGACATGTCAAAGCCGGATAAGTCCACGCTTTGCGCGGGCGATGACATTCATTGTATAAATATGTTCATTTGCATTAATGATGCTCTGCGCCCACTATTAAGGGGCCCGAAATGAGGACATATCAACTCCAGGAGGAAACATGTTCAAAGCACTTGCCGCCATCGTCGCACTCACCGCATCCGCCAGCGTTATGGCGCAAAGTGATGTCACGCTGACTTCACTTGCCAAAGATAATGCGACCAAAGCGTCGTTCAGCCAGATGGTGAAAGGCCATAAACTCCCGGCCTGGGTTAACAGCGGCGGTACCGGTTCTCCGGCACAGACCGTGAAACTGGGCTCTGAGTCCTGGCAGGTATTAAGCGCCTGTAAACCACACGATTGTGGTCGCGAACGTATCGCCGTGATCTGGTCGGAAAAATCCAAACAGATGTCGGGCGTCTTCTCGGTGGTAGATGAGAAAACATCGCAGGAAAAACTGACCTGGCTTAACGTCAGCGATGCGCTGTCGATTGATGGCAAAACCGTGCTGTTTGCCGCGCTGAGCGGCAGCCTTGAAAACCATCCTGACGCGTTTAACTACCCGCAATAAACAAAACCCCTGGCTATCCGTTGATAGTCAGGGGTTGCTCACCGTCTTCGCCGCTCTCTATTTGCGCTGCCGGCGTAGTTTGCCCGCGAGAAGAGCCAACCGCTGGCTACGACAATAAATCGTGAACAGCACGAATCCCTGGCGGTTAAATATTAGCCGGCAACACAGTAATGCCAGCGCGGCGAATGCCCGACCATGCTGCAGGAGATCGTAGAAGACGGGCCCTACTATCGGAGAAACTATCGACATCAGATGAGGGCCTGGGCGCGAATTATCGCTGCCAAAATAGCGCTGAATGTTTGAGGGCCGCTAAGTCGCTCCACCACCTGACCATCGCGAAAAACAAGCGTATTAGGTAACCCCCAGACGCTATATTTCGCCGCCAGCACCGGAGCCTGAACGACATTTACTGTACCGACTAATACATCAGACGGTAGCCGGTCTGCCGCCTGGAGAAACAGACTTTCGCTGCTTTGACAAGGGCCGCACCACGGCGCATGAAAACGCACAACAGCCACGCCGTTATAGCGTTCAACTTGCGAGAAATTGTCTTCATTCCACTGAATAACGCTCGGATTCATCTTGACCCTTATAACTCTGCACAAAAAGTGATTCAGTTGGGCGATTGTAATCGTTTTCTCGCATAGCCGACAGCTTACGGCGCCAGCATCAATACCTTGAACTGGCTGGGGACGATGCGCATACCGACCGCATTTGTCGAATTTTGCAGGCTAACGCTGGTTAGACGCGTCGCCGGCGTGCCTTTCAGCAGCACGGTAAATGCGCCGGTCAGATGACGCGACGGCCCCATCACCGTACCTGACGCCACCCCGGTCGCCACGCCGGGGTTATCGCCGTTAGTGAGCGGCGTCACCGTCGCCATATTGTGCGCGGGCATGCCCATAAACAGAATATTGAGCGCGTTAGGGATCGCCGTCGGTCCCAGCGCGATGTCCGGATAGGGAATCGGCGTCGGCGCCGGCATCGGCGTCAGACAAACGTCGGGGAAGGCTAAATCGACACCGAATAGCTGGCAGTTAGCAAACATGATTAGCTCCTTAACCCATGTGGATCTGTTCTGAATCGACTTTGGTGATCGCTTTTGAGGTGATAACCGTATTGTGCGCATGCAGGCGGGCGTAATCTTCCGCTTTCATATCCAACTGCCCGGCGCGCACCTGCTCGGTCTGCCGGGTAGTGCGCAGCAGATTGTGGCTAATTTGCGTCACCGTTTGCCAGACCGATTCGGCGCGTTTGCCAACAATACGTGACAGTGTCACCCATGCCGATAGCTTATCGCCGCTGTAGTTCATCTCGCTGATATGGCAGTCCCCCTGCGCGGCATTGACGCACAGGCGCTGACCGCTGAGGCTGAGTTCCCCCTGGCTTTGAATATGCAGGTCACCCGGTACGCTGAGCTCCGCCTGGCGGCTTTCATCACGCTCCAGCACCGCTAACAGCCAGATCTGGTTGTCCACGCTGCTGATGAGTACGCGATCCCCAGCCTGCGGCGCGATCAGACAACTGACCGCTCGCCGACAGTGCCAGCCGCGCCCTTCGCTCTCGACGGTCACGCTACCGTCGGCAAAGCAATGGGTCACCGTGCCGGAAGCCTGCGCCGGCGGCATCACCGCCTGAGCCAGTTTGTGATTAATGGTTGTCATCTGTTGTCTCCTTAACAACGGCTGTGGCGCTGGGCGCTCCACGCCTCAGCGGCTAATAACTCTTCATCGTATTCCAGGATCCCCTGGCGGCCGGTAAACAGCGCTTCGTCCTGGCGGGCGCGATGCAGCCGGGTGCGGGAAAAGGTCGCACCGCGCAGATCCGCCTGGCGCAGGTCGGCGGCGGAAAAATCGCTCCACGTCAGATCGCAGAGCGCGAATCGCGCCCCGGCGGCCTGAACCCGCTGTAAAACGCTCTGGAACAACCTGCTCTGGCTAAAGTCGGCCTGCTCCAGTATCGCGCCGACAAATATCGCCTGGTCGAACAGGCTGCCGCGACACTGGGCGCCGCGCAGATCGGCCTCCATAAACAGCGCCTGGCTGGCGTTCACCTGATTGAGCTCTGCTTCACGCAATGACGCGCCTTTGAAATTGCACTGAGTTAGCTGGGCGCCGTTAAACTTCGCGCCGTCCAGCGGACAATCGGTGAACTGGCAGCCGGTAAAACCCTGCCTTGAATAGTCTTTGCCGCGCTGATCGCACTGGAAAAACACCAGCCGGTCGCACTGCATTCCGTCCAGCGCGGTGTACCGCAAATCGATATGGTAAAAGGTGGTCAACAGACCGCGGCTTTGTGCAAAGCTGGCGTGAGTCAGATCAGCCTCATAAAACACGCTGCGTTCCAGCGTTGAACCGCGAAAACGGCTCCTGCTCATCTGGCAACGCATAAACTGGCTGCTTTGCAGCGTCGTCGCCGAGAAATCGCTCTCTTGCAGGTCGCACTGATTAAACACGCAACTATCAAGCGTGGTTTCAGCGGCCTGAAGATGGGCCATTTCACACTGATTGAAGGTCGTCTGCTTAAGTTGGGCGCCTTGCAGCTGCAGGTTCTGCAGCTGGCACTCGGTAAACAGGGCTTCATGCAGATTGGCATTTTGCAGATTAGCGCCGCGTAGCGACACCTCCTGAAACAGTCCGCCGGAGAGATCGCAGCCCTGCAGGTTGATACCATCCAGCGATATTTCATTGAGTGGCTCGCCGTTTTTGATGCGCTGAACGATCTCCTCCGGGCTCAGTATCGTCATATCACTTCTCCATCGCGCTTCGGCAGGGTTTTAATGCGTTTGGTCCATGCGCCGTCCAGCCGCGTGGTTTTACTGGTAAAGGATTGTGAAAGATCGGCGCGGAACAGATTGGCACCTTCGAAATTGGCCCCGGCAAGCTGGCTTTTTTGCAGCAGCGCGCCCATCAGGTTGGCGTCGGTAAAATCGGCCTCGCGAAAGTCGGTGCGAACAAACAGACTGCCGACCAGATTCGCGCGCACAAAGCTGGCATCACGGCAATCGGCCTCACTCAGATCGCTGTTTTCGATTTTTGCCAGCGCAAAGCGCGCGCCCTGTAATGGCGTCTGGCGTAAATTGCTCTGCTGCAGCGTCGCGTGGCTGAAGTCGGCGCCGATAAGTGAACTTTCCGACACCGCAGCGCTGGCTAGCCATGTTGCAGCGCTAAAATCAGCGCGCTCCGCTATGGTCTGCACCAGCGAACAGCTTTCCAGCGTCGCCTGATGGAAAATGGCATGCTCCAGTTCAGATTGTAAAAACGAGCATTTGTGCAGCCGCGCGTGGCTGAAATCAGGTTGTGCCAGCGTCAGTTCCATAAAGACGCAGCCATCCAGGTCGGCACGCTGAAAACGGCAGTCAATCAGGCTGATTTCCCGAAGGATCAGCGTTTTTAGCGTCGCGTTATCGAAAATGCATTGCGCAAACAGCGCGTTCTGTAGCTGACTATCTTCAAAGCGAGCGCCGGTGAAGTCGCTTTGATGGCACTCCGCCAGTACCAGGCTGGCGCCGCTAAAATCACAGTTACGCAGCGACGAATGCTGTAGCTCCGTTCTGGCCAGCACGGCCCCCTGAAAAGAGGCGTTATCCAGCTGACAGTGGCTAAGGTCCGCGCATTCCAGTAACGCCTTTTCAAAATTGGCGCCGCGAAAATCCATGCCGGAAAAATCAACGCCGGTCAGATCCATCCCGCTAAAATTGCCGCCCTGCGCCATGGTACGCTCGGCGCGTTGGCGCAGGATCATCGCCAGATCGCCCTTCAGCCGGACCGCCGGCGGCTGATGCTGCACCGCGGCCAGGTACATCTGATGTAGCGCCTCGCGCGTTTGGGCGCGCTTTTTCTCGCTCAGTTCCTGCTGGTGCTGATGCAGCATTTCCTGCATCCGGTGCATGGATTCGGGGCCGCGCGGTTGGTTTTCATCGTTATTCAACTGCGGATAGTGCGCCTCCATCTCACGCTTGCGCTGTTGTGCATCATTCTCCATTTCCTGCGCCTGACGCTCCATGTCGGCGATAAACTCCGGCAGGTCTTCAAGCTTAGGCAACGTGGGTTCGTCGATATCCGCCAACAGGCTATCGATATCACCGCCGCTGGCTTCAATGGCGGCGCGGTGCTGTTCACGCAGCAGACGAGCGCGGTTTTTCATATTCTCCTGCTGCGGACTCGGCGACTGTTCAATTTCATTGTCGATCCACGGGCCGATGGTCTCTTCCGGTATGAGATCTTTTTCACGAAAGGAGAAGAGCGCGCCCTTCTCTTTATCCATTCGCTGGGCCAGTACCTTGCGATAGTGATTAAGCGAACGGGCGGCGCCCTCTTTTTCCAGCGCCGGGATCAGCTGCAGGACGTCGGCGGCATCGTCTTCATTGATACGAATGTGCCCCTGCCAGATAAGCATCATCTGTTCCCGATGGGGAAAGAACCATACCGTGGTGGCGCGTAAGGCAATTTCTTCGAATAGCGTTTCATCCGCGCGCTGGCGATGAATAAAACAGCGAGCCTGCCACGGCGGCAACTGGCCCTCCTGCATTGATTTCTCAGGATGCATATTCCAGATCCGCCATTTCGCCCCTGGCGGCAAGGTATCCCGATCCTCCCACCATTGATCCGAACTGGCGGCGTTAAAGACTTTCCAGTCAATATCGCGGGCAAAACCGGGAAACTCCTGTTGTAGCCAACTGGCATCATATTTTTTGCCCATTCGGCTAAAGCGCCGCGGCCACTGGATATCCAACGGGCCAAAACTTGCAGGCTGCGGTTTCTGCTGCGGCGAGCTTACTCTTCCCTCCAGCGGTTCAATATTCGGCAGAGGATGATGCTCGCGCCCCTGCTGTTTTACCGGCGCGACACCAAGACCGTGCGGGTTGTCGGCATAATCACCGCCGCCAAAGGCGCGGCTCCAGTCGAGGCGCATTTCGCTAAACGGCTGCGGTCGGGTCATACGTTGCCCCGTCCACTCGCGATCGCCGAACACCACCAACGACTTACTCAGTTTGTCGATATCGATGCGCGCCACGCAGGCGCTTTTTTCCTGCTGATGATGGGTATAGGCAAAACCGGTGGTAAGAAATTCGGCGCGGACTTTAGGGATGGCCATATCCACCACGCCGCCGCTGGTTTGCAGTTCGTCGGCGGCAAGCTGCCACAGTTCCATCTCGGGGCGCAGCTGGGGGTTTGGCCCCATATCCGCCAACGCCAGCACCGAAACGCCAAGATAATTTTTGCCCTGCCAGCGGAATGGCCGGTTCAGTACGCTCAGGCGTAAGGGTTTAATGATTTTCATATAGCCCTAATGCGATAGGTTCTTAAGGGGAATTGATGCTTAGCATCAGACATTACGATAATCGAGGTAGTAGAAATGTTGTGGGTCGTCCTGGTGAACGCGAATATTGATTAATTGATTCACCTGAACCTCAGATTGGTCTTGCGCGGGGAATATAACGCCGCGGATGCCCTGCAGTTCTTGCTCATGCCAATGATAACGAAGGGTCAAAATGGCTGAGTAGTGATTATTAATTCGCTGGTCGCGATCGTATTTGATCTGCAGGATGGTGGCCTTAACATTGACACCATTCATTTTCGTTTTTTTATCTTGTCGCGCAGAGCGTATATTCTGCATCGCAACCCAGGCCACAAAGAGCAATACTACCAGCGGAATGGCCCATGCCATGGTTAGCATTATGGTAGAGACGATTTCCATGTTATCTCCTGATTAGCTGTCACAAAAAAAGCGGCCTGTCATATAGCGCAATTCTCTGCGGGTTCGCCGGATCGTATTTAATCGTTGTGCCATTACCCGGCTTAAAACGCTCAATGTCGCTGAAATTCAGGGTGTAATTCAGGCTAGCCTGGACTTCCACCTGCTCGCGGGTCTTAAATTTAAAGATGAGACGATAGACCGGTTTACTTCCGCTCCAGGCGCTGGTCTGGTGTGCGGCAATTATATCCGCGTTGACCGCAATGCCGGATTGCAGGACCTCACTGTGGGTGAAACTATCCTTTAAATACGGGTAAAAATCCTGATAAAGAAAACGGGCCATGGGATAGATACCAAACACCAGGACAATCAGCCCCATGACGACAAAAAAGAGTATATCCATAGTGAATTAACCAGACTCCTCAATTTGCATTGCGGCAATTTTATTGCCACGCCCTTTTTTAACGACAATAGGTAACCCTTCATGTAATAAATGTATTTGTGATGGTGATATTAGCGCCTTGGCGCAAAGCAATGGGGGATGCCATCGATGCTAAAATATATATCGAAAAATAGATTATTACCGAGCATTTCACTCCATCTCCCAAGGTGTTGGTAATAACTTTTTGGGATTATCAGGCATGTAGTAGATGTAAATAGTATTGTTTCTCATGATTTTTACTATATTTTGCGGGGAAATATATTGTTTAGCCGTTGCCGTCACCGGCCCTGAGTCAGTATTGAAAGACAATTCCATTTTAAGTTTAGTGCTCCCTCCGCCACCCGCGCCAATTTTTTCCATGCTTAATATTTTAGCCTCGGTACGAATGCCATTTGCCTTAAATTTATCATAATTGGAGCCTGAACGATAACAATATAAGAACAAGCCAAACAAAATCACAATGGCTAGTATTAATGTTCCCCACATAGAGTCAAACATAATGATCCATTAATAATGAAGTTCACCACAAATTAGAAATTCTAAATGGTATATTGGCTTATTTCCACCCCACATACTAGTTTGATGTGCAGCAATAATATCGGCATTTACTGCGATTCCTGTTTTAAGAACAGCACTTTCAATAAACCCTGCTTTAATCATAGGGATAACGGAACTACGAAAATCTCGCCCAATAATATAGAATGCTATAAGGCATGCCGCAAGCAGAATATAAAACCACTTCGTATTTAAAAATCCATTTAATCAATTCCAGGTTATGATTTTATAGGCAGAATAAAACATCAAATATTACAGCGCCATTTAACATTTAATAATTAACGGAAGTAACCGCTATCTTTACAGGCGTGTCATTACTGTACTTTACTGATAATAACATTCCTTTCTTTAATTTATGAATGTCATTAGATCTCACAATGCCTTTCGCAATGTATTTTTTCACAGAGCCGGTTATATTCGCACTAAAATAGAAATCATAAATATAATCATTGCCGTACTTTGTTTCTGTCTGACGCCATGATTCTACCGGAACCTGGATTGTTTGACCGGGCCACTTATCTCTCGACAACCAGTTTTTAATTGCTGAAACTTCAGTTTTATTCGGTTTGAATGCAGCAAATGATATACCTAATGCTATGATTGTTATCATAATGCCAAAGATAAAAGATGGTTCCGTGATGACACTCATAGGGTTGCATCCGTTCTATTAACAAAAACATCATCGACAGTTTACTCCATATTATGTCGTGCATCGACTAGTATTAGCCTACGCTCATGACTGCTGTTTTTTTTGGGGGTACTCCCTGGTATTTGAACATTACAGGCATATCCTTTTTTAATTTAATGACTTCAGAGGTCTTTAACACAGTTGCTGCTTTATATATTTGAGCTTCACCACTCAAATTAGACTCGATAGTAAAAATATAGAAATGGTCAAAATTATTGGTAGTTGATGTTTGTTTCCATTCTTTTAATTTCCCTGTTGCTAATTCGCCGTTCCAGTTGTCCCTTGCAACCCAATTTCTTATTTCACTAAAATCTTCCTTCTGTCCCTTTAATCCTCTGAGACAGATGAAGATGAATATCAACATTACACCTAACGCAATAGGGCCTGAGTGTTCAGAAAGAAAATTCATACCTGCACCTGGCATGTTAAAACGCGTCGTTTCTAACGAGGCACATTAGAAATTGCCAAAGGTTTCCCATTGGAAGGGTCTGTAACAAAAACAATGGATTTAGTTTTACTATCTAGTTTAGCTCTATAAATAGAACCAACCTGGTAAGCATCAAGAGCTATTAATTGTATGGTTTCATCATGTTTTTCGAGTAGCCATGTTTTGTTATCAGCAGCATTTGCCACCCTCAAGTCCATTGTTACTACAGGATTATTGTTTATGAAAACCCCGCTTTGCTTCATTGATAAAATTGTAACATAAACATCGTCTCCCTGTTCCATTATACTGTGCTCTCTCTGTTGTGAATTTTTCACAATTCTATTTGCGAAATAAAAACACACAAAAATAATTAAAAACGTCAATACTGCATTTATAACCCAAGAGATAGACATATAATCCTCTGACTACATTAACATATGAAGTGCAAATAATGCGGTTCTTAGACTGCCGCTGTCAACCCGAGCCCCTTCGACTCGTTGAGCATTGATAACGGTACGACCAAATGTCATTCCTTGATGTGAAATATTTATTCCTGTTGCTGCATAGCTAACACCCTTAAAGGCGACACTTCCTGTTGAAATTGTAACATATTGGCCGATGAAATCCATTGCATTTTGGGCAAAGCTTTTCTTTTCTACATCGTTATGTTCAAAAACAGGAGAGTCAATAAAAACTTTTGTTTTGCTTTTTATTACTATTTCTTCTGGTGATTCAATCTTCACTTTTCCTGTAACGGCTTGCATCCAGGTGCCATCTATATCTACATTAACTTCCCCCTGAATATTTTGTTTTTGCCCTCCAGATTTTATAGTGAATACATCTCCGTTACCAATTGTCGTTTCTTTTTTTCCATTGATATGAATGGTTTCATTGGAGAGAACTTCCTCATTGTTATTCCCATCCAGAGTTAGCTTGCGATCACCTTTAATTTTTCGGATGTCACCTCCATTTTGTATATCTGTTTTTCGACCGTTTTTAATTATAGTTTCTTCACCATTATTATATTCTTTCAGCTCCAGATCTTCTACCTTAGTTGTTCTTTTCTTCTGATAATGAAAGGATGAATCACCAACGACAGTATCGCTTTGCTCTTTACCTATTGTGGTAGTACGGCAACCATCAATATTGACATGTTTATCATTCTCTACCGAGATCTTCATATCTTTCTCTGAATGCATCTCGACAGATTCATTGCCCGGATTATCTTCGAAGAACAAGAAACTGCTGTTATCAATATTCCCATCCTTACTCCGCGTCATAAAGCCCATCCGGGTGGCGTCGCCGGGGAGATCCCATGGCGGCATGCTGGCTTCATTATACACACGTCCGGTAACGATCGGGCGGTCAGGATCGCCGTTGATAAAATCAATGACCACTTCATCGCCGACGCGGGGAATTTGCACGCCGCCAAAGCCCTGGCCTGCCCAAGCGCTCGACACGCGAACCCAGCAGGAGCTGGTGTCATCGCCTTTAGCGTGGCGGTCCCAGTGAAACTTCACTTTGATGCGGCCATACCTGTCGGTCCAGATGCTTTCCCCTTCAGGCCCGACAACTTTCGCCGTCTGCGGGCCATAGGTGCGCGGCCAGTCGGTTACCTGCGCCGGGCGATAGACTACCGAAGAGGGGATCACTCTAAAATGGATTTGGTGCGAGATATCGCTATTGCCGCCGCTGGCGTAGCTGTTCTCTTCAAACAAGTAATCTGCGGCGGTCGTCAAATATTCGCCGTTATCGCTAAAGAATGGCGCATTGGTTAGGGTAAATGTTGCGCCGGGAGCGATGCCTACCGCGGTGGCGGACGCCTGGATCTGCTGATGTTCTACCTGCCAGCGCTCCTGGCGGATACGGGCGTAGAATTCACCGTGTCCGTGATCGACAAACCGCCCCGGCCAGTCGTACACGTCGATACTGCCCGGCGAGGGCGATGCCGGGTTCTGCCGCGCCTGAAACAGCCAGGCGTTAGGTTTACGGAAATCATAGTCATCGAGGCTGTAAATCCCCGGCGTCACGCTATCTTCCAGCGCCCACTGACCGATCCCCTCTTCAGTGGTAATACCGCCCGATGCTGTCTGGTGGTAGGGAATGGTTTCATAGCCGCTTACCGGTTGATGCTGGGTGGCTGAATCGGTCAGAACCATCGTATGTTTACCCGCCTCGTGGCGGAAATGGTAGGCAATCCCCTCCAGCTCCATCAGGCGGCTGATAAAGGCGAAACTACTTTCCTGATACTGGACGCAGTAATCCCAGACGCGGTAACTGCCGTTCAGCTTATCCTCAACGTTGACCTGGTATTCACTCAGCAACGTATTGATGATCTGCGGTACCGTCTGCCCCTGGAATATACGCAGGTTGCGGTCGCGTTTCATCGGCCATAAGTCGGGTTCAACGATCAGTTGGTAAGCGGCGTAGCGGATACCGCTCAGTTCAACGGCGCTCACCGCCACGCGGGTAATTTTACCGTTGAAATAACGCGAACTCAGCGCGTTTTGCGTCGGAATGGTCACGGTGACCGGCTGGCCAAGCAGCTTGCTGCGATCCAGACGCGCATCGCTGCCAAGCAGCGTTAAGCTGAGCTCGAACATTTCCGACATGGCTTCATGTCCGCTGAGTTTCCAGAAAAGCAGCCCCTCAACGGGGAGCTGAACGGTGATCCTGTTAGACATAATATTATTCCATTCAGGGGGATACAGTATATGCAGCACTAGCTGCGCGTTAACAATGGGTTCGGCAGATCGACCAGCACCTGTTGCGGGTCAAGGCGCAAGTAGCGTAACGGAATCGGCTTTCCCGGTTGAAAGTTTTGGATACGCGTAATATCAATAACGATATCCCGCTGACCGGTCAGCAATTCACCCTTTTCGTTAACGTAATTAAAATCGACGCTAATATTAATAAACCCGGAATTACCGCCCGAGCGGCTTCTCACATTTGTGATGGTGCCAGATACCGCAACGCCATCATTGTGGATAGCCGCTTTGAGTTTTTTATTTTTCGCATCGCGAATCAGCAATGACGCAAAAATATAAATAAACAGTAGGACCACGGCCAGAACGATTACGTTAGTAAAAATACTCATCTTCCACTCGTCAGTTTTGGCTTATCAACTCGATGGATTAATAAGCCAGGTTCCCGGTTTGGCGATCTCCAGCGTCTGCTCGCGGGTTTGTCCATTACCCTGCAGGGAAATTTCATAATGTCCCGGCGCCAGTTTCAGCGAGGCGAAGCCGTTTGTGGCCGGTTGCGTATTATGAGGTTCGCCATTGAGTTTAAGCTTTTCCCCTTCCCGCATGCGCACGTAAACCTGAGCAACAGGCGCCGCCGCGGCGGCAGGTTTGCTCTCTTGAACAGCAACGGGCGGAGCGGACTGCACGTTAGCGGACTGCACGTTAGCGGTCTGCGTTGTTACCGGTGGCGTAACTGCCGCTGGCGGCTGGGCGCTGGCGCTCTGTGCAGGTTGCACCTCGCTGCCGCCGCCGCTGAACAGCATACCGCCGGCAATAATGCCGACCAGTACGCCTGCGGCGACCATCCCCGGAACCTTATAGCGCCGCCAGTCTGTCGCGGCCGGCGCCTGTTCTTCCTCTTCGACCAGCGCCAGCATGGTGCCGGTTTTTTTGACCGACAAGACGTCATCGATACTGGACACCGGCATTTCAATCAGCTCGGCGAACGCGTCGATTGACTGGGGACGATCTTCCACCCGCAGCGCCAGAGCTTTATCCACCGCCTGTAGCAGCGGCAGCGAGTAACCCGCCGGCTTCAGTTCCGCCAGCGGCTGATAGTTGTCCTGAATACTCCGCACCACGCTCACCGGCGGCGGTGAACCCACGATCAGCGTATGCAGCACAGCGCCGACGGCATAAATATCGGTCCAGGCGCCCTGTTCGCTGTCATTATCGTCGGTATACTGCTCGATAGGCGCATAACCCGGGCGCAGCATAGTTTCGGTTTCGTCGGAGAGATTACCGATGGTCCGGCGCGCCGAACCGAAATCGAGTAGCACCGGCAGGCCGTTATCCTGGATCTGGATATTTTCCGGTGAGATATCACGGTGCAAATAGCCGGCGTCGTGAATGGTTTTAATGGCGCCGAATAGCATCGGCAGCATCCGGCGGATCCATGCCTCATCGATGAGGTTTGGCTGCTGTTCGCGCAGGCGGCTCAAGGTGGTGCCGCTATAAAACAGCGTGCCCATATAGGCGGTGTCGTTCTGAACCCAAAAGCGCAGCACGTGCAGCAAGTTGGGATGATTAAAGCGCGCCAGCAGCCGCGCCTCCTGGATAAAGCTGTTTAATCCAGCGGAGAACGCTTTGCTGAAGCGTTCGCTACGCAGTACCAGGGTCATATCTTCGTTACGTACCGCCAGCGACGAAGGCATAAACTCTTTTATCGCGATGGTACGTTCCAGCTGATGGTCCCAGGCGCGATACACAATGCCGAAACCGCCGCCGCCAATCACTTCCTTTATTTCAAATTCGTTAAAACGATACCCGACCGGCAGCGCGTTCAGGACAGTCCGATTGTTTTCGTGATCCGTCATCTTAAGACTCACTTTCTGATGGTGTTACGCGGCAAACTGACAATGAAACTCGCCTTGCGCATAGCTGATGCGCAGTTGCGTAAACTGCTCATCGTTACGGTTGGCGGTTAACAGAATTTGGCTCATCTGCGGCAGCAGCGTGTTGGTCAGAATCGCATCGACCATACGCCCGCCGGATTCCACTTCGGTACAACGCTGAACCACCTGCTCGACGACGCTGTCGTCAATCTCGCAGACAATGTTGTGATTGTCCTGCAGACGGCGCTGAATACGCGCCAGCTGCAGGCGCACGATTTGCCCCAGCATCGCATCGCTCA
Organism: Klebsiella sp. 141240; assembly: GCF_050600805.1. Lineage (NCBI taxonomy): Bacteria > Pseudomonadati > Pseudomonadota > Gammaproteobacteria > Enterobacterales > Enterobacteriaceae > Klebsiella > Klebsiella sp. 141240. The sequence continues at coordinate 415,008 of NZ_JAQIRK010000003.1, read as the reverse complement.
GCGGGTAGTACGGCACCACCAACAGGCGGCCGAGCAGCGCTGGCGGGAAGACCTGTAATAGCGGCTGACGCAGCGCGCCGCTCAGCGCGTCCGGCTCGGGTATCAGATCCGGGTCGGCACACATAGCGCTAATCAGCTCGGTACCGACGTTAGACGTTAAAATAATGATTGTATTGCGGAAATCGATATGGCGGCCTTCACCGTCTTCCATCCAGCCTTTATCAAACACCTGGAAAAAGATTTCGTGCACGTCCGGATGCGCCTTCTCGATTTCATCCAGCAGCACCACGCTATACGGGCGGCGACGCACCGCTTCAGTCAGCACCCCGCCTTCGCCGTAACCCACGTAACCCGGCGGCGCGCCCTTCAGGGTCGAGACGGTATGCGCCTCCTGGAACTCACTCATGTTGATGGTGATAACGTTCTGTTCGCCGCCGTACAGCGCTTCCGCCAGCGCCAGCGCGGTTTCGGTCTTACCCACGCCGGATGGCCCGCAAAGCATAAAGACGCCGACCGGCTTATTGGGATCGTCGAGCCGCGCGCGTGAAGTGCGCACACGTTTGGCGATCAGATCCAGACCGTGGCGTTGGCCAATCACTCGCTGGTTGAGCGTGTCGGCCAGGCTCAGTACGGCGTCAATTTCATTTTTGACCATCCGCCCCAGCGGAATGCCGGTCCAGTCAGCGACCACCGCCGCCACTACGTTCTCATCTACCGCCGCGAACAGCAGCGGCATCTCACCCTGCAGGGTTTTTAGCGCCAGCTGTTTTTCATTAAGCGTCTGGCGCAGCGCCGGCTCGGCGTCGTCATCAGCCTCCTGCAATTGCGCGCGCAACGCGATGACTTCATCAACCAACGCGCGTTCCTGCTCCCAGCGACGACTCAAGGTATCGCGTTCGGTTTCCTGCTGCTGACGCGCCTGCTTGAGTTGCTCAATGCGCTGAGCATCGCCAATCGCCACCCGGTTCTCGCGTTGGGCAATCTCCAGTTCCACATCCAGGGCGGCAATGCGCTGCAGGCAATCTTCCAACTGCGGCGGCGGCGCGCTTTGGCTGACGGCGACGCGGGCGCAGGCGGTATCCAGCAACGCGACCGCTTTATCCGGCAACTGCCGCGCGGGAATATAACGATGCGACAGCTTCACCGCCGCGTTAACCGCTTCATCAAGCAGCAGCACCCGATGGTGTTTCTCCAGCGGCGATACAGTACTGCGCAGCATCAGCAACGCTTTCTCTTCATCCGGCTCGTGGATTTGCACCGTCTGGAAACGGCGGGTCAGCGCCGGATCTTTTTCAATATATTTTTTGTACTCCGCCCAGGTGGTCGCGCCGATGGTGCGTAACTGTCCGCGCGCCAGCGCCGGTTTCAGCAGGTTCGCCGCATCGCCGGTGCCCTGCTGGCCGCCTGCGCCAATCAGGGTGTGGATCTCGTCGATAAACAGCACGATCGGCGTCGGGCTGGATTGCACTTCGTTAATTAACGCCTGAAGACGGGCTTCAAATTCGCCTTTCATGCCCGCACCGGCCTGCAGCATACCGATGTCCAGCAGCCACAGCTCAATATTACGCAACGGCTGCGGAACATCGCCTGCGGCGATCCGCCGCGCCAGCCCTTCCACCACCGCGGTTTTGCCGACGCCGGCTTCCCCGGTCAGCAGCGGGTTGTTCTGCCTGCGCCGCATCAGGATATCCACCATCTGGCGGATCTCCTCATCGCGGCCAACCACCGGATCGATCTTGCCCTCCTGCGCCCGCAGCGTCAGGTTCTGTCCGTACTGGGCCAGCGTACCCTGCGCCGTCGGCGTCGCGCCCGTGTTGGCCGTCTCCACCGCCGCCTGCTGGCTCTCTTTACTGGCGGTCAGCAGCGCTTCAAAGCTCTCGCTCAAGGCATCGACATTGATTTTGCTAAACTGCGGCGAAATGCCTTTCAGAACGTTAGCCAGATTCCAGGTTTTCAGCAGCCCTATTAACAAATGGCCGCCGCGGATGCGGTTGACGCCATATTTCAGCGAGCCATAAACCCACGCGCGTTCGACGGCGCTATCGATATGCTCAGAAAGGTCGGAGACCGAGCTGGCGCCGCGCGGCAGCGCATCCAGGGCCGCGATGATATCGCGGGTCAGCGCCTGCTCATCAAGGGCGAAATGGCGGATAATGTGTTGCAGATCGCCGTCCTGCTGCTGCATCAGCTGATGCAGCCAGTGCACCAGCTCAACGTAAGGGTTGCCGCGCAGTTTACAAAAGGCGGTTGCGCTTTCCAGCGAGGTAAACAACAGCGTATCCAGTTTGCCGAAGAGTACGGCACGGCTGATTTCTGACATGTTCGGTTCCATTGATAACATTAATAAAGGTGTCAGAGAGCAGACGACATCAGGCGTCGCTCTGCTCCACGCTAAACACTAAATCGCCACGCGGCTCGGGGGCTGGCTGGTGGCCAAGCCAGGTGCTGTAACCCAGTTTGCCGTCGCCGCTGAGGACCGTACCGGGTATTTCATCGCCGCGGATAAGTACCCTGACATCCCATGCATATTCGATCCCAAGATACTGACGGATCCAGTCGCGTAATTCGTTCACCGCGTTTTCGCCCGGCAAAAAACGGGCGTATTCGGCGGCGCTAAGCGGGCCGATTTCAAGGCGGAATTTATGCTGAACATCGCGTACCGCGACGCCGAGAAACGCCGAGACGCCCAGGCGAGGTAAACGCCTTCCCGCCCCCAGTTGCGCTTGTTCTCGCGAGGTCAGCGGCATCCACTGCGGCACGTTGCTGATAATGTTGACCGGGACTTTGAAGTAATTTCGCAGGATCTTCTCCAGCCCTTCCGGATCCCGACCATGGCGGCTGAGATGGCCTGCGTGGGTGAAACGCGCATGCGGGCTCAGGTCGCCCTTCTCCAGTTGCCCCGGCTGACCCATGCCGATGAGTGAGGCGAGATAGCGCTCAAAGCGGCGGTTATCCGCACGGTCTAACGATACCGTTGGCTGCGCGTCGGCCCAGGCGCGGTAGAACAGTAGTGTCAGGCGGTGGTGAAAGAGATCGGCAAAAGCGCTCAGGCTGTCGTCCTGATGATGATGAATACGCTCGCGGGCGTATTCGGTCATATGAACCGGCAGCGGGCCATTGGGGCCGAACAGACCGAAGCTGAGAATCGATATCTCATGCACCGCGCTATTTGCCCGTTTTTGCGCGCTGGCCAGCGTTGCTGGCGCAAACCCCATTGATGGCGTTTGCCCGATGCGCAGCGATTCAAATTTCGGCAGCGGCGCGCGCCCAAGCGGGTAACGTTCGCCCCCTTGCGCGTCAATGCGGCGCAGCAGATGAAAAAGATCGTAGCGCCAGGGCGCGGCGGTAACCTCGCGCCAGAAAACGTCCGCCAGCGGCTTCAGGCGATGAATGGTAGCCAACGTGTCACTCATATCAGCGCCCTTTTCCCCATTCGCGGCGCCCAGTAACCGATTTCGCCGCGCTGCTGGCTACATAAGGTGAATTCGGTAAAGCTGTTGAGCGACACCAGCCGGGCAAAGACCCGTTCCAGTACGCTGCCAAACAGCCACGGGCTGGCGCCGGAAAAAGCGCGTTCATCAACGGTTAAGGTAATGCCGATACCGCGGGCGAAGACGATCGGCCCCGGCTCCGGAACCCGGCGATGAACCGGCTCCAGCACGCAGTGGCGTACCCCTTCGATTTGGCGAGCCACGGCGGTCTCCGCCAGCCCGGCATACAGCCCAAGCAACTGGCGCAGCGCCGCGGCGCCTTCGCCATTTTCACCGTCCATCAGGCTGAGATAGTTCATCTGCAGCTGGCTTATCAGCCGCCAGGTGCTGAGCCCTTCCGCCAGCGCCGGTCGCGGCGGCGTTGGGCCGCTACGCATTTTCAATGTTTTTACCGGTAGCGAATCCGCCAGCACGAATTGCCCCAGCTCCTGTTGTAGCATCAACGGCAGATCGCGGCTGGTGCACAGCACCTCGGCGGTGATGTAACGCAGATCTTCCTGCCACGGCGCATGCTGCTCATCGACCAGTGAGACAAAGGTCTCAGAGCCGGTATAGCCGGTACGCGTGCCATAGCGCAGCGCGTGTTCGGAAAGCACCCGCTGTTCGCGGCGCAGTGAAAAATAAGCGCCGTAATCTCCGGCATCCTTGCTCCATGAACTCCAGAATGGACGGAACTCGCGATCGTCGCGGTGACCATCGGCACTGCCGTGAATTTTACTCACCGAATAGATTTCATAATCCAGCGGGCGGATGTTATCGACCACCAGATGGTATTCATGTTGGCTGTCGCTCAGCGACTGGCGGGCGGCGATTTTCGGAAACAGGTTAATCACCGGCGTGCAGTGCAACGCGAAGTGGTTAGCTTCCACCACTTGTTCCAGCCGGTCGTCGGTTTTATCCAGCAGAACAATAATATCGAAGGATTTTTCTTCCTTGCACTGACCGATTAACTTGCTGAGGCCGTTAATACTGATAAAGCGGAAGCGCGCCGGGAAGGCAAAGTATTCGTGCAGCAACCGGTAGCCGTCAAAATTGCGAAGATCTTCCGGTAACAGCGCCTGATTGGCGGCGAAACCCTCTTGTTGTATAGCCTCTTCGCTCAGCGAAAAACGCAGCGGATCGCGCCCGGTGGTCTGGCACACCACGCCGACCTGGTGGGCAAGAATCAGCTCCAGCAGGCGTAGCGCCTCAATATCCGGGCCGCTTAAGAAAAACGCCAGCCGGTCAAAGGTCAGATGGCCAAGATGTTGAGCCCCTTCACAGCTGATACGCAGGCGCAAAGCGCTGACGGCGCCGCGCTGGCTTAGCCCAAGCGCGGCCAGCGGCACATCGGCGGGGATCCCACCGAGTTCGGCTTTCTCAATACGCAGCGGCAACAGCGTGACATCGTGCGCGGTGGTATAGCTACAGGTGACGCCGTTTTTCTTCAGTACCTGGCTGTCCATCATCGTACCGCGCGGCACCACGAAACCTTTACTCAGATCGCCTTTATTAATGTCCGGCTGCAGTTCGGCTATCGCCATCGACGGCGTAGGCGCCAGATAATTGGGCGCGATCATCTCCAGCAGGCGCTGTGAAAAGCGCGGGAATTCGGCGTCCATTTTTAGCTGCACGCGCGAAGTCAGAAAGGCGAAACCCTCCATCATCCGCTCAACGTAAGGATCGGCGACCTCAATACCGCGCATGCCCAACCTGCCGGCAACCTTCGGATAGCGTTCGGCGAATTCAGCGCCCATCTCACGCAGATAGGCCAGCTCGCGGTTGTAATATTCAAGCAGTTTGCCTTCCATCGTTACCCCGCGTCTTTCAATTCAAAGTGGCCATTTTCGAGATCCACATCGGTACGGAACAAAAACTCTAATGGATACGGTACGCACCACAGACGCCCTTTAATTTCAATCGACAGGACGTTATGTAAATCCAGTGACTGGGTATCAGAAATACAGCGGACCTGCAGCCCCTGCGGCAGAATGCGCGGTTCGAAGCTAATAATCGCCTCGGTAAGTTTGCGTTGTATATCCTGCCATTCAATATCCGACATCCGTTTCCCGGCCAGCGGCGCGACGCCGAAATTAACCACCGAACGGCGCACGTGCGCCAACGCGGCCAACGCCTGCGGATCGTCATGATTGATGGTATTAAACAGCCACTGCAGATCGCGCAGCACGTGACGGCGCAGCGTACTGTGGGTGATCAGGTTGCTGTTAAGCGGCTCCGATTTTTTCTGCGGCTGATTATCGGTCAGGCGGTCGAGCAGCGACGGCTGCATCTTATCGCGGGCGCCAATGGTCTCTTGCTTACTACGCGCCTGCCAGCCGCTGCGCAGCGCGTCACCGTCGCGTACCGGTTTGTTCATGCAAAACTCACCACGTCGAGAGAGAGAATCGGGAATTCATCGTTATCGTTAAGCCACACTTTCTGCCCGTGGCCCTGATACAGCGCGCCTTCGTCGTCCAGCGGCTGCCACTCGGTGGCGCGGCCCAGCTGGAAGCGCGCCTCCGCCTGCGGCGTGACAGGGTAACGCGCGGGGATCTGACACACTTGCTCGCTACCATCGGTCAGGCGTACCAGCGCATGTCGCCACACCAGACAGGTGACACTCGCCGGGGCCTGAAAACGAATTTCGGCGATAGCGGCGAACGGCAGCCAGCAATACCGGCCATTGACGATAAGTTCGCAAACCGGGCCCAGACGCGCGTCGCCGTCCATCAACCAGTGAAAAGCGACCGCGGGGGTATCCGCCTGATTGAGATTGCCAGGATTAAGGGGCGCCTGTTCAAAGGCGGCCAGCCGCTGTCGCTGGGCGGTTTCTGAATCAGCACAAAGCGCGGAGGCCAGCGCAGACAGCCACGGCCACTGGCTGTCCGGCATCTGCGGGCGGGCGCTGCCGGCAAATACCGCATCGCGCTGCTGCTCGCCCTGAATGCTCTGTTCCAGCAGGGTGACCGTTGGCCTGGCCTGCGGCTTCAGCGCCAGCCAGCTTTTTAGCTGCGCCAACGCGCGCGTCCAGTTACCGCTCAGGCATAGAAACTGGACGAACGCCGCACGTAAATCGGCATCGGCGGGACGGCTTTTGATCTCGCTTTCCAGGCGCTGCAGCGCCGCGCCGACGCTTTCGCCAGCCAGCTGTTGATATAGCGTGTTCATCGTCGCTCCTTAGTTCGCCGCGCGCCATGCGCCTGCCGCCGGGTTACGCAGCAGCGGGTGCAGGCCGTCGATCAGCACAACGTTGAGTTTGATATCCGGCGCCAGCCACGGCGTCCAGACGCTACGCGCCGCCTCTATCCGCGCCTGTAGACGCGACGGATCGTTGGCCAGTTCGCGAGACATTTCGATAGCCAGCGTGCCGGTCATCTGCCAACCGTTTTGCCCGGGGTCATAAGGCAGGATCATCCAGCTTTGTTGAGCGTTTTCATTGCTGACTACCATGCGTTGGTTATTGACCGCGGTGATCAGCAGTTTGTTGGGGTCAGCGGCGGCATTGAGACCCGCCACCGGGAAGCCGTGCACAAACGTCACGGTGCTCTGCTTTTCTTTACCGTTAACGGATTGAGTGATGACGGTGCGACCGCTCAGCCAGCCGCCCTTTTCGCAACTACCGGATTCAACAGCGGGAATGAATAAGGCGGCGGCGCTTTCCTGCCAGAAGGTGCGCAGTCGACAGCCGCCCTGCAATGTGAACTCCTGCCACGGCGTACGGTCGGCGGCGGGGGACAGTTTTTCCGCCTTCTCTTCCGGCGGCAGCCAGGCTGGCGCGACGGGCTTTTCCGCCGCCGCGGTATCGGCCGGCGCGACTTTTACCGCCCATTTTTTGTTTTTCGCCGCGCTCCCCTGAGCGATATGCCCATTGTTAGCGTCAACCAGCGTCCAGTTCAACTGCTGCAAACGCGAACACTGATGCTCCATTAATGCGCCGACGCGCGGTAGGAAGTTATCCAGTATCTTAACGTTCTTATTGCCATTGGCGACGATGCGTAGCGCCACTTCATTAGCGCACCAGCTCTGCGCGGTATTACCCTTGATGTTATCGATCCAGACATCCAGTTTTTGCGAAGGCGATTGCACGATACGGTAGTTTTCCGCCTGCGCGACGCCGGTGGCGGCAAATAGTGCCGCACCCAATATCCAATGTTTCATAAAAATCCTTCTTAGCCTGTCTCAATCCCGCAGGGGGAAAAATTGCGCGGCGTCGGCCAGCGAGTGCAGCAGCGTCGCCTCTTCCGGACTGCCCATCCATACCGCGACGGCGCTGTAGTTGTCCTGCGAGGCCTGGTCGCCGTCATTGTTTCTCTGAAGATACTGATTCATCAGGGTTAACCACTCCTGCGGGGTGTTGACCATCTGCAGGGAGGATTTCATCTGCTCTTCGCCGACGCCGTGCCAGAAACCGTCGGTACAGAGCAAAAAGGCATCGCCATCTTCTACCGGCACCACATCGCTATAGCTGGCTTCCGCGCCGTCGCTGGCCATGCCTAACGCCCGGTACAGCAGATTACTGTTAATATCGTCGGTCTGATGTCCGGCATCTTTCATCTGTTGGACCAGACTGTGGTCAGTGGTGACGTGGTACAGCCAGCCGCGGCGAAACAGGTATAACCGGCTATCACCGGCGTGGGCCCAATAGGCCAGCTTATAATCGCGATCGATAAACAGGCTCACCAGCGTGGTGCCCATTCGCCGATAATCCGGCGTCGCCTGCTGTTGCTGGAGAATGGCGCCGTTGGCCTGCTGTACATACTGGCGAATGGTCTGGGCGTTCAGATGATTATCGCCGTCAAACCGATCCAGAATCGCGTTGCGCGCCAGTTCCGCCGCCACCTCGCCGCCGGGCAACCCGGCAATACCGTCGCAGACCACAAAGCAGGCGGAGCGCTCACCCACGCATTCGCCGGTCTGATCCTGATTGCTGGCGCGCGTTCCCTGGCGGGAAAGAGAAGCCGTGGTAATGTCCATTATTCTTCCGATCCGCTCTGTGAGTCTTTGTACTGATTCACTTCCATGTCATAGGCATAGAGGAACGCTTCGCCAAACAGGGTGTGGAAATCGTCTTCAATTTCCCCGGCGGTTTCGCCGTAGGTACGGACAAAATAGTCCCATAACGCCGCTTTGCGGCTGGCCGGAAGCGCCAGACGCGAAGTGTGGCCATCGCGTTTAGCCTCTTCTTCCAGCTGCTCGGGGTTAAAGGACTGCAGCATCGCGGCGATAATCGCGCGGATCCCCGAGATCATCCCTAACTGATGGGCCTGCAGGTCAATCAACGCATCGCGTACCGATTTTTTCGGCGGCATAAAGCCCGGCATCCGCGCGCCGAACATCTGCATCAGCACGGTTTTGCCCGAAGGCAACAGCTTGAACGGGTTATTGGCGTCGTCCAGTACCATGGTCATATCGGCTTTGACACCGCGTTTGAGGATCGAACGCGAAGAGAGCAGCGCGACGGTTCCCTGCGAGAACATGCTCAGCATTTGGCCAAGCTGTCGCATATTCTCTTTGTCGAACTGCGGGACCGGCTGCATATCGCCGAGCCCCATGCCTTCCAGTAAGGCCTCCAGTAACTCTCCCTGCAGCACTTCGCCGTTACTCGGCTGCGGCGTGCTGGTCGCCTGATGTTCATGACGCACGGGATCGATACGCAAGCGCCCTTTTGGCGTTTGGGCGGCTTGCCGCGCCACGGCCTGCGGCGTCGGTAAGGTTATTTCCGGCGCTTCTTCACGCGCTGCCGCGGGCGGCTCCTGCGGCGGCTGGGCCATCAATAATGGCGAATCAAAAGCGGCATCAGGCTCGTCGGCAACCGTTTTAGCAGGCTCTTCGTTGCTGAAGGCATCTACCGATGTCAGCGGCGCGCCGCCCATTAGCCCCAGCGGATCGTCATGACGCGCGGTTTTGGCGCTAGCGTCGCCGCCAAAGAGCGCCAGCGGATCTAATTCTGCCTGCGGCTCATCGGCGACAGGCTGAGCCGGTTTTTCAACTGGCGGCACCAGCGTCGTTGGCGTAACGTCGGCAAAGATACTATCGCGATCAAATGGGGTGTCATCGGCAAACAGGTCGTCCGTCGCCACCGGCGGGCGCTCAAACAGCGGTTCGCTATCAGCGAACATCGCCAGCGGATCTTCCGGATTACGTTCAGCAGGCTTCGGCTCTGCGAAGGGATTCGGCGCATTATCGGCCTGCGGCTTAGCCCGGCTGCTGGAAATACTGTCGGCAATCGAGAATTCCTGCATCAGGCTATCCCAGATTTCTGACGGCACCGCGGTTGGCGCGGCTTCCGCCACGGTGGGCGCTGCGGATGGCGCAGGTGTTGACGGTTTCGCAGTGACAGGCGGCTGACCGCTCGCCGCCATTCGGCTTATCGGTTGGCTATCCTGCAGCAGATCGCTGACTTCGATACGATAGTCGTCAATGGCGAGGATATCGCCATCCTGGAGTTCAACCTGACGCCCCCGCTCCAGCGGGATCTCGTTGAGTACCACCCGCGTCACGTTGCCGCGATTGGTAATTTTGCACTCGCCGTCTGCCGCCACGTGAACGATGGCCTGCAGGCGAGAAATGGCGCGGTCGTCATCCGGCAGCACCAGGTTATTGTCCGTACCGCGCCCAATGGTACCGCCCGGCGCGTAAAAGTCACAGCTGCCCTGCGGGGGCTGATGACCGGCTTTGGTCGAAATAATCGTGAATCGCATAGCCTATTCCTGCTGATATGATTGGCGCACAAACGCTGCCGCTCTCGAAATAAGAACGGCGGCGTTTGCGGGGGCACATTTTATTCAGTCTGTGTAAGCTTAAATTGCCCTGAAGCACTTTCTACTAAGGAGAATCGAGCACCATAACGAACGGAATCGTTTTTACCAGACACCTTTAGTGCAACATCATATTCTCCAGCTTGCCATGTAATACCACTCCATTGGTGACACTGCTGGCTATTTAACATCGCGGTAGGGCTGAACGTCGCTGGCGGTGATATTGGTTTCCATTCATTGGCCGTTTTTTTCATAATGGTGGGCGAAGAACTAGTGATAGGCGCTTCCAGCCCTGAGTTAACGGGGAGAGCAAAACAAGGTTCATTGTTTTTTAGTGTTACTGAAAACGTCTGATATTGTGCCGGGTGAGGTACACAGGCGTTTATCATGATTGTGAACGCCAATATAATAAAAAATTTACTCATAACCATGCCCGCCGATCAATACATTTCACCATTAGGCGTCATTACAACATTATTTGATTGCATGTTAAATGGTAAGTAAATTTTATTATGTCCTTTAACTTCAGAATATTTTATTGCGTCGCCAAAAACCAAACGTGCTAATGCTATCTCGCCGATAGTAAGAGAACGATAACCCCCTTCCTGCAAATTTGCCATGTATCCTTCCTCCTTGATTGAGAATGGCCGGGGAAAATCCCCGGCACGTAGGCAATTATGCTTCTTTATTTTCTTTGATATTCCAGCCGGCGCTGCTTTCTGCCCCTTTACCGCCAGCGGAAGTCTGCTCCCAGTACTGCTGTTTCACTTTCGCCGCCTGGAAGGCATAGGTTACGCCAACGGTGTCGCCGTTATCGGCGCCGGTGTACTGCACGGAAGTCACCAGTACATCTTCGAGGGTGATTCGCGCATATTCAACCTGCTGACCACCGGCTTTGCAGACCGAAAGTTCAACTTTGGTCAGGTGCTTGCCGCTGGAGCAGTGCTTCAGAATCGCGGTGGTGGATTTGTCGATCAGCGCATTTACGTGCAGGTCGTTGAAATTCACTTTACCCGCACCGCCACCGCCGCCCACGCTCATATTACCCGGCTGGGATGCGCCCCAGGAAAAAGAGGTAATATCAGTCCAACCGGTGTGATTAGAATCTTTTGATTCACCGGTTACACCCTCGACCTTCAGAAACATATCAATAGCCATAATATCTACTCTTCGTTAATGAAAATTATTGCTTTCGAAAAAGCACTTATATGGCAAACAGGAAAGCATGGGGCTGAATAAAACCATCCATATTTTACCTCTGCCTCAGAGCAACAGGCTTAAGCCCATTGCTGGTCTTAACACTCATGCTGTGAAATAGCAGGAATGCAAAGTTGAAATTAATGCGGGTTATCCTGATTCCAGGTTTTATTAGGATCACCGATGATTATCTGCGAAGTTAATTGATCCAGTTCCGTACTATGATAAAGGCGCAAACAATTCAAAGTGACGCCCTGAATTGCGGGTTGTCTCTCGGAATGAAAGTCATTGGTGGCACTTTTGTATTTAGTAATAATGGCGTTAATTTTGTCATTACCGTTTTCAATATCGAAAGGCACCCACTCCAGCAACGCATTGCTACTGCGCGCAGCATCCACAGAAAACTGACTTTTATCATCGGCTACCTGCGCCAGACAGCGGGATAAAACCACGTCTTTAACAACCTGCTTATAGGGTAGCTGTTTAACAAACAATACCGGGTCGTCCCAGGCATAAGCCGACGCACTGCTAGCAAGCAGCAGACTGATAATGATTCTGTTCATGGCAACTCCCAAAAATTGGCTTTGGTCGTCGTGTAATTAGTGTCCTGGGCATTGAAATAACAGTGATCCGAACAGGTTAAGCCATTCCAAAAAGTGGCATGGCCAGCGGCATCGCTCCAGCCCTGTACTTCGAACAAAATCACGCCTTTTGTATTAGCTAACTGCTGAACGGGTAAAGAAGGATAACTAACGATCATATCGGGGTTACCCCACTGGCGGGTCAGCCAGGCGATAACATCTTTAACCCGGAAGAAATACCATTTGTTATCTGCGCCAGATACTGTCAGTCCGGCAATACGCGGCACTGGATGCCCGGTATAGTTCAACACATAGCTCATGCGTACGGCACAGCTATTTGACCAGCCACCCTGCTGTTCCGGTATTTCAAAGTTGTGTTTCACTTTTCCACCGATGACTCGCTTAACTTTACCAATAGGATCGTTAGCGTCGTAAATGCGCGTTGCCGCCGCCCATGCGGCAACAAAAGAAGGTCTGGCGTTCATTTTTATTCTCCAGTGGTTATCCATGACAAGGCAACTCCTTCGCCAACGCTTCGGTAATCAGCATCGCCGCAGGCTGTTTTATTCGCTCGTCGGGCAGCTTTTTGAAATAGCTGTAGACGCTTTCTCGAAGCGATCCCGGCAGTGCCTGCTGATAACCGCACCAGGCTTTACCTTCTGTTGCATCCATCACGCCAAGCAGATACATATTGGCCTTTAACTGCTGCTGGGTATTGTCTTGCGCCAGCCAGGCCTTGAGAAACTTTTCGCCGCTCAACCGCACATCATTACGTGATAGTTGATTGGGATCGCGTAGTAAATTGGCGGAATCATCAGCCGCCTGGACGACAGTAAATGGCGTCAGCACCGTGAGCAGTCCCAGCGTGCAGAGTGGTAATAATTTCATTTCTTTACCTCCTTCCATGGCGTTGTACCTGCCGGGAGTCGCCTCCCGGCGGCATCATATTACGCTTCCTTGGTTTTCAGCGACGGCAGCTTGGAAACCAGACGCAGCGACACGGTAAGCCCTTCCAGCTGGTAGTGCGGACGCAGGAAGAACTTCGCGGTGTAGTAACCCGGGTTGTCTTCGATCTCCGCTACCTGCACTTCAGCCGCCGCCAGCGGTTTGCGCGCTTTGGTCTCCTGCGACGAGTTAGCCGGATCGCCATCAACGTAGTTCATCACCCAGTCGTTCAGCCAGCGTTCCATGTCATCGCGCTCGCGGAAGGAGCCGATTTTGTCGCGCACAATGCACTTCAGGTAGTGAGCAAAACGGCAGCAGGCGAACAAGTACGGCAGACGCGCGGCCAGACGTGCATTCGCCGTGGCGTCGGCATCATGATATTCCGCCGGTTTCTGCAACGACTGCGCGCCGATAAAGGCGGCAAAGTCGGAGTTTTTGCGATGGATCAGCGGCATAAAGCCGTTTTTCGCCAGCTCCGCCTCGCGGCGATCGCTGATGGCGATCTCGGTCGGGCATTTCATGTCCACGCCGCCATCGTCGCTCGGGAAGGTGTGGCAAGGCAGATTTTCCACCGCGCCGCCGGATTCCACGCCGCGAATGGAGGTGCACCAGCCAAACTCTTTGAAAGAGCGGTTAATGTTCGCCGCCATCGCATACGCCGAGTTGGCCCACGCGTAATTGTTGTGATCCGCGCCGTCGGTCTGCTCTTCAAAATCAAAACTGTCCACCGGGTTGGTTCGAATCCCGTAAGGCAGGCGCGACAGGAAGCGCGGCATCACCAGCCCCAGATAACGCGCGTCTTCCGACTCGCGCAGCGAACGCCAGGCGGCGTATTCGGTATTCTGGAAGATTTTGGTGAGGTCGCGCGGGTTCGCCAGCTCCTGCCAGGACTCCATCTGCATCACTTCCGGTGCGGTACCGGTAATAAACGGACAGTGCGCAGCCGATCCGATACGCGCCATTTCACCCAGTAATTCCACATCCTGCGGACTATGGTCGAAATAGTAATCGCCGACGATGCAGCCGAATGGCTCGCCGCCAAACTGGCCGTACTCCTGTTCATAAATTTTCTTAAAGATCGGGCTCTGGTCCCAGCCCACGCCTTTGTAGCGCTTCAGGGTACGCCCAAGCTCCTGCTTGGAGATGCTCATAAAGCGGATTTTCAGCATCTCGTCGGTTTCGCTGTTGTTGACCAGGTAGCTCAGGCCGCGCCATGCGCTTTCCAGTTTCTGGAACTCGTCATGATGCAGGATCTGATTCACCTGGCGCGACAGCTGCTCATCGATACCGGCAATCAGGTTTTGAATGGTGCGATAGGTGTCGTTGGAGAACGTGACGGTGTTTTCCAGCGCCTGCTGCGCGAGGGTTTTTACCGCGCTCTCAACGGCGGAACGCGCCTGGTCGGTTTTCGGGCGAAACTCTTTGTTCAGCAGCGCGCTGAATTCATCCTGGCTAAAGGCCTGGCTGGACTGCTGCTCATGTTGTTGAGTCGGGTTGCTCATCGATTACTCCTCGCTACCTTTCGCACTGTCGTCTTGTTTCGGCATCTGGCTCAACGATTTGAGCAGCGTCGGATCCTGCAAAATTTTGGCAATCAGCTCTTCCGCGCCGTTTTTACCGTCCATGTAGGTGAGCAGATTTGAAAGCTGGGTACGGGCTTCCAGCAGTTTGTTCAGCGGCTCCACTTTGCGGGCCACGGCATCCGGCAGGAAGTCGTCCATGCTGTCGAAGGTTAAGTCGACGTTCAGTTTGCCTTCGTTGGTCAGCGTATTGTCGACCTGGAAAGCGACGCGCGGTTTCAGCGCTTTCATACGTTCGTCGAAGTTATCAATGTCGATGTCGAGGAACTTACGTTCATCGACCGCCGGTTGATTGTCGACCGGTTTACCCACCAGATCCGCCATCACCCCCATTACAAACGGAAGCTGGATTTTGCGTTCCGCACCATAAATCTCTACGTCGTACTCGATCTGTACGCGGGGCGCACGGTTGCGTGCGATAAATTTCTGCCCACTTTTACTTATTGCCATGATGTTCTCCATCGAAGATGCGCGGTAAAGGTTGAGCGCCAGACCTTATGCCTGTCGCCATAATGTCCGGACGCGTCAGTCGCGACGTCCAAAAATGTTTTCCAGTTGATGAACGCCGTCCGGCGCTAAATCGCGGATGATGTCCATAAAATCCAGCTCAATCAGCCGCTGTACCCGTTCAATCATCAGCGGCGCGGGGTGACTCGGTTCGTGCTGAGCGAAGTACTGTTTTACTTTTTCCAGCATCTGCTGCGCCTCGGCGCGGCTGCTGATTTGCGCGCTGCGCCAGTCAACGGCAGACGGCGGCGGCGCGTTGGGAATCGCTTGATGTTCACTCACGGCACTCTCCTCGCGGGACGCGTGAAAGGACGAAATATCGGTTATCTGGCAGGCGCCGGCGACGATACCGACGGTCTTCTGCAGTTGTTCCATTTCCGGCACGCCGCTTTCACCCAGACAATCGCTTAATATTTCGCGGATGGTCTGCAAGCGCTGGTGAATGGCGAGGATGGCGTCAATCCCCGGCTGTCCGCCGCGGGCCAGTTCATCAATCAATCGCGAACGGCCGCCGGGATAATCCGCGCATTCGGTTTTACTGCCATCGAGCAGCGCCTGCGCATCGCGCAATAGCAGTTCATCGCCATTACTGCGTAACAATACGGCATTGCGTAACGCGCTGGTCAGCGCTGATTTATCACTCAGCCCCGCGAGCGCATTGATGCGGTAAAACGGATCAGTTTCGCCATACTCTTCCAGCAACGGGTAAATTGGCTGCCAGTAAAGCGACAGCGCCTGTTGCACCAACAGCAGGCCATCCGCGTAGCCACTCAGGCCGCGGCGTTTTGTCCACGCCTGAGTCAGCGCCAGCATGACGCGTAAATCTTTGGTGCGGCTAAGTAGCCCAGCCGCCAGCTTTTCTACCGTCGTCCAGTCAGCGGGTTCCGCCGGGATAATGGTGTCGCCGAACTGCTGCTCGGCTTTACCCTGCATCGCTTGTTCCATTGCCTGGAAATCGGCGTCATATTCGAGGTTTTCACCGCAGGGCTGCTCCTCGCTAATCGGAGCAAGGAATTCATCAATATTCATGGCCTACCTGCTTATTCAAACATCGGCGGATACAGACCGTGACGGCCCGGTCTCGCGCCCCCGGCGGGATCAAACAGCAGCGTGAACAGCTGGCCGGTCAAATTACCGCTATGGACGTGGGTATAGAGCGGATAACCATCGGCGCGGTTGGTCCACCAAAAACTGGTCTGACGCTGCGGATCAAAACAGTCCGCCGCCTGCTGCCAACCAAGGGAGCTTTGCCCATCTTGCTGATAGCCAATCACGTCGAGTATTTCCGAACGCTTTTCCGCCTCTACCAGCTTTGGCGCCGGAATGGCGAGTAGCGCCTGGTCAAGTTGTTCAGCGGAAAAGCCATTACGTACCGCATGCAGCAGCGTTCTGCCCACCTGTTGATACCACTCTCCGGCCTGAGTGAGGATTGAAGGCGACCACTCCAGCGGGTTGAAGGCCATTTGCGCGCAGATGGGATACTGGCGGCCTACCCGATCGCGTCCGGGGATCAGACACCCCATCTGTACCATCTGGCCGCTCAACATCGGCGGGACGATAAAATTCCAAACCGGCGCGTTGCTGAACTGGCGTTCGCCGCTACGCTGTTGCTCCTGTTGCCAGGCCAACAGCCCCACCTGAAACCATTGCGACCACTGGCGAACCAGCATGTCCGGAAATCGACGTTGTAAAAAATCGCCGGTACTGGGGAGTTTCCCGTACCAGCTCATCGCAGGGGCGTGAGTCATTCGGCTTTCCTTGCGGTTATGGACATGAGAAACGGGGAAGCTGGAACGGATTGCGAATACTGTTCGGCGCAAACTCCAGCGTGACCTGATAACCATCGACGTTAAACGTTGCCTGACGGCTCAAACTGCTGCTGCCGGGCGCGGTGCGCGCTTTATCAAAGAAGCGGTTCAGCGCCCATGAGCCGCTGGTCACCAGCGTCGAGGTGGTACCATCGGCCAGACCGAGTTGCATACGCACCTGATTGGTGCCGCCCGGCCCTGGCCAGCTCATCATTTGCACCGCCTGCGGACCGTGGCTGTAGCGCAACTGCTGGCCATCAACATCCAGCGTCAGGTTGAGGATCCGGTTGTCCATGCTGATGGTGCGCACCGTCACTTTAAATGACGGCGTGGTTGCGCCATTGGCAAAGAACGCGTCGCGGATCGATTGCGCCTGCTGGAAAGGCCTTAATAACCCTTCACTACCCGGCAACGTTTTGCCATCGATGCCGGGCATAAAACGCCAGCTGGACTGCGTGGTATCGACTTTATTGGTCAGGTTGTCACGGAAGAAGGTATCCATCATGCCGGTGCCCGGCGCGAACATACGCGCCAGATCGTCCGGCGTGACTTCGCTACTGGCGCTGCGAACCAGCGGATAGCGCCCGGCGATAGCCTGGCGGCAGAAACCGCCGACCTCCACGCTAATCCGTTTACGTACGTTTTCGAGATCGCGGCGCTGGGTATCACTACTGGCGCCGACCGCCATTTTGCTGAACATGGTTTGCAGGCCGCCCGGTAAGCGCCCGGCGCTGGCCTGCAGACGGCTAATGGCATCGCCGCCCGGCGGTTGCATACCGCTGTTGGCGGCATCCTGTACCGCCGTCAGGTAGCGATAAAGTTCGTCGATCTGTTTGAGGAAATCATCGAACACAATCGTTTTGCCGCCCTTTTCCAACGGCTGCGCCAGCTCGATCAGCGGCGCGTAGTGTTCGGTTACCAGCTGTTCCGGCGTCTGGCTAAGCGCCGCGCCCTGGGTTGCGCCGCCCTCATCATGGCGGAAAAGCGCTTCCAGCGTTCGGGTCGCGCGGTTGCCCTGCTCGGCTGAACTTTCGCTTTTAACCGTATCCGGCTCGGCGCGCGCCAGGTTCAGCACCTGACTCAGGCTGATAACCAGACGGCGCAGCGGCGAGTTACTGGCTGAAAGCAGACGCGCGGTGTTGATCCGCGATGACAGATCGGCGCTATTGTTGAGCTGAATATCGGCAAGGAAGCGATCCCAGTTGGCGATAAAATCACGCATATAGAGCTGACGGACGGCGTTATCGGTTTGCTGTTTATCTTCCGACGCGCTGGCGGCGCCCAGCACCCAGATATCATCTTCATGCAGCGCGCTGGTCACGTTATCGATCTGTTTATTGAACACCTGCCAGTAGCCATCTGGCGTGTACAGCCCGGGCACGCCTTCTGCGATCGGTGTACCGCTTTTACGCGAGAACACCAGTTCGCTCTGCGGCCCGCCGAGCGTCGCCAGCGAGACCGCTTTCAGATTGTCGTCATGCTCAAGCAGACGTTTCAGCCGACCATACACTCTTGAGGAGAGCGGCTGCTGGTTAATCAACGCCCGTTCGCGGGCGATCAGCGCATCGTCTTTGGCATACGGCGAGGACTGGATTTGCGGTTCCAGTAGCTGGACCAGATGCCCTTCCAGCTGCCGAAGCTGCGCCTGCGTCACGTTTTGCGGCAGGTTACGCTGCAGGTTAAGCATCACCCAGGAGAGTAAAAACTTGCCGTCATACTGCTTGGGCTGATAGAGCATTTGATAGGCTTTCAACGCCTCGTAGCTATATTCGGCGTCACTGCCATTGTCGTTGCGTAACCAGGTAGTGATACGCATGGCGACATCCGGTAGCAGCATTTGCTGCAGCGCTTTTTGATACAGCGTCTGCGAGGCGTCGCTGACATCATTACCGCGGTAGAGTCCCATCCGGCGGCTAACCGGCGGGTCGTTGACGTCAAAGTCGGCGCTCTTCGGCAATTCCAGCAGGCCGTTGAGTAGCGGCAGCATGGCGAACAGATCGCGCTGCTCGGGGTTTTGCAGCGCTTTGCTCTGCTGCTCAACCTGCGGCACTTTCGCCGAGACTTCTTGCAGGTAGGCCTTATTTTTGCCGTAGCTTGTCAGCCATAGTACGCATGAAATGATTAACAGCGCCGCGAGCGCCGCATAGCCTGACCAGATCGCTGCGCGGTTACGCAGTTCCCACCAACGGTTCTGCCCGGCGATGCCGGCTTCCTGGAAAATCACGTTTTGCAGCAGGTTTTTAATGAAATAACTCTGGCCCTTGGCGCCGGGGATGGGCGCTTCTTTACTGACCGAGTCCCAGTTGTCGTTTTCATTTCCCTGCGGCAAAGATAGCGCGCGATTGAGTTCGCCCATCACGCGGTCGAACGGTAACCCTTCCTGGGTGCCGCTGGCGAAATAAATGCCGCGCGGTGAAAACTCGGTTTCAAAGTTAGAGCGGGCAAAAACGGTACTAAGATAGTCCGCTAACAGCGGCCGCAACGCCGCAAACTCTTGCGGGAACAGCCAGGCTTCGGCGCGGGTTTTGGCATCATGCTCTTGCAGCATCGTATCCGGCAGCCCCGCTTCAAGCCGTTGTTGCAGTAACGCAAACTCCTGGGTAAAGCGGCCCATCAGATCGAAGTCAGCAAGGCTTGCCTGCTCCCACGGGAAAGTGAAGCCCCAGATTTGATCGCGCTGCGCCTTGTCGTAACCGGCAAACCAGGCGCGAAAGCCTTTAAGCAGGTCGGCCTTCGTCACCAGTACGTACACTGGGAAACGAATACCCAATTGTTCATGTAGTTCAGAGAGACGCTGGCGCAGATTAACCGCCTGCTGCCGCGAGGCCTCCGTCGATTGCGTTAACAGATCGGAGATACTTACCGTGACGATAACGCCGTTAATTGGCTGGCGGCGGCGGTATTTCCGCAATAACCCCATAAACTTCAGCCACTCGCTGGCGTCCTGCGCCTGCTCGCTCTCCTGGGTGGTATAGCGCCCGGCGGTGTCCAGCAGCACGGCTTCGTTGGTAAACCACCAGTCACAGTTGCGCGTGCCGCCGATGCCGCGTAACGCCGTTTTACCGAAGCGGTCGGCTAGCGGAAACTGCAGCCCGGAGTTGGCTAAGGCGGTGGTTTTACCGGAGCCGGATGCGCCAATAATCACATACCACGGCAGCTGATACAGATAGTGGGTGCTAAACCGCTGGGTCCACTGACCATTACCGGTTTTGCTGAAGTGCGCTTTTTTCAACATTTGCGCGGCTTCATCAAAGCGATCGGCGAGGATCTGGTCTTCGCTATTGAGGCGCTGCTGCGGATCGTTGCCCTTCGGCGTGTCTTCCTTCAGGTTATCCATCAGCTTGCGGTTGAGCCAGGCGTTGTACAGACGCGGCAGAATGTGGCTTTGCGCCCAGATGAGGTAGACCAGCGCAATAGATATAACGCGGTTTTGTTCCGATTCCAGCGGCCGGGTATCGACAATCGACAATAGCGGGCCAATCATCCAGATGACGGCCGCCACCGCCGTGGCGCCGAGAAAACCCCACAGCAGCCGGTTGGTCAGTATGGAAAGCAGAAGTGTCAGCATCCTTAATTTCCTTGGGGCAATCCGTTCAGCTCAGCCCGGGTATTATCGGGCGACACCAGCAGAGTAATTTCCACACGGCGGTTACGGGCACGGTTCTCAGGAGTGGTATTCGGCGCGATGGGGTTCATTTCCCCTCGCCCTTCGGCTTTTACGCGTTCGGGCTGCGTCAGATGATTTTGCAGTTGTTTTTGTACCGAACGCGCGCGTTCCAGGGACAGCTCGTAGTTCGAGGCAAAGCGCGCGCTGCGGATAGGCACGTTATCGCTATAGCCGACCACCAGAATGCGGCCGCTGACGTTGTTCATCGCTTGCGCAATACGGTCAATGACCGGGTCGTAGCGATCGCGCACCACCGTTGAGGCCGAAGCAAAGAGCCCGTCGCCTTTGAGAATCACGACGCTGCGGTCCGCTTCGTCACGGACCGCAACCAGCCCTTCGGCAATTTCCGGGCGCAGAAAACCTCGCAGGTTAAGTACCGCCGGCAATTTTTCCGCCGGCTGAGCAATCGATGCTTCCGGCAACGGCGTCTGGTAAATTTTCGCCAACACCGGGTTGGTGGCATCGCCAAGCCGCCAGTTAAGAATGATATAGAACAGACAGGCGGCGAACCCCGCCAGCGCGACGCAGGCCCATAGCGGCACCACCGGACGCCACAGTTTACGCAGCACCGGGCGATCCTCGCCGTGAACCGATAACGGCGGCGCGTAGCCGCCGCGTACGCCGCAAATCATCTGCCACAGGCGCTGTTTGATGGTTTCCAACTGCGTGCGGCCGTTATCCATTACCCGGTAGCGCCCTTCAAAACCGAGCAACAAACAGTAGTTGATCAGTTCCAAAAGATTGATGTGTTCGCGTGGATTCTGCGAAAGGCGCGCCAATAGCTGGAAGAACTTCTCCCCGCCCCAGGTTTCGTTATGAAAGGTCACTAAAAGACCACTGCCCGACCAGACGCCGCTACTCCCCCATGGCGTTAAAGCCGCAGCTTCGTCCAGCGCGGTACACAGGCAGTAACGAGCGCCGACTATCACCTCGTAGGGTAACCCCGCCTGCTGACCGCGCACTTCAAAACGGCGGATTTCATCAATCAAACGCTGGCGCAAACCGGCCTGGTCATCGTGCGATACCGAATGACGGATCTGGGGAATCGCATTTAGCAATGGGTTGGCGGCCGTCACCAGGGGATTATTGCCGCTCACGCCATGGCTGGCAGCGGCCTGTTGTTCCTGCATCATCAACGCTCGCTTTCTTATTCCGACGGGCTACGGATAGCCCAAAATTCCATATCCAGGCCGGGGAACTCGCCTGCCAGATGCAGGGCGAAGGCGCCGGATTTCTCCATGTCGTTCCACAGCTCGCCGCCCTTTTCGACTGCAAAGTAGTTGTAACCGGCATGCCACGGAATTTGCGGCGGCGCGGCGGGCATAGCGCGCAGAATTAAACCCGGTAGCTGTAGTTGCACCAGATCGCGAATTTTGCTCACCGGCGCGACTTTCATCTGCGCCGGGAAGTGCGTTTGCAGTACATCACCCGGTACGCTAGCTTTAACCGCCAATACGAATCCGAAATCGCGCACCATGCTGCTCTCAGGTACGGTCGCGATGTTTAGCCCATGCGACCGTTCTATCAGCGGCAGCTGGATGGCATTGTCTTCCATTACCTGTGATAACCCCTGGCGCAGCAACAACATCAGTTTGCCGAAGCAGCTCGCGAGATCGTCATGGTCATAAATCGGCAGCGCGGCATCCGGACCGCGCTGCGCCATCCAGGTCGTCAGCTCGGCGGCGAACGGCAGCCAGCTATTCCACAATGACTCGGGGTGAATTAACGGCAACGTTTTGAGATGTGAGAGATGGCCGAGATGGCGATTGACCAGCGCAAGTAGAGTGAACTCAATTAATTCAGAAGTATTAAAACGCCCCGGCTGTCGCAGCCGGCTGCCGATTTGCTGGCTACGCTGCGCCAGCAGACCATGCAAGTCGTTGATCATCGAGTAAATCAAAGGATGATTGATGCCGTTGAGCATCGGCGGGATATAGCCATTATCGAGTTTTACGGCGTTATCGTTGCGCTTTTCGGCGATGAACGCCACGCCGATGGCCGTCCACTCGGCGGTCAAATCCTTTTCCAGCATCAGGGTGAGCCGCGGGCGGGCAAACTGCACGGTGGCATCGCCGACCGACAGCGCATTGTCATCTTCCACATCCTGTTCAAACGCGGTAAATCGCGCCAGCGAGTCTTTTTCCTCGCTGAAGATAACCTCTTCCCGACCGCCGCGACGAACCGGCAAGGCCAATACGACTTTTTCGCCCGTGACGTTATCCGGGATTTGCAACGGCGCCGGGCCCTGACGAGCATCGCGAAACTGGAAGAACGTCCCATCCGGCAGCAGGCCGCTGGCATAGCTCAGGGCAATACAGCCCTGACGCAGCATCGCATCATCAAGTTCAATCTCAAGAAAACCCCACAGCCAGGAGCGCTGTAATCCGCCCCATTCGCGAATTTGCGTTTGCAGGTAGCTTTCTGCCCGCTGAAAGTGATGCGGACGCAAAAACATGCCTTCGGTCCAGACCACCTTTTCTGCTTTATTCATACAAATTTCCTGTTAGGGCTCGCGCTATTGCTGCACGACGCGGATCCCGTTAACGTCAAGATATAAATTGGCTTGCAGCTGATCTGCTGACAGTTTCCAGAACTGCCAGAAAGGGGTTTCGCCAGGCGTTGGCAGAGGAAGAGAAATGCGCCACTTTTTACCATCGAGAGATTGGTATTCCGCCATCACTCCGATATAACGCGCCTCCGGCGAGGACTGCCCGCTGAGTTTTTTTGCCAGTTGCCCCGGCATCAGGAAAAATTCATCGCTGTTCAGCAAGTTGCCGGCGAGAACTTTTTGCGCGTTATTTTGTAAGGAGTAGAAATCGGCGGACATGAATTCCGCATCGGATTTCAGCACTAACACTCTGACCTTTAATGGCGCAGAGCTGTTAATTTGCGGGTGGGCCTGGAACTGAAGATTGTATCGGGCAGGGTCGCTGTGTGAAGACGAACCACATCCACTAACCAACGTAAAAAGAAACAAATAAAACGCCAGCATGACCTGGCGTAAAAGAGAGTTATTATTCATACGGTGTCGCTCGTAAAGGCGGGATTAATCCAGAATCCAGGTACCGTTATTGCCGTTTTTGCAGGCTTTGGTATTTCCGTCGACGCTCACGCAGGTCGCTTTCTTACGCGCCTTCGGGCGCTTCGACTGTTCGCGAACCGTTTTATCATACAGCTCACTTTTGACAACGGCATTGGCCGGAGCATAGCCAATTAAATTTTCCTGACCTTCATTGGCTAACGCTATCCAGCCGTCCTGGGCCTGTCCCAATGCAATATAATTAGCACCTGGAACTAATTGCACAATCACTTTGCCGCCATACCCGGCCTGGCTCATTACCGCGGCGGAATACAGCGCGCGATATTCTGCGTTAATCGGGGTAAATTCCGTTGGAGGAACAACAATATGGCGATGGGTCAAATTGACGCCGTTAACCTGCGTGGTTTCAATGGTGTCATCGGTAATTTGCGGCTTCGGCGGCGCTTCGCACCCTGCCAGTGAAACCGCAATCATAGCGGCTAAAAACACTCGCGTTTTCATATGCTTTTCCATTGCAATGCTATTATTTTCTTAAGGGTTATCCCTGCTTGAATAACAAGTCTGAATATCCTTAATCACTGTGCGTAAAAGGGTTCCCGGTGTGGTATGGGCATAGCTACCGCACGAATCTTCACCGCAGCGGATCCCTTTATTACATTTCATTAACTATCACCACACAATTTTACAGATCGATCGAGTCAATTCAACACGCAATTTCGCCTCGTAGTTATGGGTGGTTAGCGTATTTAAATTTTTAGGATTAATCTCACTCACGCATTTAGCGCTGAAAGACGAACAATCGCCAAAAAAGTGTAATCCCAAAAACCATACAAAATAAAGTGTAATTTAACCATGTGATTTAAAAGATATATTTAATTATTTTGCAAATCGGATTTTTCATTCGCTGTGAATATGGAATAGTCTTAAAAAATATTTGGCGGCAAAATTGCCCACCAATCTTGGTAGGCTATTTTTATTGTCATCAGGTAATGCTGACACTGTAAAAACTCAAAGCGATATTTGACATTATTGCGGGGGGCTTCTAAAAGCAGATTACGCGAAGCAACTATAACAGCGCATAATGAGTTGAATCTTAGGAAGATGAAATGCAGGAACTAAAACGGAGCCTGATGGCCCCGTTGTTGTTTTAGTGATGATGATTCTTGTGGTGTTTATAGTATTCTTTCTCACGCTTCTTCGCGTCTTTACGACCGTCGTGATAGCCCTTCTCGTAGGCTTTACGCTGTTTTTTCTCTAGCTTTCGCCAGTGCTTGTCACGATATTCATAATGACGATGCCAGTAGTCTTTATCACGCCAACGGCCGCCGTCCCAGTAATGACCGTAGGAATCCCGGTCGCCTATCTGCAGTTTAATAGCCGGCAAAAGCGTAATCTCTTCGGCTTGGGTGACGATCGGTGCGGATGCCAGCAAAACGGCGGCCAGCAATAATATTTTTCGCATCGGATTCTCCTTAGCTGTGCGTCTCGTAATATGTTGTAACACAACTGGCCAGCTAATTATCCAGGTTAATTCTGCTTTTTCAGCTAACTGCTGTGAAAGGTTGTCGTTAGTTCTGCACGTAACGCGTACAGATACCAGACAAAAGGCATTTTCTTTTTCTTTGCATCGGAGCGCGGCTTGCCCTGGTGGGGGAATCATAAGACAATGTGATTTTTCAAGCGTCTACATGCCTACGGGAGTAATGATTATCGCTTCTCGTCGCCTTCTCTCCGTCACCTGCATGCCCCGGCTCGGCGCGGTTGCCGCCGCCGTACTGCTGCTCGTGACTTGCACCAGTAAAGCGCCAAAATCGCTGGTGACCGCCAGTAAACCGCCCGTTACGCAAAAATCGGCAAAAAATCAGCAGCCAGTACGCGGCGTCTGGATCACCACGGTTTCTCGTCTCGACTGGCCGCCGGTGGGTTCAATTATCGCCAGTAGCCCGGAAAGCCGCATCAGCCAGCAGAAGCTGGCGCTGATCGCCAAACTCGACAATCTGCAACGCCTGGGCATCAATACCGTCTTCTTCCAGGTCAAACCGGACGGCACCGCGCTGTGGGATTCCCACATCTTGCCGTGGTCAGACATGCTGACCGGCAAAATTGGCGAAAATCCCGGCTACGATCCGCTGCAGTTTATGCTCGATGAAGCGCATAAACGCGGGATGAAAGTTCACGCGTGGTTCAACCCGTATCGGGTATCGGTTAATACAAAACCCGCTACCATCGCCGAGCTTAACCACACCCTGACTCAGGTCCCCGCCAGCGTATTTGTCCTGCACCGCAACTGGATACGCACCGCCAGCGATCGCTTTGTGCTCGACCCTGGGATCCCGGAAGTCCGTGACTGGATAACCAGTATCGTGGCGGAAGTGGTGCAAAACTATCCCATCGACGGCGTGCAGTTTGATGACTATTTCTATACTGAGACGCCGGGATCGACGCTGAACGATAATCAAACCTATCAGCGATATGGTCAGGGTTATGCCTCAAAAGCCGACTGGCGGCGTCATAACACCCAACAGTTGATAGCGCAGGTCTCACAGACCATCAAGAAACTCAATCCGCAGGTTGAGTTTGGCGTCAGCCCGGCGGGGGTATGGCGCAACCGCTCCCACGATCCGGCCGGCTCTGACACCCGCGGCGCGGCGGCCTATGACGAGTCATATGCCGATACCCGCAGTTGGGTTCAACAAGGGCTGTTGGATTATATCGCGCCGCAGCTGTACTGGCCGTTCGCCCGCGACGCCGCGCGCTATGATGTGCTGGCTAAGTGGTGGGCCGATGTCGTGAAACCCACTCACACCCGGCTCTATATCGGCGTGGCGCTGTATAAAGTCGGTGCACCATCAAAAAATGAACCAGACTGGATGGTTGGCGGCGGCGTGCCGGAGCTGAAAAAGCAGATCGATCTCAATGAAACCACGCCGGGTATTCAGGGGACGATTCTGTTTCGTGAAAACAACCTTAACCAGCCGCAAACCCAGCAGGCGGTTCAGTATCTGCAGCAGCGCTGGGGGAGCTAATTTCTGCTAATCACCCTCCCCGTTGTCGCAAACGGGGAGTTTCTGTTTTCCGCATGAGAGCGCGGGAAGGCAGATTAAACCGTCAGTTCCTCCACCACTTCCGCTACGCTCTTGATCCGCTGAATACTGCCGATGCCGGTTCCCAGTGAAATGTAGCCTTCGTCAGTGTTGCCCTCCAGCATACCAATTCGCAGGCCGCGTAAACCGCCCATTTCCGCGGCTATGGTTTCATTACTGGCGCCGGATTTATCTAACGCCACCAGCCTGGCGGCTAATTTACCCGGCAGCGAACGATAGTAATCTGGCAATGTGCGAAATAGCTGCAAATCCAGACCGTTAGCTTGCACGATCATCTCTTTCACCGATGGCGGCACGCGGCTCTCGGTGGTGCTGATAAACACGGAGCCGGCAAATACCCCCTGCGCGCCCAGCGCGTGGGCGGCCCTGGCGGTGCGCCGGTCGGTAATCCCGCCAGCCGCCAGCACCGGCACACGCTTCACCGCATCAACAATCAATGGCACGATTGAAAACGTACCTAGCGCCGTTCCCGGAAGCGTTCCGCCTTCGTCGAAGCCGGTGGCGACAATAACATCAGCGCCCATCTCCTCGGCCTCGCGGCTGTTTTCCGGTGTTGGGTTAATATCACGATAAATAATGCTGATCCCGGCCTGCTTAAGCGTGGCAAACAGCGAGGGAATGATAGCTCCTTGACCATAGCCGGTATAAACCACCGCTTTAACCCCCTCTTCTTTTACTACTTCTACAATCGGCGGCGTCCAGATATCGTTTTCAACCGTCGGAATGAGATTTACAGCGAAAGGTTTCTCGGTGAGTCGTTTCGTTTTACGGATCTCTTCACGCATCTTTTCTGCCGTTTCCTGCGGCGTCGAGACGGCGGTTTGTGCGGTTAAACCTGCGTTCGGCCCTAATACGCCCAGCCCGCCGGCATTACTGACTGCGGCGACTAACCGGGCGTCGGTT
This sequence comes from Klebsiella sp. 141240, assembly GCF_050600805.1. Lineage (NCBI taxonomy): Bacteria > Pseudomonadati > Pseudomonadota > Gammaproteobacteria > Enterobacterales > Enterobacteriaceae > Klebsiella > Klebsiella sp. 141240. The sequence goes on along the minus strand of NZ_JAQIRK010000003.1, from coordinate 387,448 downwards.
AGCCAGGATAGCGGCCCCTGAATGACAGGTTTTTCAATACCGAGAATATGGCTAACAGAATGGTTTTGCATGATGCGGCTTCCTTAGTGTGTTTTCTGGCGCTTAGCGCTGGGATGACGCCACTGTAGGCCGCTTTATTGTTGGGAAAAATAGTAAAAGTTATCCTTCACTGTTATTAAATAAGTAATAATCAAAGTGAAATACGATGTTGTCATCGGAGCACATTGGCACAAATGAACTTAAATCTGTTTGAATCTATTAAGATTTTTATCGAGATTATCGAGTCTGGCAGCTTTACGCGCGCCGCCGAGAATCTGCAGATCCATCGCCCGGCGGTTACGAAAGCGCTACAGCAGCTTGAGCAGCACTGCGGCGTTCGGCTTCTGCAGCGTACCACCCGACAGATCCACCTCACCCCTGATGGCGAGGCGTTTTATCGTCGTAGTAAACCTCTGCTGGCGCAGGCCGATGATCTTATGGAGTCTTTCGCCCCGCAGCGTCCGCTACGTGGTCAACTGCGCATAGATATGCCTATCGCTCTGGCGAAGTTAGTGGTCGTGCCGAATCTCCCCGCCTTTTATCAGCAACATCCGGAGATTGAAATTGTGCTGAGCAGCTCCGACCGGCGGCGGGATATGCTTCGCGAGGGCCTCGATTGCGTCCTGCGCATTGGCGAGCTTGAAGACGGTGACTATATCGCACGTCATCTCGGTACCGTCGGTATGAAAACCTGCGCCAGCCCGGCCTATCTGGCGAAATACGGCGTTCCCGCAACCCTTGACGACCTGCGGCATCATCAGGCGATCAACTGGCTGAATAACAGTAATCATCAGACCATGCGCTGGGTGTTTCAGACTGACGCCGGGCAGCAGGACATTTCGCTAGCGGGTAAACTGGTGGTGGATAATTCAGAGACTTACATCGCCGCTGGCCTTGCTGGACTCGGCATTATGCAGGGTCTGGATCTTTTCCTTCACCCCTGGTTGAAAAGCGGCGAGCTGGTTGAAGTCCTGCCGAATAATCCGGTTCCCTCCAGGAAGTTATCGCTTATTTATCCCCATCGTCATGTATCGCGCAAGGTGCGCGTCTTCGCCGAGTGGCTGGCGACAATGTTATAGGAATACGGATAAAATAAAGCCCGGCGCTATCTGCCGCCGGGCATGAATTAAGGTGCGGTAAGTTCATCGTAAAGCGTTCGCAAACGGCTGCGCAGAAACAGCACCGCTTTGTGTTTACGCGACAGCCACGCCTGCTCGCTGGCGCCGCTCTCTGCCGCCAGCTCCCTGTAGCTATAGCCCTGCAGCTCGGTTTTCTCGAAGGCTTCACGCTGCAGCGGCGGCAGCTCCGCCAGCGCCTCGGTTAAAGCCTCCCACAGCAGTTCTTTAAGATAGGCTTCCTCCGGCGTCTGCGCGACGCCAAACAGCGTTTCCGCCAGCTCATCCTCGGCAAAGCCGCCATCGCCATCTTCATCAGTATCGAATGTTAATGGCAACTCGCGCTTCTTACGCGACCGGTCGGTCATTTCATTACGCGCCGCCCGGAATAACCATGCCGCCACGTTCTCCACCGGTTGCTCGACCTTCATCAGTTGCAGGGTGACTTCCTGCAGGATGTCATCGGCATCGTCACGTACGGCGGTTCTACCGCGAATAAACGCGCTTAGTCGCGCACGGCAGGCGGCAAGCGCGGACAGCAGCCGTGATTCCCCCGCCATCGCGTTTTTCACCTCGTTCACTCGGCATCCGGCGTTTTCGCCGATGGGTTATCGTCAGTCGGTTGCCCGCCGCGACGTTCATGCCAACCGCAGCGGCCGTGATGTCCGTGGCGGCCAAAACGTTGAGCAAACTCCTCTCGCTGCTCCGGGGTCATGGTCATCCAGCGTTCATGCATGCGTCGACGCGCCTGCGCCATACCAAACATACCGCGATGAAAACCTAAACCGCCAAACAAAATACGGCACAGCGCCAGTAATCCCAAAGCCTGCCAGAAACCGATGCTTTTCACCCCGAAGATAGCTGGCAGCAATGCGTTCCATAGCGACATCACGACCAGACTCAGCACCACAACAATCACCGCGCCGATAATCAGCGGCCGCGCCATTCTGTGACGTCCAAAACCCTGGTGATGATGCCCGTGTCGTTCAAAATCTCTCATCGTCAATTACCTCATAAAAATGTATGTATCGAGGTAGACGAATCAGCGAAGAAAATATTGCCAATAAAAATGAAAAAAATAGCGCAATCATGAAAACGGGTAAATCACTCAGAAACTCATCGCTAAACCGAGGCCATACCCTTCTGTGTTATTACCGAACATATAGCGGGCCACCAGTCGGGTGCGGGTGATGAATACCGGATACTGGCTGCTGTCGAGCTCCAGGCCAATGCCGAGCGAACTCAGGCTATCAAAGCCGAGTTCACCGCGCTGGTCGCCAAGATAGATAGTATGAGCCCCTTCCAGCACATAGCGTACCGGGCTTTTCAGCAACATCCAATCGGCTATCGGCGCGCGTCGACGAAGGTAGATACCCAGATTTTCGGCGCTGGCCTGCCCCTGGACCGCTTCTGATGTGCTACCGAAGGTTTGCAAATTCATCGCGGAATAGCGCGCTTCTATGTCAATATCCTGCGTGTTGGAAAACAGTTCATAATCAAGCATTAACGAACCGCCCAACCCATAAGCGTTCAGTCGCCCACCATCGAGGAAGCGAATATCGGCATCCGTTTTACGTTCGAGCGCCCAGCGACCGAGGCGCGCATCACTGGCCATGGTGCCCAGCATCATATTGAAGATAGGCCGTAGCACCAGTTTTCCGCCCCATCGGTCCTGATACAATGGAAAGTCCCAGCCGACGCCGCCAGTAGCGGTCAGACTGTTCCATTTGGTGGGAATGGTACGGCTCTGGGCACCATCGCTGACCACAAATTGCGGATCGTAGCGACTGTAACCGAGGGTGCCTTCCAGATAGAGCGGAAAAACCTCACTCAAGGTGGCGCCGCCGCCAAATTGCGTGAGGGTTAGTTCGTTTTTCTCATTCGCGCCGGAGCCAATATTCAGATCGCTGGCGGTAACGTCAGGTACCACGGTGTAACTCATTAAGGTGAGCACCGCATCCGCGCGCTGCTTTAGCCGACTGCCGTCAAGGGCATAGCATTCCTGACTAACTAAAAGCACCGTCAGTAGCAGCCAGCACGCACGCGGAACACCAAATACCATAGCCTGATGCTACCTCATCAATAACGGGGGAATTCGTTTGATTGAGTATAGCCAGCAGCGTCCAAACGTTAGTTATTTTTCAATACGCTGCAGCTGAATGGCATCCGCCTGCTGCGCTTTATCAGCAAGCTGCTGGAACTGTTGCGGAGAATAAAAAATATGCGGCGCTGGCAGCGACTGCATATCCTGCCCCGGATGGATTTGCAGTTGACCCAGTTCAGCGAGCGTAAATCCGGCAACTTCCTTTGGCATCGTCAGGCGATACGGCGGCGTGCGTTCAAAAGGAACCGGCGTTGGTAGGCGATTTTCGCTGAGATCGTAATTCCGCTTCAGCACCAAAAATTTGTCCGGTACCCTGCGCTTACTGTTCCACCAGTCGCCATCAATCTCGCGAAACATCCGTTCCGTCTCACTTTGCGGCGCGACCAGCAGTTTGACCAACGCCTGTTTTAACGCCGCTTCCATCGCCCGGTTGTAGGCATCGACTGAACCGGCTTGCCCTTGCAATATGACGTTGATCGCCAGACGTGCGCCTAGCAGATTGGAATAGAGATCTTCCGGTGAAAAGGCGGAAATTTCTTCTGAAAAACCCGGAACCGACTGGAAACCATACCATTGGGCGATCTCATGCCACTGCGCAATTTCGAAGGCCAGATGGCCGGCAAGCCAGGCGGCAATGGTATATCGCTGCGGCATTGAAGCCGGCGGCGTAAAGGCATTTAACTGGACGCGGCGTATGCCCAGTTCCTCGCTATAAAAGATGCGTCCTGACTGCCCGAGCGTCGGGTAAATTCGGCTGAATAAATAAAAGGTGTAATCAGCGGTATCACGCACATGGGCAATATCAATAAAACCGCCGCGGCGGGTATAAATAAGGCCATTGTGCTCATCGCTTAAGCCAACCAGATTTTTGACCGCGCCGAGCGCGCTATCGTTGTAATGATGCTCACCTAAGGTATCGAGCGTCAGCACATTGCCAATCTGATAAACCGGGATTGGCACGCCAATGGCGCGCACCCGCAGATCGAAACCGAAGGCGCAGCATGGGCGCAGCGATTCCGGCGGCGATAATTCACCCACTACCGGGCTGACATGGTTAACGGGAATCGTCGGTAATACCGGGTCCTGGGCAAATACCGAAAAAGCAGCCGCCAATAACCACCACAAACTCTTACGCATCAAAAGCGTTCTCCATGACACAAAAACAGCGCGCATCATACTCGCCGATGGCTACACGCCGTTAAGTCAAAAACGGTATTCACCGGCGACAAAGAAACTATTGCGATCGTTAAAGCCAAATTCGGTCAGAACGTTGAAGTTACGCGTGATTTCGTACTGGGCGCCGATCAGCATATTCCATGGTGAAGTGAGTTTCTGTTTGACATCAAACTTGCCGTTGCCGTCTTTATTGACCGCGGCAATCAATGGCTGCAGCTGTGGCGGCATATGCAAATCGGCCAGGTTGCCTTTAAATTCCTGCTGCACATCCTGATACATACTGCCGACCCACACGCTGAGATGCGAAGGGCCGGAAATCCCCTGAAGGTTGAAGCGATAGCCAACGCGAGGTGACACTGTCACGGCAGAAATACTGCCGTCGAGAATATCGAAATCGGTGCGGGTGTAGTTTGTATCGACGAGGGCAAACCAGTTCTCATAGCCGCCAGCCAGCGTGAACCCGCCTCCCCAGGTGGTACCTTTGAAATCAAGAACAAAATCGATGTTTTGCAACTCGCCGCTTTGGTTGAGGTTATGCACCGCGCCGGCGATGATGCGATCCAGACCGCGGTATTGCGTTGGGTCGGCATCGACCGACACATTCGACACTGACGAACCGCGGGTGTGGCCTAGAATCCCGTAGATATTAAGGAAGGGAAACACCCACATATCGAGCCGCAGGTTCTCAGTTTTGCTCTTCTCTCGCGTGTGTCCGGCATCAATGGCGAACATATCGCTGGGGATCGGATGGTTACCCAGCTTCAGTCCGGAAAAGGTGATGCTGTCGACCATAATATCCTGGCGCATATTCATATAGCTGAGATTGACGCCAAACGGCAGCGGGATGGAATAACCGCGGGCGCGCGCTTCGTCTCCCCAGATGGGAAAGTAGCTATCACTGTCGTCACTTTCCGCCGCACAGGCATTCCACACGGCGCCAGAGGTCAACAGCAGCGTGATGACGGTTGTTTTCCATCTCATTTTTATTCGTACCTTTACAGTCCGGAACCCACGTTAAAATAGACCGCCTGCTCGTGTTCGCTAAATGCGACATCGACGCCGGTAAATAAACCATACTGACGGGCGACCAGATAACGAAAACCGGTGCCCCACGCCACTTCGTTTTGCTGCCACAGCGACCTCGCCTCATCGCTCGCGCTGCCGATACCGACAAACCCTTGCAGGATCCAGCGCGGCGCAAACTGCCAGGCCAGTTGCGTCTGGGCGACAGCGACATAATCGCCCTGATAGCGAAAACGCGAGATGCCGCGCAGTTCGATGTAAGGCCGGGCCATTGGCGTTAGATGCTTGTCATGATGAGTTAGCGACTGATAATTCGCCGCCAGCGCCAGGGTTAAGGTCGGCGCCAGCGGTAGAAAGAATTTACCATCCAGCGACAACTGATTGTAATGATAGTCGCCGCCGAGAAGAGCGCGGTAAAAACGGTACTCGCCCTGCAGCGATAACCCTTTCTTAGGGTAGAAAAAATTATCGGTAGTGTCATATTCCGCCACCACGCCCACCGCCGAAGAGGTGCTGTTTTCCCCCAGCACCCGTTGCCACACCTTGTTGATCAGCGGATTGTCCGCGGTTACATCGGTGTGCGCATAGAATTGCGAGGCGCCAAGAAAAACCGGTGAATCCCCCACGCGGAATAACAGCTTTTGTAAACCGCCAAAGCCTTTGGTATGGGTTTGCACTGCCACATTTTTGTTAAACCCGGCAATGTCACCGGAGTAGATATCGAGATTCACATTGGCGTAACCCGCGCCAACCAGATAACGAATACTGTCGTGATTCCAGGTATGACGATGCGCGGCGCCGATGAACCAGGTCCCATTTTGCGTCCCACCACCGCCGAACCCGGTCAGCGCCGGTGGAATAAAACGATCGCCCTCGCGGGAGCCTTTACCATGCAGAAATAAACCAAACAGACCGCCGCCGTAGCCGATAGCCGGCTCGGTAATCATCACAGGTACCGGCAGAAAACCGTACGGGTTATCCTGCAGATACTGGCTCATATCGAGCATGCCGTCTTCAGGGTCGAATAATTGCGCTGCGATAGACGCGCCAGGCGCGAGGGCAAGCATCAGTAAAAGAGTAAGGCCTGCCAGCTTCATGCGGTCTCCAGCACTGACGCATTCATAAGAGGATATTAATGTAATGTGCTAAAAATATATCGTAAGCCCTTGTTCTACGCCAACTTACCCTCTTCTTACTTTGCTTATTTTTGGATAAAAAAGCGTGGTTAATCACACAAATTGATAAATGTTATTTATCGATCCGTCCCATCGCTCCTTAAAAGTGACAGCGTCACAGATATCGCCGTTTTTTACCTTGCCGCCGTTGTAATCAAAAAGTGAATGACGTATAACATGTCTCAACCGAGGGGTGTCCCGTGAGGGCTGAGATGGCGTAAAAGCCGAACCCTTTGAACCTGATCTGGGTCATGCCAGCGAAGGGACGGGTCGGCATGTTCGCCAGTTTTCAGTTTTGCCTGTTCACACTTCTGCACGCCCGGATCTCCCCCTATTTTCAGGAGGTCCCATGATGATTCCCGCTTTTACCCAAGGTCTTTACGGCCGACTGCGCGAGCAGGCCGGTGGCGAATGGCAACGCTACGTGTCGCACCCTTTCCTCCAGCAATTAGCCGCAGGCACGCTACCGCAGGCAGCCTTTCGTCGTTATTTGACCCAGGATTATCTGTTCCTGATCCATTTCGCTCGCAGCTACGCCCTGCTGGTCAGCAAACTTCGCACATTACCAGAGATGCGCGCCGCCGCCGCCTCGATGAATGCCATCCTTGCTGAGCTACCGCTACATGTAGGCTATTGCGAGCAATGGGGATTAAATGAAGACGCTATGGCCCTGCAAAGCGAAGCGATGGAAACCGTCAACTACACCCGTTACGTTCTGGATATCGGTCACTCCGGCGACGCGTTGGATCTGCTGGCGGCGCTGCTGCCCTGCGTTGCGGGTTATGCGGAAATCGGGCTCGGTCTGTTGCACAACCCACAAACCAACTTGCACGATAATCCCTATGCTTCATGGATCCGCAACTACGGCGACGAGAGCTATCTACAGGGCGTCAATGCAGCGATCGGCCTGCTGGAAACGCTCTGGCAACAGCGCGGCGCGGAATCACGGTTCGCCGGGCTGAGCGACATATTTACTACCGCTACCCGGCTGGAAGGCAATTTCTGGCAAATGGGACTGAATGCCGCCGGGCAGGACAAGGCGTGATGGCGCCAGGTATTCACGTTCGCGATTTATGTCTGCGTTTTGGCTCGCGGGAGATCTTTCACGATCTCTCTTTCGATATTGCCGCCGGGCAATGGGTGTCGCTCCTTGGCGCCAGCGGCGCGGGCAAAACCAGCCTGTTGCGTATTATCGCCGGGCTGGCGGCGCCAACCCGCGGAACCGTAATCGCCAGCGATGGCCTTCCCGTCACTACACGACTGGCGTGGATGGGGCAAAAAGATCTGCTCTATCCGTGGCTTAACGTGCGGGAAAATGTCGCCCTCGGCGCCAGGCTGCGCGGTGAGAAGGTCGACAACGCCCGCGTCAACGAGCTTCTTGAGCAGGTAGGACTGGCCTCCTGCGCTGATGAACGCCCGGCCGCGCTGTCTGGCGGGATGCGCCAGCGCGCGGCGTTGGCGCGCACCCTTTATGAAGATCGCCCCATTGTGCTGATGGATGAACCGTTTTCCGCTCTCGATACCCTCACCCGCACACGCATTCAGACCCTGGCCGCGCGCTTACTGACCGGACGTACCGTGGTGCTCATCACTCATGACCCGATGGAAGCCTGCCGCCTCAGCCATCGTCTGCTGGTACTCTCGCCTGATGGTGAAATTGATGATAGCCATCATTTAAGTGGCGTCCCGCCTCGCGCCCCGGATGATGGCGCGCTGCTGGCAAGCCAGGCGCAGCTGCTGCAGCAATTGATGAGGGCGAACGGATGAGGGGCAAGTTACTGCGCGGGTGCAGCGTATTTTGTGGCCTACTGTTGCTCTGGCAGCTGGCGTGCTACAGCGGCATTCCCACTTTTTTGTTGCCTTCTCCGGCGGCGGTCGCTGAAGCGCTGTGGAATAACCGCAGCTATCTGGCCAGCCACACTCTGGTCACCCTAAGCGAAATTCTCAGCGGAATGGCGCTCGGCGTCGCGCTCGGTATGGTGTTAGCGTTCTGTATGACCATGTCTCCGCGATTACAACGGTGGGTAATGCCGCTGGTACTGACCAGCCAGGCCATTCCGGTATTCGCCCTCGCCCCGCTGCTGGTACTGTGGTTTGGTTTTGGTATGAGCGCCAAGGTTATGATGGCGGTGCTGGTTATCTTCTTCCCCGTTACCTCGGCTTTCTTTGACGGTCTGCAACGGGTCAATCGCGACTATCTCGATCTGGCCCGTACCATGGGCGCCTCCTTTGGTGCTCAATTGCGCCATGTTCGACTGATGGCGGCGCTACCCGCGCTCGGTTCCGGCCTGCGGATGGCCGCCGCCGTCGCCCCCATTGGCGCGATTATTGGCGAATGGGTCGGCTCCGCCGAGGGGCTTGGCTACGTAATGCTGAATGCCAATGCTCGCCTGCAAACCGATATCTGCTTCGCCGCATTGTTTATTTTAGTGCTGCTGACCATCGCGCTGTGGTTGGCGGTCGACGCCTTTTTGCACCGGCTGATCAACTGGTCGCCGGAATAACTTATCAAGAGATAATAAGGAAGAGATATGCGTATACCTCTGTTGGCCGGCCTCACTCTGCTGGTCTGCGGCCAGGCATCGGCAAATGAAAAGTTGACCCTGGTACTGGACTGGTACATCAACCCGGATCATGCGCCCATTATGGTGGCGGAACAGATTGGCGCCTTTCGGGATGCCGGGCTGGATGTCAACATCATCCCCCCTTCCGACCCGGCGCTCCCTCCGCGTCTGGTTGCCGCTCGCCAGGCGGATTTAGCGATAACCTATCAACCGCAGGTTCACTTCTTCGCCGATGAAGGACTGCCGCTGGTTCGCGTCGGGACGCTGATCCATTCGCCGCTGAATACCGTGATTGCGCTGGATCCGCGCATCAAATCTCCGGCCGATCTGCAAGGGAAAAAAGTGGGATACTCGGTGAGCGGTATTGAACAAGCGACGCTGGCCACCATGGCGCAGCACGCCAACATCGACCCTAACAGCATTAAACTGATCAACGTTAATTTCCAGCTCACCAGCGCTCTGCTGGCCGGCCAGGTCGATGCTGTTATCGGCGGTTATCGCAATATTGAAGCGCTGGAACTCAAACTGCAGGGCAAAAAACCGGTGGTCATGAATGTGGAAGACTATGGCGTGCCCGCTTACGACGAACTGGTGATCGTGGCAAACAAAGCCGAGGTCAACGCCCCTAAAATCAAAAAATTCCTCGACGCATTACAGCAGGGAGTGAGCTATTTGCGCGCGCATCCGCAACAAACCTGGCAGCGATTTGCCAAAGCGCATCCGGAACTCAATACCGAACTGAACCAGCAGGCGTGGTTGCAGAGCGTGCCGCTGTTCGCCACCGATCCGGCAGCGTTAGATAAGCCGCGCTACGACGCGTATGAACAATTTTTATATAACAATAAGTTGGTGAAAAAAGTAACACCTTTAGCAAATTATGCGATCGAACTGCGTTAAGTAACCATAAAACTGACGGAAGTATTTCCGTCAGTCATTCAGCGAAGCGGTAATAAAAATATATAGACTTTCTCACTAATAATTACACTTTCCATGGTTTTAAAAACAATCGAAATTTACTTTTAAAATCAGCCAATTATATTGACATTCCTGTATGTAATAATCGCGTCAAAATAGCGCCTTAAATTAAAGATTGAATGCGGATTTAAAAAGCCATATATTGTGCGCGCTTTATGAATGCCGATTCAATTTTCTAAACCTTTTTATTCAACCAGAGTTCAAACGTAACGCTGGTTGTGGGAGTGATATGATGACGGATAAAGTCCGTATTGATACTTTAAGTGCAGATTTATTGGACGCGAACAACGAAACCTTTTTGGCCCGTCAGGCTGAATTCGAATCGAATGTCAGGAGTTACCCTCGCAAGTTGCCGCTCGCCATCACCAAAGCCGAAGGCGTTTGGCTGACCGATGCGGATAACAAACAGTACCTGGACTGCCTCGCCGGCGCCGGGACCCTCGCTCTGGGCCATAACCATCCTGAAGTACTGCAGAGCATCCAAAGTGTCATTACCAGCGGCTTGCCGTTACATACCCTCGATCTGACAACACCGTTAAAAGATCGCTTTTCTGAATACCTGCTCTCCTGCCTGCCAGGCGAAGGGAAAGAGTATTGCCTGCAATTCACCGGTCCTTCCGGCGCTGACGCCGTTGAAGCCGCGCTGAAGCTGGCGAAAAAATACACCGGCCGTACGGCGGTGATCAGCTTCTCCGGCGGTTATCACGGGATGACCCACGGCGCGCTGTCCGTGACCGGTAATCTGTCGCCAAAAGCGGCGGTCAACGGCATGATGCCGGAAGTCCAGTTTATGCCTTATCCGCACCTGTATCGTTGCCCGCTGGGCATCGGCGGCGAAGCGGGCGTGAAGGCATTGACCTATTACTTCGAAAACCTGATCAACGACGTGGAAAGCGGCGTTCGCAAACCTGCAGCGGTTATCCTTGAAGCCGTGCAGGGTGAAGGCGGCGTGAACCCGGCGCCGGTTGAGTGGCTGCAACGCATCCGCAAAGTCACCAAAGAGCACGGCATTCTGCTGATCATCGATGAAGTTCAGGCAGGCTTTGCCCGTACCGGTAAATTCTTCGCCTTCGAACACGCCGGCATCGAGCCGGACATTATCGTGATGTCTAAAGCCGTCGGCGGTGGTCTGCCAATGGCGGTTCTGGGCATTAAGAAAGAGTTCGATGCCTGGGAACCTGGCCATCATACCGGCACCTTCCGCGGCAACCAGCTGGCGATGGCCACCGGCCTGACCACCCTGCGCCACCTGCGTGATAACAAGATTGCCGACAAAGTCGCCGCCCAGGGCGAGTGGCTGAAAGGCAAACTGGCGGAAATGCAGAAACGCTATCCGGTTATCGGTCACGTGCGCGGTCTCGGTCTGATGATCGGTATCGAAATCGTGAAGCCGAACGAGGCGCAGGATCATATGGGCTGCTACCCGGCTGACGGCGAACTCTCCGCGCTGCTGCAGAAGAAATGCTTCGAAGCTGGCCTGATCCTGGAACGCGGTGGCCGTCACGGTTGCGTACTGCGTCTGCTGCCGTCCCTGCTGATTAGCGACGCGGAGCTGGAAGTGTTCCTCGATAAATTTGAACAGGCCCTGCTGGCCGCCGGCGTAAAACCGGTCTGAGTGGAGTAAGTGACCGCAATGTCCAAATTGAATCCGATTCTGGCTGGGTCCGCGGCAAGCATTGACGCTTACCAGCAGGTCATTTCCCAGACCAGCCAGGCGGTTGCGCAGTGGCTGCAACAACCTGAAATGTATCAGGGGAAAAGCGTTGATGAACTCCGTGAGCGCATCACCCTTGATTTTAACGAACAGGGTCTGGGCAACCAGGCGGCGATTGAACGTGCGATCGAGTACTTCCTGAAAGACAGCCTGTCGGTGCACCATCCGCAGTGCGTGGCGCACCTGCACTGCCCAAGCCTGGTTATCAGCCAGGCGGCGGAAGTGCTGATCAACGCCACCAACCAGAGCATGGACTCCTGGGATCAGAGCCCTTCAGCCACCATCATTGAGATGAAGCTGATCGAATGGCTGCGCGCCCAGGTTGGTTATCCGGCTGGCGATGCCGGCGTCTTCACCAGCGGCGGTACCCAGAGTAACCTGATGGGCCTGATGCTGGCGCGCGACGCCTTCTTTGCCCGTCAGGGGCATTCCATCCAGCAGGATGGTATTCCGGGCGACATTCGTCAGTACAAAGTACTGTGCTCGGAAAACGCCCACTTCTCGGTGCAGAAGAACATGGCGCTGATGGGGCTTGGCTATCGCTCGGTCACGTTGGTGAAAACCGATGAATTCGCCCGTATGGACGTCACCGACCTGAAGGCGAAGATTGCGCAAGCGCAGGCCAACGGCGAGCAGATCATGGCCATCGTCGCCACCGCCGGTACCACCGACGCGGGCGCGATTGACCCGCTGCGTGATATTGCCGGTATCGCGGCGGAGCACCAGATCTGGCTGCACGTTGATGCCGCATGGGGCGGCGCGCTGCTGCTGTCCGAGCAGTATCGCGATTACCTTGACGGCCTGGAGTTAGTGGATTCAGTAACCCTGGACTTCCATAAGCAGTTCTTCCAGACCATTAGCTGCGGCGCCTTCCTGCTGAAAGATGCTCGCCACTACGAGCTGATGCGCTATCAGGCGGCCTATCTGAACTCCGAGTTTGATGAAGAACACGGCGTTCCGAACCTGGTCTCCAAATCGCTGCAGACCACCCGCCGCTTCGATGCGCTGAAGCTGTGGATGGGGCTTGAGGCACTGGGCAAGAAACAGTACGCTTCAATCATCGATCATGGCGTGACGATGGCGAAAAACGTCGCGGAATTCGTGAAGTCTCAGCCAACGCTGGAGCTGGTCATGCAGCCGCAGCTGGCAAGCGTGCTGTTCCGCTCACGTCCGGCGCAAATGGCTGGTAGTGATACCGCCGCGATCGCCCTGCTCAACCAGCGCGTGGGCGACGCCCTGCTGGAATCCGGCCGCGCCAACGTCGGCGTGACCGAGCATAACGGCGTAACCTGCCTGAAGCTGACGCTGCTCAACCCGGTGGTGACGCTGGACGATGTGAAGGTCTTGCTGAGCCTCGTTGAACGCACCGCCCAGGAACTGCTGGCGAAATAAGACGCTGCCGATTAGCGAGTGTCCTGCAAAAGCCGATAACTGCTGTTATCGGCTTTTTTATTTCCTCCTCACGTCCGCGCTTCGCGCAGCAGTTGTTGGATCACCTGCTCCTGACGGGCATAATCACCTTCGCCAAAGGCGGTATAACGCAGTTGTCCCCGCGCATCGAAGAAATAATGCGCCGGCCAGTACTGATTACCAAACGCATTCCAGATGGCGTAGTTGTTATCTGCGACAACCGGATAGTTTAGCTGCCGCTGGCTGACCGCTTCACGAAGCTGCGGCAACGACCGTTCCCACGGATATTCCGGCGTATGTACGCCAATCACCACCAGCCCCGCATCGCGATACTTATTGGCCCACGCCCGTACATAAGGCAGCGTATGCTGACAGTTGATGCAATCGCGGGTCCAAAAATCAATCAGCACCACCTTACCCTTTAACGCCGCATTGGTAAGGGGTGGGCTATTAATCCATGCGGTACCGCCTTGCAATTCTGGCATAGCGCTGGTTGGCCGCGGCGCAACGATCGGCTCCAGCCGAACTCGTTGTGGATCCTGGGGCATAAACGCGCTGAGCCGCTGCTCCAGACGATGGGTTAAACCGCTGGCGCCCTGCAGATAACGATCGCTACCGCTGGCGATTAATGCCACTGCGGCCAACATTGCCACGCCAGCCAGTTGGCGTAACCGCCCACTTATCACCTGACCACCGCGCAAACGGGAAATCAGCCGCGCCCCGAACCACCCCAATAGCAGCAACATCAGCGCGCATCCGCTGGCATAGGAAAGCAGCAAGATGCCGGTCGTCACTGAATTTCCTTGCAACAACGCCAGGCTAAATATCGCCCCCAGCACCGGTCCCGCGCACGGCGCCCAAAGTAGTCCAATCGCCAGTCCGGCGAATACTGAAGCGAGCCCACTGCCATAACGATAGCTCTGTTGGTTAAGTTGATTACCCAACGCAACCGCTGGCGATCCGAGCCAGCCTGCAACGCGTGTTGACAGCAAACTGATAGCCACAACGACCAAAAAGCCCAGCGCCAGCCAACGCCCGACGATAGTCAGATTGACTAACCATCCCCCTGCCGCCGTGGCCAGCAGCGATACAGCGGTAAACATCAACCCCATACCGAACAACAACAGGATGAGTTGTCCCTTACGCCCGCTTACGCTGGCAAACACCAGCGGGATCACCGGTAAGGTACAGGGGCTAAGCAGCGTCAACATACCGGCCAAAAATGCAATCACAACAGCCATGATCATTCTCCTTTGCAACGTTGCCGAAGTGGCAACGTCAGCATTACAACAGGCGATTGTATGGCGGATATGTCCGTGAAACGGCGGTTTAGTATAGGGATTTATCTGCAGTTGGAATGGATACAGAAGGATACAAAGCGGCGGCATTGAGACGTACCCGCGCCTCAAGACCGCCCTGTTGAAGATTGTGCAGGGTCAAACTTCCCTGCATCTGTCCGGCGAGCTGGGCGGCGATTGCCAGCCCCAAACCGGTACCGCCGGTATCGCGATTACGTGACTGCTCGAGCCGATAAAACGGCTGCAGTACGGCGGTGAGCTCTTCTTCCGGGATGCCGGGGCCATCATCAGCAACGTGAATGATAACATCGCCATTCGGCGAATAACTCAGGCTGATTTCCACCTTTTCGGCGTATTTCAGCCCATTATCGATTAAATTACTAATGATTCGCCGCAGCGCCTGCGGCTGAAGCGCCATGACGTCCGCCCCTTTAGCGGCATGAAAACTGACCGCTTTACCGATGTCGGCATAATCACAGGCGATGCTATCCAGTAATGCATTGAGACTCATCCGCTGCGGCGCTTCTGCCAGCGGTTCGGCCGATCGTGCCAGCGCGATGCCTTCACGGACCAGCCGGGTCATGCTATCGAGATCCTGTAACAGCTTATCGCGGAGTGCCGGTTGCTCGGCCATCTCGACCCTTAGCTTCATACGGGTAATCGGCGTCTGCAAATCGTGGGAGACCGCCGCCAGGATCCGCGTGCGCTCCTGCAAATGGTCCTGTATTCGCTTTTGCATCGCGTTGAAGGCGCGCGCCGCGCGCTGCACCTCTTGTGGTCCCTTCTCGGCCAGCGGCCCTGCAGCCGGAGTAGCCGGTTGCAGCGTATCAATGGCGCGGGTAAAGCGGGTCATCGGTGCGACCACCTGGCGGACGGCGTACCAGGCGCAAAATAGCAGTAACAGAAACTGCGCGACCAGCACCAGCGGTAGCCAACGTGCGATGGCCGGCAGCTTTGGCCACAGGTCAATGCTGAGCGGCGCGCCGTCGCGCAGGGTGACGTGGGCCTGAATATGTTCGCGCGGTCCAGGGACGGCGATAATACTCACAGGATAGCGACCGCTCAGGGCTTCCTGTAACGAGCGTACCGCATCGCGGGTACGCCAGCTGGTGGGATAATCGCCAGTTTGTCCGGCAGAAAGCTGATAGCGGTAGTTACCGCGCGCCAGACGCGCCAACCAATGCGGCCGTTCTTGCGCAGGAAGACGATCAAGGATAGCCACGCTGGTGGCGACATCGTATTCAAGGTTGCCCAGCATGACGCTACGGGCGCTGCTCATGCGCTCGTAGAGCAGAAGCGATAGCGTCAGGGCATTCGCGAGCAGCAGAGCGAGGAAAATCATTATCATTAAGCGCGACTGCAGTGACGCCGGCCACACTTTCATTATCGCGCCTCGCGGATCGACACCGGCACTGACAGCACGTAACCCTCGCTGCGCACGGTTTTGATATAGGCGGGCTCACGCGCGTCCTCCCGCAGGCGCTGACGCAGGCGGCTCACCAACAGATCGATAGACCGTTCAAACAGTTCGGCATCACGCCCCTGGGTAAGATTCAACAACTGATCGCGGTTGAGCACCCGTTGAGGATGATCAAGAAACACCCGCAGCAGGCGATATTCCGCCCCGCTTAGCGCCACAATTGTGCCACTCTCGTCCAATAGATGCCGCGCCGAGGTATCGAGCTGCCAGTCGCCAAAAGCGATAAGCCTGCCGGCTTCGCTGATTTGTAAATTGGGGGGAAGCGCGCGGGCGCGGCGTAAGATGGCTTTGATCCGCGCCAGTAGCTCCCGCGCCACGAAGGGTTTCACCAGATAATCGTCGGCCCCCATCTCGAGACCAAGTATACGGTCGCTATCTTCGCTACGCGCGGTCAACATCAGCACCGGGATATCCTGTTGGTCATCATTGCGCAACTGGCGACAAAGGGTTAAACCATCGTCGCCGGGCAGCATGATATCGAGGACAATCAGATCGATTTGATGGTTTTTAAGTACAGACCACATCGCTTTGCCATTAGCTGCGCCGCTGGCGCGATAGCCCGATTTCTCCAGATAACCCACGATCAGTTCGCGGATATCGCGATCGTCATCGACAACCAGGATGTGGTCAATACGTTCCAAAGGCGTCTCCTGCGGAAAAATAAGCTCATGAAAAGCATATGCGGCTTCTCCGTAAGCGCAACTCTGCGCTTGCGGCGCGGTGAGGCTTATAAGCGATCGGCGTCAATAACCGCCTGAACAAATTCCGCTGGCGCCTCCTGCGGCGGGTTATGTCCCACTGCGCCTTTGAAATCCCGATGCTCATATTTACCGGTGAATTTCGCCCGATAGCTATCCGGCGCCGGATGCGGCGCGCCATTGTTTTCCCCCTCGATGGTAATCGTGGGTACGATAATCGCCGGCAGTTTCGCGAGTCGCTGTTCGTAGGCCGCATATTTCGCTTCACCCTGCTCCAACCCCAGGCGCCAGCGGTAGTTGCTGATGGTGACGGCAACGTGATCCGGGTTATCCAGCGCTTTCGCGCTATTGGCGAACGTGGCATCCGTGAATGTCCACCGCGGCGAAGCCTGATGCCAGATAAATTTAGCAAAGTCATGGGTATTTTGCCGGTAGCCCGCCTCGCCGCGCGGGGTGGCAAAGTAGAATTGATACCACCACGACAGTTCCGCCTGCGGCGGTAACGGCTTCTCGCCAATTTGCTGGCTGCTAATCAGATATCCGCTCACCGATACCAGCGACTTAACCCGCTGCGGCCAGAGCGCCGCGACGATATCCGCTGTACGCGCGCCCCAGTCAAAGCCGGCGAAATCCGCTTGCTTAATATTTAGCGCATCCATTAGATGCACAATATCCGCCGCCATCGCCGATGGCTGACCGTTACGCGGCGTTTTAGCCGACAGGAAACGGGTGGAGCCGTAGCCGCGCAGATACGGCACGATGACCCGGTAACCCTTCTGCGCCAGCGCCGGGGCCACCTGCGCGTAGCTTTGAATATCATACGGCCAGCCGTGCAGCAAAATTACCGCCTGGCCATCGCGTGGCCCCATATCGACATAACCGATATTCAAATCGCCGGCGTTGATTTGTTGCACCTTGTCGAAAGCGCCTGCGTCTTCAGCAGCGCACACGCTGGCAGACCACAGCGCGGAGAGACACAGCGCCGCCGCGCTGACATGACGGATTGCGGATAATCTGTTCATCCTCATTTCACCTTTTATCTGGAAGTGTTAAGCAAGTACGTGAACAGTTAATCAGGCCTGTGTATCCAGCATGTGTGGGATTTATCGTGTTTTTGCATCGCCATGTATGTGGATTGCCGATTGATACAGTGTGATACAAACGCCAGATTTGGCGATTGTTGCTAAGTTGTGAATTTCCGCTTGCCGCAGCGAACAAATCAGTTACCGTGTCAGGCATTTCCAGTACAACCAGCAGATGGAGCGCGCTATGGCGATTTTTGATGGTCACAATGACCTGCTGCTCAATTTATGGCTTCACCATCGCGAGGATCCTGCAACCGCTTTCTTTGCCGGGATTGAGAACGGTCATCTCGACTATCCGCGCATGCAGCGAGGCGGATTTGCCGGCGGGCTGTTCGCGCTATTCGTGCCGCCGCAGGAATATATTGCCCGTATGGCGCCGCAACACGCCAACCAACGGTGGGATCCGATCGCTATCCTCTGGCAGCAACTGGCCATTCTGAAGCAACTTGTCGCGCAGTCCGCTGGACGCGTGAGATTGTGTCTGAGCGCGGCGGATATCGAACGCTGCCGCCAGGATAATGTACTGGCGATGGTGGCGCATATTGAGGGCGCCGGGGGTTTTGATGGCGAGGGCCGCGACCTGCAGGCCTTTTATGCCGCCGGGGTACGCAGCATTGGTCCGTTCTGGAATATTGCAAACCGCTTCGGCAGCGGCGTTAACGGTTCGTTTCCCGGTAGCCCGGACACTGGACCTGGACTGACAGCGGCAGGTATCTTTCTGATTAAGCAGGCCAATGCCTTGAAGCTGCAGATTGACGTGTCTCATATGAATGAAAAAGCGTTCTGGGATACCGCCCATCACTCGACGTCTCCGCTGGTCGCCACCCACTCTAATGCCCATGCGCTATGCCCGCAGCCGCGTAATCTTACCGATGAACAACTGCTGGCGATTCGCGACAGCGGCGGCGTGGTCGGCGTCAATTTTGGCAACGCCTTCCTGCGCGCCGACGGCAAACGCGACAGCGATACTCCATTACGTACCATCGTTCACCATATCGACTATCTTATTAACATCATGGGCGTCGATCACGTGGCGCTGGGATCCGATTTTGACGGCATTACGCTACCGGACGAATTGGGCGACGTCAGCGGTTTACCACGGCTAATCAACGCATTGCGCGATAGCGGTTATGAACAATTGGTGCTGGATAAACTGCTGTGGGGTAACTGGCAAAGCGTATTAAAAAATGTTTGGCAACAATAGGTTATATTGTAAACATAAGGTTAAATACTTACATGTTGCCGGTTGACCTTTATCCCCCTGAGGGGCAATATTTGATTGCCATCACAAAACCGACACAACCGACGATGTTGATGTCGCATTTTTATAGAGGAAAAAACAATGTGGAAGAAACCTGCTTTTATTGATTTACGTCTGGGTCTGGAAGTTACGCTGTACATTTCCAACCGCTAATCGCTCCGCCCGCCGTCCGTGCGGGCATTTTGTTTTTTTATCTGGTCCGTCTTCATGTTTATAAAAGTCCTCGGTTCCGCCGCTGGCGGAGGCTTTCCCCAGTGGAATTGTAACTGCGCCAACTGTCAGGGTCTGCGCAATGGCACGATTCAGGCCACCGCCCGTACTCAATCTTCCATTATCGTGAGTGATAACGGTAAAGAGTGGGTGCTGTGTAACGCCTCTCCCGATATCAGCCAGCAGATTGCCCATACGCCAGAGTTAAATAAACAAGGCGTTCTGCGCGGCACGCATATTGGCGGCATTATCCTTACCGATAGCCAGATTGACCATACAACCGGGCTGCTGAGCCTGCGCGAAGGGTGTCCCCATCAGGTCTGGTGCACGCCGGAGGTACATGAGGATCTCAGCACGGGTTTTCCCATTTTTACTATGTTACGGCACTGGAACGGCGGCCTGATTCACCATCCTGTCACCCCGCTGGATAGTTTTACCGTTGACGCCTGTCCCGACCTGCAGTTTACCGCCGTCCCCATCGCCAGCAATGCGCCGCCCTACTCGCCGTTTCGCGATCGCCCGCTGCCGGGCCATAACGTGGCGCTGTTTATCGAAAACCGCCGTAACGGCCAGACGCTGTTCTATGCGCCAGGGCTTGGCGAACCGGACGAAGCGCTCCTGCCGTGGCTGAAAAAAGCGGACTGCCTGCTAATTGACGGTACCGTCTGGCAGGATGATGAACTGCAGGCTGCCGGCGTCGGGCGCAATACCGGTCGTGATATGGGCCACCTGGCGCTTGGCGATGAACACGGCATGATGGCGTTGCTGGCCTCACTCCCGGCAAAGCGCAAAATTCTGATTCATATCAATAACACGAATCCTATCCTTAACGAGCAATCGCCGCAGCGCAAGGCCCTGACGCAACAGGGAATTGAAGTGAGCTGGGACGGGATGCCTATCACGCTTCAGGACTAACTATGCAGATACGCGAAACCCTATCGCCACAAGCGTTTGAACAAGCGCTACGGGAAAAAGGCGCCTACTACCATATCCATCATCCGTACCATATTGCGATGCATAACGGCGAGGCCAGCCGCGAACAAATCCAGGGCTGGGTGGCGAACCGTTTTTACTACCAGACCAATATCCCGCTAAAAGACGCGGCGATTATGGCAAACTGCCCCGATCCACACACCCGACGCAAATGGGTACAGCGGATCCTCGACCACGATGGCAGTCACGGCCAGGAAGGCGGTATTGAAGCCTGGCTGCAGTTGGGTGAAGCCGTGGGGCTAAGCCGTGATGAGTTACTCAGCGAGCGCCACGTGCTGCCCGGGGTGCGTTTTGCCGTCGACGCCTACGTCAATTTTGCCCGCAGGGCCAACTGGCAGGAAGCGGCGTGCAGTTCGCTGACCGAACTGTTTGCCCCGCAAATTCATCAGTCGCGCCTCGACAGCTGGCCGCAGCACTATCCATGGATCAAAGAAGAAGGCTATTTCTACTTCCGCAGCCGCTTAAGCCAGGCCAATCGCGACGTCGAACATGGGCTGGAGCTGGCGAAGATCTACTGCGATAGCGCGGAAAAGCAGAACCGGATGCTGGAGATCCTGCAGTTTAAGCTCGACATTCTGTGGTCGATGCTGGATGCCATGACCATGGCCTACGCGTTGCAGCGCCCGCCCTATCATACGGTCACCGACAAGGCGGCCTGGCACACGACCCGACTGGTATAACTATGCAAAAAAGCGCAATCATCGCCTTTCGTCGCGGCTACCGCCTGCAGTGGGAAGCTGCTCAGGATAGCCACGTGATCCTCTATCCGGAAGGAATGGCGAAACTGAATGAGACCGCCGCCGCGATCCTCGAACTGGTCGATGGTCAACGCGACGCGTCAAAAATAATCGCCGAACTCAACGCCCGTTTCCCGGAAGCCGGCGGCGTCGATGACGACGTCATCGAATTCCTGCAGATAGCTTACCAACAGAAGTGGATTATCTTCCGTGAGCCAGAATAAACCCGCCGTTAATCCGCCGCTGTGGCTACTGGCGGAGCTGACCTATCGCTGTCCGTTGCAGTGCCCCTACTGCTCTAACCCGCTGGACTTTGCTCAGCAGGAGAAAGAACTCACCACCGAACAGTGGATTGAGGTCTTTCGCCAGGCGCGGGCCATGGGTAGCGTGCAGATGGGGTTCTCCGGCGGCGAACCGCTGACGCGTAAAGATCTGCCGGAGCTGATTCGCGCCGCGCGCGACCTCGGTTTTTACACCAATCTGATTACGTCAGGCATTGGGCTCACCGAGAGCAAACTCGACGCCTTCAGCGAGGCCGGGCTGGATCATATCCAGATTAGCTTCCAGGCCAGCGATGAAGTGCTTAACGCGGCGCTGGCGGGCAACAAAAAAGCGTTCCAGCAGAAGCTGGCGATGGCGAAAGCGGTAAAAGCACGCGACTACCCGATGGTGCTGAACTTTGTCCTGCATCGCCACAACATCGACCAGATCGATAAAATCATCGAGCTGTGTATCGAGCTGGAAGCGGATGACGTTGAGCTCGCCACCTGCCAGTTTTACGGCTGGGCGTTCCTCAATCGTCAAGGGTTACTGCCGACCCGCGAACAGATCGCCCGTGCTGAACAGGTCGTTGCTGATTACCGACACAAAATGGCGGCTAACGGTAATCTGACCAATCTGCTTTTTGTCACCCCGGACTACTACGAAGAACGACCCAAAGGCTGTATGGGCGGCTGGGGCTCGATATTCCTCAGCGTAACCCCGGAAGGCACCGCACTGCCGTGCCACAGCGCTCGCCAGTTACCGGTCGAGTTCCCGTCGGTGCTGGAACAGAGTCTGGAATCGATCTGGTATGACTCATTTGGCTTCAACCGCTACCGCGGATTTGAATGGATGCCGGAGCCGTGCCGTTCCTGTGATGAAAAAGAGAAAGATTTCGGCGGTTGCCGCTGTCAGGCCTTTATGCTAACCGGCAATGCCGATAACGCTGACCCGGTGTGCAGCAAATCGCCGCACCACCATAAAATCCTCGAAGCGCGGCGCGAAGCGGCCTGCAGCGACATAAAAATCAGCCAGCTGCAGTTCCGCAACCGCACCCGTTCACAGCTGATTTATAAAACCCGGGAATTGTGATGACCACCGCCACCCGCATCGTGGAACTGGCAGGCGGCATGCGCGCAACGCTGATTCATCAGCCGCAGACGACGCGTGCGGCGGCGTTGGTTAAGGTGGGCGCCGGAAGCCATCACGAAACCGATGCCCTGCCGGGGCTGGCCCATTTACTGGAACATTTGCTGTTTCGCGGCAGCCAGCGCTATCACGATGATGAGCGATTAATGGCGTGGATCCAACGCCAGGGCGGCAGCATCAACGCCACCACCCTTGCCCGCCACAGCGCCTATTTCTTCGAGGTCGCCCCCAATAGTCTGGCCGAGGGCATCACCCGTCTACGGGATACGCTCCAGGCGCCGCTGCTGTCGCCTGAAGATATCCGTCAGGAACTGGCGGTCATCGATGCGGAAAATCGGCTTATCCAGCAGCACGATCCCTCCCGCCGTGAAGCCGCGGCCCGTCACGCGATGGCGGCGCCCACGGCTTTTCGCCGTTTTCAGGTCGGCAGCATGGATTCGCTGGGCGGAAACTTGCCTGCGTTGCGGAGCGCGCTCGGCGAGTTTCATCAGCGCTATTATGTCGCCAGCCATCTGCAGCTATGGCTTCAGGGGCCGCAGTCGCTTGATGAATTAGCCGAATTGGCCCATTTTTTTGCCGCGGGGTTCCCTGGCGGCCTGCCGCCGGAAAGCCCGTCGTCTGCGTATTTTAGCAATAATGTGGATTTTCAACTGGCCGTTGAAGACAAACCGGCGGTATGGCGTTGTCCGCTGATCGATATAAGTGACAACGTCACTACTTTTCGCGAATTCTTACTGGATGAAGCGCCCGGCAGCCTGCTGGCCGGGCTGCGTGAATGCGGGCTCGCGGACGATATCGCGTTGAACTGGCTTTATCAGGATGAACGCGTCGGCTGGCTGGCGCTGGTATTTAGCAGCGACCATCCCGACGCCATCTATCAGCATGTCGAGCAATGGCTGCAGGCATTGCGGCACACCTCGCCTGAACAGCAGATGCACTATTACAGGCTGGCGCAGCGGCGTTTTGACGCACTGACCCCGCTCGAACAGCTCCGCCAGCGGGCATTGGGTTTTGCGCCCGATTCCCCGCCCGTCGATTTTGCTGGCTTCTGCGCCAGCTTGCTGTCTGCACCTGCCTCTTCGCTGGTTTGCCGCAAAATAGCGGCTGGCGATGGCGTGGCAACCCAGGGCTTTACCTTACCGCTCAGCCGCTGGCAGCCACGGACAGTCGTGATTGATCCGCTGGCATTTAGCTTTTATCCGCAGGCGGCGACCATTGTTACATCTGACCTGCCGCCAACGACCAGCCCGCTGTTGCACGTCATTGCAGATAATCAAACGCCAACGCTGATCGTTCGCAAACCTTTCTATAGCGTGCTTAGCCAGGCGCAAGGGATGGCGATAAGCCAGCAGATCCGTCCCTTGCTCGCGCAACTTCGCCATACAGGCGGCAGCGGCGAGTGGCAAACGGTGGACGGCAACTGGCAGCTTACTCTACAGCTACCTGAATCCGACGGCGTAGCGGAGCGCGTCGTCACCGCGCTCATGCGCCGATTATCTCAACCCGCGCCGGGGACGACATTCGCGTCTGAAACCGTTGCGATTCGCCAGCTACTGCAACAATTACCTGAACATCTGACTAACACCCCGGCGCAAGAGGGTTGGCTGGCGGCGATGGTGGGCGGCAGCGGCAATCTGGCGCAGCAGGTTGCCCGTCAGTTGACGCTGCTCAACGCCCCGGTCAACGCCGAACTTCACTCTTCGGCGGGCTGTAACCGCGGTATTCAGCGTATTCCTCATGCCAGCTCTGATAGCGCGCTACTGGTTTTTATTCCATTGCCTGAGGGGGCATCGCTGGCCGCGCTGCAACTGCTGGCGCTACTTTGCGAGCCGCAATTCTTCCAGCGTCTGCGGGTCGAACAGCAGATTGGCTACGTGGTGAGCTGCCGTTTTCAGCGGATCGCCGATCGCGATGGCCTGCTGCTGGCGCTGCAGTCGCCAGATCGTTCTATCAGTAATCTACTACGCTGCTGTAAAATCTTTCTCCGCCAGTTAACGCTGTGTGGGCAAGCCGAGTTCAGCCAGTTACAACACCAACTGGCTGAGCAGAACGGTCAGGCGCGGGACGCCAGCGCAACCGCGCTCGCCGCCCTGCGCCAGCGCTATCATCTACCGTTAGCCACGCCGCAGGACGTTAACGAGCTGCAGTTGGGCGAGGTCATCGCGCTATGGCGTGAGATAACTCGCCGTCGCCGTAGTTGGCAAATCTTATATAGCGCGCCGACGACTTCCACCACTTAAGGTCGTTACTGCGCATCAGCGCTTTCGACCTGCGGAACGTTGCTTTGCGCGCTATCCGCAGCTGGCGCATTCGCCGGGTCGAAGATATGGTCGAGAATCGCGCGCGCCGTCGGGCCAGCGACAACGCCATCGCCGCCGCCATTTTCGAGAATGAGCGCCATCGCCACTTTCGGATGCTGATACGGCGCAAACAGGGTATAAAAAATATGGTCGCGCAGACGCACCGGGATCATTTTGGCATTGTAGGTTTGATTCTCCTTCAGGCTAAATACCTGCGAGGTCCCCGATTTCGCCGCAATCTGGTACGGCGCGGTATGGAACAGCTTATATCCCGTTCCGTTCGGCAGGTTCGCCATCCCATACATACCATTGCGGACAATCCCCCAGTATGGCGATTTCGGGTCGCCGACCTGCGGTAAATTGGCCGGCTGCTGGAAGCGTTCGACCTTATTCCCCTGCTTCATTGAATACAAAAGATGCGGGTTTTGTACCTTGCCGTTGTTGATTAGGGTGGTCAGCGCTTTCACCATTTGAATAGGAGTGGCGATCCAGTAGCCCTGGCCGATACCGACGGAAATCGTATCGCCCTGATACCACGGTTTTTTATGGACCCGCTGTTTCCATTCGCGGCTCGGCAAAACCCCGGCGTATTCTTCATTGAGATCGATGCCGGTCGATTGTCCGTAACCAAACTTGCTCAACCACTCGTGTATACGGTCGATGCCCATCTCAAAAGCGACCTGGTAGAAGAAGGTATCCGCCGACTCTTCAATCGCTTTGGTCACATTCAACATACCATGTCCCGTTTTTAACCAGTCGCGATAGCGGCGCTGAGTACCCGGTAGCGTCCAGGTCGGCGCGCCAAAGAAGGTGGTATTTGGCGTAATCACCCCGGCGGAAAGTGCTGAGAGCGCCATATACGGCTTGACCGTGGAAGCCGGGGGATACAAGCCCTGAGTGACGCGGTTAATCAGCGGGCGATCCTGGTTATCGAGCAGCGATTTGTAAGCCTGGTAGCCAATCCCCTTAACGAAGGGATTAGGGTCATAGCTGGGGCTGGAGACCATTGCCAGTACGCCGCCGTCGCGCGGGTCGACGGCCACGACCGCGGCGCGCTGGCCCTTCAGGACCGACTCAATATACTGCTGCAAATGCAGGTCGAGCGTCAGATAGATATTTTTGCCGGCGACCGGCGGGACTTCTTTCAACAGGCGAACAACGCGGCCATGATTGTCTACCTCGACTTCCTGATAACCAGTGGTGCCGTGTAGTTCTTTTTCGTAATAGCCTTCAATCCCCTGTTTACCGATATTGCGATCGGCCGCGTAGTTTTCTGCTTCGCCGTTTTTCGCCAGCCGTTGCAAATCGTTATCGTTAATTTTCGAAACGTAACCGACAACGTGCGCCAGTTCCGCGCCATAGGGATAACTTCGCTGCTGGTAGCTCTCGACGGTGACGCCTGGAAAACGGAATTCGTTGACCGCGAAGCGCGCCACTTCCACATCGGTAAGATCGGATTTCAGCGTCACTTCTTTATAGCGGCTATTGTGGTGCATATCGTCGCGGAAACTGGCGATATCATCCGCCGTCAGGTCGACAATCGGGCTTAACGCCTGAAGCAGCGCCGACATATCGGCAATCTTGCTGGGGATCACCTGCAGGCGATACAGGGTGATATTTTGCACCAGCGGAATACCGTTGCGGTCGAAAATCAGCCCCCGGCTTGGCGCGATCGGCAGCATTTTAATGTCGTTTTGATTGGAACGAGTCTGATAAAAATCGTGCTGCTCTACCTGGAGATGGTAGAGATTGAAAATCAACACGCCAAAGCAAACCACCACCAACAGGAAAGCAATAACGGCGCGGCGGATAAACAGCATCTCTTCTGCCGAGTGGTCGCGGATCTCATCTCTCAATAGGGGCATTGGCGGCAATTTACCTGCGTCACTGGAAAGCACAAAAAATAAAGGCGGGGAAGAATAGCTTTATTGACGCATTAGCCCTACAGAAAGGTTGCTAATGAACTGGCAGAAATGTATCAGTATGTTAGAACGTGAGATGCCTTTCTCCGGTTGAGAAAGGCATAAGCATGCGGGGTTTGCCAGCAACGGTTATTTTCTGGCCTCAAAAGCTATTTTCACGGCCATTCCGGCAAGTACCGTCGCCATCAGCCAACGTTGAAATTGTTGCCAGCCCGGCCGCCGCCCAAGAAAAAGCGCCACCTGTCCGGCCAGCATAATAATAAGTCCGTTTACCGCCACGCTTATTAGCGCCTGGGTGCAGCCTAGTATGAGCGACTGACTCAGCACGCTGCCGAGTCCGGGGGTGATAAACTGCGGCAGCAAAGACAAATACATAATAGCCACTTTAGGATTCGCCAGGCTGGTAAGAAAGCCCATCAGAAACAGCTTACGCCCGCTATCTGCCGGTAAGTCGCGTACCGCGAAAATCGGCCGCCCGCCGGGTTTAATCGCCTGCCACGCTAAATAGAGTAAATAAGCCACTCCGCAAATTCGCAACGCATCGTAGGCATAGGGTACGGCGAAAACCAGCGCGGTTATGCCAAAAGCGGCGCACAGCATATAACAGAAAAATCCCACCGCAACGCCAGCAAGAGATATAAAGCCGGCGCGTTTTCCCTGGCAAATCGACCGTGAAGTGAGGTACATCATGTTGGGGCCAGGCGTTAACACCAACCCCAACGCCACCGCGGCAAAAGCCGATAATGAAGCTAATTCAGGCATAACTTATCTCCAGATAGGGGTAATGCCCAGGCGCGCGGCGTACTTGACCATGCTCCCCAACAGTATTCTGTCTTTAGCGCCAGTCACATGGTGTCTAAGTATTAGCTTATTCCCGTTCGGTCGACAACCATTTCGCCCTTCCCGACCGTTTGGGTTTACCGGCGTTTTCGGCACGCCGCTTGACTGGCAACGCTAATCCTTTCATCGCAGTAAAATTGTCATATCTCAAACAATTAGCGATCCGTAGCGGTTAACGCATCATAACGTTTCCTTTACCGCTGCGTTACGACTATGTTTAAAGGTGTGGTTTTGAATTTCGCCGATTACACACAATAAAACGCTGGTTTTATTTATGTTTGTTGAACGGTAAAAGCTATTAAATCCGTAGACTCATTCAAATATCGCTTATTGGTAGCAGTGTATATCGTAATGGCATTCACAAAAGCAAACGGAGCCTGATATGAGCACGTCAAATGATCCCACTAACAACCCATCCGCAGGGAAATGCCCTTTCCACGCCGAGACGCCGAAGCAAAGCGCCGGCAGCGGTACCGCTAACCGTGATTGGTGGCCCAACCAACTTCGTGTTGACCTGCTGAATCAGCACTCCAACCGTTCTAACCCGCTGGGTGAAAACTTCAACTATCGGGAAGAGTTTAAAAAGCTCGACTACTCCGCATTAAAAGCCGACCTTCGCGCACTGCTGACCGACTCCCAGGAGTGGTGGCCCGCCGATTGGGGTAGCTACATTGGCCTGTTTATTCGCATGGCGTGGCACGGCGCGGGGACCTACCGTACCGTTGATGGCCGCGGCGGCGCGGGTCGCGGGCAGCAGCGTTTCGCTCCGCTTAACTCCTGGCCGGATAACGTCAGCCTTGATAAAGCCCGTCGCCTGCTGTGGCCGGTAAAACAAAAATACGGTCAGAAAATTTCCTGGGCCGACCTGTATATACTGGCGGGTAACGTCGCATTAGAAAACGCCGGCTTCCGTACCTTCGGTTTCGGCGCAGGCCGCGAAGACGTGTGGGAACCAGACCTCGACGTTGACTGGGGCGATGAAAAAGAGTGGTTGAAGCACCGCCACCCGGAAAGCCTGGAAAAACAAGCGCTGGGCGCCACCGAAATGGGTCTGATCTATGTCAACCCGGAAGGCCCTAACGCCAGCGGCGATCCGCTTTCCGCCGCGGCAGCCATTCGTGCCACCTTCGGCAATATGGCGATGGACGATGAAGAAATCGTCGCGCTGATCGCCGGCGGGCATACGCTGGGTAAAACGCACGGCGCCGCACCGGCAAGCCACGTTGGCCCAGAACCAGAAGCCGCCCCGCTGGAATCTCAGGGTCTCGGCTGGAGCAGTACTTACGGCAGCGGTGTAGGCGCGGACGCTATCACTTCGGGTCTGGAAGTGGTATGGACGCAAACCCCGACCCAATGGAGCAACTACTTCTTCGAGAACCTGTTCAAATATGAATGGGTGCAGACGCGCAGCCCGGCGGGCGCAATTCAGTTTGAAGCGAAAGATGCGCCGGAGATTATTCCCGATCCGTTTGATCCGAATAAAAAACGTAAACCGACGATGCTGGTAACGGACCTGACGCTGCGCTTCGACCCGGAATTCGGCAAAATCTCACGCCGTTTCCTGAACGATCCGCAGGCCTTCAACGAAGCCTTCGCACGTGCCTGGTTTAAGCTGATTCACCGTGATATGGGGCCAAAATCCCGTTATCTCGGCCCGGAAGTGCCAAAAGAAGATCTGATTTGGCAGGATCCATTACCGGCACCGACACATAACCCAACCGCCTCCGATATCGCCACATTGAAAACGGCCATTGCGGATTCAGGCCTGTCGGTTAGCGAACTGGTCTCCGTTGCCTGGGCTTCCGCCTCAACCTTCCGCGGCGGTGACAAGCGCGGCGGCGCTAACGGCGCGCGTCTGGCCCTGCTGCCACAGAGAGAATGGCCGGTAAATGCCATTGCCAGCAAAGTGCTGCCAACGCTACAGGCAATCCAGAAAGCATCCGGTAAAGCTTCGTTGGCGGATATCATTGTTCTGGCGGGCGTCGTGGGAGTTGAGCAAGCCGCTGCCGCTGCCGGCGTTCGCGTAAACGTGCCATTCGCGCCGGGTCGCGTTGATGCGCGCCAGGATCAGACCGATGTTGAAGCAATGGATCTGCTGCAGCCGCTGGCCGACGGTTTCCGTAATTACCGTCGCATCGAAGGCGGAGTGTCGACGGAAACGCTGCTGATCGATAAGGCGCAGCAGCTCACCCTGACGGCGCCGGAAATGACGGCGCTGGTCGGCGGCCTGCGCGTGTTGGGCGCTAACTTCGATGGCAGCCAACATGGCGTCTTCACCGATCGCGTCGGCGTCCTCAGCACTGATTTCTTCGTCAACCTGCTGGATATGGGCACGGTCTGGAAAGCCGCTGATGATCAGGCGGAGCTGTTTACCGGTCGCGACCGTAAGAGCGGCGAAGAGAAATATACCGCCACTCGCGTCGATCTGGTGTTCGGTTCTAACTCGGTCCTGCGCGCGTTGGCCGAAGTCTATGCCTGCGCCGATGCGCAACAGAAATTCGTCACGGATTTCGTTGCCGCGTGGACGAAAGTGATGAATCTGGACCGCTTCGATCTGTAATTCCCCTGCCCGCCGGTGAATAACCAGCGGCAGGTTACTCGGTTAAAGCGCCGCTCATTATCGAGAGGCGCTTTTTTTATGCTTCCCGCGCGAGCTG
Organism: Klebsiella sp. 141240; assembly: GCF_050600805.1. Lineage (NCBI taxonomy): Bacteria > Pseudomonadati > Pseudomonadota > Gammaproteobacteria > Enterobacterales > Enterobacteriaceae > Klebsiella > Klebsiella sp. 141240. The sequence continues at coordinate 357,262 of NZ_JAQIRK010000003.1, read as the reverse complement.
CTGTAACCGACTAAAGGTGCGTTGAATATCATCCAGCTCCACATCCGCCACCAGTGTTTCCAGCCCGCAATCGGTAATTAATATTAAGCGGCACTGCTTTTCATACAAGATATCCACCACGTTGATAAAACGCTGCTGCGCCGCAGGGCTAACTCGCCCCAACGGTGGAACATTCTCGACGAGCCAGTTCTTATGCTGCTCACATAGCGTCAGGTAATCCATGACCGAGGTAGGCGCAAGGCAGAGCTGGTCGAAAGTGAAATGTAAAAAAGCGCTGCCTTGCGATGCCGTTTGCAAGGTCCGGTAACCCACCTCCAGAGTCTGCGCCTGCTGGGCAATATCCGGCAATCCGAGCGCCGCGCGGGTGCTGAGAGTTGGCTGTTCCAGCAGCTTCCCCCGGCAGAAATCATTCTCCAGCGAGGTATGTCGCTCGCGATAATCCTGTTCGCCGTTTAGCGCCGTTACCCTCATATGGTGTTTAATGAGGTTAATGGAAGGCAAAAAGCGTTCGTGATAAAGCGGATTCGCCAGCAAACGGTCGGGCGGATAATTGGAAGTCGCTAATAAGACGATATTTCGCGCGAACAAATGCTCCAGTAGCACCTTTATCAACATCGCATCAGCCGGGTCATGAAGATGAAACTCATCAAAACAGAGCAGACGACAGTTGTCGGTCATTTGCGCGACGACTTGCGGCAATCGCGGCGCCGAAGGGGCGTTCAGCCGCTGATGGAGCTCGCGGAAAAAGTGATGAAAATGCACCCGCCGCTTTTCACGCAGCGGCAAGCTGGCAAAGAAACTATCGAGAATAAAGCTCTTCCCGCGCCCGGTTCGCCCCCAGACGTACAATCCTTGTATTGCCGTTTGCTGCCGGAATAACTGCTGGCTCAGCGTTTGCAAGTTGGCGACCAACGCGAGCTGGTCGGCATCAAGGGTGAGATTTTCTTTTGCCGCCCGTTGGGCCATCACGGCGCTAAAACAGAAATCAGCGTACTGTGGCATGCGATTCACTGGCGCTATTTTTATCGAGAATGGCCGCCATGACGTTGTCAAAATGCGGCAGATCCGTAGCCACGCTAAATGCGGGATTCATCGCTTTACGGCCAATCAGGCCATCGATGAACGCAAAGATGGTGAGCGTTGCTTCTTCGACGTTAACGTGTGGGCTGAGCTCGCCTGCGGCAATTCCTTGAGCAATAATCTGTGCCATTCCGTCGCGCATAACCCTGTCGCTTTTGACGAAAATCTGCCGCAGCGCCGGCTTTCTTGCCGATTCCGCAATAATTTCCACCCACAGCTGATGCGAAGAGGGATACCCCACTTCTTCTATACAGGAAACGGCTAAGGCGCAAATCTGCGCAAAATGGGAACCTTCGAAGCGCTCCTGATGCTTAGCTAATGCCGATTTTTGCTCTTCAAGGATAATCGCCTCAATGAGTTCATCTTTGCCTTTGAAGTAGGTGTACATCGCGCCGAGGCTAATACCTGCGCGCAGTGCAATTTCGCGCACGCTGGTTCCATTAAATCCTTTTTCGGCAAAGCACGCCGCCGCGGCGACAATCAGCTTATGGTACGTTTCTGAATTATTTAACATTTCAACTACCTCCGGCGATGGGCAATTCTACCTGCTTCAACCGCTTTTTGGCTAGCAACCTAATGTTAGGGTAAATAACCATTTTACTTGCCATCACCGACAGTGCGCTTCATTATAAATGAATGAACGTTCGTTCATTTACTATGATAAATATGAGGAGAACCATGATGCCAAATACCCAAGCCAGTCTGCGTTTACTTTTCCCGCAGTGGCAAGGCGGTAACAATCCGCCCTACTTTTTCGGTTCGCAGCTACTGGCCTGGCTGGCGCCCCCAGCGCAAGGCGTCGTTCTGGAAATCAGCGTACCTGAACCCACAGACGCTGAACTCGCAAATGAAGAAGGTATTGTCGGCCGCCGGGCGATCGTTGAACAGTTGCTTGAGGCACAAGACAAAATCACGCGAAATCAGCCAGAGACCATCGTCACCTTAGGGGGCGATTGCCTGGTCTCTCTGGCTCCTTTTGCCTGGCTTGCGGAAAAATATGGCGATAAATTGGGGGTGTTATGGATTGATTCTCACCCTGACGTCATGACGCCCCAGCAGTACCCACATGCCCATGCCCACGTTCTTGGGGCGTTAATGGGCAATGGCGACGTGGAACTAACCCAGGTGGTCAGAAAGCCATTATCGCCTGGCAAAGCCCTTATTGCCGGGATCCATAGCCCGCTGGATGTTGAAAGGCAGTTTATCAGCGAACACGGTATTACGACCTTGAGCCCGGCAGAACTACGCCAACATCCTCAAGCAATAGACGAGTGGATTGCGCGGGAAGGTATTGAGTACCTTGCCGTCCACCTCGATCTGGATGTCCTCGACCCGGCCCTGTTTCGCGCGGTGCTGTTTGCCCGACCGGGGCGCGGCGTACACGATTTTGGCGACGTCGCAGAAGGGAAACTAACAATTGACGAAGTGGTTAACCTTATCCACAAGGCCGCCGTGCAGGCCAAACCGGTGGGGCTCACCGTCGCCGAACACTTGCCCTGGGATGCCTTAAACCTGAAGAATATGCTCGAAGCTCTACCATTATTGAGCTAATCGTCGTGGGAAGTGTCGTTTGCCATGTTGCAGGCGCCAGAGCGAATACCGCAGGGACGTTACATCATGCCCGGAGCAATAATGCCCCGGGCCTTAAACTACCTAATCCAGACGGTGAGTAAGACTATCACCACCATCATCAACACAGCCTGGATAAAGATTGGGTCTAACGACGTTTTGCGCATAGTCCCCTCCGCTATTCAAAAATTTGCCGTATCGCCAGCGCCAGTACCAGCAAACCGGCCAGTAAAAACATCCAGGCGATGAGATCCTCCGGTGAACGATTCATCGTCATCCTCCTTTTTGTCATCAGAACCACTGGCCGAAGCGCTTGATATAGAAACGTTTCATACCCTGCGCCACCAGGCAGTAGCTCAGCAGCGTGGCAACCAACCACGGGAAATAACTTAGCGGCAGCGGCTCAAGCCCCACCATGGCGCCAAGCGGCGAGAATGGGATATAAATGCCGATGGCCATAATAGCGGCGGTGGTGAGCAATACAGGGAGCGTCGCGCGGCTTTGGATGAACGGTATTTTCTGCGTCCTCAACATATGCACCACCAGCGTCTGCGACAGCAGCCCTTCGATAAACCAGCCGGACTGGAACAGCGCCTGCGCCTCCACATGATTGGCGGCGAAGACGTACCACATCAGAGCAAAGGTGGTGATATCGAATATCGACGATGTGGGGCCAATCCACAGCATAAAGCGGCCAATGTTCTTCGCATCCCACTTGCGCGGTTTACGCAAAAACTCCTTATCCATTTTGTCCCACGGCAGCGACAGCTGTGAGATGTCGTACATCAGATTCTGGATCAGCAGATGAATAGCCAGCATCGGCAGGAACGGGATAAAGGCGCTGGCGACTAACACCGAAAACACGTTGCCGAAGTTGGAGCTGGCGGTCATGTTCAGGTATTTAATAATGTTGCCAAAGGTCTCACGTCCTTTAATAACGCCCTCTTCCAGCACCATCAGGTCTTTTTCCAGCAGAATAATATCCGATGACTCCTTCGCGATATCCGCCGCGCTATCGACGGAAATACCCACATCGGCATCGCGCAGCGCCGGGGCATCGTTAATGCCATCGCCCAGAAAACCAACGGTATGGCCATTTTTCTGTAGCATCTGCAGAATGCGCGACTTCTGCAGCGGCGTCAGTTTGGCGAACACCGCGCGTTTCTCCACCTCCTGCTGAAGCTGACGGTCAGTCATTGACTCAACCTGTTGGCCGGTGAGAATGTCGTGCGCATCAATACCCACTTCAAGACAAATCCGCGCCGTTACGACCGGGTTATCACCGGTAAGCACCTTAACCGCGACACCGTTATCACGCAGTGCGGTAATGGCTTTGCCCGCGCTTTCCTTCGGCGGGTCGAGGAACGTCAACATGCCTTCGACAGTGAGCCCCTGTTCGTCGGCGGCAGTGAGCGGTACGCTTATCGCGGCATCATCCAGCTTGCGGGTAGCGACCAGCAATACCCGGAAGCCCTGAGCGTTATAATCTTCGGTTTTCGTCAGCAGTAGTTCCCGGCGCAGCGCGTCCAGTTCAACGACCTTGTCGCCCTCACGGATATGGGTCGCGGCTTCGAGCATCTCTTCAACCGCCCCTTTGCAAATCAGGCTCTTATCGCCATAGCGGCTATCTTCCACCGAGACCGATACGCGGCGGCGAACAAAATCGAACGGCAGTTCATCGAGCTTCACAAAGCGCTCTTTTTCCGTCGGCGCCAGCCGTCCTTCTCCATAACGAAGCACGGCTCTATCCATCAGATTGCGCGCCCCGCTTTGGCTGCTGCTATTCAGCCACGCCAGCATTAATACCCGATTGCTTTCCGCGCCGCCGACGTCGAGATGATGCTCAAGGATGATATTATCCTGGGTCAGAGTGCCGGTTTTATCCGTACACAGCACATCCATTGCGCCGAAGTTTTGAATGGCATTGAGACGCTTAACGATCACTTTGCGTCGCGACATGGCGATCGCGCCCTTCGCCAGATTCGAACTGACGATCATGGGTAACATTTCCGGCGTTAAACCGACCGCCACCGCCAGGGCGAAAAGCGAGGCTTCCACCCAATCACCTTTACTGAAGCCGTTAATCAACAACACGATCGGTACCATGATCAGCATGAAGCGAATTAACAACCAGCTGACGCTATTCACGCCGCGATCGAATGCGGTCTGCGTACGGGTGCCGACGATCGATTTTGCCAGTGAGCCAAACCAGGTTCGGTCGCCGGTCGCCACCACTACCGCCTGCGCTCTACCGCTGGTAACGTTCGTCCCCATCAGACAGATATTACCCATCTCTAACAGACTGTTATTTTTATCCGGCGTCGGTAAACGATCGCTGCATTTACCCGACACGCTGGCCATGAGATCATATTTTTCTACCGGTAGTGATTCACCGCTAAGAATAGACTGACTGACAAAGAGGTCCCGTGATTCCAGCAGACGAACATCTGCCGGCACCAGATCGCCTGCGGCAAGAAATATAATATCTCCCGGCACCAGCTCTTCTATGGGTATTTCCTCCTGGCTGGGGCCAATATTGCCCGGCCCGCGGCGCAGTACCGTTGCGGTGGTACGGACCATGGATTTCAGCGCCTGCGCGGCTTTGTTGGTCCTGAACTCCTGCCAGAAGCGTAATAAACCGCTCAAACTTACCATCGTCAGGATAATAATGACGCCGGTAAGATCGGTCTCTTCACCGTTACGCAGCGGTAGCCAGTAATCGGTAATAAAACTGACCGCCGCCAGCGCCATCAGCACGTAAATAAACGGGTTATTAAATGCCTGCAGTAATTGAATAAAAAACGGCGGCGCGGTTTCTCGTGCCACTTCGTTACGGCCATAGTCTTCCAGCCGCTCCAGCGCATCGGCGGTCGTCAGCCCCTGCCGACTGCTATTTAAACGCGCCAGCGTGTGATCCGGGCTATTAAAGGCCTCCGTTTCAATCGCAAAGCACTTTTTATGCTGCTTATCATTTTCTGACGCAGACCGGTTGGTATTCCGGTTTTCTAATTTCATGTCAGTCATGATTCATCCCCAAATTTAGATGTGGTTGTCCCTGCATAAATAAATCATGCATAGCTAGATATTATTTTTTTCACACTCACCAATTCCGCGCAGTAAATATCCCTACGTAGTTTGCTAAACCGCAGTGAGATAGCCTTAAGGGCCTGTGTGAGCGTGTATTACCGCGTCAAAGGCGGAGGGAACAGCGCGTAGAAAAATAATAGCATGGTGAATTACCTCGCAAAAAAGCGAATTCCAGTTCTCAGGAGGCAATCAGGGGCGGGAAAGGATTGCTGCCTGCCGGTTGGCAAACAGCGCAGAGTAGATAGCGTCAGTTTGCCTTGATGTTTAAATAAGGGTGACTGTCCAACATATCTCTCCAGTGTAAAGTTGTGCTTAGTATAGACGTGACTAGCAAGGAGTAAAGTGCCGCAAGCCCGTCAGTGAGGTTTGGTTTAGATTCGAGTTCGTTCAAAGCCTCTCGTTGGAGGGGGCACAGCGCGCATTCAGCCGACGCCTCACGCGCCCGGCCGCCAGCATGCTGCAGTCATTGTGAACATTGTGCCACCCACATCACCAAATCAGACTACATACCTATACGATAAACATTATTTATATTAACATCTTAAATATTCGCATTATTTATTTATCTGTACGAAATACCATCATAATTTAAGCAAATTTACACAACTACATAAAGGAAACGGTATGAGCAAGAGAGTTTATTTGGTTTCATGTTCCGGAAGACCAAATTATGGCGATGAATTAATCACCGCCACCTGGCTATCTTTCCTTTATAAAAATTATCCACAGTATGAAGTTTGGCTTGATACCCCTGAACCGGGTAACGTGCAATCGTTGTTTATGAAATATCACCCAAATTTCAAAGCCATTAATACTCTGTGGAAAATATGCTGGCGTTCCGTCAACGATCTTAAGGATATAAATCATAAAACCGCCAGTCTTATTAAGGATTATGGTTCTCCTGATATTGACCTGAATATCGATATTTTACGCTCGGCTGATATTGTTCACATTCTCGGCGGCGGCTATATCAATGCCAACTGGAAGGAAAATTATGCCATCCTGTTCGCTTGCCAGGCGTTAAAACAGGTCTCTCATGCTAAAACGATTGCTACCGGCATCAGCATTTACCCGCACGAAGAGTTCCTTGCCGCTGAAATTTTTAACGATGCGATAACCTCTTTTGATTACTTTTCCGTTCGCGATCCTGCTACTGCCAGTCGATTTGCGGTTGAAAATACTCAGGACGATGTGTTCCTGGGTTATGACCTGGATGTGGTATACAAAAACGATAGCCCCGATCTGCCGGATATTTTATGCTGCATTCAGAATGAACTCTCTGAAGACGATATATTTCAAAAACTTGTTTCCCAGGTTGCCGATTACCTTCAGCAACAGCATCAATGCGGCAAGAAAATAGGTTATATAGAAGCTATTCCAGGCGCCGACAACACGGCATTTGTCGAACTGCAGAAGGCCATCCCTGATATTGAGTTTTATCCTTTCTCGCATGTCTGGCATGGAGGTATCCCGGTTCAGGCTGATGGGGAGATGATTAGTACCCGTTTTCATCACCATCTGGTAGGCGCTTGCCTTGGGATTAAAGGCACCGCACTTAATATTGATAGTGAATATTATAAGAACAAGCACGAATCGTTGAACCTGCTGGGCACCGGCTGGAATGTGCAATCGGCAGACACCCTTGCTGGTAATTTACACTCAACTATCAATGACGATTTTCAAGCGCAACTCAGTAATATTGCCTCTGCCAAGTCAATAAAGGCTTTGGCGCTGTATCAGGAATAACGACACTCCAGTCCCCCGGCAACGCCGGGGGCTTCAGGTTTAATCAAATACGCTATTAATAATCGCGGTGACCACAGCGGTACTCAGCGCAATCAGTACCAGATCGTCACCGACGACCCGCCACTCATAGCCAGGATAATAAGGTAATTGGTTGAGCATCGAGGCGGGCACCGCTTTTTTAGCGATGCCCGGAGGTAATGGTTTTCCTCGTGCAAGATTTTTCGCAATCCCCGGAGGCAGCGCCTGATAGCCGGTTAAACCATAGTTCACCGCCAGCGCGCGAGCAGTGGTATAGCTGATATCACTGTTGACGTGATCCGGTTTGCCGTAGTTCTTACGCTGTCCCTTGCCTGCGGCGTTATCGCTTTGGCTGGCGCTATGGCCATTGTTGCCTTTGTCTCCATGGTTGCCGTTATTACCACTATTACCATGGTTGCCGCTATTACCATGACCACCGTTGCCATTACCGTTTCCGGGATTAGCAAGCGCCGGTGCCGCGGCCATTGTTAGCGACAGCACCATAGCCAATGTCGCTTTCACTACCTGACGCTTTAACATGATCTTTTCCTTTAAATGCACAGAGTACACGCTGCAAATGTAGGTGATATTCGCCAACGATACCATTTCACTTATTCTGATTTCTATCGCCGGTCGTTTACTTCAATTCCGCCGTGACTCCAGGCAAAAAACCAGCATATTCGCCATCCATAAACGCATTAAGCATGATTTCTGACTGTTAAATCGTGATGCCGCTAACAATTAAAAATTTAAAACCATTAACAACCAATTAACATTAGCAGGCAAACATTTCTCCTGAGGAAAATAATAATATGTCTACCACCCAGGTTCTCGGCGAGGCCTCCTTTAGCCCGCCAGGACAACATCCCGACAGCTTAACCGCGCGTATCGACGCTTTGCCCTCTTCGCCCGGTCTTTGGTCTTTTATCACCCTGCTGGCATTAGGCGGTTTTTTCGAACTCTACGACCTGTTCCAGACCGGTTATATCAGCACTGGCCTGCTCGCCGAGAATATTTTTCATACCGGAAAAGACGGGGTATTCGGTATTGCCGATCAGGCAGCCTTCGCTTCCTCGACCTTTATGGGGTTGTTTATCGGCGCCAGTCTGCTCGCGCCGCTCGCTGACAGGCTCGGACGCCGCCTGACCTTTATGTTCGCGCTGGCATGGTATGGCATCTTTTCGCTGATTATGGCGCTACAAAATAGCGCTGAAGGGGTCATTTTCTTTCGTTTCCTGGTCGGGGTCGGCCTGGGGATTGAACTGGTAACAATTGATACTTATCTCAGCGAGTGGATGCCGACGCATTTACGTAATAAAGCCTTCGCCTACGCCTTCTTTATTCAGTTTCTCTCGGTCCCGACGGTCGCGCTGATGTCCTGGCTACTGGTGCCAATGACCATCCTCGGCCTGAGCGGCTGGCGTTGGGTGATTATTCTTGGCGCCCTGTGTTCATTGGTCATTTGGGTCATCCGTAAAAAGCTGCCGGAATCCGCCCGCTGGCTGGAAAGCAAAGGCCGCCACGATGACGCGCACCGGGTGATGTGTGAAATGGAACAGCGCTGCGGTTTATCGCCTTCCCGACGCCCTGCTACGTCGGCGGTAGCGGCGCCGCAGCGCGGTAATTTTAAAGAAATTTGGGCGCCGCATTACCGGCAACGTACCCTCATGTTAATGGTGATGAACTTTTTCCAGGCCATCGGCTTCTTTGGTTTCGGTAACTGGCTGCCCGCGCTGCTTTCCGGCCAGGGCGCCAGCATTACCCACAGCCTGCTGTACGCCTTCTTTATCACCCTTGCCTATCCGCTTGGTTGCCTGTTCTGCACTCGTTTTGTCCATCGTTTTGAAAACAAATGGCAAATTGTCCTGTCAGCGCTGATGACGGTGATCTTCGGCACACTGTTCGCTTTACAAAATAACCCAGTACTGCTGGTTATCTGCGGCTTTATGATCACCTGGTCTAATGCCTGGCTCACTATCAGCTATCACGCGTATCAGGCCGAAGTGTTCCCGACCCACATCCGCGCTCGGGCGGTAGGTTTTTGCTACTCCTTTAGCCGTCTGTCTACCGCGGTCACCAGTATTATGATTGGTGTGATCCTGCAATATGCCGGTACCCCGGGAGTAATTAGCTTTATCGTCGCCAGTATGTTGATGGTCATGTTGTCGGTAGGCGTGTTTGGGCCAAGAACCCGGGGAATTCGCCTGGAGAATATTTAAACCTCACTAACGCCGCCGGGCGCCCGTTCGGCGGCGTTGCGTACGAGTATTTTTTCTTGATAGCGCAGTAAACATGGCAGCAGCAAGGCGCTAACTCCGCTAAATGCAATCAAGCCAGTAGACGCCTGCCGACTCATCTCGCCATCGGCCAGCCACAGTGAGCAGAGCATAAAAGCAAGCGCGGTACTGAATGACATGAAACCTCCTTGCAGTCAACAGCAGGCCGATCCTGAAGGACTGTTGCGCTTATGTCTGCCCAACGAGATAGGACCGACGATTTTTGGCCCCTTGCTGGCGCAGTTCGCCATGCGTTATCCCAACATTGAAGTAAGCTGTGTGGTCAGCCTTGCCGGAGCCGACGCGCTTAAAGAGGATATTGACATTGCCGTCGCCATCGTTCGTGGCAAGATGGATGATGCCAGCTATATCGCCAGGCCGTTAGCGACATTTCCCTGCTGTGTTGTCGCAGCACCTTCTCTGTTAGAAAAATACGGCCAACCAGTACGTTGCGAGCAGCTTGCCTCGCTTCCCTGTATCACCACCGTCAGCGCGCTGAAGGGGCAAGCCTGGCAATTCATCACCGCACGGAACGTGTTTAAAAAAGTGAACGTCCAGGCCCACTTTCGGGTGAATAGCGGAGAGATCGCCCTTCATGCCGCCGTCGCTGGCGTGGGTTTCGCCATCCTTGCTGAACAGGCCTGCCGCCCGATCTCGCGTCTGGCTCGATTTCATGCAACAACATTTTGCCGCCGATTAAGTGTGCGGCGTTTCGCCAAAAATCATCTGCGCATCGGCGAAACATTTTTCCGCCAGCGACGACACCGGCTCCTGATTGCGCATGATGAGCGCAAGCGTGGAATCTACTTCGGTTTCCGCGATGGGAATAATCGCCAGATTGTCGCTCAGCGCTTCCAGGCCGTTATTGAGCGGCATGATGGCGCAACAGATCCCGGCCTGTACCGCCTGGATTATCTGAAATGTCGAATCGCTTTCAAAGACATATTTCGGCGTTAGCCCTTTGGCTTTGAAGCTCATTTCGATCGATTCACGATAATACATTCCCTTGGTAAGGAAACCGAGCGGTAGCCCCGCTAATGTCTCCCACTCGGGTATGCCTGCGTCAAACTGGAAATGGCGACTGTCATGCAGCAGGCCCATTCGCGTTTTCGGCAGCCAGGTGACGTTAAATAATTCGCTATCGACGTGGTGCAAATAGCAGATGCCAAGATCGAGCTGGTTACGGCTGACGCCGTCAATAATTTGCTCAGAGGTCATCGACAGCAGACTGAACTGCAGTTCTGGGTATTTTTCCGCCAGCGGTTTGATCAATTGCATCGGGTTCAGGCTGGCTAACGGCACCATGCCTACGCGTAACTGGCCCACCATCTGGCCGCGACAAATCGCCGCTTCAGCCGCCAGGCCGTCGTGCGCAGCCAGTAGCGCCCGCGCCCAGGCGAGGATGCGTTCCCCTTCAGGGGTGAAGCCTTCGAAGCGTTGGCCGCGCTGAATCAGCGTGAGATTAAGTTCGTCTTCCAGGTTGCGAATGCGCATTGAAAGCGTCGGTTGGGTGATATGGCAGGCCGCCGCGGCCTGGCCGAAATGGCGCGTCTGATCGAGCGCGATCAGATATTTCAGCTGTTTAATGTCCATCTTAACTTCCAGAATAGTGACGTCCGCTGGTCATTCGTGGACGCGATGCAGAACACAGCTGCGATAAGATATGTTATTTAAATGTTACTTGCGGTAGGGGCTTATTTCAAGATGCCATTTGCCAGTAGCCCGGTCTTAGGCCACTGGCAACATTCAGCAAATTAACGCAGACCGGGGACGGCGCGCACCTCTTTAGAACGCAGCGTCAGGCGGATAGGAACTGACTTGTACGACGGCGTTCCGCTCTCTTCATCGATGTAATCCAGCGGCACCAACACGTTGGCTTCCGGATAATAAGCGCCCACGGTGCCCGGCGCGATGCTATAAGCAACCACGGTGATATCCTCAAGGCGCAGGTCGCTATTCGGGAGCGCGGTGAAAATGTCGACACGGTCGCCATGCTCCAGCCCCTGCTCGGCCATATCCTGCTCATTCATAAACAGCACATCGCGGCGGCCAAACACCCCGCGATAGCGATCGTCCATCGCGTAAATCGTGGTGTTGTACTGATCGTGACTGCGCAGCGTAACCAGGCGCATCACGTCGTCGCCATCAACGCGGGTGTTCTCATGGACGCCTTTGAACACCGAGAACATCGCTTTGCCGGTCGGCGTCGGCCAGATCCGCTCGGTTGGCGGCAGCGGCATACGGAAACCGCCCGGATGACGAATACGTTCGTTATAATCCTCGAACCCGGGGATAGTCTGCTCGATGAGATCGCGGATGCGGTCGTAATCCGCCACCAGCGATAACCAGTCGATCTTACTGTTCGGCAGCGTCGCCGCCGCCATCCCGGCGACGATAGCCGGTTCCGAGCGCAGACGGTCAGAGGCCGGTTTCAGTTTGCCGGATGAGGCGTGGACCATCGACATCGAGTCTTCTACGGTGATTGACTGGCGTCCGCTCTCCTGCATATCGAGTTCGGTGCGGCCCAGACAAGGCAGAATAAAGGTCTCTTTGGCTGCCAGCAGATGCGAACGGTTCAGTTTGGTGCCGATGTGCACGCTAAGATCCAGCCCACGCATCGCCGGGAACGCCCGCTCATGATCCGGCATCGCCACCGCAAAATTACCGCCAAGGCAGATCAGCGCTTTCGCTTCACCGGCAACCATCGCCTGCAGGGCTTTTACCGCATCATGGCCATGTCCGCGCGGTGCGACAAAGCCGAACACGCTTTCAAGATTATTCAGAAAATCGGCACTCGGTTTTTCGGTAATACCAACGGTACGGTTGCCCTGAACGTTAGAGTGACCGCGCAGCGGGCAGATGCCGGCCCCCGGTTTGCCGATATTGCCGCGCATCAGCAGAAGGTCGGCGATCAATCGGACGTTAGAGGTGCCTTTGTTATGCTGGGTGATCCCCATGCCATAGGTCACGATAGTGGCGTTGGATTTGGCGTAGGCAACGGCAACGCGCTGCAGATCGTCACGAGTTAATCCGGACTCACGCTCAATTTCCGGCCAACTAGTCTGACGTAAATCTTCGGCAAAAGCGTCGAAGCCGAGGGTGTGCTCGTTAATAAACGTCTGGACCAGCACCTGGCCCTGGTCCGCTTCAATCTCCAGTAACGCCTTAGCGATCCCTTTCAGCGCCGCGGCATCGCCGCCCGCTCTCACCTGGAAATAGGTTGAGGCGATATTCGTCGAGCTGTAGGTCGCCATTTCAATAACGTTCTGTGGGTCGGCAAAACGTTCCAGTGCCCTTTCACGCAGCGGGTTAAAGACGATAATCGGCACACCGCGGCGAGACAGTTCATGCAACGTGCCCATCATGCGCGGATGGTTGGTTCCGGGGTTGTGACCGATGGAAATAACCAGTTCCGTTTTGTCAAAGTCGTCCAAAGACACCGTGCCTTTACCGATACCGATCGATTGTGGTAGACCGACGCTGGTCGCCTCGTGGCACATATTGGAGCAGTCCGGGAAATTATTGGTGCCGAACTCGCGGGCGTAAAGCTGGAACAGATATGCCGCTTCGTTAGAGGCGCGCCCGGAGGTATAGAACTCAACTTCATCGGGCTGCATGCCCTGTAATACTTCGCCAATGCGGGCAAACGCGCTTTCCCAGGAGACCGGACGCAGCGTGTCGCTTTCACGATCGTAAGACAAGGGATGGGTAATACGTCCGTAACCTTCCAGTTCAAAGTCGCTTTTCGCCAGCAGCGAGGTCACGGTATTGGCGGCGAGGAACTCTGGTGTCACGCGTTTGCTGGTGGCTTCCCAGGTAACCGCCTTCGCGCCGTTCTCACAAAACTGGAAGGTTGATTTATGTTCTTTATCCGGCCAGGCGCAGCCGGGGCAGTCAAAACCGTCAGGCTGGTTGGTACGCAGCAGCGTGACCGGGGCGTCAAGCGCGTCCATTTGCGTACGCACGGCGATGGCGGTCGCTTTTAACGCCCCCCATCCACCCGCTGGGCCATCATAGGGATGAACACCGGGGACAGCGCGTTTTTTCTTATTCATATGAACTCCTGAATACTCTCTTCAGCTAACGAATGTTATTAACAACATTGGTCACGGTTTTTTGCGGCGATGTTAAATAACCACAGTAATTAAGCGGGAAATACCACATTTCATTTTCCAATGAATAGCAAATGACAGGGTTAACTTGTTGTTTTTAATCTTTAACTAAATGTCTGGTTAAAATGAAATGAGCAATTTTATTCGTTAACTAAATAATAACATGTCATTTCGTGTTGTATAATAGATGTTATCTATCGGGTGTTAAATTTAACCTATTTGATAATTAAAGAATTAATTTTAAACTTTATTATCAAGGGCATTAACATATTTCAATGCCCGGCAACGCCGTAATTTAATTGTCATTAACAGGAGGCTTTGCGCAGGTAAAGCCGTATCCGCTATGCAGAAAATATTCCATAAATACAATGAAGTAATGTCGTACAGGGGTGAGCCATGTTCGGATTAGATGCCTTTTATTTAGCCCGGATACAGTTTGCATTTACTGTATCTTTCCACATCATTTTCCCCGCTATTACCATTGGTCTCGCCAGCTACCTTGCGGTACTGGAAGGCCTGTGGTTAAAAACAAAAGAGGATACCTACCGCCAGCTCTATCATTTCTGGTCAAAAATATTTGCCGTTAATTTTGGTATGGGCGTCGTTTCCGGCCTGGTGATGGCCTATCAGTTCGGCACCAACTGGAGCGGGTTCTCGCAGTTCGCCGGTAGTATTACCGGACCGCTATTGACCTATGAAGTCCTGACCGCCTTCTTCCTCGAAGCCGGCTTTCTTGGCGTCATGCTGTTCGGCTGGCATCGCGTCGGCCGCGGCCTGCACTTCTTCGCGACCTGTATGGTGGCGCTGGGCACGCTGTTTTCCACCTTCTGGATCCTCGCGTCCAATAGCTGGATGCATACGCCGCAGGGCTACATTATCGAGAATGGCATCGTGGTGCCGGTAGACTGGCTGAAGGTCGTTTTTAACCCTTCATTCCCGTATCGCCTGCTGCACATGTCCACCGCCGCCTTCCTTGCCAGCGCCTTTTTCGTCGGCGCTTCGGCGGCCTGGCATCTGCTGAAGGGCAATGACACGCCGGCAATCCGCAAGATGTTCTCGATGGCGCTGTGGATGGCGCTGATCGTCGCCCCCATTCAGGCGATGATTGGCGATGCGCACGGTCTGAATACGCTCGAACATCAACCGGCAAAAATCGCCGCGATTGAAGGACACTGGGAGAATAAACCGGGTGAGGCCACGCCATTAGTGCTGTTTGGTCTGCCGGATATGGATGAGGAGCGCACCAAATATAAAATTGAGGTTCCCTATCTTGGCAGCATCATCCTGACCCATAGCCTCGATAAACAGGTTCCAGCCTTAAAAAGTTTCCCGAAAGAAGACCGACCAAATTCCACCATTATCTTCTGGTCGTTCAGGGTGATGGCCGGGCTCGGTATGTTAATGGTACTGCTCGGCGTGGTCAGCGCCTGGCTGCGCTGGCGTGGCCGGCTTTACACGTCAAAACCGTTCCTGCGTTTTGCCCTGTTGATGGGCCCTTCCGGGCTGGTCGCGCTACTGGCAGGCTGGTTTACTACTGAGATTGGCCGTCAGCCGTGGGTAGTCTATGGCGTTCAGCGCACCCGGGATGCGGTCTCCGCCCATGGCGATCTGCATATGTCCCTCAGCCTGCTGGCCTTTATCGTGGTCTACGCCTCGGTGTTTGGCGTCGGCTACGTGTATCTGATTCGCCTGATAAAGAAAGGGCCGGAAAGTGCGCACACGCCGGAAGACCCGACTCAGAACCAAACCCCTGCCCGCCCGCTGTCCGCAGTGCGCGAACCTATGAATACCTCAGGGAGAAAATAATATGGGTATCGACCTGTCAATTATCTGGTTCACGATCATCGTTTTTGCCACCTTGATGTATATCGTGATGGACGGTTTCGATCTCGGGATCGGCATTCTGTTCCCGTTTAATAAAAATGAAACCGACCGCGACATGATGATGAATAGCGTCGCGCCGGTGTGGGACGGCAACGAAACCTGGATGGTGCTGGGCGGCGCGGCGCTGTATGGCGCGTTTCCGCTGGCCTACGCGGTGATCATCGATGCGCTCAGCATCCCGTTAACCGCTATGTTACTGGGGCTGATTTTCCGCGGCGTAGCGTTTGAGTTCCGCTTTAAGGCGACGCCGGAACATCGTCCGTTGTGGGATAAAGCGTTTATCGGCGGTTCGCTATTGGCGACGTTTAGTCAGGGGATCGCCGTTGGCACCCTGCTCAACGGCCTCAGCGTCACGGGTCGTGAATTTAGCGGCTCAACCCTCGACTGGCTGGCGCCCTTCCCGCTGTTTTGCGGCGTCGGGCTGGTGATTGCCTACGCGCTGTTGGGCTGTACCTGGCTGATAATGAAAACCGAAGGCGCTCTGCATCGCAAAATGTCCGAGCTGGCGATCCCGCTGACGCTGGCGTTGCTGGCAGTGGTCGCCATTATCAGCATCTGGACGCCGCTGACTCACCCGGAAATCGCTCACCGCTGGTTTACGTTCCCCAATATCATCTGGTTTATGCCGGTGCCGTTGTTGGTGCTGGTTTGCTGCTGGGGGATTGTCCGTAGCGCCTACAATCGTCAGGCCAGCTATGGGCCGTTTTTACTCACCCTGGCGCTGGTGTTCCTCGGGTTCAGCGGCCTTGGGATCAGCATCTGGCCGAATATTATTCCACCGGCAATCTCTATCTGGCAGGCCGCTTCACCGCCGCAGAGCCAGGGCTTTATGCTGGTCGGCGGGCTGCTGATCATTCCGGTTATTTTGATGTACACCTGCTGGAGCTACTACGTGTTCCGCGGCAAAATCAAACCCGATGAGGGGTATCATTGATGGCGACTCAATCTGATAAAACGTTAACGACGCATCATCGTCCGTTCTGGCACAAACTGATGTGGCTGGTGATTATCTGGGGGGCCAGCGTGCTGGCGCTCGGCGTGGTCGCCACCTTCTTTAAGTTATTGATGACGGCGGCAGGAATGCGCACTCACTAATACTCAACGCCGGACGGGCTGACCCGCCCGGCGTTTTTTTATGTAAGGTTGTAATAACGGTCAGGCTGCATTTTTTCCGGCAACGGATGTTGCCCGGTCATATCCATCAAATTACGTTCAATGGTATTGCACATTGCATTGAGCGGTAGATCGTTTGCCGAAGTGCCAAACGGATCCTCCAGCTCTTCCGCCAGGGAATCCCATGACAGGAAGGTGTAGGATATAAATACCGAAACAAACGGCGTCATATAATGCAAATCGCCCACCAGCGCGAACGGCAGCAACGTACAAAAAAGATACACCGTGCGCTGTAAAATCAAGGTGTAAGCAAACGGCACCGGCGTACTCGCCAGACGCTCGCAGCCGCCCAGGACATGGGCTAACTCGTCGAGTTTATTATCCATCAAGCCGTAGGTAATATCGCTGAGCATACCCTGCTCGCGCAGCTTCCCTAACTCATTACCAATCAATAATAAAATTCGGTTAGTCGGCATTGAGCTGGCGAGAATTTCCGCCACTTTCTCTTTCGGCAACAGGCGATACAGGTCGACCGCCGGGTCGGTTTTACGCAACTGATGCTTAAGGCTCCAGCTGAACGCCACCAGGTAACTGACTAACGTTTTATGCGTTTCCGCCTCGGCTGGAAGGATATTTTTCAGCTGCCGCACCAGCGTTCGTTCGGCAATCAGCACGGTTCCCCATAAATTACGCGCCTCAACGAAGCGGCTGTAGCTCGCGCTATTACGAAAGCCGAGAAAAATCGCAATCGCGATCCCCAACAGGCTAAATGGCGCAACGGTTAAGTGAATGCCAAGTTGTTCATACCATTGATAGCTGATGATGGCGATGACCGACATCAGGACGTTCAATAGCAGGCGGAAAACAATTTTTGACAGCACGGAACCGTGCCAGTCAAACAGACGAAAAAACCAGTGTTGTTCTGGCCGGATGATCATTGTATTACTTCCTGAAGACCCAATGATGCTCAGTACATACCCTAATGAAAAATGATGGGTATATACCCGTCATACTTCAAGTTGCATGTGCGTTGGCAATAACTCGGCCCATCCCTGGGCCTCGCCCTTACGGGCGCAGTGAACTGCGTTCAAATTCGTTCCTGACGAATTTGTCCTCGCTCACCCCAGTCACTTACTGGAGTAAGCTCCTGGGGATTCCCTGCGTCGCCGCCTTCCTGCAACTCGAATTATTTAGGGTATAGATATTATCTATTAAGCCATTGGTTAATTTTATTGTACACAAACACGACATCGCGTTGATAACCGCCATTAATTAGCGATGAATTAATGGTGGTTTAATTATGGGCTGTTTTTATTTTTCACGCAATATTCGGCCTGCAAAGCAGGCCGGAGAAATAAACCATCAGCGGCTGCGTAATGGCGGATATTATGCAGGGTTATTCAGCCTGACGACTGGATAATTCTTCAAGTAGCGTCGCAGAAGGTACAAAGAACAGACTGCCGGTAACCGGGCGGCTATAATCGAGCAGTCGATCGTAATTACCGACTGGGCGACCGACAAACATGTTTTCCAGCATCTGTTCGATGGGCGCCGGGCTGCGCGCATAACCGATAAAATAGGTACCAAACTCGCCCATGCCGGGTTTGCCGAACGGCATGTTGTCGCGCAGGATTTTAATCTCCTCGCCGTTCTCTTCAAGGGTGGTGAGCGAACTGTGCGAACAGCTTGGTTTGACGTCGGCATCCAGTTCGATGTTGGTCATTTTTTTACGCCCGATAATACGCTCCTGCTGCTCGACGGTTAACGCATTCCAGCCCGCCATATCGTGCAGATATTTCTGCACAATCACGTAGCTACCACCGGCGAAATCCGGGTCTTCATCGCCGATAATGGTGAAATCCGCCGCCGCGCGCCCCTGCGGGTTTTCGCTACCGTCAACGAAACCGATCATCGCCCGACGGTCGAAATAGCGGAAGCCGTGCACTTCATCGACAACCGTTACGGCATCCCCCAACTTGTCCATCAACTGCGTCGCCAGTTCGAAGCTAAGCCCCATATCATCGGAACGGATATGCAGCAGCAGATCGCCCGGCGTAGAGACCGCCACGCGCTCTCCGCTGCCCACGCGGCGAAAAGGATGCAGCTGCTGCGGGGTGGGCTGGCCAAACAACTGCGGCCAGATTTCAGCGCCAAATCCGCAGATGCAGGAAATCCCCGCCTCCGGCATGCGGGTACCAACGGAACGCACCACCGCGGCGAAATCATCGCACCAGTCGCGCACGCGGCTCAGGCTCTCTGCGCTGCGCGCTACGGTCGCGACGATAAATATCGCCGTTCGCGGCAGGGGTAAAGTAATCGCCTGAGGTTCGTTAATTTTCATATCATCCTCTGTTATTGCCAATTAACGGCAAGGTAGCGTTGGCTCCTGCAGGCAGGAGTCGAAATGTTGTTTACGCGTGAACCGGTTCGCCGCAGGGCGCTTCGTATGGATCAATGTGAATCATCACCTGTAGCACCTCATGGCGCGCGAGCACATTTTCCCGCACCGCCAGCGCGATAGCATGGCCTGCGCGAACCGACAGCTCGCCCGGAACTTCTATATGGACATCGACGAGGATCAGGTCGCCCGCCTTACGAGTTTTTAGATCATGCAGACCCACTACGCCGCCGGTTGCGGCGATGGTGTCGCGTATCGCATTCTGAGTTTGCGCGTCGACCGAGCGATCCATTAAATCATGTAAAGCATCGCCGGCAAAAGTGTAACCCATTCGGGAAATCAATACCCCTACTAACAATGCCGCTACAGGATCCAACCAGACCATCCCCGCGAGATTGCCAACGATCCCCACCGCCACCACTACCGACGATGCTGCATCCGAGCGCGCATGCCAGGCGTTCGCAATTAATAATGACGATTGAATGCGCTTTGCTACCGCCAGCATGTAACGGAACAGCGTCTCTTTTGCGATCAGCGCCGTCAGGGCCACCCAAAGTGCCGTAATATGCACGGATTGAATGGTTTCCGGATGGAGTAGTTTATCCACCGCCGACCACAACATGCCCACGCCGACAACCATTAAAATCGCGCCCAATATCAGCGACGCGCCATTTTCGTAGCGCCAGTGGCCATAATGATGATCGCTGTCGGAAGGTTTACGGCTTTTCTTATTGGCAATCAGAACTACAAAATCAGCAATTAAATCGGAAAGAGAGTGGATGCCATCGGCAATAAGCCCTTGCGACCCTGAAAACAGGCCGGCGATAATTTGCCCGGTCGATAAAAACAGATTAACGACTACGCTGACCAGGGTGCTTTTTCGCGCAGCCTGTGAACGCTGATGATATTTATTATCACTCTGCTGTTTTTTATTTTCCATCATCCCTCCCGAATAAAGTGTGGATGATAGCCTGATATGAATCAGCGATATTCAATATTAATAGCTTGTTGATAATAAATTTAAAATAAATAGCCTGAGTTATAATATATAAATGCGAATGATTGCGCTTTAAAAATAGCCGACATTGAGCGGCTATTTTTTATTTTTATGACGTTGCCATTCGACGCATAGCGCAATGATAAGCCCCATTGCGCACCGAAGCGCGGAGCACCCGCGCCACGCCATTGACCGCCACTCTGGCGGTTCGCCGCTGCAACGGATTGATGGGGATCGCCAGCATCTGCTGCGCCCAATCGGGGAGCAGATCGATTCCGGCGACCATCATCCAGCGTCCTACCGGCTGGCTTAGCCGGCCCGGCAGACGGGTGGTGAGCAGCACCTGCGCCACCTCCCGCGTTCGTTCATCACAACGTAACTGAGGGCGCATATCCTGCAAATACTCCGCCACCTGACGTGGCGTTTCGGGGATGTCTTCGGCGCCAAGTCGCCGGGCGACTTCCGCCGCTTCGCGGTAGTATTGCTCCTGCCGCGCGGCAGTGACGATGGTGCGCTTATAACGCAGATGAGAGGCCATAAAGCTGCTGCATTCGGCCACGTGAACCCAGGTTAAGAGCGCCGGATCGCTGGCGTGATAGGGTGTGCCGTCCGGCGCAACGCCGCTGATGCGCTGATGGATCCCCTGCACTTTAGCGATTAATCTTTCGGCATCCGCGGTAGCGCCAAACGTGGTGGCTGAGATAAATTGACTGGTGCGGCGCAGACGGCCAAAGATATCTTCACGAAAACGCGAATGATCCCACACACCGGCCAGCGCCAGCGGATGCAGCATCTGTAACAGTAGCGCGCTAATGCCGCCGCAGAGCATTGAGGTAAAGTCGCCGTGTACCTGCCAGATAGCCGACCGCGGGCCAAATAAGCCCGGCTCGCCCTTCGGGTTTTCAAAATCAATCTCTTTTAACGCCATCCCGGTTAAACCCAGGACCTGTGATTCAATCATGCCGCGTATGCTGGTCATTGCGTTATCCGTCGCTATCCGTAACGCCACCAACATATCACCATTCGCGGCGGCAGGCATTTGCCGACGGTGACTTTAAACGGCAACGCGCCCGCGCTACCGCGGGCGCGCCACGGATTAAGCGTTGAGCTGATAATCGAGGGAGATGTCGGCCTTCAGCACCTGCGAAACCGGGCAGCCAGCTTTGGCTTTTTGGATAATCGGATCAAAGGCGGCTTTATCGATACCCGGCAGGACAATATTGCTCTGCAGCGCGATCTTCGTGATGGCGAAGCCACCGCCGCTCTTATCCAGCGTGACCACCGCAACGGTATCGATAGAGGTCGCCGTATAGCCCTCTTCGCTGAGCATTAATGACAGCGCCATTGAGAAGCAGGCGGCATGGGCCGCGCCGATAAGCTCTTCCGGGTTAGTCCCTTTAACGCCTTCAAAGCGGGTATTAAAACCATAAGGTTGTTGGTTCAGCGCACCGCTTTCCGTCGAGACGGTGCCTTTACCGCTTTTCAAATCCCCTTCCCAATGCGCCTGACCTTTCTTATGAATTGCCATCGTTTCACTCCTTTTTGACGTTAAAGGAGTAAGTATAGACAGCTCTAGCTGACCTGGGACAACTGTTGCTGAATGGCCTCCAGAAACAGCGGCAGCGCGCTGGGCTGATAATCTCGTGACAGATAGATACCATAGACGGCCAGGGATTTTGGCGTATAGCCAGGCAGCACCTGTTTTAGCGCGCCGCTGTTAAGCGCGCGCCGGGCTTCCAGTTCCGGCAGCATGGCGATGCCGCACCCCGCCACCGCCGCTTCCATCAGCAGAGAGGAGATCCCGGCGCTCAGGTTGCCGGAGACGGCCACCGACACGGGTTCGCCCTGCGGATCGGTAAACTGCCATGTTGGGGTGGCGAAATGGCTATAGTGCAAACAGTTATGTTGACTGAGCTCCTCCGGCGAATTTATCTGGCCATGCTGCTTTAGCCATCGCGGCGATGCGCAGAGTACCGATCGGCAAATGCCGAGCCGCCGGGCTATTGCCCCCGGCTCCGGATTATCGGTGATCCGGATGGCGACATCGATACGCTCGCCAATCAGGCTCACCGGATGGTTGTTGATATCCAGTTCGAGACGCAGTTGGGGGTAACGGGCCAAAAATTCCGGTAGCAGCGGTGAGAGCAACTGCATGGCGGTAAAGTGCGCGCAGGCGACCCGCAACGTGCCGCTCGGCACCGCGCGTTCCGTCTGCCCCGCTATCTCATCCGCCAATTGCGTGAGGCTACGCGTTTTCTGCAATACCTTTTCACCTGCGCTGGTTAAGGTCAGTTTGCGCGTCGAACGATGAATGAGCCGGGTACCGGCCCAATGTTCCATCTGCTCCAGATAGCGACTCACCATCGGCCGCGACATTCCAAGCGCCCTGGCAGCCGCGCTCAAACTGCCCAGCTCGCATATCCGCATGTATACCTGGGCGGCGATAACTCGATCCATATCCGTATCCATCTGCACGTTTTATGAAACTCAGCATCTCTTTTTTCAGGAATTTTCGCAAATCGAGAATGACGTAAAATAAACCTATTCACCTGAAAGAGAGAAAACCAACATGAAAGTATCTGCCCTGGCTATCGCCACCGCCCTGTTCAGCACCACCGCTTTTGCCGCGCCGTTGACCCTGCAAACCTACAACCCGCAGGAGAACGCGATTTTCGCGGTGAACTCCACGCTGGCCTCCGGCCCGCACGAGGCGGTATTGTTTGACGCCCAGTTCAGCGTTAAAGATGGCGAAAAGCTGGTTGAGATGATCAACAAAAGCGGTAAGAAGCTCACGCACATTGTGATCACCTCTGGCGATCCGGATTTCTATTTTGGCCTTGAGCCGCTGGTGAAAGCCTTCCCGCAGGCCAAAGTGGTAGCGACCCCTCAAGTGGTTAAGCATATTGAAGAGACCAAAGCGGCGAAGCTGGCATACTGGGGCCCGCAGATGAAAGACGGCGCGCCGAAGCAGGTCTATGTTCCGCAGGTATTAGCCGCAGATAGCTTCACCATCGACGGCGAGAAAGTGGAAATTCGTCAGCCGCAGAACTACGGCGCATTCGTCTGGATCCCGGCGAATAAAGCGATTCTTGGCGGCACCGGCATCGCCTGGGGCATGCACGTCTGGACCGCCGATACCCAAAGCGCGGCGAGCCGTCAGCAGTGGCGCCAGACCCTTAACGATATGGCTGCGCTGCATCCGCAACAGGTGATCCCGGGCCACTACCTCGGCACGCCGCCGGCGGGCGACAAGGCTATCGTCTTCACCCGCGACTACCTGGAGAAATTCGAGCAGGCGCTGAAAGCGCATAAAGATTCCGCCAGCGTCATTAAAGCCATGCAGGCGCAGTATCCGGGTCTCGCTGAAGAAAGTTCGCTGGAGCTGAGCGCGAAAGTGAACACCGGCGAAATGAAGTGGTAATCGCCCGCGCCTGAATCGAGAACGCTCTTAATCTACCGACGCAAGGTTGCTATTCGCAAAAAAATGGACCACGATAATCCCGTCGCGTTAAAAAGCGCGGCGTACTTAGGGTTACGTTTCGTCCGGCCTGCGTCGGGCTTGTCCTTGAAACCAGAACAGGATTAAGGAGTAAGAATGAAATCGAACCATCAGGCACGTCATCTTCTCGGTCTGAACTACAAGCTTTCCCGCCAGAAAAAAGTGGTGCTGGAAGGCGACGAAGAAACTACCGTTAACCATATCCATGCTACAGGCCGCAAACGCCGCGGTGGTTAATTTTTCAGCTGAGTGATGATAAAAACACCATCCGCTAAACAGGATGGTGTTTTTTTAAGACAATCCCACGCTTCGCATCCTTCTTTTGTTACCATCTGCTCTATACTCTGCCCGCTGCATTTCCTGCCAGCCCGATCGCTTATCGCCGCGCCCGGGTCTGAAGTGAACATCAAGGAGTTAGTGCGATGCAATTCATCTATAAAAAAAACCGTTCTCTTTATATCCCCTACGCTGGCCCGGTTCTGCTTGAGTTTCCGTTACTCAACAAAGGAAGCGCCTTCAGCATGGAAGAGCGTAGCAGCTTCAACCTGCTGGGCCTGCTGCCGGAAGTGGTCGAAACCATCGAAGAACAAGCTGAACGCGCGTGGATCCAGTATCAGGGATTTAAAACCGAGATCGATAAGCACATTTATCTGCGCAACATCCAGGACACCAACGAAACCCTGTTTTATCGCCTGATTGGCAATCATCTCGATGAGATGATGCCGGTTATCTATACCCCCACCGTCGGCGCCGCCTGTGAGCGTTTCTCGGAAATCTACCGTCGCGCGCGCGGCGTGTTCATCTCCTACCAGAATAGGCACAACCTCGACGATATCCTGCAAAACGTACCGAACCATAACGTCAAAGTGATCGTTGTGACAGACGGCGAGCGTATTCTCGGTCTCGGCGACCAGGGTATCGGCGGTATGGGCATTCCTATCGGTAAGCTGTCGCTCTATACTACCTGCGGCGGTATCAGCCCGGCCTACACCCTGCCTATCGTGCTGGATGTCGGCACCAACAACCAGCAACTGCTCGACGACCCGCTGTATATGGGCTGGCGTCATCCGCGCGTTACTGACGACGAGTATTATCAATTCGTTGACGACGTTATCCAGGCTATCAAAAACCGTTGGCCGGACGTGCTGCTGCAGTTTGAAGATTTCGCGCAGAAAAACGCCATGCCGCTGCTTAACCGCTACCGTAACGAGATTTGCTCGTTTAACGATGATATTCAGGGCACCGCGGCGGTCACCGTCGGCACATTGATCGCCGCCAGCCGTGGCGCGGGCAGCCAACTCAGCGAGCAAAAAATTGTCTTCCTCGGCGCGGGCTCCGCCGGTTGCGGTATTGCTGAACAGATCATCGCGCAAATCATGCGCGAAGGGCTAAGCGAAGAAGAAGCCCGCCAGCGCGTATTTATGGTGGACCGCTTCGGCCTGTTGACCGACGGTATGCCGAATCTGCTGTCGTTCCAGAGCAAGCTGGTGCAGAAGCGCGAAAACCTGCAAGGTTGGGATACGACCAACGAAGCGCTTTCGCTGCTCGACGTGGTGCGTAATGTGAAGCCAAATATTCTGATCGGCGTCTCCGGCCAGCCGGGGCTGTTCACGGAAGAAATTATTCGTGAAATGCACAAGCACTGCCCGCGGCCGATCGTCATGCCGCTGTCGAACCCGACCTCCCGCGTCGAAGCCACGCCGCAGAATATCCTGACCTGGACCGACGGCGAAGCGCTGGTGGCCACCGGCAGTCCGTTCACCCCGGTGACGGTTAAGGGAAAACAGTACGCCATCGCGCAGTGCAACAACTCCTATATCTTCCCGGGCATCGGCCTTGGCGTGATCGCCGCGGGGGCATCGCGCGTCACCGACGAGATGCTGATGGCGGCAAGCGAAACCTTAGCCAACCACTCGCCGCTGGTGAATAACGGCGAAGGTCCGGTACTGCCGGAACTGAAAGATATTCAGGCCGTGTCGCGCGCTATTGCGTTTGCGGTCGGTAAAGTGGCTCAGGAACAGGGCGTGGCGGTGAAAACATCGGCCGAAGCGCTGCTGCAAGCCATTAGCGATAATTTCTGGCAACCGGAATATCGCAACTATCGCCGAACCTCGATTTAACGCTTTATTTCTACGGGCCCGAACTCCGGGCCCATTTTTTTATCCCCGCCCTTTGCCGTTATTTATTCCACTTTGTTTACTAAACACCTGCCCATCCTTACGAGGCGCTTCACAGATGTTTTATTTCACTCGCTTGGCGGGTGGTAAATACCTTGCCCGCCTGTTCGCTCATCGATAAATTAGCAATCAGATACCGCGGCGCTGAAATAAGCGCGCAGCAAAAAGAGAAGGTTTTGGTATGGCGAATATTCGTGATGTCGCCCGGCGGGCCGGAGTTTCAATTAGTAGCGTGTCCAACGTACTTAATAATCGCACGCAACAGATGCGCGAAGAGACCCGACAGCGGATAGTCAAAACGATGGCTGAGCTAAATTACCGCCCTGCGCGTTGCGCCCCGCCGGTCGCCGACTCAGCAACCAAAATGCTCGGCCTGATGGTACCGTCTATCGTCAATCCCAGCTTTTCAGCGCTGGCACATGAACTGGATACTGCGGCACGCGCGTTTCGCCACCGGCTGTTATTAGGCATTTGCTGCCGCGATGCCGCCGAGGAGTCAGCCTTTATCGCGGATATGTTCTCCCACGGCGTACGCGGGTTGATTGTCGCCGCCAGCGACGTACGCAAAACCCACTTTGTGCGCGCAGCGGAACAAGGCATGACCATTATTAGCTATGATAACCGGTTGGCCGAAAGCGTCCCGCCTCGGGCACGCTACTTCGATAGTGTCTCAATGGACAACGTTGAAGCGGGACGTCTGGCGGCGCAACATCTGCTGGACAACGGTTGCCGTAATATCGTCTTCGCCACCGAAAGCGGGTTAACGCTGGGACGCAGCCATAAAATCCTCGGCTTTCAGTCCGCGCTTGCCCAAAGTGATACAGCGGCCAGGGGCGTGGTGATAGAAGGCAAAGGCAATCGGGAGTTCGGGGACGCCGAAATGTTCGAACTGGGCGTAAGCCTGGCGCAAAAAATTAGCGCCCTAACGCCGCGAGTGGATGGCGTAGTAGCGATTAACGATGCTCTAGCCATCGGTCTGATGGTTGGGCTACGCGCGCAGGGCCTGAAAATAGCGCAAGATATTTCGGTGATTGGCATCGATAATATCTCCCTGTCGGCGTTATCGTCACCGGGCCTCACTTCGGTAATGGCCCCGCTTTCGGCAATGGCGTCGATGATGGTTGAGCGGCTCGTCCAGAGAATTGCTGAGCCGGGATTACAAACCGACGAATTTATCTTTGCTCCGGAAGTTATTCAGCGCCAGTCGGTAAAAATAAAGCAACCATAGTTGTTTTTATAAAAATAGCATGATGCAGATAATATTTATTATCTGCAGGGAGGCTTACACCCCATCACATTTAAAACGCATATTAATGTCGGGATTCCTATCCCATTCTTTTGTACTTTAACGAGTATAACCGGAAATAATGATGAACCTACAATCTGCGCAAGATATAGAAAAGAGCGCCATTAAGAAATTGACATGGCACATTGTTCCATTAATGATATTGCTTTATTTTCTGGCTTTTCTTGATCGTAATAATATGGCCTACGCCGCAATGGCGCTGGAAGATAGCCTTGGCCTGACGGCCACCGCCTTTGGCTTTGCTTCGGGAATATTTTTCATCGGTTATTTTATGTTTGAAATCCCCAGCAACGCCGGCACGATTAAGTTCGGTCCGCGGCTGTGGTTTGCGCGTATTCTGATAACCTGGGGAATCTTTGCCACTTTGATGGGTTTCGTCAGAACGCCGACCGAACTCTATATCTGTCGTTTTATGCTCGGCGTGTGCGAAGCCGGTTTCTTCCCTTCGGTGGTGTACTACTTCACGATCTTTTTTCCGCCCGCCTGGCGGACCAAAATTCTCGGCATGTTCATTATTGTTCAGCCGCTATCCAATGCCGTCGGCTCACCGATTTCAGGCTTAATTCTGCATATCGATAACGGCTGGTTTGGCCTTGAATCCTGGCAGTGGTTATTTATCCTCGAAGGTATTCCGCCGATCGTTATCGGCCTGTTCATCCCTTTTATTATTAAGAATTCACCGCAAGAAGTCGGCTATCTCAACGCTGAAGAAAAGGCGTGGTTAATGAGTAGTACAAACCGTTCAAAATCAGGTAGCAAAGTCTCGCTGGCTGAGTTTGCCAGCGGTATTAAAAATCCCAAATATCTGCTTTATGCGCTGCTGAACTTCGGGATGGTTTGCGGGATTTACGGCTTCGGGATGTGGCTACCGTCGATTATTACCGCCATTTCCGGCGATGATATTCTGCGCGTTAGCCTGATTGCCCTCATCCCCTACGGCCTGGCGGCGCTACTGGTTTATCCATGGAGTATGCTGGCCAGTAAAACGCGAAAAATCGCCGTTTTTGCCGGTATCAGTATGGTCGTTGCCGCATTAGGACTCGCCGGCGCGGTGGTGTTCTTTAAGTTCAACGTCGCGATTTCACTCTCATTCCTGACCATTGCCGCCATTGGTATCTATACCGCGGTACCGTGTTTCTTATCGATGCCTGCCAACGTCTCGGCAGGCGCAGCGACGGCCGCGGGTCTCGCCGTGGTGAGCTGCATCGGCAACCTGGGCGGCTTCGTCGCTCCCTACGTGGTCGGCCTCCTTAACGATTTCAGCCACAGCAGCACGCCGGGCCTGATATTCCTCGCTATGTGCCTGCTGATCACCGGCCTGATTTGCATTTTCTACTGCGCCAGACAGCGCGAAGGCGTCATTCAATCCTGAAAATTTAAGGAAACATCATGGGAACTCTTATTGGAAAAAAAGCATTTATCACCGGCTCTGAACAAGGTATCGGCTGGGCTACGGCGGAAAAACTGATTCTGGCGGGATGCGATGTCTTTTTGCACTATCACAGCGGAGAAGAAGGCCCGCAAAAATTGGCGGCTATCGCCAGCGCGCGAGGGCAAAAAGCGGCCTGGCGCTATGCGGATTTGATTGACACTGAGGACGCGACCGCCTGCGTGCAGGCCGCCGCGGAATTCCTCGGCGGTATCGACATCCTGGTGAATAACGTTGGCGGGATCGTCGGGCGTAAGTGGCTTGGCGAAATTGATCGTCAGTTCTGGCAAACGGTGTTAGACGTCAATATGACCACCATGCTTAACGTCACCCAGGCGGCGCTTCCCTGGCTTAAATCGGCAACGGATGGCGCCAGCATTATTAACCTCGCCTCGCTGGCGGGGCGCTCCGGGGGGCATGCCGGTTCTCTCGCCTATTCAACCACAAAAGGGGCAATTCTGACCTGGACACGCTCGCTGGCGGCTGAGTTGGGCGAGCACGGCGTGCGCGTCAATGCGGTTGCGCCAGGACTTATCCTCGGCACCCGTTTTCATAACCGCCACACCACACAGGCTTCGGCTGACGAAACCATCCGGCAAATTCCGCTTAAGCGCGCGGGAACGCCCGATGACGTCGCCCGCGCTATCACTTTCCTTGCCGGCGAGTATGACGGATTTATCTCCGGCGCCACTATCGACATTAACGGCGGAATTTATCGCATGTAATGCAAACCGGGCGGCCAGAAATCGCCGCCCGCCAGGGAGTTCCTGATGATCAAATTCGAAATTATCCATCCACAACTGCTGGCTGCTCTGGCGTGCTGCGGCCATAAATCACAAATTCTCATCGCGGATAGCAATTTTGCCTGTCGCGTTAATGCCAATGCCGATGCCACGTTGATTCAGCTCAACCTCGCGCCAGGCATGGTTCCGGCAACTTATATCGTCGAAAAACTGCTTACCTGCGTTAATGTCGAACACGCGACGCTGATGGCATCGCCAGCGGAATTCACTAACACCATCGCCAGTGAATACCGGGAACTTCTACCGACAAACTGCCCGCTTGAATATGTCGAACGCGAAGCTTTCTACGCAAAGTCCCGGTTGCCATTGACCCAACTGGTCATTGCTTCCGGCGAACAGCGTCGTTTTGCCAACCTACTTCTCACCGTGGCCCCGGCCTAACCGTCATACCCGCCGCCGATGAGACCGGCGGCGCGATCCTCAATGCTGGTATCTGGTCAAAAGACAATTTAGCCACTACACTCCCTGCATCCATCAACCTACTGAAAAAATAAGGAGGATCCCCATGCTGTACTGTGAACTGTTTAATGTTTCACATACATTTGGCGATCGCACCAGCTCAAGCGTTATCGGTATCGTGCTGCGATAACTTTAGCTTGAGCGAAGAAGCCAACGTCTAAATCCCTTCCTCGGGCTTACCGGGTTATCGTCAGCGATGTTTGACGAGGCATTCTCATGCCTGTAACTCTTGAGTAAGTTCACAATGAGCACACTTTTAAGCGCACAATCTCTCCACGTTGATACGGCCTTTGGCCCACTTTTCAACGACCTCTCCTTTACCCTGAAAAAAGGCGACCGAATTGGCCTTATCGGCTATAACGGTTGCGGGAAAAGCACGCTATTGCAGGTGCTGGACGGCACTCTCACGCCGAATTCAGGCAGCGTATCGCGGGCTAATCACTGCCTGCTGGCGCGCGTGGAACAACATCTGCCTGACACCCTACTCAGCCAACCGCTATTGCAGGTGGTACTGGAAAAACTGGCGCCAGGCGAACGGGATTCGCTGCGCTGGCAAGCGGAGCGGCTGCTCGCTGAAATGGGTTTTACCGTTCAACAGACCCAACAGCAAGCCGCCACCCTGAGCGGCGGACAACATACCCGTCTGTTGCTCGCCCGCGCGTTGATCCAACAACCCGATTTGCTGTTACTGGATGAGCCTGGCAACCATCTCGATCTGCCGACCCTGCTGTGGCTGGAAAGCTTCTTGCAAACCTGGCAGGGGAGCTTCGTGGTGGTGTCGCACGATAACCTCTTACTGGATGCTGTAACTAATACCAGTTGGATTTTACGCGATAAAACGCTGCACGCTTTCTCACTACCCTGCAGCGCCGCCCGTCGGGCGCTGCAGGAGCAAGATGCAAGCGATGCTCTGCGCCACAAAGCGGAACAAAAGGAGATCGACCGCGTCGCTGCCAGCGCCAAACGGCTGGCCATCTGGGGCCGGGTTTACGATAACGAAGATCTGGCGCGTAAAGCCAAGCAGATGGAAAAACAGGTTTCACGCTTGAAGGATAGCCAGACGGAGCTCACCGCCGGCACGCCGTGGCGTCTGGAGGTGCATGGCGACGCCGTTCGCGCCGATCGTCTGCTGGAGATGGAAAATCTCCCCGTGCCGCCGGCGCCCGGTCTCCCCGCCCTGTTCACCACCGGTCTGGCGCGGCTGCAAAGCGGCGACCGGGTAGCGATAATGGGGCGCAACGGCGGCGGGAAATCGTCGCTGCTGCGCCTGTTATGGCGGCAAATGCAGCAACCGGCTACCGAAGCCGGGTTGCGTTTACATCCGCGGCTACATCCGGGTTATTACGATCAAACCCTGCATCAACTGGCGGATGAGGCCAGCCTGCTGGAGGCGCTGGAGCCCTTTGAGCCTTCGCCGGAAACGCGCAAGCGCGCGCTGATTTCCGCCGGCTTCGGCTGGGCGCGACACGGACAGAAGGTCAGCACTCTCAGCGGCGGCGAACGTTCGCGGCTGCTATTTGTCGGCCTGTCGCTGGCGAGCTATAGCCTGCTGCTACTCGATGAACCCACCAACCATCTGGATATGGAGGGTAAAGAGGCGCTGGCGGCGACGTTGCGGGAGTATCCCGGGGGGCTGCTGCTGGTTAGCCACGATCGACAGCTCATCAGCCAGAGCTGTAACCGCTTCTGGTTAATTGATGAAAACGGGTTAAGCGAGTGGCACGACGTCGACGAGGTGTACGCCCGTCTGCGCGGCAACGAGCGCCTTCCGAGCCCGGCGACGCAAACGCCGCCGCAGGCGCCGTCCGTCGACGAGCTGCAAGAGGATTTGCTGGAACGTCTGGTGATGCTGGAGCAGTTGTTGGCGGACGACCTGCAGCGCAAACCGAAACATCAGAAGCCGCAGCTACAGGCGCTGTGGCGTCAGGAGATTGAGGAGATAAATATACAGTTGAGTTAAATGCCTATGCCACCGGAGCGTCAGCGCCCCGGTGGCATGACGGCTTTAGCGGCGGGTAAACTGCTGCTCAAGCATGGTCTTCCCCCATTGATCGCCCTGCCACTCTTTACTCAGCGTAAACCCAAAGGATTCATATAATTTACGCGCCGCCTGCAAGCCGCTAAATGTCCATAGCTGAACCGCATCGAAGCGCTGATTATCACAAAAGTTAATGGCTTCAGTCAGCAAGCGCCGCCCCACGCCGCTGCCCCGACAGCCATCGCCGAGAATAAACCAGCGCAGATGCGCTTCATTATTACCAAGATCTTCGCCATCAATGGCGACAGAGCCGACGACGACGCCATTTTTGACCGCCAGCCAAATCTGGTTACGTTGGTTGTTCAGACGGCCAGAAAACTCAGCCAGACCGCTGGCGACTTTACCTTCAAAAAAATGGCCAAAACCGTAATGATGGGCATAATACTCACCGTGCATTTGCGCAATGCGGCC
Source organism: Klebsiella sp. 141240 (assembly GCF_050600805.1). Lineage (NCBI taxonomy): Bacteria > Pseudomonadati > Pseudomonadota > Gammaproteobacteria > Enterobacterales > Enterobacteriaceae > Klebsiella > Klebsiella sp. 141240. Next base: position 324,860 of record NZ_JAQIRK010000003.1, on the reverse strand, counting down.
AATCATTCCCGGCTGATAGCCGGTAACTATCGTGATGTCGTTTGGTCTGCTCGTAACCGGCTGCTGACGACAGCGCTCAAGCGCCCACGAATAGGCCGTCAACCCCTCGGCAACGATCTGCTGCTGTGCGCTATCCAAATGCGCCAGCGCCTCAATCACCCGCATGGCGCCGTACTCATGAATGCGGGTGACCGTCACCTGCCCTTTGGTTGTCAATGAGAGTTGTTTAAAACGCCCGTCATCAACACAACCATTTTCCTCTATCTCGTTAGCGGCCTGCAGGCGCGAAAGCATGCGGCTGACGCTCGATTTGTCCAGCCCCAATACCTGCACAAGTTGCGCGGCGGTCATCGCGCCATGAGTAGAAATCTCCAGCAGCGCATGCACCGCGGAAGGCGAATAGTCGGTCGCCGCCAGCGTGCTGTTCATAAAACCGAGCTCGCGCACCATCAATCGTGATGCGGAACGAATTTGATTGATAAGTAAAGTGTCAGGCATGGTGATATCCATGAATAAAGATAGTTGCACAATACAACCATCATTCACTCCCCCCTGTCAATAAATCTGACGCACGCAGAGCAATGCCGATCAACCCCCCTAAAATTGGTATAAACGGATGAATATTGTGCCAAATATGCGGCAAATCCCCCCATTCCCAACCATACCGCTTGTAATTAGCGACATAAGATCTAATCCTTAATGAGTATTATTTTCGCTGCTAGCACCTTCGTATCATTAACAAGGAGAAACGCATGAAAGCTGCTGTAGTCACCCACGACCACCAGATTGATGTAACCGATAAAAAGTTACGCCCGCTGGAGCATGGCGAAGCGCTGCTGAAAATGGAATGCTGCGGGGTCTGCCACACTGACCTGCACGTGAAAAACGGCGATTTCGGCGATAAAACCGGCGTCATTCTCGGCCATGAGGGCATCGGCATCGTGGAAAAAGTCGGCCCTGGCGTGACGTCGCTGAAGCCGGGCGATCGCGCCAGCGTGGCGTGGTTCTTCGAAGGCTGCGGCCACTGCGAATACTGTAACAGCGGCAACGAAACCCTGTGCCGCTCGGTGAAAAATGCCGGTTATACCGTCGATGGCGGGATGGCCGAAGAGTGCATCGTCACCGCTGATTACGCGGTCAAAGTACCGGATGGGCTGGATTCAGCCGCCGCCAGCAGCATCACCTGCGCCGGCGTTACCACTTATAAAGCGGTGAAGGTCTCGCATATCAAACCCGGCCAGTGGATTGCCATTTATGGCCTCGGCGGCCTGGGCAACCTGGCGCTGCAGTATGCCAAAAACGTCTTTAATGCCAAAGTGATCGCCGTTGATGTCAACGACGGGCAGTTGGAGCTTGCCGCCTCTATGGGCGCCGATCTGACCGTGAATTCACGCAATGAAGACGCCGCCAAAATCATTCAGGAGAAAACCGGCGGCGCCCACGCGGCCGTGGTTACCGCCGTTGCCAAAGCGGCATTTAACTCCGCCGTGGATGCGGTTCGCGCCGGTGGCCGCGTCGTCGCCGTTGGCCTACCGCCAGAAGCGATGAGCCTCGATATTCCGCGCCTGGTGCTGGACGGAATTGAAGTAGTAGGTTCGCTGGTAGGTACCCGTCAGGATCTGATTGAAGCCTTCCAGTTTGCCGCCGAAGGCAAAGTGGTGCCGAAAGTCACTCTGCGACCGCTTGGTGATATCAACGCCATCTTTAAGGAGATGGAACAGGGGCAAATCCGCGGCCGCATGGTTATCGATTTCCGCCGTTAATTCTGTCTGACTCTGCCAGACGAAAAAGTCTAACCTGCTGACTATTCCCGCATCTTGGGAATAGTCAGATTTCGCAAATGCTTAGCGCAAATCGTTGGTTCCTTTGTATTCCGTCGCGCCCGATGATGGCAAGACAATAGATAACAAAGGAATTCACCATGCAAAATCGCTTTCGCCTGCCTACGCTTGCCGCCCTTTTTATCGCAGGCGCGTTTTCGGTTTCGGCTGCGCAAACGCCGATCAAAGGCGGCACCTTAATTTATCTGGAACAACAGCCGCACACCAATCTCTATCCGCCGGCTGGCGGTTTTTACCCTAACGGCGGGATCCTCAATCAGATAACCGACAAGCTAACCTGGCAGAACCCGGAAACGCTAGCTATCGAGCCGTGGATCGCCGAAAGCTGGAGTAGCAACGACGAGAAGACCGAATATACCTTTAAGCTGCGGCCTGGGGTCACCTTCTCTGACGGTACCCCGCTCGATGCCAATGCGGTCGCAAAGAATTTTGATACCTACGGTTTGGGCAATAAAGCACTGCGCCTGCCGGTTTCCGAAGTGATCAACAATTACGATCGTAGTGAAGTCATCGATCCGTTGACCGTCAAATTCTATTTCAAAAAGCCCTCACCGGGATTCCTGCAAGGGACCGCAACGATTGGCTCCGGGCTGGTTTCCCTCAGCACCCTGGCGCGGAGCTTTGAGGCGCTGGGCGATGCCCGCAATATCATCGGTTCAGGCCCCTTTACGGTAAAAGATGAAAAACCGGGACGCGAATTAACGCTGGTGGCGCGTAAAGATTATCAATGGGGGCCGAAAAATCTTGCTCAGCAAGGCCCGGCGAACCTCGACGGCATTACCTATATCGTAACGCCGGAAGATAGCGTACGTATTGGCGCGCTGCTGGCGGGACAGGCCGGATTTATTCGCCAGGTGCAGGCCTATGATGAAAAACAGGCAACCGACCAGGGCTTTAATATTTATGCCGCGCCGACGCGCGGCGTTAACGATAGCCTGAGCTTCCGTCCGGATAACCCGCTGGTTGCCGACCAGCGAGTACGCCAGGCATTACTGCATGCGACCAACGCCAAACAGATTGTTGAGACCCTTTTCTCGCCAAACTATCCGCAGGCAAGTTCCGTTATCGCCCGCACCGCGGCGGGATACGTCGATTTGAGCGACAAACTGGCCTTCGATCAGCAGAAAGCTAAACAGCTGCTGGATGAGGCGGGCTGGACAGCGGGCGCGGATGGTATCCGACAAAAAGCGGGACAACGGCTGGCGCTAACCGTCTATGAATCCCTACCGCAGCCGCAGAACAAAGAGGTGCTACAGCTGGTCGCGCAGCAGTGGCGTCAGGTTGGCGTGGCCTTAAGCGTGAAAGCCGGCGACGCCGGCAGCCGGGTACTGGATAATCTCGACCCGCTGAAAACGCCATTGACCGTTTCTGAAGTCGGCCGCGCCGACCCGGATGTGGTGAAGAGTATGTTCTTCCCCGCCAACCGCGATGCCCTACTGCAACAGGGCGGTTCGAGCGACAAAGTAAAAACCTTCCGTGACGATAAGCTCAACGCCCTGTTAACCGCAATCTCTGCCGAAGTGGATGGGCAAAAGCGTCTGCAGCTAACTGGCGATGCACAGCGTTACCTGCTGGATAACGCCTACGTCATTCCTATCTTTGAAGAACCGCAGGTCTTTGCCGGCGCGTCATGGGTAAAAGGCGTACGTTTTGAAGCCGTAGGCCGTCCGTCGTTTTACGGCGTATGGCTGGATAAACACTAAGGGGGCGCCATGAGCCACTATCTTTGGCGACGGTTGGGACAAGGCGTGCTGGTGCTGTGGGCGGCCTTCACCCTGACCTTTTTTCTGCTGCAGATCCTGCCCGGCGACGCGATTTTGATTAAGTTTCAGAACCCCGATCTGGGGCTGAGTCCGCAACAGATCGCCGAAATGCGCGTGGCCTATGGTGCTGACAGTCCGCTGTGGCGGCAATATTTCCACACTTTATTGGCCATGCTGCGGGGGGATTTCGGCTATTCACTGCAGGCGGGACTGCCTGTCAGTTCCCTGATTGCCAGCAATTTACCCGACACGCTGGCGCTGGCGTTGCCGGCCTTTGCGCTGGCGGTTCTGCTGGCCTTTGCGATCGCTATCGCTTCGCGTTTGCCGGGGCTACGCGGTATCAGCAATTTGCTACAGTCGTTGCCGGTGCTGTTTATTTCACTGCCGACCTTTTGGCTCGGCATCGCCTTAATCCAGATCTTTTCATTCCAATTGCACTGGGTTCCGGTTATCAATCCCGGACCACTGCAAGGGCTGGTGCTGCCGGTTATCGCGGTGGCGATACCGATTTCCGCGCCGCTGGCGCAAATTCTGTTACGCGCCATGGATCATATCGCCGCACAACCCTTCGTTGCCGTTGCTCGTGCCAAGGGAATGAGCGAAACGCGGGTGTTATGGCGGCATGTCATCGGTAATGCCCTGTTGCCGACATTAAACATTGCCGGCCTGCTGTTGGGAGAACTGATTGCCGGGGCCTTAATTACCGAAACCGTTTTTGGCCGCAGCGGGCTCGGCCAACTGACGCAACAGGCGGTGAATAATCAGGATATTGCCATTCTTCAGGCCGTGGTGATGATTTCAGCGCTGGGCTTTGTCGCGATCAATCTGCTGGTCGATCTGCTGATGCCGATGCTCGACCCGCGCTTAAAACCCCTGCGCGGAGGTGCGCTATGAGTTTGGTCGATTACGCCTCGGCGGTGCGACGCCGTCCGGTCAACTGGCGCCGTTTTTCCTTGCAGCCGGGGCTGTGGCTGGCATGGTCGGTGATGACGGTTGCGGTACTAATGGCTTGCGCGCCGCAATGGTTCACCGCGTTTAATCCGCTCGACGGCATCGCCGGCGCTCAGCGTCTGGCGCCGCAGGCCGGACACTGGTTGGGTACCGACCAGCTCGGGCGCGATGTGTGGAGCCGCATCGTCTACGGCGCTGGGCATTCGCTTTCCGCGGCCCTGGCCACCGTCGCCATGGGACTGGTTGTCGGCACCGCGTTGGGCACTGTTGCCGGCGCGTTGGGCGGACGGGTCGAAGCGGTCGTCATGCGGATTGTCGATATTCTGCTGGCTATCCCCTCGCTCCTGCTTTCGCTAACGGTAATCATACTGCTCGGTTTTGGCACCCTGAACGCCGCCATGGCGGTCGGGGTTGCCGCTATCGCCAGTTTCGCCCGTCTGTCGCGCGCCGAAGTCGTCCGCATTCGTCACAGCGACTATGTCGAAGCGGCCTACGGAAGTGGAGGCACTTTTTTAGCCGTATTCTGGCGGCATATTCTGCCTAACTCGCTTTCGCCGGTGCTGGCTTTCGCCACCCTACAATTCGGCCAGGCTATTCTCGCCCTCTCAACCCTGAGTTTCCTCGGCTACGGCACTCCGCCGCCGGTGCCGGAATGGGGATTACTCATCGCCGAGGGACGTAACTATCTTTCCACCGCCTGGTGGCTCACCACTTTCCCAGGGATCGCGGTCATTGCCGTGGTACTGGCAGCCAATCGTATCAGCCAACAACTCAATAGGGATCGCCGATGAACGTGCTTAGCGTAGAAAACCTGACCATTAGCTACTGCTCGGGCGGGCAGTGGCGCGAAGTGGTTCATCGGGTGAGTTTTACGGTTAAACGCGGCGAGATGCTGGCGTTCGTCGGCGAATCCGGTTCGGGTAAAACGACAACCGCTCAGGCGATTATCGGCCTGCTGGCGGAAAACGCCCGCCTCGATGCCGGGGCGGTTCGCCTCAACGGTGAAGAGATTAGCCGCTGGTCTGGCAAGCGGCTGGATAGCCTGCGCGGGGCCAGAATCAGCCTGGTGCCGCAGGATCCCGGCAACTCGCTGAACCCGGTGCAAACCATTGGCGCACAGGTCGGCGAAATACTCCGCCTGCATCAAAAAAGCAGTAAAACGGAGCGTCGACAGCAAGTTATCGCCCTGCTGGAAAAAGTCGGCTTAAGCCATCCTGAGCTGCGCGTAGACCAATATCCGCACCAGCTCTCCGGCGGTATGAAACAGCGGGTGCTGATCGCCATTGCCATCGCCCTGAAGCCGGATTTGATTATTGCCGACGAACCCACCAGCGCGCTCGACGTGACGGTCCAAAAAAGAATCCTCGATCTGCTCGATCATCTGCGTCGTGAATCCGGCACCGCGGTGCTATTTGTCACTCATGACCTCGCGCTGGCGGCGCAGCGTGCCGACCGGCTGGTAGTCTTTCGTCACGGTGAAATTCAGGAGCAGGGCAATACGGGTGATGTGATTCGCACCCCGCAGCACGGCTATACCCGCCAGTTGCTGTGCGATCTGCAGGGACAGAACCTGCACTTAACCACCGCCATTCGCCCGTTTGTTACGCCGGCAATACGGGTTGAAGGCCTGAGCAAACGCTTTGCGTTAGGAGGGAGTCATCTCCAGGCGCTGGATAACGTAAGCTTTATTTTACCGCGTGGCAGTACCCATGCGCTGGTCGGCGAATCGGGTTCAGGAAAAACCACCCTCGCCCGCGTCTTGCTGGGTTTTGAGCAGGCCGATAGCGGACAGGTGACCATCGATGGTATTGCCAGCGGACAATTGAGCCGCGAGGCCCAGCGCCAGCTGCGGCGCAAAATTCAGTTTGTTTATCAAAACCCTTTCGCCTCCCTCGATCCCCGCCAGACCCTGTTCGACATCATCGAAGAGCCGTTGAAGAATTTTCAGCGCCTGACCAAAGATACGCGGCGTCGACGGGTAGAGTCCGTCGCCGCCCGCGTCGCGCTGGCGCCGGAGCTACTCAACCGAACCGCTCGCGAGCTCTCCGGCGGCCAGCGTCAGCGGGTCGCTATCGCCAGGGCGTTGATCCTCGACCCCACGATTCTGGTGCTTGATGAGGCCACCTCAGCGCTGGATGTCACGGTGCAGGCGCAAATTCTCGCCCTGTTGCTGCAATTACAGCAACAGCTAGGGTTGAGTTATCTGTTCATCACCCACGATCTGGCGACGGTAAGCCGCATCGCCCATAGCGTGACGGTACTGCGCGCCGGGCAAGTCATCGAACAAGGCGAGGTTAAGCAGTTGTTCGCCGCGCCGCAGCGCGACTATACCCGCGAGCTGCTTGCCGCCATTCCTCATTATCACGCACCCAGCACGGAGATTGCATGATGCCTAAACGCCTCGGATTTTTCACCCGCCTACTTGACCGCGCCACGCCGCAAGAGCGCTATCGCCTGGCGACAGAGCAGATCCGCCACGCGGAACGGCTGGGCTTTGATAGCGCCTGGGTGGCGCAACACCATTTCCATGAAAATGAAGGCGGTTTACCGTCGCCGCTGGTGTTTCTTGCCCACGCGGCGGCCCATACGCAACGGATCCGTCTCGGTACCGCCATCATTACACTGCCGATGGAAAACCCACTGCGCGTCGCGGAAGACGCGGCAGTGTTAGATTTACTCGCTGATGGTCGCCTGGAAGTGGGTTTTGGTTCCGGCGGGACGCCAACCTCCTTTCTCCCCTTTGGCCTGGCCTGCGAACAACGCGGCGCGGTCTTCGCCGATCATCTGCATTTGATTGAAAGCGCCTGGCGCGGCGATACGTTGGCTCATCCGGACAATCATCTTTATCCGCCCGCGCCGCAGCTGGCGGAGCGAATTTGGATCGCCACCTTTTCGATTGAAGGCGCTATTCGGGCCGCTAAATCCGGCCACGGGTTGATGCTATCGCGCACGCAGCCGCGCCCGCCAGGTCAAAGCGAGCTGCCGCTGGATGCGATTCAGAACCCGATTATCGATGCCTACCTCGCCGCGCTGCCTGCCGGCGTGTCGCCGCGAATTCTGGCCTCCCGTACCGCGTTTATTGCCGACAGCCAGGCGTACGCGCTACAGACCGCGGAGCCAGGATTAAGTAAACAGGCGGCAGCCCATCGCGCTGCCGGGCATGAGATCATTGGTGACAACGTCACGGATTATGCCCGCCAGCTTGATGCCCATATTGGCGATGCGCCACATGTGCTTGCATCGCTTGCCAAAGATAGCGTGCTAACCCGCGTGACTGACATTTCGTTTCAGGTCCATTCGGTGGAGCCATCGCATCAGGACACGCTGCGTTCTATCGAACTCATCGCTAAACACATTGCCCCGCAATTCAGATAAGGAGTCGCTATGAGCTTAAGTCAGGATATTTTGGCTGAACTGGCGGAGATCGCCGCCGATTCACCGCTGGGCAAGGCCCGCGCGTTGCGCGACGCTGCGACCCGCCACGCCCAGGGAAGCTACGAGGTGCTATTTAGCCAACAGGATGAGGATTTTCCGCTCGAGGAACGTTTCGCCATCGCCGCAAAAGTGGCCAGACTTCATCAGGCAGATGCGCTGGCGGCGCATTACGCCGGTTTCGGCCTTGCCGACCCGACAACCCCACGGCTTGCCGCCGCGCTGGGATTTGCCCGCCTGCTGACCTTCACCCCGGTGGAAGCGACGTCAGCGGCGTTACAAACGCTCAGCGACGCGGGCTGGAGCCTGCGCGGCATTGTGACGCTGGCACAGCTTATTGCGTTTGTCAGTTTTCAAAGCCGATTACTGAGCGGCTTGCGTTTGTTAAATGGTAAATCAATTTCCGAAGCCGAGACCCCGGTGGTCGCCGGATACTGGCACACTCATCCCAGGACGGCCAGCGGTAAACCTGCGCCGGTGGCCTTTACGCGCGATGAATTACACTGGGAACCGTGGATTGCCGATAAGCCGCTTGCTGAATTTAATCACGCCGAGCAGGCGCTACTGGCGCAGTTCGGCCACAGTGACTCCCCCTACTTCCGCCTGCTGGCGCGTAACCAACCGGTGCTTGAACAGCGCACGCTAACCGATAAAGGGATCTTTTATACGCCGGGGGGATTGCCGCGTGCCGAACGTGAACTGGCGGCAACGGTGGCCAGCAAAATCAACGGCTGCATCTACTGCGCGTCGGTACACGCGCGCAAGGCGGCGCAGTTGGCAAAAGATGAGCGAGCGGTGGAGACCCTGCTGGCGGTGACGCCTGGGGAAAATCTCAGCGATGGTCAAGGGCCGCGTTGGCAGGCGGAGATTGACGCCGCCGCCGCGCTTTCCGTTACCCCGCCCGCGATAACCCCAGCGCATCTCAGCGCGCTGGAGAAGCAAGGGCTGGATATCGTCGAACAGCTGGACTTGCTGCAATCGGCGGCATTCTTCGCCTGGGCTAACCGCCTGATGCTAACCCTTGGCGAACCGTGGCGAGATTAATCAGGCCTGCTCTGCCTGAGTAACGCGATGACGCGTTACCCGCCGCTGATATCGCGCATACAGCAGCAATGAACTCATCGCCAGGAACGACAGCGCTGCCGCCGGCAGCGCAACCGAACGCCAACCCGCGCCAAAGGTAATCATCATCCCGCCGCAGTAGGCGCCAATCGCGCTGCCGAGGTTAAACGCTATCTGCCCGCCCGCCGCTCCGAGCATTTCGCCGCCTCTGGCATTTTGTAGCAGTAATATTTGCAGCGGCGCGGCGAGTGCGAAGAGCCCGGCGCAGCAGATAAACGCCAGCGCCAGCGAAGCCAGAGGCTGTATGCCGAAGGCAAAGATGAGCAGTAACGCCGCGACAATGACGCCGTTGGTCATCGCCGCAATACGCAGCGGACTGTAGCGTCCAGAGATCCTGCCGCTAAAGAGATTACCTAAAACCATCCCCAATCCGACCAGCATCATAATTAGCATCATCGCCGACTCGCTAAAGCCGGAGACATTCATCATGAAGGGCTTGATATAGCTAAACCAGGCAAAAACGCCGGCATTGCCGAACATCGTGGCGGCGAAAATAAACCACGGCGCCGGGGATTTAAGGAAATGGAATTGTTCGCTGAGCCGGGAGGCGGATTTGTCATATAGCGTCGGCACCCAGCGCAGTATCGCCAATAGCACCAGCACATCAAATAGCGCGATGGCCGTGAAGGTATAGCGCCAGCTGAACTGATGGCCAAGCCAGGTGCCAGCCGGTACGCCAAGCAGGTTCGCCACCGTCATTCCCGCTATCATCCCGGCGACCGCCGCGGTAACCCTGCCCGGCGAGGCGATTTTCGACAAAATAATCGCCCCGACGCCAAAATAAGCGCCGTGAGGAAAACCTGAAATAAAGCGACCGAGCGCCAGCATGGGATAACTTGAGGAGCAGGTAAATAACGCGTTGCCTGCCACACATAGCGCCACCAGAAACAGCATCACCGATTTCAGCGAAAAACGGCTGGAAAACAACGCCATGACAGGCGCGCCAAACACCACGCCAAAGGCGTACCAGGAGATCATGTTGCCGGCCGCGGGGATGGTAATACCGACATCATGGGCGATTTCCGGCAATACCCCCATGATGCCAAACTCCGCCATTCCGAGGCCAAAGGTTCCCAGCGCTAAGGAAAAAATCGTTTTCTTCATCTAGTCGGTCACTTTAATGTGCATTCACAACGTTAGTGTAACCGATTTCACACCCTGTTTTCTCCCCCTACGACTGACGAAAACTTAACCCATCCCCAGGTAAGCATTTCTGACTTCCGGGTTATCCAGCAACTCTGCGCCGCTACCGCTCAGACGTATTTCGCCGTTGACCAGCACATACGCGCGGTTAGCCAGTTTTAGCGCGTGGTACGCATTTTGCTCCACCAGTAGCAGCGTCATCCCCTGGGCGGTCAACTCGCGCAAGATGCTGAAAATTTGCTTCACCACCAGCGGCGCCAGACCCAGGCTCGGTTCATCTAATAGTAATAGCTTTGGCCGACTCATCAGCGCGCGGGCGATCGCCAGCATTTGCTGCTCGCCGCCGGAGAGCGTCATCGCCCGCTGCGCGCGACGCTCTTCCAGCCGTGGAAACAGCTGATACATCCGCGCTTTATCTTCATTCTGATAACGATTACCAATGGGAATAGTGCCCATCAGCAGGTTCTCTTCCACCGTCATATCGGCAAAAATGCGCCGTCCCTCCGGCGCCTGGGCAATACCGTTGGTGGCGATATAGTGCGTCGACTGGCGGCTAATATCATGTCCGCGATAGATAATACTGCCATCGGTAATCCGCGGCTGGCCGAAAATGGACATCAGCAGCGTGGATTTTCCGGCGCCGTTAGCGCCGATTAACGCCACCGTTTCGCCTTCATTGACCGTTAGCGATACCGACTTCAGCGCCTGAATTTGCCCGTAAAAAACATTAACCTCGCGAAATTCCAGCAACGGTTGGCTCATCAGGCGATCTCCTGTTCATCGGTACCAAGGTATGCGGCGATCACGCTCAGGTTGGATTGGATCTCAGCCGGGGTGCCATGAGCAATAACATCGCCGTGGTCGAGTACAATCACACGATCGGAGATTTCCATCACCATGCTCATATCATGTTCGATCAGCAGTATGGTGACGCCATGATGTTCTCGCAGAAAACGAATAATCCGGCTCAGGGCGCGCGTTTCCGCCGGATTGAGTCCGGCTGCGGGTTCGTCAAGACACAGTATTTCCGGCCCGGTACACATCGCGCGGGCGATCTCCAGTCGCCGCTGCTGGCCATAAGAGAGCGTTCCCGCCAGTCGATTGGCGCAGTCGACCATCTCCACCACTTCCAGCCAGTAAAAGGCCCGCTCTAATGCGCGGTTCTCCGCCTGCCGATAGCCTCGGGTATTCAGGATCCCGGCGATCAGATGGCGGTTGACCTGCATATGCTGGGCCACCATCAGATTTTCAATCACCGTCATTTCGCGAAACAAGCGGATGTTCTGGAAGGTACGCGCCAGCCCGGCGCGGTTGACCAGATGCGCGCCGCCGAACATTTTGTAGTACATCCGCCGCCCCAGGCGCGCGGGATGGAAAAAATCATCGGCATGCAGTTTCTGCCCGAGAACCTGAATCACATCGGTTATTCGTTGCCGGGCATTAAGCCGAATGGCGCCGCCGCTGGCGCGGTAAAATCCGGTCAGGCAATTGAACACCGTGGTCTTGCCCGCGCCGTTCGGGCCAATCAGGGCGGTGATCGATCCGCGTTCAACCTCGAGATTGACATCATTCAGCGCTTTAATCCCGCCAAAATGCATCATCAGATGCTCGACCTGCAATATTGCATCGCTCATGGCGCGACTCCTTTGCGGATTTCCACCCCGGTACGCCCGGTACGCACCAGCCCGCGCGGCCGCCAGATCATCATCAGGACCATCAGCACGCCAAAGAGCAGAACCCGGTATTCGTCAAAGCCACGCAGCAGCTCCGGCGTGACAGTCAGCACGAAAGCCGCCAGCACAACACCCAATGTCGAGCCCATGCCGCCTAATACCACGATAGCGAGAATCAGCGCCGACTCGAAAAAGGTAAACGACGTCGGGTTCACGAAGCCCTGATAAGTGGCGAAAAAGATACCGGCGATGCCGGCCGTCGAGGCGCCGAGCATAAACGCGGACAGCTTAACCAGTACGTGATTCAGCCCCATCGCCCGGCAGGCGATTTCATCTTCCCGCAGCGCCTCCCAGGCACGTCCAATCGGCATTCGGGTCAGGCGGTGCTTTATCAGCAGCACCATCAGTACCACGATAAATAACACGGCATAGATAAAAATAAATTTAAGGTTGGGGTTGTAGGCGATATGCAGAAATTCATGAATCGGGGTACCGCCCTCTTTGGCTCGCCGGGCAAACTCGAGGCCGAAAAGCGTTGGCGACGGCACCGAAACGCCGTTGGGGCCGCCGGTGAAACTTACCCAGTTGTTGAGCACCAGACGGATGATTTCGCCGAATCCCAGAGTCACAATAGCCAGGTAGTCGCCATGCATTCGTAAAACCGGAAAACCCAATAACGCCCCCGCCAGCGCCGCCATCACCGCCCCCAGCGGCAACATTGCCCAGAACCCCAAGCCAAGGTATTGATAGCCGAGCGCCAGACCGTAGGCGCCAATGGCGTAAAAGGCGACGTACCCCAAATCAAGTAACCCCGCGAGACCCACCACGATGTTTAATCCCAGCCCCAGCAGGACGTAGATAAGCCCGAGGATCGCCACGGTGAGCAGGTATTTACTGGCCATTAACGGGAAAGCGATAGCCGCAATCGCCAGCAGCGGCAGGACAAAACGTAGCCGACTACGATAGCCAGGGGGGCGGACGAATACCCCCTGGTCGTTGCCTTCAAAACGTCCGACAAACCGCTTTCCCCTGCGGGTTTGCAAAAGCAGGCTGAGCAGCAGACGCCCCACCATTACCACCGCTACCAGCACGATGACGCGCTGTGGGGAAAGCGTAAAACTGTACCCCTTCAGCACGATCCCCACGATCGGGCCAAAGACTATCAGCGCGCATAAACCGGCCAGCACGCTATCGATAAGGCTGCGCTTGACGTCGATGCCGTCTAAACGGGAAATATCGGTCATATGCCCCCCTTAGACCTTGGCCACAACAGGACGGCCCAGAAGCCCCTGCGGACGGAAAATCAGAATCGCCACCAGCAATGCGAACGAGAAGACATCCTTATAATCCGAGTTTACTAACCCAGCGAACTGCGCCTCGGCGACGCCCAGCAGCAGGCCGCCAAGCATCGCCCCCGGCAGCGAACCGATCCCGCCCAGTACCGCGGCGGTGAAGGCCTTAATGCCGATAATAAAACCGATATAAAAATCAAACGTGCCGTAATTCATGGTCACCAGTACCCCGGCGAGTCCCGCCATGGCCGCGCCAATCATAAATACCAGCGAGATCACCCGATCGGTGTTAATGCCGAGAATGGCCGCCATCCGCCGGTCCTGCTGGGTCGCTCGGCATACCCGCCCAAGCTGCGTATGGTTGATTATCCAGCTCAGCACCACCATGCCGACGAAAGCGGCGAGCAGGATGAAGATTTTGGTCCAGGTGATTTGCACCACGCCATCACCTACCGTAATCCGCAATACGCCGTGCATCAACGTCGGGATCCCCTGTTGATTAGGGCCCTGACTCAGTTGCACGTAGTTTTGTAAAATCAGCGACATGCCGATTGCCGAAATCAGCGGCGCCAGACGCGTTGAATTCCGTAGCGGCCGATAAGCAATGCGTTCGATGGCCCAGCCGTACACCCCGGTGACGATAATCGTAAACACCAGCGTGCCGAAAATAAGCAGCGGGAAAGAGTGAATACCGAAGTAGGCCAGCAGCGCCAGCCCGATAGCGCACAGGTAGGCTGAGACCATATATACCTCGCCGTGGGCGAAGTTAATCATACCGATGATGCCATAAACCATGGTGTAGCCAATGGCGATAAGCCCATATACCGCGCCAAGCGTTAAGCCATTGATCAGTTGTTGCAGAAAGAATGCCGCCATAGGAACCATCCTGCCAGTCAAGGTGCAGCAGACGCAGAGGCCTTAACGTCTGCTGCTTACGGTGGTACGACGCCCCTCTGATGAGGGCGTTATGCGCACTACAATCCTGGGTTACAGCTGATGATATTTGCCTTTATCATCCCATTGATAAACCACGTAATCCGATACTTTCAGGTCGCCTTTGCCGTCCCAGGCTTTTTTACCCATCACGGTATCGACGCTGTGGTTTTTCAACCATTCGCTGGCTTTGGCATTATCGGTACCGGCGGCGTTATAGGCGGCGGCGATAGCCTGAATGGACGCATAGGCGTAAAGGGTATAGCCTTCCGGTTCAAAACCGCTGGCGCGGAATTTGTCGATCACCGCTTTACCTTCAGGAATGGTGCGCGGATCCTTACCGAAGGTCATTAACACGCCATTAGTAAACTGCGGCCCGCCCGCGGCGGTAACCAACTCTTCGGTCACCACGCAGTCGCCGGAGAAGAACTTAGCCTGGACGCCCTGCTCGCGCATCTGGCGCACCAGCGGGCCGGCTTCCGGATGGCAGCCGCCAAAATAAACCACATCCGGTTTCAGGGCGCCGATTTTAGTTACCAGGGCATTGAAATCTTTTTCCCCGCGGGATAAGCCTTCATACAACACCTCTTTCGTCCCGCGTTTAGCGAGCGCCGCACGCGTCGCGTCGGCTAATCCCTGACCGTAGGTGTCTTTATCGTGAATGACGGCGATCTTCTTCGCCTTCAGCACATCCAGCATGTAGTTGGCGGCAATCACCCCTTGCTGGTCATCGCGCCCGCACATGCGGAACATATCTTTCATTCCGCGTTCGGTGATTTGCGGATTGGTGGAACCCGGCGTGATGGTCAGGATCCCGGCTTCGTCATAGACCTCGGAGGCGGGCATTGTCGAGGAAGAGCAGAAGTGGCCTACCACCGCCGAGACGCCGGAGTCGTCAACCAGGCGGTTAGCCACCGCCACCGCCTGCTTGGGTTCACAGGCATCATCGCCCTGCACCAGCACAATTTTTTCGCCTTTAATTCCCCCGGCGGCATTAATATCAGCCGCCGCCTGCGATGCCCCTTTCCAGTATTGGGCGCCATAGGTCGCATTCGGCCCGGTAAAGGGGCCGGCCACGCCAATCTTCACATCCGCCTGTGCGTAAAATGCCGCGCTCAAACAACCTGCTATTGCAAAATGCAGAGTCAACTTTTTAAGTTTTAAAGACATTCGGATAGTCCTCAGCGATATCGAACAGACGCCATAAACTGGCGCAGTAAAAACCACTTACAGCGTAACGTGCCAATGCTGGAATAAGCCGTAGCGGCTTCGGTAGATAAAGCAAAAAACCCGCCAGGAAGAGAGGTATCGCCAGATCGATTACTAATAGTCGCGTAGCGTGACCGCAATCGGTACCACCCGGCAATACGCCAGTCTTTACAGGTCAGGAGGTCTGTTGCCGTCACGTGGCCTGCCGGGAACGCTGGTGTCCATACCGACAGTGAGCTAAACATAGAACGACTTTAGCAACCTTGCGCACCGGGCTGGTGCAAAAGTGCGGAGATGATCAAAACTAGTGAAAATTTTGCTGCATTAATGTGAAATTAACGACAAGGGCATGGGGAATGCTCGGTAATACAAGTAGCTACCATAAAGAATTGCCGATGAATAGCAACTTTATACTAGCAGAGGGCGATTACGCTTTGAAACATTAACTTCTTTTACGTATTATCTTAACCCTTGCTCTTTTTACCTGCCGCCGTGGCGGGTTTCGTCTCATGGATGAAAAGTATGACTTTAAAAAAATTAATTATTATCGCCATCAGCGCGCTTTCTATTAACGCCAGCGCCTTCGCGGCGGGCAGTCTCGCCGACCAGTTACACTATACGCCGCCGGAACCGGCAGACCTTGCCGCTAATCCACAGACAGAATCGCCTGAATCGAAAACGGAACAACCAAAATTAACGATGACCCCCGACGTTAATGCCTACACCTATTACAACGAAAAGGTGAATCCTGTCACCAATGATATTGACCGTATTGAACAAGGCGGCGTCGTTGAATTCTGATTTATACCGGCGCAGCGTTCGCGCCGGTAAACATTGACCACGGAGTATTCGCCATGATGAAGGATTATCTGATCATTGCCTGGATTACTATTGTCGCCTGCTGGCCCATTACGTTACCGGTGTTAGCCGTGGTCGCGGGAATACTTTTCTATTCCCGCCATCGCGTGGCGGGAATCGTGGTATCCGGGCTATTTATCCTCGAAGCCGTGGCGGCCTGGCAGTTTGAACGCTATATGTAACCACGGTCTCATTTTAATTGAGCGGCCCGCGGTTAATCTGGCTTAGCGGTAAATTGACGTCGAAAATTTTGTAGAACATCTCCTGCACACCAAATTGCTGCAGGCGGGCGGCGTGTTTTTTCGCATAAGCCTGCGCGCTTTGTTCATCTTCAAACAGATATATGCCACCGGCTTCCTGCGTAGCGCTATTCTCCGTCCAGATCTTCCAGATAAAACCGGGCTCGTGGTTAATAGATTGCGCGAGTTCGGCTAATTGCGTCGACATTTCATCGCCAAACGGGCCGCTAAAAGCAAAGTGCACTTGCAGAAGTTTATTCGACATACTCTCTCCCTGAATGATTTCAGTTAATTAACCAGCCTATCCTACCCGATTCCTGATTAAGCAGCAGTGAGATGGCGCGCTTAATGCTTATCTTTTCTCTCAGGCAGATGAGAAGTTTTCCGCCGCTTTGCCTGGGTCTGATTACACTTTAAACAGCGACCTGCCTTTCAGGCCACCACGCATGAGGACAGCCATGGGAAACAAGAAGAAAGCCGTTGCGCCCGTCATACCCGCCAAAACGGAGCCGTTAAGCGAGAAAGCGTATCAGCAGGCGTTACGTAAACTGCACGTCGAGTTGGTCAAGCTACAGCGGTGGGTCGTGCATAAAGGGCTTAAGGTATGCATCGTATTCGAGGGACGCGATGGCGCCGGCAAAGGCGGCACCATCAAAGCGATAACCGAACGCGTCAGCCCGCGGGTTTTCCGTGTTGTCGCCCTGCCCGCCCCAACCGAGCGCGAACGCAGCCAGCTCTATTTTCAGCGCTATATCAAGCATCTTCCCGCCGCCGGGGAGATAGTGATTTTCGATCGCAGCTGGTACAACCGGGCCGGCGTTGAACGGGTGATGGGATTTTGTACCGAGGAGGAGGTGCAAAAATTCCTCGACGGCGCACCAATGGTGGAGCGTGGGATGGTCGATTCCGGCATTATTTTACTGAAATACTGGCTGGAGGTGACGCCGCAGGAACAAGAACGGCGCCTGCGCGACCGTATTGATGACGGACGCAAAATCTGGAAACTATCGCCGATGGATATTAAATCTTTCAACCGCTGGGATGATTACACCGCAGCGCGCGATGCGATGTTTGCCGCCACCGATACCGCCTGGGCGCCGTGGTTTGTCGCCCGCTCGGAAGATAAAAAACGCGTGCGCCTGAATATTATTACCCACCTGCTTTCGCAGATCCCCTACGAGTCTCTACCAACGGAACACATTACCCTACCGAAACGTAAAATTGGCAAAGTGAAACCGACTCATTTTCCTTTCCGGTTTATTCCTGAGAAATTTTAATGGAATGGTTTTATCACCTTTGCGCAGTATTCCCCCTGCGCAAAGGGTTATTACAACAAACGTTAATATTTCATCTGTTGCGTTGCGCTGGAATCCGGCTCGCAAAATAAATATTAAACTTACTGCTGAGGTTTATTTTTATGTGAGTAAAGAGAATAATCACTGAACCACCAGTAAGGAGCCTACGATGAAAAGTAATACGCTACGTAAAAGATGTATTGACGTGCCAGCCCAGAAGGAGTCAGCGCAGGCAGGAAAGGATTTACGAGAAGCCGATAAACAGCAACAGCATAAGGAATTCATTGCCGCAATGAATGAATTTATTGCAAAAGCAGGTACTCTCACAGATGATGAATTTTTCAGGGTGCTATGATGCTTGAACAATTCAATGTCTATCGAAATTGTTCTGCACAAACAAATAACACCCTGCCGTATTATATGATAGTGCAGAATGATTACTATGCTGACCTGGCCACTAGA
The DNA here is from genome assembly GCF_050600805.1 of Klebsiella sp. 141240. Taxonomy (NCBI): domain Bacteria; kingdom Pseudomonadati; phylum Pseudomonadota; class Gammaproteobacteria; order Enterobacterales; family Enterobacteriaceae; genus Klebsiella; species Klebsiella sp. 141240. The sequence continues at coordinate 306,647 of NZ_JAQIRK010000003.1, read as the reverse complement.
GTCATTATTCCTTTAATGCGGGCGCGACAGTTACCTCGTTGGCATCAGCATGTCGCCCCAAGGATAAATATAGAGTTTGACAGCTTTTTACTTTGTACGCCGATGATCAGTAATTTAAATAATAAACGAATCCAGCCACAGGATTTCGTCTGTAATCTGAGTTGTGCGCGTCAGGGGGTCATTGATTCAATCGATACACTTATCACTAACTGCTGAATGCCGGGAGCCCGCCCCGATATCTTCGGAGCGGGTTTCCCCCGTAAAGGCTTACTTCATTCCCTCACGGCTCTCTTTTTGCGCTTCCAGGCGTTCGACATCGCGATACCAGCGCGGGTGATGTTTCTTCGCCCAACGGCGGCTGACCTTGCCTTCGATCATGCCTTTAATCGACCCTTTCACCCAGAATGCCATATACATATGGATGAGGATCGCGTGGATCAGGATAATCGCCGAAGTGGCGTGTATCAGCAGACTGTAACGGATAACCGGAATCGGGAAATAGTCCGCAAAATACGGGCGCCAGATAATCACCCCGGTCACCAGCAGCACAAAAATCATGCTCATAATGGTCCAGAACATCATCTTCTGCCCGGCGTTATATTTACCGACGCGCGCGACCTTATGTTCATTGCCTTTCAGAACCTCCACAATGCCTTTCAGCCAGGGGATATCCTGTTTATCAGGGATATTGTGGTGGACAAAACGCACAAACATAAACATCAGCGCGACAAAAATCAGCACACCGAAAAACGGATGCAGGATACGCCCCATCTGCGGGGTGCCGAAGGTTTCCGTCAACCATTGTAGCGTCGGGAAGAAAAACGAAATCCCCGACAGCGCCACCAGGAAGAAACAGATAACCACCGTCCAGTGACAGGCGCGGTCGATGAATTTGGTGCGCACTATCATTTTCGATTTACTCATCGTGTTCCTCCTCGTCATCGTCAACTTCCTTGTTCGGCCCGATACCAATGTAGTGATAAATCAGCCCAGCAAAGGTAGCGATAAAGCCCGCCGCCGACAGCGGTTTCAGCGCCCCCTTCCATAGATTGATACTGGTGTCGATCTGCGGCTCCTTCGGCAGCTTGTGATACAGCTCCGGCTGGTCGGCATGATGCAGTACGTACATCACGTGGGTGCCGCCAACGCCCTGCGGGTTGTAAATCCCGGCATTGGCATAACCGCGTTTTTTCAGCTTATCCACCCGCTCCTGCGCCACTTCCAGCATCTCTTTTTTCGTGCCGAAGTGGATAGCGCCGGTAGGACAGGTTTTCACGCAGGCCGGTTCCTGACCAACGCTGACCCGATCCACACACAGCGTGCATTTATAGACCCGGTTATCCTCTTTATTGAGGCGCGGGATATTAAACGGGCACCCTGCTATGCAGTAACCGCAGCCGATGCAGTTTTCCTGCTGAAAATCGACAATGCCGTTGGCGTACTGAATGATCGCCCCGGCGGACGGGCAGGCTTTCAGGCAGCCCGGCTCTTCGCAGTGCATGCAGCCATCTTTGCGGATAAGCCACTCCAGCTTGCCGTTCTGTTCGGTCTCGCTAAAGCGCATTACCGTCCAGGATTTAGCGCTGAGGTCCGCCGGGTTGTCGTACACGCCGACGCAGTGCCCCACTTCATCACGAATGTTATTCCACTCGGAACAGGCCACCTGGCAGGCTTTACAGCCTACGCAGGAGGAGACATCGATAAGCTTGGCGACTTCGGCCTTATAGTCCCGCGCGCGTGGCGCGGGAGTTATCGGGTTGGTCGCGGAGCGTTTAATAATGTCTTGTGTTTCCATCGCCATTTAATCGCTCCTTACGCTTTCTCGATGTTGACCAGAAACGCCTTATACTCCGGCGTTTGCGAGTTGGAATCGCCGACATTAGGCGTCAGGGTGTTGGCGATATAGCCTTTACGGGCCACGCCTTCAAAGCCCCAGTGCAGCGGGATACCGACGGTTTCTACCTGCTGCCCGTTGACGTTCAGCGTGCGCAGTCGGCGGGTCACCACGGCAACCGCGCGAATAAACCCGCGCTTGCTGCTGACTTTCACCCAATCGCCGTTAACGATACCTTTGCTTTTCGCCAACCCTTCGCTGATTTCGACAAACTGTTCCGGCTGCGCAATTGCGTTAAGCAGCGCATGTTTGGTCCAGGTATGGAAGTGTTCGGTCAGACGATAGGTAGTACCGACATACGGGAACTTATCCTTCTTACCCAGGCGAAGGGCGTCATCTTCATACAAACGCACCACCGGGCTTGAGACCACATTGGGGTGCAGCGGGTTGGTGCCAAGCGGCGTTTCCATCGGCTCGTAGTGTTCCGGGAACGGCCCTTCCGCCAGTTTATCGAGCGCAAACAGGCGCCCAAGCCCCTCTTGCTGCATAATAAACGGCCCGGTGTTGCTCCCCGGCGGCGCGGTATTGAAGTCCGGAATATCATTACCGACCCACTTACTGCCGTTCCACTGGATCAGCATCCGCTTCGCATCCCACGGCTTGCCGTTAATGTCAGCTGATGCGCGGTTATACAACACGCGGCGATTGAGCGGCCAGGCCCAGGCCCATCCCAGCGTATTGCCAAGCCCAGAAGGATCGGCGTTATCGCGATTCGCCATCTGGTTACCCTGCTCGGTCCAGCAGCCGGTGTAGATCCAGCAAGATGACGCGGTGCTGCCGTCATCGCGCAGTAACGCGAAGCTATTCAGCAACTGTCCTTTTTTCGCCAGCAGCACCCCATTGCCATCGTAGAGATCCGCCAGCGCGTAGCCGTTGTTCTCTTTTGCTACTTCTTCCGATTCCGGATGATCTGGCTGCTTATAGCTCCAGCTCATTTTCAGCAGCGGTTCCGCTCCCTTACCGCCTTCGCGACGGTACAGCTCACGTAGACGGTGATAGATCCCGGCAAGAATTTCGCCATCGTTGCGTGCTTCGCCCGGCGCGTCCTGGCCTTTCCAGTGCCACTGCAGCCAGCGACCGGAGTTGGCGATCGAGCCATCCTCTTCGGCAAAGCAGGTCGACGGCAGACGGAAGACTTCGGTCTGAATAGCCGACGGGTCGACATCATTGGACTCGCCGTGGTTCTGCCAGAAGGTCGAAGTTTCGGTCACCAGCGGGTCGATAACCACCATATATTTCAGCTTACTGAGGCTACGAACCACTTTGTTTTTGTCCGGGAAGGACGCAACCGGGTTGAAGCCCTGGCAGATATAGCCGGTGACTTTGCCGTTATCCATCATATTGAAGTACTTGATAACGTCGTAAGCCTGATCCCATTTCGGCAACCAGTTGAAGCCCCAGTCGTTCTCTTTCTGCGCCGCATCGCCGTAGAACGATTTCATCAGGCTGACGAAGAATTTCGGGTAGTTGCTCCAGTAGTTCACCTGGTCGGCCAGCGTCGCTTTCGGCGTGTTGGCGCTAAGATAACTTTGCAGATCGCTCTGTTTATCGGACGGCAGCGTCAAATAACCCGGCAGGCTGGTCGACAACAGGCCCAAATCGGTCAGACCCTGAATATTGGAGTGTCCGCGCAGCGCGTTGACGCCGCCGCCTGCCATACCCATGTTGCCGAGCAGCAGCTGGATCATCGCCATGGTGCGGATGTTCTGCGCGCCGACGGTGTGCTGCGTCCAGCCCAGCGCATACAGGAAGGTGGTGGTGCGATCCGCGACGCTGGTTGAAGCCAGTACCTCGCACACTTTGAGGAAGTCTTCTTTCGGCGTACCGCAGATATTTTCGACCACTTCCGGGGTGTAGCGGGAAACGTGCTGCTTGAGCAGATTCCACACGCAGCGCGGATGGGAGAGCGTTTCATCGCGTTTCGCGTAGCCATTTTCATCGAACTGGTAGTTCCAGGACGATTTATCATACTGGCGCTTTTCCGCATCGTAGCCGCTGAACAGGCCATCTTCGAAGGTAAAATCATCCCGTACCAGCAGGCTGGCATTGGTGTAATGCTTTACGTACTCGGCATTGATCTTATTATTTTCGATCAGGTAGCGCAGCACGCCCGACAGGAACGTAATGTCGGTACCGGAACGAATCGGCGCATAGATATCGGCCACCGACGCGGTACGCGTAAAGCGTGGGTCGACAACGATAAGCGTGGCATCGTTATTGTTCTTCGCTTCCATCGCCCAGCGGAATCCCACCGGATGCGCTTCCGCGGCGTTGCCGCCCATCACCATCACGACGTTAGCGTTTTTGATATCAACCCAGTGGTTGGTCATCGCACCGCGACCAAATGTTGGAGCAAGACTTGCTACCGTTGGTCCGTGTCAGACGCGCGCCTGGTTGTCTACCGCCAGCATGCCGAGCGAGCGCACAAATTTTTGCGTCAGCATGCCGGTCTCATTACTCGCCGCCGAGGCGCACAGCATCCCGGTGGAAAGCCAGCGGTTAACCGTCACGCCCTGCTCGTTCTTTTCAATAAAGTTGGCGTCGCGGTCGGCTTTCATCAGTTTGGCGATGCGGTTAAAAGCTTCATCCCAGGAGATGCGCTGCCATTTATCCGAGCCCGGAGCGCGGTATTGCGGATAACGCAGGCGATTTTCGCTGTGGACGTAGTCCAGCAGACCGGCGCCTTTCGGGCACAGCGCGCCGCGGCTTACCGGATGATCCGGATCCCCTTCGATATGATAAATCGCTTCTTTGGCGTTTTTCGCGCCGTCGCCCAGGCTATACATTAATAGCCCGCAGCCCACGGAGCAGTAAGTGCAGGTGTTGCGGATCTCTTTTGCGCGCAGCAATTTGAAATTGCGTGCCTGAGCCAGCGCCATTTTTGGGGCGAAGCCCAGTGCGGCAGCTGTTGTTCCGGCCATACCGCCTGCGCAGATTTTAAAAAACTTTCTGCGGCTGACGTCCATTGATTCCTCCATGCAGGATGTGTGTTCATCGCGCGGAGGAAACTAACAGCAATGTCCCTTTTTTTATTGCGTCAAATCAAGGTCGCCAACGCTCGCCCCCTAAAGAGTCAGCGCTAGCGAGTTTGACTAACCCCAAAGAGTTATGCGCTACGGAAAAGATCGACCGCCGGGAGCGAAAAGATGTTATAAATTCTGGCTGCGTGTGAGTCACTATCAGGTTAAACATGGAAAAAAAGAGAGCGACGTCAATCGGCTTCGCCGCCATTATATTATGGAGCACGATGGTCGGTTTGATCCGCGGCGTCAGCGAAGGGCTAGGCGCTGTCGGCGGCGCGGCGATGATTTATAGCCTTAGCGGCCTGCTGCTCATTTTTACCGTCGGCTTTCCCAACCTGCGCCAAATCCCGCGCCGCTATCTGTTGGCCGGCAGCGTGCTGTTTGTTAGCTATGAGATCTGCCTCGCCCTGTCGCTGGGTTTCGCCGCCACCCGCCAGCAGGCCATTGAAGTGGGGATGGTCAATTACCTGTGGCCCAGCCTGACTATTTTATTCGCCATTCTTTTTAACGGTCAGAAAAGCAGCTGGCTGGTGATCCCCGGCTTACTACTGGCGCTGTTCGGCGTGAGCTGGGTGCTCGGCGGCGAGCACGGACTCAACCTCAGTGAAATTATCAATAACGTCATTTCGAGCCCGCTGAGCTACTTTCTGGCATTTATCGGCGCATTTATCTGGGCAGCTTACTGCACGGTGACCGCGAAGTATGCCAAAGGCAAAAATGGCATTACCCTCTTCGTCTTATTAACGGCGCTGACCCTGTGGCTGAAGTTTTTGGCCAGCACGCAGCCGCCGATGCAGTTTAGCTGGCCGGTAGTCATTAAGCTGATTACGGTCTCCGTGGCGCTGGGGCTGGCCTACGCGGCGTGGAACGTTGGCATCCTGCACGGCAACGTCAGCCTGCTGGCGGCGGCCTCGTACTTCACGCCGGTACTCTCCTCCGCACTGGCGGCAGTACTGCTCAGCGCCACGCTCTCATGGTCCTTCTGGCAGGGAGCCGGGATGGTGTGTCTCGGCTCCCTGCTCTGCTGGTATGCCACCCGCCGCTAGCCGAGATCGCCGCCCGCCACCGGTATCGTTACGCCGGTGATATAGCTGGCCTCATCGCTGGCGAGAAACAGGATCGCATTCGCCTGTTCCGCCAGCGTGCCGTAACGATGCATCAGGCTGCTCTCCACCGTCTGATCGACAACCTGCTGATACCACGCCTTTTCCTGCTCGCTCGGCTGCTCATCGTTGCGCGGCGTCAGGCGCGGCGGCGCCTCCGTGCCGCCCGGCGCGACGGCGTTAATCCGAATGCCGCTGCCGCTGTACTCCATAGCAATCGACCGGGTCAGCGCGTTAACGCCGCCTTTCGCCGCCGAGTATGGCACCCGGTTCACCCCTGCCGTCGCCACCGACGAGATATTGACGATGCTGCCTTTCCCCTGCTTCAGCATCCAGGGGAGCGCCGCGCGGCAGCCCCACAAGGTAGGGAACAGCGAGCGGCGGATCTCTTTCTCAATTTGTTCTGGCTGATACTCGGCGAAAGGTCGCGCCCAGATGGTGCCGCCGACGTTGTTGATGAGCACGTCGAGCCGGCCGAAATGCGCGACCCCGGCGGCAAACGCCTGTTCGGTACTCTGCCACTGCTCAAGGTCAGCCTCCAGCGCCAGTACCTGGCTTCCGGTCTGGGCTAAAACGGCAGCCAGTTCGTGCACGTAAGGCGAGCGGTCAATCAGCAATAGGGCGGCGCCTTCAGTTGCCGCCTGTTCCGCGGTCTGGCGACCAATGCCCTGCGCCGCGCCGGTAATAGCGACGACTTTATCGGTAAAACGCATCATGTCTCCTTATGCCGCCGCGCTCTGGCTGGCGATAAATTTCTCATACCAGAACCCTGCCGGGGAAATTCCTCTTTCGCGCAGCGCCGTGGCGACCGCATTCACCATCGGCGGCGGTCCGCAAAGATAGATGTCGACGTCGCCGTTATTCAGCATGGCATCGTCAAGATGTTCAGTCACAAAGCCGCGCTGCGGGCAGGAACTGCTTTCATCCGCCACCACCGGCAGCCAGCGATATCCCGTCAGTTGCTGGTTAAACGCATCCAGCGCGTCGGTTTTCACCAGATCGTCGTCACGGGTCACCCCGTACAGTAATGTCACCGAACGCGGGCTACCTTGTGTCTGCAGGGTGTGTAACATGGACAGCAGCGGCGCCAGCCCGGTGCCGCCCGCCAGCATGAGCAGCGGGCGTTCGCCGCTGCGTAAATAGAAGCTGCCCATGGGGCCGCTGAGAGTCAGACGATCTCCGGGCCGCGCCTGCTGGGTTAACCACTGGCTCATCATGCCGCCAGGCACGTTACGGATCAGGAAGCGCCCTTCGAGAGAACCCGGTAGCGAGCTGAATGAGTAGGCGCGCACATGAGGCGTGCCCGGTACCTGAATGTTGATGTACTGCCCCGGTAGAAAAGCCATCGGCTCATCCAGCGCGACCACCAGTTCGATGGCGGTATCGGACAGTAAATTCACCTGTCGCACCTGCGCCCCGGTGTTGGTCAACGCGATTTTACACTGCGCGGCGGCCACCGGCACATCGATCACACAATCGCTGGTCGGTACCATCTGGCAGGTCAGCACCTGGCGAGCCTGCGCTTCGTCATCGCTTAACGCCTCGTCGAGATAATCTTCACCCAAATCGTATTCACCGCTGGCGCAATGGCATTTGCAGGTGCCGCAAACGCCGTCCGAACAGTCCATCGGCAGGTTTACCTTCTGGCGATAGGCCGCATCCAGTACTTTCTCCTCAGCATTGCATTGAATAAAGCGGGTAATGCCGTCCTCAAAATTAAGAGCAATATTAAAAGTCATAAGCGCCTCTTAAATGTGGTACACGTCGATAACCTGACGGATATAGTCGTTATTCAGGCGTACCGTTTTACGAACGATCTGCGGCCTGCCGTCCTGCTCAATTAGCGTGCAGCAGGTAGAGCCAAAATAGGCATCCGTGTGTTGATAGCGATGGCTCCAGGTGACCCAGTTGTAGCGCACCGCAAGCCCCTCATCGCTCTCGCCCATCAGCTCGACATTGCTGATAATGTGCGTGGTACGCGGCTCCGGCGTGCTGGCGCCGGAACGTTCGGTTTTAATACGGTAGACACGATCCTCCAGTCCTTCCCTGTTGGGGTAGTAGATAAGGGAAATCTCTTTTTGCGGGTCGCGCGTCAGCTGATCATCGTCGCCCCATGCCGGCATCCAGTAGACCACCTGCGGGCTGTAACAGCTCAGCCACTCATCCCACTGACGGTCATCTAACAGACGGGCTTCGTAATAGAGAAACTGGCGAACTTGTTCGAGATTCAACATCAGGCCACCTCCACGCGCTGGGTAATGGACTGGTCGTAATGCTGCTGTTCCTGTTCCAGCGCCGCCAGCATGACCGTTTGCCAGTGGTGGTGATGAGCGATATACAGCGCTTCATCTTCCGATTTCACCCCGCTTAGCCGCGGCGTAAAGCCCGCGTGCCTGGCGTGTTCATCCGGGCCGTCGACCCAACGTAGCGCGCCGCGGCTGAGGTCGCTCCATGGCAGATTTTCGCCAAGATAGCCGCGCTGACAGGCGCTGAACTCTTCCAGATCGTCCGGCGTCCCCATTCCGCTGACGTTAAAGAAATCCTCGTACTGGCGGATGCGTAACGCCCGCGCCTGGTCGGATTCCCCTTTCGGCGCAAAACACCAGATAGTGACTTCGGTTTTATCGACCGCAATCGGGCGGATCACGCGGATCTGGGTAGAGAACTGATCCATCAGGTAGACGTTGGGATAAAGGCACAGATTGCGGGTTTCGTTAACCATCTGGTCGGCGCGCAGTTCACCGAACTCCGCCTGCAGACGCTCGCGGTGGGCATAGACCGGGCGCACTTCCGGGTTCAGCGCCCGGGTCCACAGCAACATGTGACCATTGTCAAAACCGTAGCCGCCGCCGACGCTCTTTGACCAACCGTTGGCGTCAACCGCATGCGTCCCTTCCGCTTCATAGTTGCGGCGTGACATGGTAGAGGCGTAGTTCCAGTGCACCACGCTGACATGATAACCATCGGCGCCGTTCTCCGCGCCCAGCTTCCAGTTGCCTTCGTAAACATAGCTCGACGAGCCCTTCAGCACTTCCAGCCCTTCCGGCGCCTGATCGACGATCAGATCGATGATTTTGCGGGTTTCGCCGAGATACGCCTCCAGCGGCTGCACGTCCGCATTGAGGCTACCGAATAAGAAGCCGCGGTAAGACTGAAAACGCGGCAGTTTTTGCAAATCGTGAGACCCTTCATGTTTGAAGGTATCGGGATAGGCACCGGTGTTCTCATCTTTGGCTTTTAATAATTTACCGTTATTGCTGAAGGTCCAGCCGTGGAACGGACAGGTGAACGAATTTTTATTCCCGGTTTTGCGTCGGCATAACATGGCGCCGCGGTGGGCACAGCTATTAATTAATGCATGCAATTCATTCTTTTTATCGCGAGTAATAATAACCGGCTGCCGTCCCAGTGTCAGGGTATAATAGTCTCCCGGTTCGGCAATTTGACTTTCATGGGCAAGAAAAACCCAATTACCTTCGAAGATATGTTTCATTTCAAAATCAAATAACTGCTGGTCGGTAAATATAGAACGGTGGCAACGGTAAATATGATTTTCACGGTCGACAATTAACGCGTTGTTAATTTTGTCTTTAAGCGCTGATAGCGTTTTTTGCATGAGTTAACTCCTCCTGCAGGATTCAGGATTAAAGATATTTGGCGAATGTGGTGACTATCGGGTGCAGAGCGCGGCCCGGGCCAGCAGCGTAGCCGGGGCCGCTAAAGCAGATTACTCTTTGGCGCGCAGACGGGTGCCGCGGTGCTCTTCGTCGGGGCTCAGCGCTTTACAGAGGGTGAAATCAAAGCGCACTTCAGTGTGTTCTCCGTCCAGTTCACGCTGTGCAATCGTCTGGCGGTCGCTCACTTTCACCGGGTCAGCAATCAGACCATCGCGGGTGGCAAAGGCAAAATCATCCCACAGGTATTTGTCGCCGCTGAGATTGATCTGGCTGGTCAGATGTTTATGGCCCGGCGCGGAGACGAAGAAGTGAATATGCGCCGGACGGTTGCCGTGGCGACCCAGTTGGTCCAGAAGTTTCTGCGTCGGTCCATCCGGCGGACAACCGTAGCCTGACGGCATGATGCTGCGTACGCTGTAACGGCCATCGGCACCGGTGCGGATACGACGACGCAGGTTGTAGTCGCTCTGACTCTGATCGAAGAACGAATAATTACCCAGAGTATTGGCATGCCAGATATCAACGATGGCATTAGCGATCGGCTGGCCCTGGCTATCTTTAACCTGGCCGTGCAGCCACATCACTTCGCCGGCATCGGTGCCATCATCCATGCGGGCATGGCTGTCGGCCAGCGGCGCATTGGCTACATACAGCGGCCCTTCGATGGTGCGCGGGGTGCCGGTTTCACGATGTGCCGCCGCGTCGATAGCGTCCTGACGCAGGTCGAGGAAATGCTCAAGGCCTAGCCCTGCCGCCAGCAGCGCCGCTTCCTGGCGCCCACCCAGCTCGTGCAAATAGTTTACCGCGTGCCAGAACTCTTCTTCTGTGACGTTATAGTCATCGATCAGCGTGCAGATATTTTCCAGCAAACGGTGGACAATGGCTTTAAAGCGTTCGTTGCCGCCAGGAACATTTAACCCCGCGCCTTCACGTAATAATTTCTGCACGGCTTCTTGTTGTACGAAAGCATTACTCATAATTATTCTCTCTTATCGTTGTAGGATATTTGCCGGGTGACCCCGGCATGAGGTCATGGGTTATTATTATTAGCTATCGTCTTCACGAATCGACGAGGGATGACGGCACAGCGCCTCTACGCGAATATCCATAAATGGATACAGCGGCAATCCCATTAAAATTTGATGCAACTCTTCGGCATCTTTTACATCGAAAATGCTGACATTGGCGTAAAGACCGGCGACGCGCCAGATATGTCGCCATTTGCCTTCACGTTGTAATTGTTGCGAATAAGCTTTTTCGCGTTGTTTAATTTCATCCGCCTCGGCGGCGGGAAAACCGATCGGAATATTAACGGTCATATCAACTTTAAATAGCATTATTTTCTCCTGTTATGCTTTACGGGAATAGAAGCGCAGCTTGTCTTCATCCAGCTCCACACCTAGCCCTGGCGTTTGCGGCAACACCACCTGACCGTCGGCAAAGGTCAGCGGTACGCTGACGATATCGTCTTTGAGTAGCAGCGGGCCGAACATCTCGGTTCCCCACTGCAGCGACAATGTCGACCAGGCGTGCAGAGAAGCGACGGTCCCCACGGTCCCTTCCAGCATCGTGCCGCCATACAGGCCAATCCCCGCCGCCTGCGCGACGCGGGCCAGCGCCAGCACGCTATTCGGCCCGCCCGCCTTGGCGATTTTCAGCGCGTAAGCGCCGGTAAAGCCCTGCTGCGCTAGTTGGTAACCATCGTAAGCGGTCGCGACCGCTTCATCCGCCAGAATTGCGGTCTCGATTTGCTGGCTCAGGCGCACCAGTGCGGCATTATCCTGTGCGCTCACCGGCTGTTCGATGAGATCGACCCCCATCGCCGCCAGCTCGCGGCAGCCTTTCGCGCCGGTTGCGGCGTCCCAGGCCTGGTTAACGTCAACGCGAATGCTAGCGCGATCGCCTAAGGCTTCGACAATGGCGCGGGTATGGCGGAGGTCGGTGGCTAATTCCCGTGCGCCAATCTTCAGCTTGAATGCCTGATGACGGCGCTCGGCTAACAGCTTTTCCCCTTCGGCAATATCTTTTGCGGTGTCGCCGCTGGCTAACGTCCACAACACCGGCAACGACGTTTGCAACGCGCCGCCGAGCAGCGCCGAAACCGGTAGCCCTAAAGCTTTGCCCTGGGCATCAAGGAGGGCGGTTTCAATGGCAGACTTTGCAAAGGTATTGCCTTTAATGGCGCTATTCATCCGCGCCGTAAGCACATTCAGGTTATCCGCCGGCTGCCCTTTCAGCAGCGGCGTCAGATAGTGGGTCAAGGCCGATGAGATAGCCTCCGGGCTCTCGACGCCGTAGCTCAGTCCGCCGATGGTCGTCGCTTCACCGATACCGCATACGCCATCGGAACGGGTAATGCGCACGATGACCAGCGTCTGGCAGCCCATGGTGGTCATCGATAATTTATGTGGCCGGATAGTCGGTACATCCACTAACCAGCTCTCAATGCGTTCTACGGTCGCAGTCATTTTTTGTTCCTGAAAGATGCATAACTTTTTGTACCCACATCCATAACGGGGATGTCTGTGCTTTGACAATAGGGTCCAGCCTGGCGGATGGTCAACGGCGATAATCGAAATGTTGTGCGATTATCGGCACGCTTGTTAAATTGCGGTTAATAATGTGATCGAGGTGGTAAAACAGGCACAATTCGGCGCGCCCTGGTTTGCGCGCGGTATAGTGATGCCCCGTGAGCTTTTAGTTGCAACGGAGAAAGATGCAATGAGCGACAATACCCACACTACGCTGAGCGCCAGGCAGGCCGAGCACGACCCCAATTTTATGCTGTCTCTCGCCCGCGGGCTGGAAGTGCTCAATGCTTTTACTCCGCAGCGCCAGCGGCTGACCATTTCGCAGTTAAGTCAAAAAACGCAAATTTCCCGCGCGGCGGTGCGCCGCTGCCTGTATACCCTGGCGGCGCTGGGGATGGTGCACAGCCCGGACGGCCGCAGCTATGAACTGCTGCCGCGCGTGCTGGCAGTGGGCCATGCCTATCTGGCGGGAACCCCGCTGGCGAAGGTGGCGCAGACGGCGCTGGACAATCTTGGTAAGACGTTAGGTGAAAGCTGCTCCGCCGCCACCCTTGATGGCGACAACGTGCTGTATATCGCCCGCGCGGCGGTCAATAACTTACTGAGCGTCGATCTGGGGCGCGGCAGCCGCCTCCCGGCATGGACGACTTCAATGGGACGGGTATTGCTGAGCGCGCTGCCAGAAGAACAACTTGAAGTGACACTGTCACGAGCACATCTTATGCGCTATACCCCGTATACCCTGTGCGACCCCACGGCATTGCGCGCGGAAATCGCCAAAGTTCGCATGCAGGGCTATGCGCTAGCGGACCGACAAATTGAAGTTGGATTATGCTCGCTCGCGGTACCGCTGCTGTCGCGCAGCGGCCAGGTGGTGGCAGCGCTCAACGTTGGCGTTCCCGCCTCTTCGATGAGCGCCGCGGCGCTGAAGGAGAAAGCCCTGGCGCCGCTGCGTCGCGCGGCGATGGAGCTTTCTCTTCAGCTATGACATTACCGTGGCGCCGGCGTATTGGCCAGCCCGCGCCAGATCCCCAGCGCCAGTAACAACAGCAGAACGCCAGCCGTTGCCAGAGAAATGCTGTGAGCGCTGATGAATGCGGTTTTCGCCGCCGTGATTAGTGAATCCGCCGGTATCGCAGGTAGGGATTGCGCGACCTTCATCGCCTCGCCGATGGACGATGAGGCCTGTACCGCTGCTTCACCGCCAATCCCGGCAGGCAGTTCAATCGCCGAACTGTAGCTGCGGGTCAGGATCAGGCCGAACAGCGCAATACCGAGCCCCGCGCCCAGTTCATAGGCCATGGTCTCAATGGCGCCTGCCGCCGAAGCCTTTTCTTTCGGCGCCGCCGCCATGATCGCCGACGTTGACGCCAGTAGCGCGCTGGCGGCGCTAAAGCCCAGCAGCGTCATTAACCCCCACGCCTGCCACTGTTGCGTGCTGAAGTCGGTCATCGACAGTCCTAAAAAGCTTAAAGCGCTCAGCAACATACCGCCGGTCGCCACCTGCCGCAGCCCCAGTTTCGACACCAGCATTCCGGCAATCGGCCCGCTAAAGCCGCTGGCGACCATCACCGGTAGCATAAACAGCCCGGCCTCAAACGGCGTTTTCTGATGCACGAACTGCAGCTCCTGCGCCATCAGCAATTCAAAACCGACCAGCGTAATGAGCGCGGTCATCGCCATCATCACCCCGCTCAAAATAATGCGGTGGGTGAAGAGACGCATATCCACCATCGGCGTGGGCATCGACAGCTGCTTGCGGACAAACCAGGTCAGCATAGCCGCGCCGCCGATGGCCACCAGCGCAATCAACCACAGCGCCAGTTGCCCCTTTAACGCTGACTTAGCGCTAAATACCAGCATCAGAATGGCCGCAATCAGGATCAGCGCCTGCGGCAGATTCAGCGGCTGCTCGCGGCGTGCGGGCTGACGGGGCACGACCTTAGCGTTGATGGCGATGACCAGCAGCACGATTGGCACGTTGATCAGGAAAACAGATCCCCAATAGAAGTGTTCCAGCAGCATGCCGCCCACCAGCGGGCCAAATGCCGCGCCGCCGGAGCCCACGGCGGCCCATAATCCCAGCGCCATGTTACGTTGGCTGGCTTCGGCGAAAGTGCCGCGGATCCCGGCAAGCGTCGCCGGCACGATCATCGCCGCGCCAACCGCCAGCAGCGCCCGGGAGATAATCAGCGTTATCGCCGACGGCGACAGCGCGGCGCACAGCGAAGCGATGCCGAAAATGGCGCTACCGAGCAGCAGCAAGCGCTTAAAGCCGATTTTATCGCCTAATGCGCCCATCGGCAGCACCATACCGGCCATCACCAACGAATAGATATCAATGATCCACAGTAGCTCATTGCCGCTGGTGCCAAGCGCGACGCTGAGCGTCGGGGCGGCCACATGCAGCACCGTTGCGTCAATTGCTACCGGGATATAAACCAGCAAAATCGCCATCAGCGTTAACCATTGCCGAGACATACTACTTTTCCTCAATTTTCGAAATTGGACACGCGTCCAGGATTGCGATCCTGCCGGATTGTTGAACGTCTGTCCAACTTTTTGTTACCATCGCCCTATCACCTTTTTGTCACGGGTCGCTATGCACTACTTAAATCGGGAAGCGCGTCGGGAAGTTATCATGCAGGCCGCCATGCGGGTGGCGCTAAACGGCGGATTCAGCGCCATGACCGTGCGCCAGATAGCCAGCGAGGCCGGCGTCGCCGCAGGTCAGTTACATCATCATTTTGCCTCGACCGGCGAGCTAAAAGCGCAGGCCTTTGTCCGCTTGATCCGCGAAATGCTCGATATCCAGTTGTTGACCGATGACGCCTCCTGGAGCGAACGCCTGTTTTCATTACTCGGCAGTGAAGATGGCCGTCTAGAGCCCTATATCCGCTTGTGGCGGGAAGCGCAGATTTTGTCCGATAGCGATGAGGAAATTAAGGCCGCGTATCTGCTTACCATGAGCATGTGGCATGACGAAACGGTAACGGCGATTAATCGCGGCGCCGACGCCGGTGAATTTAAGCCGCAGGATACAGCAGAAAATATCGCCTGGCGTCTGATTGCCCTGGTTTGCGGGCTGGATGGCATTTACGCGCTGGGGATGCAAGCGATTGACGATGCAGCGTTTACTCGTTATTTAACACATTACATAGCGCTAGAGCTGCCTCAAGCTTAGGTTACATTTAGTAACAATTGACCACCCTTCATTGCCGGTGTGAATTCTTTCACGTCTCGAATCTTATCTATTCTCAAACAATACAATTATTAAAAACAGCTGAGCCTTAATTCCAGCCTGCACAGCTTCAGCTGTTTTTTTATTTATCCTTTTGATCTCGTACGCTTTAGTGAGGGTGTTATGTCGATAGAAGGTGATAAAAAGAATCATTATCTTTTAAAGGATTGGCGACCAGAAAATGAAGCCTTCTGGGAAAATAAAGGAAAAGCCATTGCACGCAGGAACTTATGGATTTCCGTATTTTGTCTGTTACTCGCCTTCTGCGTCTGGATGTTATTTAGCGCGGTTGCGGTCAATCTCAATAAAGTGGGTTTTAATTTCACTACCGACCAGCTTTTTTTATTAACGGCGCTACCTTCGCTTTCTGGCGCAATATTACGCGTACCCTACTCCTTTATGGTACCTATAATGGGTGGGCGCTACTGGACGGTTATTAGCACGGTTATTCTGGTGATTCCCTGTTTATGGCTGGGGTTGGCAGTACAAAATCCAACTACCCCGTACTGGGTATTTATCGCTATTTCGTTACTTTGCGGTTTTGCCGGCGCCAACTTCGCCTCCAGTATGGGCAATATCAGCTTCTTCTTCCCCAAAGCCAAACAAGGCAGCGCGTTAGGGATTAACGGCGGGCTCGGCAATCTCGGGGTCAGCGTGATGCAACTGGTCTCCCCCATTTTTATCTTTCTGCCGATTTTTACCTTTCTGGGCGTGCGCGGCGTTGAGCAACCGGGCGGCGCCATGCTGTGGCTCGGCAACTCACCGCTGCTTTGGGTGCCGCTACTGGTCATCGCCACCGTTTTCGCGTGGTTCGGCATGAACGATATTGCCAGTTCTAAAGCCTCGATTCGCGATCAGCTACCGGTGTTGAAGCGCCCGCATATGTGGCTGCTAAGTCTGCTGTATCTGGCCACCTTCGGCTCGTTTATTGGCTTCTCCGCCGGCTTCGCGATGCTGGCGAAAACCCAGTTTCCGGATGTCGATATCCTGAAACTGGCCTTCTTTGGCCCGTTTATCGGCGCGCTGGCGCGCTCCTTCGGCGGCATCATTTCCGACCGTCTGGGCGGCGTGCGGGTGACGCTGGTCAACTTCGTTCTGATGGCGGTCTTTACCGGCCTGCTTTTCCTCACCCTGCCGGGATCCGGTTCCGGCAGCTTCCTCGCTTTCTACGTGGTGTTTATGGGCCTGTTCCTAACCGCCGGTCTCGGTAGCGGATCCACCTTCCAGATGATCGCCGTGATCTTCCGCCAGCTCACCATCGACAGTGTGAAAAAGCGCGGCGGCAGCGACGAACAGGCCCAGCACGAAGCGGTGACCGATACCGCCGCCGCGCTCGGTTTTATCGCCGCTATCGGCGCCATCGGCGGCTTCTTTATCCCAAAAGCCTTCGGTACCTCTCTGGCCATGACCGGCTCGCCGGTAGGCGCGATGAAAGTCTTTTTTGTCTTCTATGTGGTTTGCGTGCTGGTGACCTGGCTGGTCTACGGCCGCCGTAAACCAGCACAACCATAACGACCTATTTACCGGATGGCACGATGCCGGACATTAGCGGAGCAGGAGAAATGTCATGAGTAAATTACTGGATCGCTTTCGCTACTTTAAGCAGAAACGCGAAACCTTCGCCAACGGCCACGGTCAGGTCTACGACAATAACCGTGACTGGGAAGATAGCTACCGGCAACGCTGGCAATTCGACAAAATTGTCCGCTCCACACATGGGGTGAACTGTACCGGCTCCTGCAGCTGGAAAATTTATGTCAAAAACGGCCTGGTCACCTGGGAAACCCAGCAGACCGATTATCCGCGCACCCGGCCGGACCTGCCAAACCACGAACCGCGCGGCTGCCCGCGCGGCGCCAGTTACTCCTGGTATCTCTACAGCGCCAATCGCCTTAAGTACCCGCTGGCGCGTAAACGGCTAATTGAGCTGTGGCGCGAAGCCCTGGCGCAGCATCCCGACCCGCTACTGGCCTGGGATAGCATCATGCAGGACCCGCTGAAAACCCGCAGCTACAAAGAAATTCGCGGTAAAGGCGGCTTTGTTCGCTCCAGTTGGAAAGAGTTAAATCAACTGATCGCCGCGGCCAACGTCTGGACCATTAAAAACTACGGTCCGGATCGCGTCGCGGGTTTTTCGCCGATCCCGGCGATGTCGATGGTTTCCTACGCCGCGGGTACCCGCTATTTATCGTTGATCGGCGGTACCTGCCTGAGCTTCTATGACTGGTACTGCGATTTACCGCCCGCTTCGCCGATGACCTGGGGTGAACAGACCGACGTGCCGGAATCCGCCGACTGGTACAACTCCAGCTACATTATTGCCTGGGGTTCAAACGTCCCGCAGACCCGAACCCCGGACGCCCACTTCTTCACCGAAGTGCGCTACAAGGGCACCAAAACCATCGCCATTACTCCGGATTATTCGGAAGTCGCCAAGCTCTGCGACCAGTGGCTGGCGCCGAAGCAAGGTACCGACAGCGCGCTGGCGATGGCGATGGGCCACGTGATCCTCAAAACTTTCCACCTCGATAATCCGAGCGATTACTTTCTCAACTACTGCCGTACCTATACCGATATGCCGATGCTGGTGATGCTCGACCGTCGAGATGACGGCAGCTATGCGCCGGGCCGTATGCTACGCGCCGCCGACCTGCTTGACGGATTGGGAGAAAGTAATAACCCGGAATGGAAAACCGTCGCCTTTAACGCTGACGGCGAACTGGTCGCGCCGAACGGCTCCATCGGCTTTCGTTGGGGCGAAAAAGGCAAATGGAATCTCGAACAACGGGCTAACGGCCGGGACGTCGAATTAAAACTATCGCTGTTGGATATGCACGATAGCGTGGTGTCGGTCGGCTTCCCCTACTTCGGCGGCAACGAAAACCCGCATTTCCGCAGCGTGAAGCAGGAGCCGATAACGCTTCATCAACTGCCTGCTAAACAACTGCCGCTAGCCAGTGGAGAAAACGCTCTGGTAGTGAGCGTGTATGACCTGGTGCTGGCTAACTACGGTCTGGATCGCGGCCTTGACGATGCCAACACCGCGCGTGACTTCGCGGATGTCAAAGCCTATACCCCGGCATGGGCCGAGCAGATCACCGGCGTACCGCGTCAACATATCGAACAAATCGCCCGCGAGTTCGCCGATACGGCGCATAAAACCCATGGTCGTTCGATGATTATCCTCGGCGCCGGTGTGAACCACTGGTACCACATGGATATGAACTACCGCGGAATGATCAACATGCTGGTGTTCTGCGGCTGCGTCGGCCAGAGCGGCGGCGGCTGGTCGCACTATGTCGGCCAGGAGAAACTGCGCCCGCAGACCGGCTGGCTGCCGCTGGCGTTCGCGCTGGACTGGACTCGTCCGCCGCGGCAGATGAACAGTACCTCCTATTTCTACAACCATGCCAGCCAGTGGCGCTACGAAAAACTAACCGCTCAGGAGCTGCTGTCGCCGCTGGCCGACACCAGCAAATTCAGCGGCCATATGATTGACTTCAACGTTCGCGCCGAACGCATGGGATGGCTGCCCTCCGCGCCGCAGCTTAACGTTAACCCGCTGAGCATCAAGCAGCAGGCCGACGCCGCCGGGCTATCCCCGGCCGATTTCACCGTCCAGTCGTTAAAAACAGGCGATATTCGCTTTGCCGCCGAGCAGCCGGATAGCGGCAACAACCACCCGCGCAACCTGTTTATCTGGCGTTCGAACCTGTTGGGATCGTCCGGTAAGGGCCATGAGTACATGCTCAAGTATCTGCTCGGTACCGATAACGGTATTCAGGGCGAGGAGTTTGGCTCCTCCTCTGACGTGAAGCCGGAGGAAGTCGACTGGCAGACCGCGGCGATTGAGGGCAAGCTCGATCTGCTGGTGACCCTCGATTTCCGTATGTCCAGTACCTGCCTGTTCTCCGATATCGTCTTGCCGACCGCCACCTGGTATGAAAAAGACGATATGAACACCTCGGATATGCACCCGTTTATACACCCGCTTTCCGCCGCCGTCGATCCGGCCTGGGAGGCGAAAAGCGATTGGGAAATCTATAAGGACATTGCAAAAAGTTTCTCTGAAGTGTGCATCGGCCACCTTGATAAAGAGACCGATGTAGTACTGGTGCCGCTGCAGCATGACTCTCCGGCTGAGCTGTCACAGCCGTTCGATGTCCTCGACTGGCGCAAGGGCGAATGCGATCTCATTCCAGGCAAAACCGCGCCGTCAATTGCGCTGGTTGAACGTGACTACCCTGCCACCTGGGAACGCTTCACCTCGCTGGGACCATTACTCGATAAGCTCGGCAACGGCGGTAAAGGCATTTCGTGGAATACGCAAAGCGAGGTCGACTTCCTCGGCAAACTTAACTATGTCAAGCCCGACGGTCCGGCTAAAGGTCGTCCGCGTATCGACAGCGCTATCGACGCCAGTGAAGTCATCTTAAGTCTGGCGCCGGAAACCAACGGCCAGGTGGCGGTGAAAGCCTGGCAAGCGCTGGGAGAATTTACCGGCCGCGACCACACCCATCTGGCGCTGAATAAAGAGGATGAGAAAATCCGCTTCCGCGATATTCAGGCGCAGCCGCGCAAGATCATCTCCAGCCCAACGTGGTCCGGCCTGGAAAGCGAACATGTCTCTTATAATGCCGGTTATACCAACGTTCACGAACTGATCCCGTGGCGCACCCTCTCCGGACGGCAACAGCTGTATCAGGATCATCCCTGGATGCGCGCCTTCGGCGAAAGTCTGGTGGCCTATCGCCCACCGATCGATACGCGCAGCGTCAGCCAGATGAAAGAAGTGCCGCCAAACGGCTTCCCGGAAAAAGCGCTCAACTTCCTGACCCCGCATCAGAAATGGGGTATCCACTCTACCTATAGCGAAAACCTGCTGATGCTGACGTTGTCGCGCGGCGGGCCTATCGTCTGGCTAAGCGAAACCGACGCAAAAGAACTGGGGATTGAAGATAACGACTGGATTGAAGCCTTCAACGCCAACGGCGCCCTCACCGCGCGTGCGGTGGTAAGCCAGCGCGTGCCGCCGGGCATGACCATGATGTATCACGCCCAGGAACGCATTATGAATATCCCAGGTTCGGAAGTGACCGGTCGTCGCGGCGGTATCCACAACTCCGTCACCCGCGTCTGTCCAAAACCCACGCATATGATTGGCGGCTACGCCCAACTGGCTTACGGCTTTAACTACTACGGCACCGTCGGTTCCAACCGCGACGAGTTCATTATGATCCGCAAAATGAAAAACATTGACTGGCTGGATGGCGAAGGTCGCGACCAGGTACAGGAGGCGAAGAAATGAAAATACGTTCACAAGTCGGAATGGTGCTGAATCTGGATAAATGCATCGGCTGCCATACCTGCTCCGTCACCTGTAAAAACGTGTGGAGCAGCCGCGAAGGGATGGAATATGCGTGGTTCAACAACGTGGAAACCAAGCCTGGTATCGGTTACCCCAAAAACTGGGAAGATCAGGACGAGTGGCAAGGCGGCTGGATCCGCGGTATCAGCGGCAAGCTTACTCCGCGTCTGGGCAACCGCGTCAGCGTGTTGTCGAAGATTTTCGCCAACCCGGTACTGCCGCAGATTGACGATTATTACGAACCCTTTACCTACGATTATCAGCACCTGCACAACGCGCCGGAGGGCAAATACTTGCCTACCGCCCGCCCGCGTTCGCTGATTAGCGGCGAACGGATGGATAAGATCACCTGGGGGCCAAACTGGGAGGAATTACTCGGCGGCGAGTTTGAAAAACGCGCCAAAGACCGTAACTTCGAAGCGATGCAAAAGGAGATGTACGGACAGTTTGAAAACACCTTCATGATGTATCTGCCGCGTCTTTGCGAACATTGCCTCAATCCGAGCTGCGTGGCGACCTGCCCAAGCGGCGCCATCTACAAGCGCGAAGAAGACGGTATCGTGCTGATCGACCAGGATAAATGCCGCGGCTGGCGGATGTGCATCAGCGGTTGTCCGTACAAAAAAATCTACTTTAACTGGAAGAGCGGCAAATCGGAAAAATGCATCTTCTGCTATCCGCGCATTGAGTCCGGGCAACCGACGGTGTGCTCCGAAACCTGCGTCGGCCGTATCCGCTATCTCGGCGTGCTGCTGTACGATACGGACCGCATCGAAGAAGCGGCCAGCACCGAGCATGAAACCGACCTCTACGAGCGCCAGTGCGATGTGTTCCTTAATCCGAACGATCCGGCGGTCATCGAAGAGGCCTTGAAACAGGGTATTCCGCATAACGTTATTGAAGCGGCGCAGAAATCACCGGTGTATAAACTGGCGATGGACTGGAAGCTGGCGCTACCTCTGCACCCGGAATATCGCACCTTACCGATGGTCTGGTACGTGCCGCCGCTGTCGCCGATTCAGTCAGTCGCGGACGCCGGCGGCCTGCCGAGCAACGGCAACATTCTGCCGGCGGTAGAAAGCCTGCGTATACCGGTACAGTATCTGGCGAACCTGCTGAGCGCCGGCGATACCGGCCCGGTCCTGCGCGCGTTAAAACGCATGATGGCGATGCGCCATTACAAACGTTCGCAAACCGTCGAAGGCGTGACCGATACACGCGCCATTGAAGAAGTGGGCCTCAGCGTCGAACAGGTGGAAGAGATGTATCGCTACCTGGCGATCGCCAATTATGAAGACCGCTTCGTGATCCCCACCAGCCACCGCGAACTGGCGGAGGACGCCTTCCCTGAACGCAACGGCTGCGGTTTTACCTTCGGCGATGGTTGCCACGGTTCTGATACTAAATTCAACCTGTTCAACAGTCGTCGCATCGACGCTATTGACGTCGGAGATGTTCGTCGACATGGGGAGGGAGAGTAATGCGGATCCTCAAAGTCATTGCTCTGTTGCTGGAGTATCCCGACGACGCGCTGTGGGATAACCGCGAGGAGGCGCTGGCGCTGGTCAGCGCCGATGCGCCTGCCCTGACGCCGTTTGTTAGGCGATTACTGGCGGCGCCGCTGCTCGACCGCCAGGCCGAATGGTGTGAGGTGTTTGAGCGTGGTCGCGCCACCTCGCTGCTGCTGTTTGAACACGTACACGCCGAATCGCGTGACCGCGGCCAGGCGATGGTCGATCTGATGAACCAGTATGAACAGGCGGGCCTGCAGATCGATTGTCGCGAACTGCCGGACCACCTGCCTTTATATCTTGAATACCTCAGCATTCTCCCATTAGCCGATGCCCGTGAAGGACTGCAGAACGTCGCGCCTATTCTGGCGTTGCTCGGTGGACGCTTAAAGCAGCGCGAATGCGATTACTATCAACTCTTTGACACCCTTCTTGCGCTGGCGGATAGCCCACTCAATAGTGACAGCGTCACCAGGCAGGTAGCGAGTGAGAAGCGTGACGACACCCGCCAGGCGCTGGATGCGGTGTGGGAAGAGGAACAGGTGAAGTTTATTGAAGATAATGCAACCGCTTGCGATAGCTCGCCAATGCAAGCTTATCAACGACGCTTTAGCCAGGATGTGGCGCCGCAGTACGTCGACATCCGCGCCGGAGGCCCGAAATGATACAGTACTTAAACGTCTTCTTTTACGATATCTACCCTTATCTCTGCGGCACCGTGTTCCTGGTAGGCAGTTGGCTGCGCTATGATTACGGGCAGTATACCTGGCGCGCGTCATCCAGCCAGATGCTCGATAAACGGGGCATGGTGCTGTGGTCGAACTTATTCCATATCGGCATCCTCGGCATCTTCTTCGGCCACTTCTTCGGGATGCTAACGCCGCACTGGGTCTATTCATGGTTCCTGCCGATGTCGCAGAAACAGGTGATGGCGATGGTGCTGGGCGGCGTCTGCGGCGTGCTGACCCTGGTCGGCGGCATTGGCCTGCTGGCGCGCCGCCTGACCAACCCGCGCATTCGCGCCACCTCCACCACCGCGGATATCCTGATCCTGTGCATTCTGCTGATTCAGTGCGCGCTGGGGCTAACGACCATCCCGTTCTCCGCCCAGCATCCGGACGGCAGCGAAATGCTGAAACTGGTGGATTGGGCGCAGGCGGTGGTCACCTTCCACGGCGGTGCATCAGCGCATCTGGACGGCGTCGCGTGGGTGTATCGCGTCCATCTGGTGTTGGGGATGACTATCTTCCTTATCTTCCCGTTCACTCGACTTGTTCACGTCTGGAGCGCACCGATAGAGTATTTCACCCGCCGCTACCAGGTGGTGCGTTCCCGGCGCTGAGAGTTGGCGGCAGACATGCCCGTTTACCGGTAGCCCGGACGAGGCGCTCGCGCCGACTCCGGGTTTTTATTGACCCAGACTCCAGCCTGTATGCCGGATGGCGGCTACGCCTTATCCGGCCTACGACGACAATGCGCTTTCCTCGTCCCGTTATAAACGTTATTTCCCGGCTTCAGGATGGGTATCGAATGCCGCCATTACCGCTGCCAGCGCGGCTTCGCTGAAGCCGTGCTTCGGGTCGTCTACACCTAATCCGAAGCGGGTTTGCAGCGCTTCATACAGCGCCGACACGTCCGCAAGATCCACCTTCTCCACCACGTGGTTCTTGTCCCAGTGGGTAAAATGGAAATTGGTCAGCGTCATTTTCCCGCCGTCCGGCAGATGACGACACATCAGCAGATGGTGACGAAAATGGGACTGCGGCCAGTGCGCCGACCAGAAGTTGCCCATCACATAATCAGAAGCATACTGCCGCCCCAGATCAAAATGGTACATCGACTGCCAGTGTTCATGATGATTGAACTGCAGTGTCCACTCATCGCCTTCGTGCACCAGTCGATATACACCATGCGGTGTATGCTGCGGAATATCGGCCAGTAGCTTAATCGGCGCGGTCAGCGTCTGGCCGCCGAAGCCGACGTCGGCAATCCAGCGTTCGCCTTCGACCTCTACCAGCAGCAAGCGATGGGTACGCGGCGGCATTTGCGGCGGATTAGCCAACACCACGCGCCCCAGCAGGCTGCGAACCGAAAAACCGATCTCGCTTAACGCCCGCTGCAAAAGCCCGTTCTGTTCAAAGCAGTAGCCGCCGCGGCGGGCGGTGATTAACTTCTCTTCCAGCGCGCGATCGTCAAGATGGATTTCACGCGGCAACAATACATCCAGGTTCTCAAACGGGATCGCGCTATTGTGATGGCTATGCAACTCCCGCAGGGTGTCTATGGAAACATCGGGGGTTCCCGTCCAGGCCAGACGAGTAAAATACGCGCTTAAAAATGGGGTCATCAACGCCTCCAGCTTTTGGTGTCCGACATTTATAGCCTATTTTTTCCCCGCGACGGTGTATTTTGTGCGATCGCGCCAGCTGATATCTGATTTACATAGCCGTTGATGTATTGATTACCTTTGTATTGTGAATAAACTACTTACAGGCATTCGCCCACTCACCAAGGAACGCTTATGAGCCGTTTTCGCCACGTGGAACTTCAGTACGCCAGCCGCCTGCTCAACCACGGCCCGACCATTATGATCACCAGTTATGATGCGCAGTCAGGGCGGCGTAACGTGATGTCCGCCGCATGGTCGATGCCGGTTGAATTTGCCCCGCCGCGAGTGGCTATTGTGGTGGATAAAAGCACCTGGACGCGGGAGATCATTGAGCGTAACGGCGCCTTTGGCATTGTGGTGCCGGGCGTGGCCGCCGCCAGTTGGGTCTATGCGGTCGGCAGCGTGAGCGGGCGTGATGAAGATAAGTTCAATGCTTACGGTATCCCGGTGGTGAATGGGCCCGAACTGGGGCTACCGTTAATTGAAGAGAAATGTCTGGCGTGGATGGAATGCCGTTTGCTCCCCGCCACCGCGGCACAAGAGCAATACGATACGCTGTTTGGCGAAGTGGTTGCCGCCGCGGCCGATGAGCGAGCCTTCACCAGCGGGCGCTGGCAGTTTGATGATGACAAACTCAACACTATTCACCACCTCGGTACCGGCAATTTTGTCGCCAGCGGCCGTCACGTGCAGGCGAATACGCCACATAATTAACAGAACGACGGCAACTCTGCCGTCATTCCCTTTCACCATCTTTTAGAGTAAGTGATAAGACGGCGGGCTTATCATGAAGCGATGAAAGTGACTTCCACCTTTAAGGTTGAAGTTAGCTTTAATTTTATCTAAATGCGCATAAATGGTTTTTACCCGCAGACCCAACGCTCTGGCAATGGCGTTCACCGGAGTGCCTTTGGCGACATGATCAATAATCATCATTTCTCTTTCGCTGAGCGGAGCCCCATCTTTTGCCTTCATTACACTAAAATCCGGTTGACCATCATGATGATATAATTGCCGATGCTTGATCGTTAACAATAATTTTTGAACATTGTCTATGGTTTCACGACTGCTTATCCATAATATATTTTGGCGAAATAAAAGCCGACGTGAGTGAACGTTTCTGGAGGTGCTCACACCCAGAATCATGCCCTGATAAAATTGAGATAGCGCATAAATATGCTTGTAATCTTGATAGCCATGTAACGGCAATATAATGAGATCCGCTTGCTGTATAGAATGATTACAAAAATCCAAATCAGCGTAATCGATCTCATTATCGTCAGAAGCTATCTGTTGCAGACAGTGTTCCACGCCCAGTCGGAACCAAATATCCTTACTATTAATTATCACCTTCAATTTTATAACCTTAACATGAAAACGACAGGCATACCTTGAATACGGCAGACCCTATGGCTATTAATTTAGCTCGGACAGCTCACAAAGCTGAACGGTCGCATCATTATTCTGGCAGAATGGTTTATGAGTTCTTACCGAATAAACACTCGTAACGTAATGACTATTGATATAATAACCCTGAGTCTTAACGCGTAATATAATATCTTGTTCGATGCCGATATCCTTCAGGATCCGACGTAAATTTTGCATCACTTGCCATAAACGTTGTGATGAGGGCCTTAAATCATTTTTCTCCCAGACATGTACCATCAACTCTTCATCACTAACCATTCTTTCAAGACCATGTTCAAATAAATACTCAATTAAACAGGCCATCGTTTTTCGTAGACGGATGTTTTTTCTATTACCACTTACAGTAGCTATTTCCCGGTACTTCAAGAAGTAAAAAAAATCATCCTCTAATTGGTAACCAAGTAACGCACTACCTATTATCATTCATCTCTCCATGATAAAAATCATCATTTCAAAGGCAGGTTACATGGCAAATCAGCAATCGCCTAAACAATTTTGATATGCATAATAATCAAAACATAAAACTACATTTAAATACATACAAAGCGCAATGCACTATATAGTGCAGTATTATCAGTTATTTATGTTGATTAGGATTATTCTTAAATGGCCAATTACTTTACAAAAGGTAAATTAATGAAAGGTATGGAAATCAAAAAAAAGCCACTTTTATTGATCTGGATCAATAAAGTGGCATATCTTTCGCTCAAGTAAAATTGACCTCGGCCGATGGTAGTCTATTTAGCGTGACGAAAATGCGCTAACGGCGGCCGGTCTTTTACATTCGGTATCCCGGTTTCTTAATCAAAGAATCCATCTGCGGCGCGATTTCATTATCCCATACCTGCTGCCAGTCGCTCTGCTGCACCTGATTGAGCGCAACGCTAACTGAACTGTCTTTTGTACTAAGATGGCGGATCAGAACTTCAGTGATTTCCGCAGCCAGCGCATTTTTTTGCTCTTCGCTCAGTTCACGGGGAAAACATTTAATATCAACATGTGGCATAGCAGGCTCCTTATTCTTGGGAAATTAAAACTATCACATGTTTCCTGATGCAAGTCACAATTAGTGCTTTAAAGAAGATTGTTGTCATGCAGTACCTGCTGCAGCTCCGTACGGCGATAAACCGCCTGCGCCACGGCGGCAAACTTTGGCGTATGCGCCGCGAACCACTCTCGGCGCGGCCCCCAACTGTACATCGCGGCAATATAGCAATCCAACAACGTAATATCTCCGCCTAAGGCGTATGGCTCGGCAGCCAGCTGTTGTTCCAGCCATAGATAGAGTGATTTGCGGTATTGCTGACAGCTCTCACGCAGTTCGTCAGGCGCAGAGGCTGTCCAGCGTTCGGGATAGTCGGCATAGGTGAAGGTAGGATAAACGTTAGCCACCAGCCA
Source organism: Klebsiella sp. 141240 (assembly GCF_050600805.1). Lineage (NCBI taxonomy): Bacteria > Pseudomonadati > Pseudomonadota > Gammaproteobacteria > Enterobacterales > Enterobacteriaceae > Klebsiella > Klebsiella sp. 141240. The sequence goes on along the minus strand of NZ_JAQIRK010000003.1, from coordinate 279,084 downwards.
GATCAGCAAACGTTGAAACTGCCGGCGCTGTGGCGTACCGGCTGGCGGCGCCAGATCCGGGCGCTCGTCAAGAATCATCAGCGCGATCGCCGCCGACTCCGTCATTACGCCGCCATCAGCCAGCAGCAAAGTAGGCACCTGACACAAGGGGTTGATCGCCAGCAGTTTCTCTCGCTGCGCGCCTGGCTGGTCAAAGCCATCGACATTGATAAATTGATAAGGGATGTTGGCCAAGGTCAACATCATCTCGCTTATTGCCGAGCCCCACCCCGGCACACCATACAATTTCATCATCGTCAGCTCCCAGGCAGAAAACTTTTAGCGTAGCACTAATTCCGCGCGGCGCTGAATTCACGCCAGGCGACGATGGCCACCAGTACCACCGGAATAAGTACCGAGTAAAAGCCCGTCAGGATGTAACCCAGCGCTCCGAGCCCTGCGCCCAGCAGAAAACCGAGCACCGAAGCCCCCGATTTTTTGATTTTCTCTCTATTCTCGCGGTTGGGCGCCTGACACCAGTTCACCACATCGATGGTTAACTGCGTAACGTTGCCGGTCATCATCGTACTCGGGCTGGTGGTGGGTAATAATAAACGGGTGGTTGCATTCCTCACCCCCATCGCCATTACGCCTGCCATCCCGGTAATTAACGCGGTCGCGCTATCCGCGCCGACAAAGGGCTGCCACAGCAGCCCCAACAGGCCAAAAAGCAGCAACAGCAGGATCTCGACAACGAACAAGCCGCCAAGGAAGCGCGGCGTGATAATTTTTCGACGTTTGATAACGAGCGTAACGATCGCCACCGCCAGCATAAAAACAGGTATGGCGAGCAGTTTCGATAAAATACCTTCGCTGTTGGTGGCCAGGGTCGCCCCCGCCACCACCAGGTTTCCCGTGACGTGGGCGGTAAACAGGCCAAACAAGGTGATGAAGCTGATGGTGTCGATAGCGCCGCCGGAAGCGGCGAGCAACGCGGGCTCACGATGATGCTGCCAGCGTTGCTCCAGTAAGAGTTGGTTTTCGGCCACAGTGATTAATCCATTAAAAAGACACACGATGTAGCCATGAGTATAGCAATCCCTGGCTATGAATAATCATTGCATCAATAGGTTATCCCCGGCGGATTAACCTCCGATTGCCTGACTTCCTCCCCCTGTTCCCCCCAGCGCGCGAGCACCTGCTGATATTCGCCGCGAGCGATCGCGCCATTCAGCGCCGCCTGCAGCGCGTATACCAGCCCATTGCCTTTTTTAGTGGTGGTTGCCACCCAGGCTTTTTTGGGACCGAGCCCGACAACTTTGGTTTTCCCGTTTAATGCCGCCTTATAAGAGGCCACCGACTGCGGGCCAAAAAAGACGTCCGCCCTGCCCGACTGAATATACAAATTGCCGGAGGCATCGTCGGTAAGGTATACCGGTAATGCCGGTCGCCTTCCCGCGGCTTCGTTTTCCGCATTCCACCCCAGCAGGATCCGCTCCTGGTTGGTGCCAGAACCGACAATGACTTTACGTCCTGACAGATCCTCTGCATTAGCGATATGGGTAATCTCACTGGTTGATTTCACCGAAAAGGCCAGCGAGTCAACGCGGTAGGTGGCGAAATCGAACTTTTCTTTACGCTTCTCGGTCACAGCGATGTTAATCAACGCCACATCGTAACGCCCTGACGCGATCCCCAAAGGCCAGTCCTCCCAGGCCGTTGGCACCAGTTTCAGTTTCAACCCCAGACTACCCGCCAGCAAACGGGCAATGTCCGGGTCGCTGCCGATACGCGTGCGGTTGTCGCTGGCCAACAGCGCCAGCGGCGGAGAATTTAACGCCGAAATCGCCACCGTTAGCACACCAGGCTCCACAAAACGGTAGTTCGGCGGGATTTTACTCACCGCGTTATCATCTCGCGTTACCGGCAATGGCCGTTCATTGGCGCGCAAATCGAGTTCGGCGCGCGCCTCGCCGATGCTCAGGAGCAGCATGAGCGCTGCAGCTAATTTCCTCATGCCAGCACCCGCGATAAAAATTGCCTGGTGCGCTGATGTTGCGGATTATTTAAAACTTCATCGCTGCTGCCCTGTTCAACGATTTTGCCATCGACCATAAACACCACCTGGTCGGCGACCTCGCGGGCGAAGCCGATCTCGTGTGTTACCACCACAAGCGTCGTCCCGGAGCGGGCAAGTTTTTTAATTACATCGAGCACTTCGCCCACCAGTTCCGGATCCAGCGCGGAAGTAGGTTCATCAAACAAGATCACACGCGGATTGAGCGCCAGCGCGCGGGCGATGGCGATGCGTTGCTGCTGGCCGCCGGAAAGATGCCGCGACCAGGCATCCGCTTTGCTGCGCAAACCGACAATGTCCAACAATTCATACGCACGAGCAATCGCCTCTTTCCGACTGGCCTGTTTATGGGCAATCGGCGCTTCAATCAGATTCTCCAGCACCGTCAGATGCGGGAACAAATTGAAGTTCTGAAATACGTAGCCCACGTTGACCCGCTGGCGGAGAATCTCTTTTTCTTTCAGCTCGTACAGCTTGTCGCCTTTACGGCGATAGCCGATATAGTCGCCATCAATCTGGATAAACCCTTCATCGACCCGTTCAAGATGGTTAATTGTGCGCAGCAATGTCGATTTTCCCGAACCGGACGGCCCCAGGATAACCGTCACCGTCCCCGGTGCTATTTCCAGCGAAACATCATCCAGCGCTTTATGACGGCCAAAGTATTTACTGACCCCGGTTATCGAAATATGACCATTACGAGAGTTGAGCATGGACGGCCTCCTGCGGCTGACGAGCCGGCTGGGTCACGCGATTATTACGCACGCTGTTCACCGCCGAGCGGCGTTCGCTGCGCGCCAGCGCGCGTTCAACCAGGTACTGAATTGCGGAGAGCACGCTGGTAATCACCAGGTACCACGCGGCGCCCACCATCAGTAGCGGGATCACTTCCTGGGTACGGTTATAGATCATCTGAATGGTGTAGAACAATTCCGGCATCGCCAGCACGTAAACCATCGCCGTCCCTTTTGCCAGGCTGATGATTTCATTGAACCCTGCGGGCAAAATGGTGCGCAGCGCTTGCGGCAAGATGATCCGCAGCGTGCGTCGCCAGGCCGGGAGTCCCAGCGCGGCGGCGGCCTCATACTGCCCGTGATCCACGCCCAAAAAGCCTCCGCGGATAATTTCAGCGGTATAGGCGCTCTGCACCAGCGTCAGGCCAACCACTGCCGTGGAGAACTGCCCCAGTACGTTGATAGTCTGGTAGCTCGCCCAGGTTACGCCGGTGAAGGGGATCCCCAGCGATAAGCTGTCGTACAGATAAGAGAAGTTATACAGAATGATCAACACCACGATTAGCGGCAGCGAACGAAACAGCCAAATATACCCCCATGCCAGACTGCTGAGCAGCCATGAGGACGACAAGCGGGCCAGCGCCAGCAGGCCGCCGAAGATGACGCTTAAAAGGGTGCCAAGTAGCGTGAGCAGCAGCGTTTGCCCCAACCCCTCAAGGATCACCGGATCGAAGAACCAGCGGGCGAATACCCCCCACTCCCAGCGCGGATTGAATGCGACCGACTGCAAGACAATCGCCAGCACCAACAGGGCCAATATCGCCCCGGCGATGCGCAGCGGATAGCGAGCAGGAACCACTTTGATCGTTTCAGATGATTGCATGATGCCTCCTTAAGCGCTGTGGCTGAGGGTGCTAACCGCCAGCGCTTTACTGAACCGCAACCGCCCGTCATAGGGCGGGCGGCTGTACTCTTCCGGGTCGCGAGTGAGATCAAATTGCGCCTCGTACCCCTGGCTTAAATAGAGCTTTACCGCTTCCGGCTGGCGAAAACCGGTGGTGAGAAAAATATGGCTATAACCTGCCAGCACAGCCCGACGCTCCAGTTCTTGTACAACCCTGGCGGCCAGCCCCTGTTGACGCAGGCGTCGATGCGTCCAGATCCGCTTAATTTCCGCGGTGTGGGTGTCTTTCGGCTTGTAGGCGCCGGTGGCGATGATTTCACCATCACGCTCCAGCACAATAAACAGACCCTGCGGCGGCAGATACCATTCGGTTAATTCCACTTCCACATCACGAGAAAAATAGTCGCCGTAACGGGCGGCGTACTCGGCAAACAGGCCGCTAATAATCGGCTGTAGTTCCGGCGCGTCCGGAGAGATATCACGAAATGCTTCGCTCATAGCGCCTCCTGTTAATCGCCCAGCCCGGCGGGGTTGATTTCCGATTGTGGGATACTCTCCACTCCCTCACCCCAGCGGTTGAGCACTTTGGCGTAGTCACCGCTGGCGATAGCGCCGTTGAGCGCCGCCTGGACGGCATTAACCAGCCCGCTGCCTTTCTTCAGCGTCACCGCGATATGCGCCGCCTTCGGCCACCCGCCGTCCACGCTGCCCACCAGCTTGGTTTTGCCAGTAAGGGCCGCTTTCCAGGCGCCTATGACGTTAGGGCCGAAGAACGCGTCGGCGCGGCCCGTTTGCAGAGCCAGCGTCTGCGCGGCGTCATCCTTGGTATAGACCGGTATAAACGGTTTAAGCCCGCGCTTAACGTTTTCCGCATTCCATGCCAGTAAGATTGCTTCCTGATTGGTGCCGGAGCCGACGATAATCTTCAGTCCGGCAATATCTTCCGCGTGGTCGATCTTGTTCAATGGGCTGGTGCTTTTGACATAAAAGCCCAGCGAATCTTTACGATAAGTGGCGAAATCGAACTTCTCTTTGCGCTCTTTGGTGACGGTAATATTGCTGATCGCGGCATCATATTTGCCTGAGGCGACGCCAAGCGGCCAGTCTTCCCACGAGGTCGGAACAACGTTGACTTCGAGGCCGAGGCTGTCAGCCACCAGACGCGCAATATCCGCCTCGCTGCCTAGCAACGTTTTATTGTCATCAGAAAACACCGTCAGCGGCGGCGAGTTCAGCGCCGCAACCGCGACGGTGAATTTGCCGGGAACCGCCAGATGCAGATCTTTCGGCAACAGCGCAATTGCCTGCGGATTTTTTGCCGTACGAATCGGGGTTTTATTGGCTTCCAGGCTAACCCCGGTGCCATTGATATTGACGTCCTGCGCCCACGACGAGGCGCTAAATGCCAACGCGAAGGCCAGCAATAATGTTGATTTCTGCATAGCGCGATTCTCTTTTATTATTTTTCGAATTGGTTAATGGGCAGATCCAGCCCCAGGCTTTCCCGCAGCGTGGTGCCTGGATAGTCGCGGCGGAACAATCCGCGCGCCTGCAGCAATGGCACCACTTCATCAACGAAACGCGGGAAGGTTTCCGGCGTACCGCCCTGAATAATGAAGCCATCGGCGGCGCGTTGTTCGAACCACTGCTGCAGGCCGTCGGCAACTTCGCTGGCCGTGCCGGAAAACCGTGGGCGCGGGCTGGCAGCCTCCAGCGCCACCTGGCGCAGGGTTAATCCCCGTTCCCGAGCATTGCGTTTAATCTCATCGGTGGTGCTGCGAAAGCTGTTTTGCCCAAGATCGCCAATATCCGGGAAGGGTTCATCCAGTGGATATTGCGCAAAGTCGTGATGCTCGAAGTAACGACCCAGGTAATTCAACGCGTCGTCGATAGAGACCAGCGCCGCCGTGGTCTGGTATTGACGCTCCGCATCCTCCGCGTCGTCACCGACGATTACGCTGACGCCCTGGAAAATATGCAATTGATCCGCACTGCGCTGATAGGCAGCCAGTTGGCTTTTGACATCCTGATAAAACGCCTGCGCCTCGGCTAACGATTCCTGGTGGGTAAAAATGGCATCGGCGTGGCGAGCGGCTAATTTTTTGCCGTCATCGGAGGCGCCGGCCTGGAATATAATGGGCCGTCCTTGTGGCGTGCGGGCAATATTCAAAGGGCCAGCGACTTTAAAGAAATCGCCATGATGATTAAGCGTATGCAGTTTATTTTTATCAAAAAACTGTCCGCTCTCTTTATTACGCACAAAAGCGCCATCTTCCCAGGAATCCCACAAGCCTTTAACCACCTGAAGATATTCGTCGGCGATGCGATAGCGCAGCGCATGATCGGGATGCTGGGCGCGGGAGAAGTTTTTCGCCGAGCCTTCCAGCGGTGATGTCACCACGTTCCAGCCGGCGCGCCCGTGACTTAAATGATCAAGGCTGGCGAACTGTCGCGCGGTCGTGAACGGTTCGCTATAGGAGGTGGAGAGCGTGCCGACCAGCCCCAGACGATCGGTCACCGCCGCCAGCGTTGATAATACCGTTAACGGCTCAAAACGATTTAAAAAGTGCGGGATGGATTTTTCGTTAATATATAACCCGTCGGCGACAAAAATAAAATCGAGTTTCCCCTGCTCGGCTTTTTGCGCCGTTTCTTTCACAAATTCAAAATTAATACTGGCATCCGCCAGCGCCGCCGGATGACGCCAGGCGGACATATTTCCAGAGGCGCCATGTAAAATCGTCCCCAGACGTAATTGCCGTTTTTCAGACATAGTGACCCCTTACCCTGTCAAAAATTAAATATGGTGTAATGCCTGTTCCGCCAGATCCGCGAAATAGCGCGCGGCTGGGGCAATGACGTTTTCATCCGGATTAAAGGCCGGGTGATGCAGGCCGAATTCACTGGCGCTACCAATGCTGACGAAAGCGCCCGGGATATGCTGCAGATAGACGGCAAAGTCTTCGCCGCCCAGGTGCAAATCGGCGTGATGCGTGCGATAACCGAAGCGGTCGGCCGCCTCGCCGGCAAATGCCGCCCAACGTTCATCATTGACCAGCGCCGTTGGCCCGGCGTACCAGAAGACATCGATTTGCGCGCCGAAGGCGCTGGCGAAGCCGGCGGCGATTTCGCTGACTCTCACCTTAACCCGCTGCTGCACCTCACTGCTGTGGGTGCGCAGCGTTCCTTCGAGCTCCACGCTTTCCGGCAAAACGTTCCAGGTATTCCCCCCCTGGATGCGCGTTACGCTAAGCACCACCGAATCCAGGGTGTTCACTTCGCGGCTGGCGACGCTCTGCAGCAGCGTCACCAGTTGACTCGCCAGCAGGATGGCATCTTTTCCTTCATGCGGCCGGGCGGCATGCGCCCCTTTGCCGGTCACTTTGAATACGAAGCGGTCGACGTTGGCGTAAAACGGGCCGCCGCGGGTGGCGAATTCGCCAACGGGTAAATTGGGCTCATTGTGCATGCCAAAGATGGCCGATACGCCGTCAAGCGCCCCAACGCGGATCAGCGTTTTTGCACCGCCGAAACTCTCTTCCGCTGGCTGGAACAGGATCCGCACTCGCCCCGTCAGTTGCGCTTCTCGTTCCTTTAACAACAACGCTGCGCCAAGCATTACGCTGGTATGTATATCGTGACCGCAGGCATGCATGACGCCGGGATTTTGCGAGCGGAACGGCAGCCCGGTGGCCTCTTCTATCGGTAGCGCGTCAATATCGGCCCGCAGGGCGATGATTTTGTCGCCGCTACCGACTTCCGTCACCACGCCGGTGGTTAACTCGTAAGGTAGCAGCGGGAGGCCGCCGCTTTGCAACCAGTCGCGAATACGCGCGGTGGTTGCCACTTCCTGTAACGAGAGTTCCGGGTTCTGATGCAGTTCGCGCCGCCAGCTAATCAACTGTTGTTCGAAATTCATGGCGTTACCTCCGCGCCAAGATGCGCCTGCGCCAGCAACCCCAGCGATTCCAGCCGCGCACGGCCTTCGGCAATAGGGGTATCGATAATAAACTCATCAATTCCCCACTGCGCCTGAAGGGCATCGAGTTTTGCTTTAACCTCGTCTGCAGTACCGAATATGAGAGAAGACTCGCGGCGTTCGATGCGCGTGGGCGGACTCCCCGCCTGACGGGCAAAGGCCGCTGCCTGAGCTTCGCTACCCACCGTTACCCGCTGGCCGTTTGCCAGCTCGACGCCCCAGACTTCCACCTGCTTCGCCAGTTCGGCCGCGCTGGCGGTGTCTTGCGCAACAATTACCTGTACGGCCACGATGACCTCGCGGCGGCTCAACTCACGCCAGTTCGTCAGCACCTTCTGCAACAGATTTTTATCGCCATTGAGATGCGCGGCGAAAACGAAGTTCCAGTCCAGGCTCGCCGCCAGACGCGCACTTTCAACGCTGGCGCCGAGCAGGAAACCGTCCGCGCGGCGCGGCGGGATGGGGGTCGCGCGCAGGCTCTCCTCACCCTGACTTTCGGTCAACGTTAGCCAGTTATCAAGCTGGGCAAGCTGTTCGGCAAAACTGCCCTTCTCATACTGATGGACGCCCTGTTGTAGCGCGCGAGTGGCGAGCGGCAGACCGCCTGGCGCTTTACCAACGCCGAGATCGACGCGTCCTGGCGCAATACTGGCGAGCAAATTGAAGTTTTCAGCGACTTTGTAGGGGCTATAGTGCTGGAGCATCACGCCGCCGGATCCGACGCGGATCTGCCGGGTTTGCCCGAGGATCCAGGCAATCAGCAGCTCCGGCGACGGACTCGCCAGTTGTTCCGCGTTGTGATGCTCGGCAATCCAGAAACGATGATATCCCCAGCGTTCTGCCTGTTGCGCAAGCATTAACGTACGCGCCAGCGCCTGAGCGGCAGTTTCGCCGGGAGCCAGAGGACTTTTATCCAGGATACTGATTCGATAAGACATTTCGCAGGCTCGTTTTAATTAACATGCCTGCATTATTAGAATCTGCAGCGCGTGCTGAGAAACAATTTATTCACATGTACTCTGCCGGAAATTAGATATGCGCAATAAAAGACGCGTGCAATAGGGTGTCTTCGTGGCGGATCTGCCGCACAAGGTTTAGACTCAACTTCCAGCCATGAATCAAATTCATTAATGCGGAATAATAATGCTAAAAGATAACTTCAACGATCTCCTGTCGTTTATGGTGGTCGCCCGCGAACGCAGTTTCACCCGCGCCGCTGCCCAACTTGGGGTGTCGCAATCCGCGCTGAGTCATGCGATGCGCAACCTCGAAGCCCGGCTTGATGTTCGTCTGTTAACCCGTACCACCCGCAGCGTCGCTCCCACCGAAGCGGGTGAAAAATTGTTCCAGAATTTACGTCCACATCTCACGGAAATTGAACGCGAGCTCAGCGCCTTGAGGGATAGCCGCGCCCTTCCGGCGGGTAATATTCGTCTTAACGCCGGTGAACACGCCGTCAGCGCGATATTATGGCCGGCATTAAAACCCTTTATGTTGCGTTATCCCGATATCAATATCGAAATTACCGTCGATAACGGCCTGGCCGATATCGTCGATGGCCGCTTTGACGCCGGCGTACGCCTTGGCGATCAGGTGGCAAAGGACATGATTGCGGTGCGCATCGCCCCGGACATGCGCATGGTTGTCGTGGGCTCGCCCGATTATCTACAACGCTACGGCGCCCCGCAGACGCCCTATCAACTGGATCAGCACCGCTGTATTAATATGCGCCTACCTACCCGCGGCGGGATTTACGCCTGGGAATTCACCGACGATGGTAAAAGTTTTCAGGTTTATGTGGATGGCCAACTGACGCTGAATAGTTTGCCGCAACGCATTGATGCCGCTGAATCTGGTCTCGGCCTGGCCTATGTGCCGGATGATTGCGTCGAGGAGGCGCTGGTTGCCGGTCGTTTAGTACGGGTGCTCGATGCCTGGACACCCTCCTTCCCTGGTTATCATCTGTATTATCCCAGCCGCCGTCAGCATACCGCTGCGTTTGCGCTACTCGTCGACGCGTTGCGTCATTGAACTCATTGATATTTAAGTAAGTGCTGTAGTGAAATGTTTTACGTGCGTCACTATCACGTTACGTGTAGGATGCAGCGCCGTGCCTGATTTATCTCTACGACAGAATAGTGAGAAAGCCAGCACGATGTATCGCCGCTGCGCGATACGACAACCACTCATGGACATTGACAGGAAAATGGGTACATCAATGAATAACAAACACACTGACGCGGCGGAACATCATGCCGCGAAACGCCACTGGCTCAACTCGCACGAATCGGGTTACCACAAAGCAATGGGCAACCGTCAGGTACAGATGATCGCCATTGGCGGCGCCATCGGTACCGGTCTGTTTCTCGGCGCCGGGGCGCGTTTACAAATGGCAGGCCCGGCGCTGGCGCTGGTTTATCTGGTTTGCGGTATCTTCTCCTTCTTCATCCTTCGCGCCCTCGGCGAACTGGTTCTCCATCGCCCCTCCAGCGGTAGTTTCGTCTCTTACGCTCGTGAATTTCTCGGTGAAAAAGCCGCCTACGTCGCCGGCTGGATGTATTTCGTCAACTGGGCAATGACCGGTATCGTCGATATCACCGCCGTCGCCTTGTATATGCACTATTGGGGCGCTTTCGGCGATGTCCCGCAGTGGGTCTTCGCCCTTGGCGCGCTGGCGATCGTCGGCACCATGAATATGATCGGCGTGAAATGGTTTGCTGAGATGGAGTTCTGGTTCGCGTTGGTGAAAGTACTCGCTATCGTTGCGTTCCTGGTTGTCGGCACGATTTTCCTCGGTACCGGCAAACCGCTGGATGGCAATGCCACCGGCTTCCATCTGATTACCGACAACGGCGGTTTCTTCCCGCACGGTCTGTTGCCGGCTCTGGTACTGGTTCAGGGGGTCGTCTTCGCCTTCGCTTCTATCGAGCTGGTGGGTACCGCGGCGGGCGAATGTAAAGATCCGGAAACCATGGTACCGAAAGCGATTAACAGCGTGATCTGGCGTATCGGCCTGTTCTACGTCGGTTCCGTCGTACTGTTGGTGCTGCTGCTGCCGTGGAACGCCTATCAGGCAGGACAAAGCCCATTCGTCACCTTCTTCTCGAAGCTCGGCGTACCGTACATCGGCAGCGTGATGAACATCGTCGTGTTAACTGCCGCCCTCTCCAGCCTGAACTCCGGCCTGTACTGCACCGGGCGCATTCTGCGTTCGATGTCGATGGGAGGTTCAGCGCCGAAGTTTATGTCGAAGATGAGCCGCCATCACGTCCCTTACGCCGGGATCCTCGCGACACTGGCAGTTTACGTGGTGGGAGTCTTTCTCAACTATCTGGTGCCGTCGCAGGTATTTGAGATCGTGCTTAACGTCGCCTCTCTGGGGATTATCGCCTCATGGGGCTTTATCGTGATCTGCCAGATGCGTCTGCGTAAGGCTATCAAGGAAGGAAAAGCGGCGGATGTAAGCTTCAAGATGCCGGGCGCGCCGTTTACTTCATGGCTGACGCTGCTGTTCTTGCTGAGCGTACTGGTGTTGATGGCTTTTGACTACCCGAACGGCACCTATACCATCGGGTCCATTCCGCTGCTGGCGGTGCTGCTGGTCGCAGGCTGGTTCGGCGTACGTAAACGCGTGGCTGATGTTCACAGCACGGCGCCGGGCGTTGAAAAACGCTAAGCGCTTTTCCATAACGGTTTGCCCCTCAGCGGGCAAACCGTCACCAAAAAATTAATTATCTTCCACCAGCTGAGCAACATCGCTGCTGTTGATTTCGCGTTTGTTGCCAGACTCATCGATATAGCTGGTCATGCCGGTCTCTTTATCCAACTGCGGTTTGCCGTGGGTCACAATAGTTTGCCCACTTTTTGTCGTCATGACGTAATTCGAGCTGCAGCCTGCCAGAAGCGCCAGCATTGCCGCCGCGCAGATCACCATATATGGCTTTTTCATAATTTCTCCAGAATGATTACCACTTTCCCGCCGCGCGCGGGAAAAAGTAAGTGTATAACCTTTATAGTAATCAGGCTAATAGCGGTTTGTAACAGAGGATGAGACCCGGAGTGGAGTAAGGAGGGGTCGCCCCCTCCCTTGAGATTACAGGGCAATGCGGATTACGTCGTCCGGCGCGGTGGCCTCTTTCTGACGAGTTGACTCCTGTTTCACGCTAACAAACAGCGTTTTTCCATCGGCGGACAGCGCCAGGCTATTCGGGAAGGTTGGCGTTTTGAAGGTTTTAACGACCTTATAGGTCTTAGCATCAATGACGCTGACTTCACCCGCTTTGCGATGGGTGACATAGACTTCGTTGCGGGCCGGGTTAAAAAGTACCGCCAGAGATTCCGGCGCGGCGATTTTTTGCAGTACTTTCCCGTCACGAATATCTACCACCAGCACTTCCGGCTGCTTGCTGTCGGTAATGAAAGCACGGTGACCAGCTGTATCCAGGCTCAGGTTCAGGTAGAAATGCTCCTTACCATCATCCTGCAGCTTCTTGCGCGAGAGGATCTTATTGCTATCGGTATCGATAGTCAGTAGTTCGCCATCGGCATTGGTGGTGTAAAGACGTTTAGCGTCAGCATCGATTGCCAGTCCGGTGGCCATCGCGCCGGTATTGGCGATGGTATCTTTCAGCGTCAGCTTGTCGCCATCCACCACCCAGATGACGCTCTCTTTACCCAGCCCGGAGATATACACGGTATTGGTTTTCTCATTCACCACCAGCTCACGCGGCTGCAGCGGGCGTACGGTATCACTACGTTTACGGTCATCGAGCACCAGTCGCCCTTTCACCACGCTGGTTTTGGCATCTATTGCGGTGACGCTGCTATCAACGGTGTTGCCAAACCACAATGTCTGGGTGGTGTTATTGATGGTGGCGCCGAACGGTTTCAGGTCGTTATGAATAACCTGGGTGATGTCGAGCGTAATCGGATCCAGACGATAGACGATGCCGCCCTTATCAAGGGAACGGCTTTGCGAGGTCGCAACCCACAGCGCATTTTCCTGCTGGCTGTACGCCATTTCGTACGCGCCTTTACCAACCGCTTTGCGCAGGAGCTCTTCGGCGGCGTGGGCGCTGAAGCTGCCTGCCAACAGTAACGACGTTAATAACAGAGAACGACGCAGACGCGGCGCGGATAACTGACGTAATGACATAACGATTCCCTTTATAGAACAATTAATTACCGGTTAGAGATGGCTTCCACAGCGTAAAGTTTAACTTCACTCGTTTTGTAAATGAGAATAGTAATCATTATTTATCTTAATGTGGAGCGTTAATTGTCTTTTTTGCTTAAAAGAATCACCTTTGCTGGCTATTACTTAACGACTGGTTAGTTAATTATTTTCAAAGAATTTACAAACGGTGTAACATATATACATATGTTCCATTTGGTACGTTTCTCTTTGCGAGTCGCTTTAATGAAGATTATTGCCATGCGCACGGTCGCGCTCCCCGCTTTATTACTCCCTCTCGTCGCCAACGTGCATGCCAGCACCAACGACGAACAAACCATGGTCGTCACGGCGACGCCTACCGCGGTTTCCGAACTGGATACCCCTGCCGCCGTCAGCGTAGTGAATGGCGATGATATGCGACAGGCCGCCCCGCGAATTAACCTCTCGGAATCGCTCGGCGCGGTACCCGGTTTACAGGTACAAAACCGGCAAAACTATGCTCAGGATTTGCAGTTGTCGATTCGTGGTTTCGGTTCCCGCTCCACCTACGGCGTCCGTGGCCTGCGGCTATACGTTGACGGTATCCCTGCCACCATGCCCGATGGCCAGGGGCAGACATCGAATATCGATATCGGCAGCATCGATAGCCTGGAAGTGTTACGCGGACCTTTTTCCGCGCTCTATGGCAACTCTTCCGGCGGCGTAATTAACGTCAATACCCAAACCGGCAGCCAGCCGCCGACCATTGAGGCCAGCAGCTACTACGGCAGCTTCGGTACCTGGCATTATGGACTGAAAGCTACCGGCGCCGTCGGCGACGGCACTCAGGCAGGCGACGTCGACTACACGGTGTCTACCAACCGTTTCACTACCCATGGTTCACGCGACCATAGCGGCGCGCGGAAAAATCTCGCCAACGCAAAATTAGGCGTGCGTATTGATGACGTCAGTAAATTAACGTTGCTGTTCAATAGTGTGGATATTAAAGCTAACGACCCGGGCGGATTGAGCTACGACGAGTGGCAGAATAACCCGCGCCAGTCGCCCCGCGGCGACCAGTACAACACACGTAAAACGGTGAAGCAGACTCAGGCCGGATTACGCTATGAGCGCCAGCTTAGCCAGCAGGACGATCTGAGCGTGATGATGTATGCCGGCGAGCGCGAAACCACTCAGTACCAGTCAATCCCCATGGCGCCGCAGCTGAAGCCCTCGCATTCCGGGGGAGTCATCGATTTGACTCGCCATTATCAGGGGATCGATACCCGCTGGACCCACCGCGGCGAATTGCTGGTGCCGGTGACCTTTACCACCGGTCTTGATTACGAAAATATGAGCGAACGGCGTAAGGGTTACGAAAACTACGTTCTGATGAACGGCGCGCCGCAATATGGCGAACAGGGCAACCTGCGCCGTAATGAACGTAATCTGATGTGGAACCTGGACCCATACTTGCAAACCCAGTGGCAGCTGACCGACAAGCTCACATTCGATGCTGGCGTTCGCTACAGTTCCGTGTGGTTTGACTCTAACGACTATTACGTCACCCCGGGTAACGGCGACGATAGCGGCGATGCCAGCTATCACAAATGGCTGCCAGCCGGTTCATTGAAATATGCCGTCACGGATGCCTGGAATATCTATCTTTCCGCCGGGCGCGGTTTTGAAACGCCGACGATCAATGAGCTCTCTTATCGTTCTGGCAACCAGAGCGGATTAAATTTCGATCTTAAACCTTCCACAAATGAAACCGTGGAAATTGGCAGCAAAACGCGGATAGGCAACGGACTGTTCACCGCCGCGCTTTTCCAGACCGATACCGACAATGAGATTGTGGTCGATTCCAGCAGTGGCGGTCGCACCAGCTATAAAAACGCCGGTAAGACCCGTCGTCAGGGAATGGAATTAGGTCTCGACCAGCAGTTTGGCGACAGTTGGAAATTAAAAGCAGCATGGACCTGGCTCGACGCCACCTATCGCACGAACGTTTGCGGTTCGTCGGACTGCAACGGCAATCGTATTCCGGGTATCGCCCGCAATATGGGCTATGCCTCTTTCGGCTACCAACCGGAACAGGGCTGGTACGCGGGTAGCGATATCCGTTATATGGGCGACATTATGGCCAACGACGCCAACACCGCCAAAGCGCCATCGTGGACCGTAGTTGGCCTGACCACCGGCTATAAGTGGAGCTACGGGAAAATGGATATGGATCTGTTCGGCCGCGTCGATAACCTGTTTGATCGCAATTACGTGGGCTCAGTGATTGTCAACGAATCCAATGGTCGTTATTACGAACCGGCGCCGGGCCGTAACTTCGGCATCGGTATGAATGTCGCGTGGCGTTTCGAGTAATGACGCCTGTCGATGAGTGATAAAAAAAGCAGGGTCCCAACTGGGAGCCCTGCTTTATTCCGCCGCATTCTGTTAGAAGGCGCTTCTTAAAGACAATTCGAAAATAATTTTTTCCGCCTGGCAGGAGAAATTCACCGCCGCGTCCAGTTTCGCCTCATTACCCACCGGTTCAATAGTGTAATCCACGGTCGGCGTTTCGCTGGCGGCGGCAACGGCGCGTTCACGAATGGCCGCTACCGCGGACTCCGCTTCTTCACGGGTGGGGAAAAGTTTCTCGACCCGGTAAACGCAGTCTTCGTTATCGATAATGGTGCCAACATCAATGGCGCAGCCTTTGGTACTGCATTTATCAACTACATCTTTCATCGCATTAACCTCTTAAGTTTCCTTAAGGATAAAAAGCCGCTCACGGAAAAGCAAACCATTAATAAAAGTATGGATTAATCATTTTTTGGTTAAAGGCGGCGAAAGCGCCCCCGCATGCTTCTTCGGGGGCATTGGAGAAAACGGCGACGTTACTCGTCCGCTGCGACGTTAATCACCACTTTGCCGAAGTTTTCCCCCTTCAGCAGGCCAATCAGCGCCTGCGGCGCCTGCGCCAGGCCGTCAATCTGCTGCTCGCGATATTTGATTTTACCTTCCTGTACCCAGCGCCCCATTTGCTGCTGGAACTCGGCAATGCGATGGCCATAATCCTGGCCGATGATAAAGCCCTGCATACGAATGCGTTTTTTAAGGATGGTCGCCATCAGCAGCGGCAGCCGATCCGGGCCATCCGGTAAGGCGGTGGCGTTGTAGCCGCTAACCAGTCCGCACACGGGAACACGCGCCGCAGTATTCAGCAACGGCAGAACCGCATCAAAGACTTTACCGCCGACGTTTTCATAGTAGACATCGATTCCCTGCGGACACGCCTGCGCCAGCTGCTGGCTGAAATCCGCAGCGCGATGGTCAAGACAAATATCAAAGCCTAACGTCTCTACCGCATAACGACATTTCTCGGCGCCGCCGGCAATACCGACGGTGCGGCAACCCTTAAGTTTGCCAATCTGCCCGACGGTGGCCCCTACCGGCCCGGTTGCCGCCGCCACCACCAGCGTTTCGCCCGCTTTCGGCTGGCCGATATCCAGCAGCCCCATATAAGCGGTAAATCCCGGCATGCCTAACACCCCCAGCGCCCAGGAAGGGTGTTCAGGATTGTCGCCGAGCTTAACCAGATCGCTACCATCGGAAAGCGCATAATCCTGCCAGCCACTATAGCCAAGCACCCACTCACCGGGTTTAAAATCAGGGTGATTAGAGCTCACCACGCGACTTACCGTCCCCCCGACCATCACCGCGCCAATGTCCACCGGTGGCGAATAAGAAGGCGCATCGCTCATCCGTCCGCGCATATAAGGGTCGAGTGACAAATAAATAGTCCGCAGCAGGATCTGATTCGCCCCCGGCGTTGGTAGATCGCCCTCTTCCAGTCTGAAATTTTCGGCGGTAGGTTCACCGTGCGGGCGTGAAGCCAATACCCAGCGGTGATGGCGTTGTGGATTAGCGGTCATAGCAAACTCCTCTTGTTAACGGCCTGTACTGAGGCTAGCCGTTTTATGCTTAACGCGCTTTAACATTATGAGCCGGATTGATTCAGACGCACTACCAGGTAGACGCAAGTCTCGCTGGACTCATTGATAAACCGGCAATCGTTGGGCGGCCCCAATTCCAGACAATCCCCCGTCTGCATCTGATGGCGAGTGTTCCCTTCAACAAAAACTAACTCACCTTGCTGTAGCCAGATGAGCTGTCGCGCCAGCGCATACGAAGAAGCAGGCATCGGTACATCGCTGCCGGCCGGCAGCTCTATTTGCACCAGATCGAGCGGCAGATCGCTACGCGGCGAGACGTGACGGCGCAAATAGTGGCTTTGTGGATCGCGCCACACCGGCTGGTTGGCAAAGCGCAAAAGCTTACCCTCCTGCATCTCTGCACGCGCAATCAACGTCGACATGCTGATACCAAACGCGCCGGAGAGACGGCCCAGCATCGTCGCGGTGGGGCTACTTTCGCCACGTTCTATTTTATGCACCATTGCACGCGAGGCCCCTGCGCGTTCAGCCAGATCGCTTAGCGACCAGCCGCGGGACTCGCGTTCGATACGAATGCGTGCGCTAATGCGCTGATTGAGATTGTCTTCTATAGTATTCATGACGTAACAATATAGTGCGCACTACCGTATTACACAACTGTCCGCTATCCCCGATACTGCGCTGTTCCACGTAAAATTTATCGTAAAATTGATGACAGCCGGACGTTCATTATTGTAATAATACCGTACTACTATAGTGTACAAACTTTGAGGCTTGCTATGTCCATCCGCCATGCCAGTAAAGACGATTGCGCGGCGATCGCCGAAATCTATAATCACGCCGTATTGCATACCGCCGCCATCTGGAATGACAAAACCGTCGATATCGATAACCGTATTGCCTGGTTTGAGGCCCGGCAGATTGCCGGCTATCCGGTGCTGGTGAGTGAAGAAAACGACGTGATTACCGGGTACTCCTCGTTCGGCGACTGGCGCGCATTTGACGGTTTCCGCCATACCGTTGAACATTCGGTCTATGTCCATCCCGATCATCAGGGTAAGGGGATCGGCCGTAAGTTGTTAGTCGCGCTTATCGCTGAAGCGCGGCGTCTGCACAAACATGTGATGGTGGCCGGAATTGAATCCCGCAACCATGCTTCGTTGCATCTACATGAAACCCTGGGGTTTATCACCAGCGGGCAGATGCCGCAGGTGGGAACTAAATTCGGTCGCTGGCTGGATCTGACCTTTATGCAGCTACAGCTCGACGATCGCCAGGATCCGGACGGCGAGGCATGAATCAGTCGCTCACCCTTGCCTGCCTGATAGCGGCGGGCGTCGGTCTGGTATTGCAAAACACCCTGATGGTCCGCATTACCCAATCCGCCTCGACGATTCTTATCGCCATGCTGCTCAATTCACTGGTGGGAATTGTTATTTTTGTCACCATTTTGCTATTGCGCCACGGCGCGGCAGGCTTTCAGGAACTGGCGCTGAACATCAAATGGTGGACCCTTATTCCCGGTCTGCTGGGATCGTTTTTCGTCTTCGCCAGCATCAGCGGTTATCAAAACGTAGGGGCGGCGACAACCATTGCGGTGCTGGTGGCCAGTCAGTTGGTTGGCGGATTGGTTATTGATTTGATTCGCGCCCACGGCGTGCCGATTAGGGCGTTAATCGGGCCAGTATGCGGGGCGGTGATGTTGGTGGTAGGCGCCTGGCTGGTGGCCAGACGCCAGTTCTGACATCACCCTTAAAGGATCTCGCCGCCTTTGGTTAATTGCTCGCGGCGTGCTTCCTGATCTTCATGATGTTGACGCCCGTGATGGGCTATCGCCGTCCGTAAACGCTGCTGCTGGGTATAGCGTTCTTCGCGGCCCAGCTCAGCATCATCGCTTAACGCAATCAGTAGCTCGTTCATATGGCTAATCACGCCCCCGGCAATGGTGTCATCGACCCTGGCAATGACATCGTCCAGATGTGCCATCCTGTTCTCCTTTTCGATCAATTCAGCTTAGCTTTGGAAAAATCGCTTCCCATCAGACTCACGCTATAGCCGCTGACGTTGCTGCGGGTGGCGTAGAAAGTTTTCCCCGTCGCCAGCGTGATCCACGGCGCCTGCTGATAGAAAATTTCCTGTGCCTGTTGGTAAAGTTTGGCGCGCGCCTGCGGATCGCTCACCAGAAGCGCTTTTTTCACCAGCGCGTCATAGGACTTATCGCACCAGCGCGCTACGTTAGAGCCGGTTTTGATATTATCACAGCTGAGCAGCGTACCGGCGAAGTTGTCCGGATCGCCATTATCGGACATCCAGCCAAACAACGCGCTATCATGCTCGCCCTTGCGCATACCGGAAAGGTATTCGCCCCACTCATAGCTGACGATTTTCGCTTTTATGCCGACTTTGCTCCAGTCGTTCTGAATCATTTCAGCGACACGTTTCGAGTTCGGGTTATACGGGCGCTGTACCGGCATCGACCACAGAGTCACTTCTGCGCCCTGCGCCACCCCCGCCTGCTTAAGCAGCTCTTTCGCCTTCTGTGGATTGTAGTCGTAATCCGGTAAATCCTTCTTGTAACCGAGCATATTGGCCGGGATCGGCGATTTCGCCACGTTGCCGGAATCCAGGAAGACCGCCTTCACGATCGCCTGCTTATCGGTGGCGTAGTTCAGCGCCTGACGTACCAGCACGTTATCAAACGGTTTCTTTTCAGTATTAAATGCCAGATAGCCCACGTTCAAGGCTTCCACCGCGTGTAGCGCCAGATCTTTATTCCCTTTAATTACCGGAAACTGTACCGCCGATGGCGCGGGAATGATCTGGCATTCGTTGGTTTGCAGCTTAGCCAGGCGGGTTTCAACGTTCGGCGTGATGGAGAAGATCAGATGTTTAGTCGGCACCTCGCCTTCCCAATAGTGCGGGTTGGCGATATAACGGATTTGTGAATCTACCTTGTACTGCTGCAGCGCGTAAGGGCCGGTGCCAATAGGCCAGCTATCAACGTATTCCGGCGTCCCCTTTTTCAACATCGCGTCGGCATATTCCGCAGAAAGAATCGAGGCGAAGTCCATCCCCCAGTCGGCGAGAAACGCCGCATTGGGCTCGCTCAGCACAAACTGAACGTGATAATCATCAATCTTCTTCACTTCTTTAATCAGCTTATCGAGACCAACGTCGTGAAAATATTCATAATTGCCCTGCGACACGTTGTGATATGGATGTTGCGGATCCTGCTGGCGCAGCACCGAGAACAACACATCATCCGCATTGAAATCGCGGGTCGGTTTAAAGTATTTATTGCTGTTGAACTGCACGCCTTTACGCAGCGTAAAGGTCCAGGTTTTACCATCCGGAGAGACTTTCCATTCGGTCGCCAGCGACGGAATCGGCGTGTTTTTAAGCGGATCAAAGGTTATCAGGCGATTATAAAGTACCTGTGAGCTGGCAACGAATGAAGGACCAGAGCTGGCGATTTGCGGGTTAAAGGATTCCGGCGAGGCTTCCGAACAGTAGACCAACGTGTCGTTGGCCGCAGCCAACGCGGCGCCGGTCGGCAACAGCGCGCTTAAGGCCAGCGCAAGTAGTGATTTCCCTGTAGACATGGTTATAAACCTTATAAATTTGTTATATGCACACTAATAACAGCACAGTGGAATACAACCAGCAAATAATGAATCGCTATTAGATTCACACTTTAACTCATAAGGTTAGTGCTGTTTGCTTTGCTTAACGGCACTATCATCGGCTACGCCCGCACCGGTACGACAAAATGATTATTTACGACTAAGATCCAATCGCGTGCCGCATTGTCCCTTTTCAGTCAAAGGAGCGTTACATGACGAATTCGATTTATCAGCCTATCACCCTCAACGATCCGCGGTTGTTGCAATTTGCCGAACAGTTGAATCCTGGCGCCAGTCCGATCTATCTCCCGGTCATTGATAGACCTGGGCCTGAGGGAAACGCCTATTGGAATGTCAGCGCGGCGATCGAACAGGTCGGTGGAAAAATGCTGCTGGGCTGGGAGATAAACTACTGGCCGGGCTGTTTTCTGGTCGCAACGCATCACGCCGCCTTACAGGCCGATGATGGTGGTGTCTATGATGTGACTCAACGTTCGCAAGCCGCGGCGGTCCCTAACGTTAATCTTTTTGTTCCCGACGACTCAATTGCTATTGATCTTGATAAAACACCGGCGGTCAAATCACGATTTTACATATTACATTCCGCCGTCCAAATTACGGACTATCTCCGGGCATATGATAATCTCAACGCTTTCGAGAAAAAGCTAAGCGATAAGCTATATGATATCGGCTATCGTTGTGAAACGAATAAAGCGTTGGCGAGCGGTGTCGTTGGCGCAACGCCTGCCTTCACGGAAAACAGTTCGGTCGATGTTGACGAAATAAAAATGAATATTTCGGAATTAAGCTGGATATTAAAAGATAAAATTAAAAAGCTAAAACAATATTCTGACGCACTACAGGTACAGCCATTACATTAACTGTCCTCTTTGGGCCGTGGCGAATGGATTATGTCTGCTACGGCCCATGTTCACCGTTCTCATTATTGTACTAAGTTGTGACCCGCTGAGTAATCTGCAAAAAAGTTGTGCGATAACCGCCCTTTCGCCGCTGCGCAATGAGGTAAGGCGGTAGACTCGACGCTCCGCAGACCAATGAGGTTACGCTAATGACAATAACCTGCAGCTTATATAGCGGCGGCCGCTGGCATGATGCCGAAGGCCACGCTACTTTCACTCGCCGACATCCGCAAAATAGCGAGATTGTCTCTACCGCCGCAGCGGCCAGCCTCAATGACGCCCGTCGCTGCGCAGAAGCCGCCGCCGCCGCATTCCCGTCATGGCGCGACACCATCCCCTCCGAACGTCGCCGTCTGTTGTTGGAAGCCGCCGAGCAAATGCAGCGTAGAGAGGCGAAATTTATCGCCACTATGGCGGCGGAGACCGGCGCGACAGCGCACTGGGCCGGATTCAACGTGCACCTGGCGGCAGATATTTTGCGTGAAGCCGCGGCCTTGACCACGCAAATCGAAGGTCAAATTATTCCCTCCAACGTGGCCGGCAATCTGGCGATGGGCGTGCGTCAGGGGGCCGGCGTGGTGCTGGCTATGGCGCCGTGGAACGCGCCGCTCATTCTGGCAACCAGAGCCATCGCTACGCCGCTGGCCTGCGGCAATACGGTGATACTCAAGGGTTCGGAACTCTCGCCCGCCACGCAAAGCTTAATCGTCGATGCCCTTGCCGCGGCGGGCTTTCCCGACGGCGTGGTGAATTATCTCACCTGCTCGCCAGCCGAAGCGCCTGCGCTGGTGGAGACGCTGATTGCTCACCCCGCCATACGACGCGTCAATTTTACCGGGTCGACCCCGGTTGGGCGCATTATTGCCCGCACCTGTGGAGAACACCTTAAGCCTGCGATACTGGAGCTGGGCGGCAAAGCGCCTCTACTGGTACTGGATGATGCCGATCTGCAGCAGGCAGCGGCGGGCGCGATTTTCGGCGCTTTTGCCAACGCCGGGCAGATTTGTATGTCCACCGAGCGCATTATTGTCGATGAGAGCATCGCGGATGACTTTGTCGCTTTAATCAGCCAACGAGCTTCCGCGCTGCCTGCTACGCTTCTCGGCCCGGTGGTCGATTTGAAAACGGTACAACGCTGCAACGCGTTGATTGATGATGCGCTAAGTAAAGGCGCACATTTACTCTGCGGTGGAAAAGCGGATTCGACGCAAATGCGCGCCACCCTGCTGGATGGCGTAACGAGCGAAATGCGCATATGGCATGAAGAATCTTTTGGCCCGGTCAAATCGGTGATCCGGGTTAACGGTGAGGAAGAGGCGCTGGCCGTGGCAAACGATAGCGAGTACGGGCTGGCGGCAGCGGTTTATAGCCGCGATACCGCTCGCGCCTGGAATGTGGCGCAAAACCTGCAAACCGGTATTTGCCATATTAACGGCCCTACCGTACATGATGAAGCGCAGATGCCGTTCGGCGGCTGTAAAGCGTCCGGCTATGGCCGCTTCGGCGGACGCGCCGGGACCGCTGAATTCACCGAGCTTCGCTGGATAACCATGCAAACTCGCCCGCGCGAATTACCGTTCTGATTTACCACGATGCTTTCAGACCAGCCCGGCAATCGCGCGCGCCAGCGCGGCCGGGTTTTCCCATGCCATCGAATGCCCCGCCAGTGGTACCACAGCCCATGCCGGGTCAGAAATCACCGTTCAGAACAGTGAAACCAGCAACGCCATAGGAAAGCTGAACGGCCATGTTGCACCAATCAACAGCGCCGCCAGCAGGCGAATGCAGCGGCTTTCCTTAGTTAAAAACCAGCTTATCAACGCACAAATACAGCCCATTACGGCATAAAAAACCAGCATCTTCTGGTATAAAGTCATTTTTTTCCTTCCCTGTCAGACATCGCGCCATACGCGTTATCCTGTCCCGCACCACTTAGCACGTCAGAGATCAATACTTCACAAAACAAATCGCTGCAAAGACCATGGAAAAACGGTTGATTCAGTGTTGTCCGATAGCGCAACTCTACGCCACCGACTATAAATGTAGGGGCTTACTCATAAAGGTGGCGTTATGGATGTTTCCAGCAAAACCGTAATTCTGATTAATGTCGGCGCAGCGCTTGCGCTTATTAGCCTGTTATCCGTTCGTTTTGGTTGGTTTTAGTAATTTTTTCAGCAACTAAACCTAAAAAAGCAGCCTCAGCGGCTGCTTTTTTTATGATTTAACCGTCGCGCGTTTCCCGGCGCCTGACTGCTGAAGCGCAGCAATAGTCTTAAGATTTTCCGGGTTATATTGCGGCAAGAAATTCAGCTTTTCGTTATCCCACTCTACCGCTGCGCAAACGTCCTCATTTGCCCCCAGGCTTTCACAGTCACTAATACGCTGGGCAGGGAGATTGCCGTAAAGCATCGCGCTTACGCCGGTGAGTAACAGGAGAAATACTAGCTTTTTCAAAACCAATTCAACTTCAGAATAACAAATTTTGTAAAATTTTCTCATGAGCGATGCGATAAAGTCAAATCACATACATGCAAACAACGGCCCGGTGGCGATCTCTACCCATATTTAACATTATTGCTACAACCATTACCTTCCAGAAGCGCGTTTCTAAGAAGTGGGATCCGCCATGCCCGCACCGCCAGGGAGAGAATATTTATATAATTGGAAATAACAAATTGATCTGGTTTTTCGTATACCGGATTATTGATATTTAACTATACTTGGCTTTAAGGGGTGAGGATTTTCTTAAATTGACTGCGCAAAATAATCAGCAATCGACTTCTGATCCTTACGCTTAATGCGGACTGTAGATTTTCTACTTGTTATTTTGTGCTGTATATTGCGGTAGGTGAACGAAATTATTATTTGCAAATTCACGGATTTCCGCATAGTTTCATTACTATTCGTTATAACGTATTTGCTTTTTTTCTCACTTATTTTGAGGTCGCTTATGTCAGGAATAGTTGCCCTGCTAATGGCTTTAGTTCTATTGGTGATCGCAATCTACAGCCTTGTCTCTTATATTCGTGAGCGCCGCCACTCGGGCCTGCCATCTAAAAAAGATAAACATTAATTATTGCATCGCTCTTAAAAGTCGATACAAAAAAAATCCCCGCATCATCCTGCAGGGATCTAACAATTAATAACATGCTTAGTAGTTTACACCCCATCCGGCGCTTATCTCCGGCACTCACAATGGCTTAGCTCTTGAAGGGGTATAAGAATACTCTCATATTACCCCTTATCTTTTTTAACAATTGTTGCTATTGCAACTATTAGCCTGGTAATGCTGCCGGTACGTTAATGTTTCACCATCACATGGCGAACCACCGTGTAGTCCTCCAGCCCATACATCGACATATCCTTGCCGTAACCAGAAAGCTTCTGTCCGCCGTGCGGCATTTCGCTCACCAGCATGAAATGGGTATTCACCCAGGTGCAACCGTACTGCAAACGCGCGCTCAGACGATGGGCGCGGCCAACGTCCTGCGTCCAGACCGAGGAGGCCAGACCATACTGTGAATCATTAGCCCAGGTTAATACTTGTTCCTCATCGCTAAACGACGTTACGCTGACTACCGGACCAAAAACTTCGCGTTGTACGATAGCATCATCCTGCTGCGCGCCAGCCAACAGCGTGGGCTGGAAATAGTAACCATTCCCCGCCGCGCGACTGCCGCCGGTCACCACTTTAATATGCGGTAAGGCGCGTGCGGCGTTGACAGCCGCGGTCACCCGTTCAAGATGGGCAAGAGAACTTACCGGCCCCAGCTCCGTGGACGGATCGTCAGGCTGCCCCATTTTCAGGCTGGCCACGGCAGCGCCTAGCTTTTCAACCAGCCGTTCGTAGACGCCCTGTTGCGCATAAATACGGCAGGCGGCGGTACAGTCCTGGCCCGCGTTATAAAAACCAAAGGTACGAATGCCCTCAACGACGGCATCGATATCGGCATCATCAAAAACAATGACCGGCGCTTTACCGCCCAGCTCCATATGGGTGCGTTTAATCGACGTCGCCGTGTGACCAATAATATGGGCGCCGGTGGCGATCGATCCAGTCAACGAAACCATACGCACTTTACTATGGCCTGTGAGCGGATCGCCAACAGTCGGGCCGCGGCCAAAAAGCACGTTAATGACGCCAGCCGGGAAAATATCCTTCGCGAGCTCCGCCAGCTTCAATGCCGTAAGCGGAGTGATTTCCGAAGGTTTAATCACCACGCAGTTACCAGCCGCCAGCGCGGGCGCCAGCTTCCAGGCCGCCATCATCAGCGGATAGTTCCAGGGTGCAATCGAGGCCACTACGCCAACCGGGTCGCGGCGGATCATTGAGGTATGCCCCTCAAGGTACTCTCCGGCCGCCATTCCCGGCAGGCAACGCGCGGCGCCGGCGAAGAAGCGAAATACATCGGCAATCGCCGGCATTTCATCATTGATAACACAATGTAGCGGTTTACCGCAGTTTAAAGACTCCAGTTTGGCGAGCGTTTCTGCATGTTCAGTAATCACATTCGCCATTTTCAGCAAACATTCGGCGCGGGTTTTCGGCGTTGTCTGGCTCCAGCTGACAAACGCACGATCTGCAGCATTGACGGCGGCATCAACCTGCGCCTCGGTCGCCTCCGCAATCTCAATAATCGTTTCGCCATTGGCAGGATTGAATACCGGCAGCACCTCGCCTTCACCCGCCACTAATTGACCGTTTATCAAAAGGTTATGTTGCATAGCATGATCCTGTAAAGTGTATTATTTTCCGCTTTCGGCGTTATTCTCACCGTCACGGGTTAGCCACCAGGCCCCCAGGATGGGTACAGTCGTCACTAACATCACCAACAGAGCGACGACGTTGGTGACCGGCACATCGCGCGGACGCCCCAGCTGATTTAGCAACCACAGAGGAAGCGTCCGTTCATGACCGGCGGTAAAGGTAGTGACGATAATTTCATCAAAGGACAGGGCGAACGCCAGCATGCCGCCTGCCAGCAGCGCCGACCCCAGATTGGGTAGCACCACATAGCGGAAGGTTTGCCAGCCTGTTGCGCCGAGGTCCATTGATGCTTCTACCAGACTCCATGATGTCCGGCGAAATCGGGCAATAACGTTGTTAAACACTACGACTACGCAGAAGGTCGCATGACCCACCACGATAGTTAGCAAGCCAGGCTCAAGATTAACGGCTTTAAATGCCGTCAACAGCGCCAGGCCGGTAATAATGCCGGGCAGCGCAATAGGTAACAGCAACAGCAGCGACACGGCATTCTTACCAAAAAACGTACTCCGCCACAGCGCGCCGGCAGCGAGAGTACCTAACACCAGGGCAATCCCCGTAGATAAAGCGGCGATCTTAAGTGACAACGTCACTGATTCAATGATATCTGCACGAGCGGCAGCCTCGCTGAACCAGCGGAGCGTCAGCCCTTTCGGCGGGAAGCTGAAAGCGGCATCCTCTGTATTAAAGGCGTACAAGGCGATAATCAGCAGTGGAAAATGGAGAAATATCACCCCGCCCCAGGTGGCAATTTTGAGAAACAACGGTGCGCGTTCAGAGTGCATCAAACGCTCCCAGGCGCTTAACAAACGCCAGATACAGTGCAATAAGAACAATCGGCACCAACGTGAACGCCGCCGCCATCGGCATATTGCCAATCGCGCCCTGCTGCGAATAGACCATGTTGCCGATAAAGAAACCGGGCGGCCCCACCAGTTGCGGGACAATAAAATCCCCAAGCGTGAGGGAAAAGGTAAAGATAGAACCTGCCGCGATACCCGGTATGGCTAAAGGCAGTACCACGTAGCGGAAGGTTTGTTGCGGACGGGCGCCTAAATCGGCTGAGGCCTGCAACAGCGATGGCGGCAGACGTTCCAGCGCCGCCTGCACCGGCAGGATCATGAACGGTAGCCAGATATAGACAAATACCATGAATCGCCCGAGCCCGGAGGTCGATAAGGTATTGCCGCCGACCGCCGGGATGGTCAATACCATATTTAACACGCTCTCCAGACCAAGGTGGCCGAGGAACCATTGCGCCACGCCATCTTTCGCCAGTAATAGCGTCCAGGCGTACGCCTTGACGATATAACTTGCCCACATCGGCAACATCACCGCGATATAAAAGAAGGCTTTCATCTTGCCGCGGGTATAACGCGCCATATACCACGCCATCGGCAATGCCAGGATTGCGCTGGCAATAGTCACGCAGATGGCCATCACCAGGGTACGAACAATGATGTCGTAGTTGGCGGGATTAAACAGAGCCTTCAGGTTAGCGAGCGTCAAATCCGTGGTGACCGACATCGTAAAGTCATCAAAGGTATAGAAGCTTTGCCACAACAGCGTCAGGAGCGACCCCAGATAGACAATGCCAAACCACATCAGCGGACCCAGCAGCAGTAAAAACAGACCCAGTGAGGGTTTTCGCCAGAACAGCCCTGACACTCGCCCGGTCGTTGGTTGCACAAGCGCCATCGTCATCTCAGCCTCCGCTTTCCAGGGAAACCATCGCCGAACGCGACCAACAGGCCAATACCTGTTGCCCCAACTGTGGCGCGCTCAACGCTGCCCCGCCATCGACGTTGGCCTGACTGACTAGCAGTTTATCGCCCGCAGCAAGTTTCAGTTCAATACGCGTTGACGCCCCCTGAAACTGCACCGCCTGCACGGTCCCCTGAACCTGGATATCACCGCCACTATTCAGTCGAATATGTTCAGGACGCAACGACCAGGCGCCGGGCAAGCCGCATAGGCGCTGAGAAACGTCTGGGGTAAAAACGTTCGCGGTGCCGACAAATCCGGCAACAAAGGCGGTTTTAGGCTGTAAATAGAGCGAGTGCGGCGAGTCGACCTGTTCAATACGCCCATTGTTAAACACCGCCACGCGATCGGACATCGACAGCGCCTCACCCTGATCGTGAGTAACAAAAATGAAAGTGATGCCCAACGACTGCTGAAGTTTTTTTAACTCCACCTGCATCTGTTCACGCAGTTTTAAATCCAGCGCGCCAAGCGGTTCATCTAATAACAGCACACGAGGTTGGTTGACCAGCGCGCGAGCTATGGCGACCCGTTGCCGCTGACCGCCGGATAGCTGCGAAGGCTTGCGCGCGTGAACGAACCCAAGCGCCACTTTTTCTAAGGCTTCCTGGGCGCGAAGCTGACGTTCTTTTTTGCCCACGCCTTTCACCATCAGCCCATAGGCGACGTTGTCGATAATCGACATATGCGGAAATAGCGCGTAATCCTGAAAAACCGTATTGACGTCACGCTGCCATGGCGGTAATTCGCTGGCCTGCTGGCCAAAGATACGAATCGAACCGCCGGATAGCTGTTCAAAGCCCGCAATTAAGCGCAGGCAGGTGGTTTTGCCGGAGCCGGACGGCCCCAGCATGGAAAAAAACTCACCATCGCGAATGGCGATAGTCACGCCATCTACCGCGCGCACGTCACCGTAAAGACGCGAAACGTCATCAAACTCTACCGCGTACGTCATGTTCAGTCTCCAGGCGCTTAGCGGCCACCCATAATCGCGATATAGTCCTGGGTCCAACGGCTATAAGGAACATACTTCCCGCCTTCGGCAATCGGCGTTTTCCAGAACGCAATCTTGTCGAATTGGTTGTAGCCGTTGGTTTCGCAACCTTTGTCTCCCAGTAACGTACTGGCTTTACAGCCCTGTGGCACCACGGGCAGCGATCCAAACCAGGCGGCGACATCGCCCTGTACTTTCGGCGTCAGCGACCAGTTCATCCACTTGTAAGCGCATACCGGATGCTTTGCCTCACTATGCAGCATCGTGGTATCGGACCAGCCGGTTACACCTTCTTTTGGGAACACGGTAGCAATAGGCTGACCTTCGCCTTTCAGACCATTGGCCTGATACGGCCAGGAGCCCGAAGCAACCACTCCTTCGTTTTTAAAGTCGCTCATCTGCACGGTCGCATCGTGCCAGTAACGGTGAACCAGCGGATGCTGATCCTGCAGAACCTTCAACACCGCCTGATACTGCGCTTCGGTGAGTTCATAGGGATCGTTAATTCCTAACTGCGGCTGTGTTGCTTTGACAAATAGCGCCGCATCAGCGATATAAATCGGACCATCATAGGCCTGAACTCGCCCCTGGTTGCTTTTTCCGTCCGGCAGGTCCTGTTTGACGAAAACCACTTTCCAGCTATCAGGCGGTGTCGGGAAAGTTTTAGTGTTGTACATCAGCAGGTTCGGCCCCCATTGATAGGGCGTGCCGTACACTTTATCGCCGACGTTAAACCACGCGCCTTTGGCAACTCGCGGGTCAAGCGTTTTCCAGTTTGGGATCAGCGCGGTATTAATCGCCTGTACACGCTTACCCATAATCAGGCGTAACGAGGCGTCGCCGGAGGCGGTCACCAGGTCGTAACCGCCCTTCGCCATCAGGCTGACCATTTCGTCAGAGGTGGCGGCAGTTTTCACATTAACCTGACAGCCGCTCTCTTTTTCAAATTGGCTTACCCAGTCATAATTCTTATCCGTCTGACCGCGTTCGATATAACCCGGCCAGGCAATAATATCGAGCCGCCCTTCGCCTTTATCCAGCGAAGTCGGCGGTTCAGCGGCTTGCGCTGTCAGCACAACCATACTCAGCGCGCACAGGCTGCCACGGGCAAATTTTTTGCTCATTTGAACTTACTCCTGTCAGAATAAAAGTAGCGGCAGCCGTGCCGTAAAAATATCTCCCTTAATAAGGGTAGACGGCGGCCTGCGGGGCTCTGGGGAAATTTCCTCAGGTTGTGACCAGGTGCGCATTCCGCAAAAATCGCCACCACGATTCGATAATATGGATTATAGACAAAGAGTTATGGCAAAAGGACGAGTATGCATATTCCCTATGACGACCCGCTAATGGTGGATATTTTAAGCTGATAAATGAATACGAGAATGAAGGGGATAAATTGCCGGGAAAATAAAAGCCGGCAATTAAAAAAAGCGATGAATAAACTAAGGCAAAAGTTGACGTATAAGTTCGCCGAGCCGTTTCACACCCTGCTCTTCTTTTTCTCCCCAGCCCCAGGCGGTATTAAAACGGAAAAATGAAGTCCAGTCGGCCGTGGTCGAAAACATTTTACCCGGTGCAATACTGATGTTATCCCGCAACGCCAGTGCGCTGAGTTCGCCTGAATCGATACCAGCGGGCAACTCCAGCCACAGGAAATAGCCGCTGTCGCTATGATGAATTTTGACCTCTGCGGGTAAAAAGCGCAGTAGCGCTTGCCAGGCCAGCTGTTTCCGCTCAGCAAGCTGACGACGTAAACGGCGCAAATGCGCGTCGTAGCGTTTGGTAGAAAGATAATCGACCAGCGCCAACTGCATTGGCGAACTCGTAGATAGCGTACTCATCAGCTGTAACTGCTGAATACGGCGGGCATGTCGGCCAGCAGCGACCCAGCCGATACGAAACCCCGGAACCAGACATTTTGAAAATGAGCTACAGTGCAACGTCATCTCATCACGATCCCAGTACTTTGCGGGTAGCGGTTTTTCCCGACCAAAGTACAGCTCACTGTAAACGTCATCTTCAATTAACATGACGTTGTAGCGCGTCAATAGCGACACCAGCCGCGCTTTTTTGTCCGCCGTCAGCGTAAATCCGAGCGGGTTTTGGCTATTGGTCATCAGCCAGCAGGCTTTTACCGGGTAGCTCTGCAAAGCCTGTTCCAGCGCCGCCAGATCGATCCCCTCTTTCACATCGCTGGCCACCGATAGCGCTTTTAGCCGCAAACGTTCAAGCGCCTGCAGCGCGCCGTAAAAGCACGGATTTTCTACGACGACCCAATCGCCGGGTTCAGTCACCGCCTGCAGGCTGAGGTTTAATGCCTCCAACGCACCGGCGGTGATGACTATCTCATCCGGCGATACGTTCATTCCCTGCAACGCATAACGCCGGGCAATCGCATGACGAAGCTCATCGTTACCCGGCGGCAGGTTCTCAATCACACTCATGGCGGTAGCGGTTTTACTCACCTGCGCCAGAGAACGATTTAGCTGCTGCAGGGGGAACAGGCGCGGGTCGGGAAAGGCGGAAGCAAAAGGCAGCATCGAAGCCTGACGGCTTGCCTGCAGGACGTCGAAAATATAGGTGTTGATATCCACCGACTCATGGCGCGTGACTTGCGCCGGAGGTTCAGGCTGGCGCTGTTTTACCGGCTGCGGCGCCACATAATAACCCGATTGCGGGCGAGCGATAATTCGTCCCTGACTTTCCAGTAACTGGTAGGCATGGCTGACGGTCATAAAACTCATTCCGCTGCTGACAACCTGCTCGCGTAATGAAGGTAGGCGATCGCCGGGTTGCCAAACGCCGAGCGCGATCTGTTCCGTGAGCCGTTGCGCAAGCTGCTGATATTTTTTCATTACCGCATCCATTTAACCAACGAGACCCGTATCTTATAACAGATGGTCAAAAATGGCAGGTTTTAAAAACTGATATAGCTAATAGATATCACCGGATAAATACTGGTTTCGCACTGCAAGCGATGACGCTGATGTTCAAATAACATGAAATTGTATTATCACTAATGAAATATGCGCATTTGAGAATAGTAATAAAATATTATTCGAGCCAGAACGTCATGAGGCACATCCATTAAACGCACGGTATATCAATGCAAAACCCAATCGTTTGAACGTTGATATGAGTTGTTTCTCATGTTGTGAACCAACGATTAAAAAAGCTCGCTAACCTCGCATGAGATAAATTCATCACGCATCTAAAAATGAAGTAATTTCATGCTGAGGATAATAATAACTCAAATCATCAGATAGACTCCGCCACCCACAGCAAGCCAAAAAATAGTCATTATCAACAATGAGATAAGTAAACTTCGCAGTCCTTTCTTTGACAAACCGTCTCCCTTTTTTCATCAACTTAATATATAAAACCACAATGAATAACCAATTCACATAATAAATATGGATATTTAAAAACCAAACCCTGCAGCTAAACTCAGCACCGTTACAGGCTAGCAGAATAATTAATGAAATACAGCGCAAGCAATAAGGAAAATCGTAAACAAAAATGTGAAGTATCACAGGAATAAATTCACAATACGTAATTTATTATTTATAGTGACATGAGGATTGACTTCACAAATATGAAACAGAGATAGAAAGAATAACAATCCGCAACTGTTATCATAAAAAAGCGCTTTTCTGCCTCTGCTATCACTCCCCGCCACCCCTTAAAATTGCGCTGAATCAATTTTGTTGTGGAGTCCTGCATGTTCGGTCTTGATGCATTTCATCTGGCGCGGATCCAATTCGCCTTTACCGTCTCATTTCATATCATCTTTCCCGCGATCACCATCGGTCTTGCCAGCTACCTGGCGGTACTTGAAGGATTGTGGTTAAAAACAAAAAATCCTGTCTGGCGCTCGCTATATCATTTCTGGTCGAAAATCTTTGCCGTCAACTTTGGTATGGGGGTGGTCTCGGGGCTGGTTATGGCCTACCAGTTCGGCACCAACTGGAGTGGTTTCTCGCAGTTCGCAGGCAGTATTACCGGCCCGCTGCTAACTTATGAAGTTCTTACCGCCTTCTTCCTTGAGGCCGGTTTCCTTGGCGTGATGTTATTTGGCTGGAACCGCGTCGGCCCCGGCCTGCATTTTTTCGCCACCTGCATGGTGGCGCTGGGCACCATCATTTCCACGTTCTGGATCCTGGCCTCAAACAGCTGGATGCAAACGCCGCAAGGTTTTGAAATCGTTAACGGCCAGGTGGTACCCGTTGACTGGTTGGCCGTTATCTTTAATCCCTCTTTCCCCTACCGCTTATTCCATATGTCCGTTGCTGCGTTTCTTAGCAGCGCGTTATTCGTGGGCGCCTCCGCCGCATGGCATTTGCTTCGTGGCAACCGAACGCCTGCTATCCGCGCGATGTTCTCTATGGCGCTATGGATGACGCTGCTTGTCGCCCCCATTCAGACATTAATCGGCGATATGCATGGGCTTAACACCCTGAAACATCAACCAGCGAAAATTGCCGCTATCGAAGGACACTGGGAAAATCCGCCCGGCGAACCGACGCCGCTGCTGCTGTTCGGCTGGCCGGACATGCAACAAGAACGTACCCGCTACGGGCTGGAGATACCTGCCCTCGGCAGTCTGATCCTCACCCACAGCCTCGATAAACAGGTGCCGGCGCTGAAGGAATTCGCCCCGCAAGATCGCCCTAACTCAACCATTGTCTTCTGGTCATTTCGTCTGATGGCGGGCCTGGGAATGCTGATGATTCTGCTTGGCGTCATTGCCCTATGGCTGCGCTATCGCCAGCGTTTGTATACCTCAAAACCTTTCCTGCGCTTCGCGTTATGGATGGGGCCTTCCGGACTGATTGCGATTCTGGCTGGCTGGGTGACCACCGAAGTCGGCCGCCAGCCGTGGGTGGTCTACGGCGTACAGCGCACTTCCGAGGCCG
This sequence comes from Klebsiella sp. 141240, assembly GCF_050600805.1. Taxonomy (NCBI): domain Bacteria; kingdom Pseudomonadati; phylum Pseudomonadota; class Gammaproteobacteria; order Enterobacterales; family Enterobacteriaceae; genus Klebsiella; species Klebsiella sp. 141240. Next base: position 245,321 of record NZ_JAQIRK010000003.1, on the reverse strand, counting down.
TATCAGCTCACGGCGATCTGCATATGACCGTTAGCCTGCTGGCCTTTATTGCCGTCTACAGCTCGGTATTCGGTGTTGGCTATAGCTATATGCTGCGCCTGATCCGCAAAGGGCCGCAAGAGCAGGTACCTGTGCCATCAGGAACGCCCGCGCGTCCGCTTTCTGCCGTTACGGATGGTTTTCAGCACAAGGAGTCCCGCTAATGGGTATTGATTTATCGGTTATTTGGTTTGTTATCATCGTGTTCGCCACCCTGATGTACATCGTCATGGACGGTTTCGACTTAGGGATCGGGATACTATTTGCCGCCGTACGCGGCGGTGAAGAGCGCGACGTGATGGTTAACAGCGTCGCACCGGTATGGGATGGCAATGAAACCTGGCTGGTGCTTGGCGGCGCAGGCCTCTTCGGCGCTTTTCCGCTGGCCTATGCGGTGATTATCGACGCGCTGTCGGTGCCGCTCACCCTGATGCTGATCGGGCTTATTTTTCGCGGCGTGGCCTTTGAGTTTCGCTTCAAAGCGACCCCCTCGCACCGCCCTTTCTGGGATAAGGCTTTTCTGGGCGGATCGCTACTGGCGACATTCACCCAGGGCATGGTCGTCGGCGCGGTCATTCATGGTTTTCCGGTCAGCGGTCGCAGCTTTAGAGGCGGAATGTGGGATTGGCTCACGCCATTTACCCTATTCTGCGGTCTCGGCCTCACCGTTGCCTACGCGTTGCTGGGCGCCAGTTGGCTGGTAATGAAAAGCGAGAATCCGCTGCAGAATACCATGCGCAGAATTTCACGCCTTCTGCTGCTGGCCTTACTGATAGTGATAGCGGCGATTAGTCTGTGGACGCCGCTCTCCCAGCCGGCGATCGCCGAGCGCTGGTTTAGCCTGCCGAATCTGGTTTACCTGCTGCCGGTACCGCTGCTGGTTATCGCCATCAGCGCCTGGCTATGGCGCACGCTTGGGCAACGCGACGGTCATTGCCTGCCGTTCGTGTTGACCCTGGGGCTCGTTTTTCTTGGGTTTAGCGGACTTGGGATCAGCATTTGGCCGAATATTATCCCGCCGGGAATCACGTTGTGGCAGGCCGCGGCGCCGCCGCAAAGCCAGGGCTTTATGCTGGTTGGCGCGCTACTGATTATTCCCGTCATTCTTGGTTATACCTTTTGGAGCTACTACGTCTTCCGCGGCAAAGTTCAACCTGGCGAGGGATATCACTGATGGAGAGATCATGGATAAAACGTTTACTATGGCTGGCAGCCATATGGGGAGCTAGCGTGCTGGCGCTGGGCGCCATCAGCATGATTTTCCGCCTGCTGATGAACGCCGCCGGGCTTCGCGCCTGAAAAAAAATCTATTCCCTGGCCTGGCGCTTATCGCGTCAGGCTTTTTTTTCATCTTTCTTCAGCCTTGCCTGACAAAGCCTTGCGCTTCTTTGATAACCAGGCAGAAAAACCAATATTAAATCAATCATATTAATCATGCGTTATTTATTGATATGGAAAATGATATGTGGCGGAGAGGAATAGCGGCAGTGGTGCTGATGTGCGGATTATTCTCCGGGCATCTGCTCGCCCAACGTCAGGGGCATGATTATTTCCCGGTGCAAAGCCTCGAACAGCAGTTACTGCACGAGGCTGATTGCGATGAGCTACGCAGCCGGGCTGAGGATACCGCCAGCTCGCTGCGCGAGCATCACCACCGGCAGTATGCGCGCAAAGCAAAGGCGCATAACTGTCCGCCGTGAGAACGGCCCTTACGCGCCTTTACGCTTGGGCAACGTTTTCATCAGCTCGTCAGGACTGACGGAGGCGACGATACTGCCCGGATGCGGCATCTTGAGGATGTGATTTTTGATTTTACCCACCACGTGCATTTCGCATGGACGGCAATCAAATTTCAGCGTTAACACTTCGTCACCATGGATCAGCTGCATCGGCGTCGCCTTCCAGCTCTTAATCGAGCCTTTAGCCTGCTTCGGACATAGGTTGAAGGCAAAACGCAGGCAGTGCTTGGTGATCATCACCGGCACGTCGCCCTTCTCTTCATGAGCTTCATACGCCGCATCGATCAGCTGTACGCCATAGCGCTGGTAGAAAGCGCGCGCTTTGTGGTTATAAACGTTCGCCAGGAACGACAAATGCGTTTCCGGATACACCGGCGGTGGTACGGAGACCGGTTTACGCGTACCGCGCTGCCAGGCATCGAGGCGCGCCCGATCGAGCATCTCTGCCGTTTCACGGCGCAGTTGGTTAAGCATACTGTTCGGTACAAACAGCGCAGGCAGATTAATCTGCACATCACGCGGGTAGTAAATAGTCTGCCCGAGCTTCGCCACGCCATCTCGCAGATTGGCCAGCGCTTTTTCCGCCTGGGTCGCTTCGGCGAATTCGCCATCCAGTGTATGCGTGACGCTGACGCCGTCTTCGCAGGTCATGGTCAGCACCAGCTGTTCCTGCCAGCCGCTCAGCGCGATATCAACCGCAATGCGGCGCTCGCTGGAAGTTTTCAGTAGCGCCTGCTGCCAGTTATGATCGAGGTTACGATTAAGCGCCTCGTGCGGACGCACTTTATGCAGGTCTGCCGGCATTTCGTTTGGCCAGACGCGATAACGATTTTGCCCCGTTTTCTCCACCGTATTGGCGCGGAAGCCGACAACTTCACGTTTGATCATCACATTCAGACCGTCGCCGTTAGTCAACGCGTCGGTCACTTCGACATCGAGATAATCTTTTCCGACTTTTAATACTTCGCCTACCGGCAGGCCGATAAATTTCGGCGAATCAAACGCGCCGATATCGCCCTTACGCGCGTTAACAAAATAGTCGGTGCTGCCGCGATGGAACGTTTTATCGGTCGACGGCACGAAGAAGTGTTCGGTGCGCCCGGCGGAAGAACGCGCGAGATCGCCGCGGTCTTCAATAATACGATCCAGCATCTGACGATAGTGAGCGGTGATATTTTTCACATAACTCATATCCTTATAACGCCCTTCAATCTTAAAGGAGCGCACGCCGGCGTCGATCAATGCCGCCAGGTTGGCAGTCTGATCGTTATCTTTCATCGACAATAAATGTTTTTCATAGGCCACGACGCGCCCCTGATCGTCTTTCAGGGTGTAAGGCAGGCGGCAAGCCTGAGAGCAGTCGCCGCGGTTGGCGCTACGTCCGGTTTGCGCGTGAGAAATATAGCACTGACCGGAATAGGCTACACATAAGGCGCCGTGAATAAAGAACTCGATAGTCGCGTCGGTATTATCGTAGATCGCTTTAATTTGATCGAGGTTGAGTTCGCGGGCCAGAACAATCTGGCTGAAGCCTGCATCAGAGAGAAACTTAGCCTTCTCGACGCTGCGAATATCGCACTGGGTGCTCGCGTGCAGCTCAATCGGCGGCAGATCCAGCTCCATAATCCCCATATCCTGCACGATCAGCGCATCAACGCCGGTCTCGTACAGATCGGTAATCAGCCGTTGCGCGGGTTCCAGTTCATCATCATGAAGAATGGTATTCAGCGTCACAAACACCTTCGCGCCAAAGCGATGCGCAAAAGGCACCAGGTTGGCGATATCGCTCAGGCTATTGCTGGCATTATGCCGCGCGCCGAAGCCCGGCCCGCCGATATAGACCGCGTCGGCGCCGTGTAAAATCGCTTCACGGGCGATCCCGGCATCGCGGGCAGGACTAAGAAGTTCAAGATGATGGTTTTGCAGGCGCATACGCTCGTCGTTATCCGTTATAGGGGGTCGAAATGGCGGCTATTGTAGTCAGAACTGGGCGTAGACGAAAACATTTTCCGCCGCACCCACACAGCGAATTTGCAGAAATCGGCAAAGCATTGAAGAAAAAGCTATTTCTCATGAAAACCCGGCAAGGTTACAGTGGCTGCGTATTCCGGATTTTCCTCGTCACGTTGTGAATTTTAGTCTCAGTCATCTTGATTGGCCGCGGATTAATCCGCGGCTTTTTCTTTTGGATAATGAATCAGTGAATGAAAGTGCGCCGTCTGCGCGCCGCTATTGCGGTAAGCGTGCGTCAGGTCGCCGGCAAAGCGCCGCCCTTCTCCCGCCTGCAATGAATGCCACTGCCCCTGCAGACATAAATCCAGCGTACCGCTAATGACCACGACATGTTCAATGACGCCGGTCTCATGCGGCGTCGATTCGCTCAGCGCGCCGGGGGCGAGGGTAATTGAAAAATGGTCAAAACGTAGCTCAGGATCCCAGGGAAAAATCGGCGTCACCACCATCGCCTGCTGCTGTGGGTCGAAGGCAGCGGGCGCTGCGGCCTCATCAGCGACAATAAAAGTCGAAAACGCCACATTGAGGCCAGTGGCTATCTTCCACAACGTCGCGACCGTTGGACTGGATTCATTACGTTCAATTTGCCCGAGCATCGCCTTTGATACTCCGGTTTCTTCCGCCAGCCGCGACAAACTCCAGCCGCGCTGCTGACGCAGGCTTTTCAGCGTCAATGCCAGATGTTGGGCAATATTCATTGGGGGCTCCTCGTCATTTTCTTGATATTACCAGTTGTACGCTATAACGCACAATGCTACCTTCGTCGTATGTTATAACGCACAAGAGGTGTTCATGCGTTCGTTTACCCTTCCCATCCCCACGCTGCTCGCGGGATTTGTCGCCGTGCTGGTAGGCTACGCCAGCTCCGCCGCCATCATCTGGCAAGCGGCCGCCGCCGCTGGCGCCGACGCCGGGCAAATAGCTGGCTGGATGACCGCCCTTGGCCTGGCAATGGGCGTCAGCACGCTGGTATTAACGCTATGGCGGAAAGTCCCCATTCTCACCGCATGGTCAACTCCAGGCGCGGCTTTACTGGTCAGTGGATTACAGGGAGCGACGCTGGCGCAGGCGGTGGGAATATTTGTTTTCGCCAACGCCCTGATTCTGCTATGCGGCGTGACGGGACTGTTTGCCCGCCTCATGAAGATCATTCCGCATTCGCTGGCGGCGGCAATGCTGGCGGGGATCCTACTGCGTTTTGGTCTGCAGGCATTTGGCAGTTTGCAGGATAATCTCCCGCTATGCGGCGGGATGTTCGCCGCCTGGCTGTTATGCAAAGCGCTTTACCCACGTTTTGCGGTCGTTGCGGCGTTAGCGGCGGGCGGGATCATCGCCCTGCTAACCGGCGCGCTGTCGCCAGTGGCAAACGATATGGTTTTTGTTGCTCCGCAGTGGATTACGCCGCAGTTCACCCCTTCGCTACTGCTCAGCGTCGGTGTACCGTTTTTCCTTGTCACCATGGCGTCACAGAACGCGCCCGGCCTGGCGACCATTCAGGCATCAGGCTATCGGGTTCCGGTCTCGCCGCTTATCGTATTCACCGGCGCGCTGGCGCTGCTATTCTCACCATTTGGCGTCTATTCCGTGTGCATCGCCGCCATTACCGCCGCCATCTGCCAAAGCCCGGATGCGCATCCGGATGCGGATAAGCGCTGGCTCGCCGCAGCGGCGGCCGGTGTGTTTTATCTGTTGGCGGGGCTATTTGGCGGTTCGATAACCGCGCTAATGGCGGCGCTGCCGCCGGTGTGGATCCAGATGCTGGCGGGGCTGGCATTGTTAGGAACCATTAGCGGCAGCCTCTATCAGGCGCTGGGGCATGAAAACGAGCGCGACGCCGCAGTAGTAACATTTTTAGTCACCGCCAGCGGTGTTAGCCTTGCAGGCGTCGGTTCGGCCTTTTGGGGGCTGGTCCTCGGCGGTATCAGCTATATGCTGTTAACCACGCTGCGCCGCGCGTAGCTGGCTTGGCGTAAGACCCGTGGCGCTCTTAACCCGGTGACTAAAATGGCTGGCGGAGCTAAATCCGCAGGCCAGCGCTATCTCGGTCAACGGCCGTTGGGTGTGGCAAATCAGATGTTGCGCCTTGATCATCCGCCGCTGCATCACATACTGGTGCGGCGCCATATTCATTGACTGGCGGAACATCCGCGCAAAATGGTATTCGCTAAGCGACGCCTGGGCGGCAAGATCGGCAAGCGTAAGCGGCTGCTCGAGGTGCTCCTCAATCCACGCCAACAGATTACGCAACAGATGCGGCGCCAGGCCACCGGTAACCGTCGGCAGACGCCACTGGACGTTCGAATAGTTTTGAATCAGATGCGTTAACAGCAGCGTACTGGCCGAGCTTAACAGTAATTGATTAGCCTGCTGGCGCCAGTCGTTATCGAGCAGAAACTGACGATAAACCGCGGTAATTTTGTCATCGCTGGCGAAGGTTTTTTCCTGCAAGGTGAAAGACGCCGGGCTGCGGTCCCAAATTTGCTCGCCGACGCGGCGTAGGTGCTCATCGGTGCAATAGAGATGAACGAACGAAAGATCGCCGCGAATATCCCAGGTGCTTTCGTCCCCCTTTGGCATCAGACAAAAACGATCCGGCCCGCCGCCGTTCCTCCAGCCGTAGGGCGTTTTTTGGTAGCTTTCGTAACCATCGGCAATATACAGGCTCAATGTGTGGTGGTCGCTGCGCACCGTGATCCGGTCAAGGTCGTTGTACCACGCGGCAAGCTGGATCCCGGAATTGAGTTCTACGGTCCCCCGCAGCACCGCATTCTGTTGTTGTAATGTTTCGAACGTCCCGTATGCCATAGCCTTCACATCGTTTTTAATCCGCAGACCTCTAGTCTATGAATTGTCATCACCGCTTACCAGCATTGACCATGAGCTTGTGAAAAATAAGCGCAAGATTTTGCAAGTCAGCAACAAAACGGTGACAGCGCTTTGCCAGGAAAAATCGCACACTTACGCCAGGCATATTAAAGGAGAGACATTTTGAACGCATTACTCTACGGGCTGGTGGTGGTTATCTGGGGTACCACATGGATTGCTATCTTTTTACAACAAGGGCCCGTCGCCGCGCCGGTATCGATTTTCTGGCGCTTTGCCGTCGCCAGCGTCACTATGCTGACAATTTTGCTGATTACCCGCCGCCTGCGCCCGCTGGCGATGCGCGATCATCTGTTTTGCATGCTGCAAGGCTGCTGCGTCTTTTGCTTTAACTTCTGGTGTTTTTATACCGCCGCGGCGCATATCAATACCGGCCTTGAGTCGGTGATCTTTTCGATGGCGGTATTATTTAACGCGATCAATAGTTTTATTTTCTTCCGCCAGCAGCCACCGGGGCGCTTTTGGCTGGCTGCGGCACTGGGGCTCGCAGGAATTGTCACCCTTTTCTGGGACGATCTCCTCGCCAATGGTCTAAACGCGTCGCTGCTGTGGGGAATTGGCCTGAGCGCCCTGGGAACGTACGGTTTTTCATTAGGCAACATGTTGAGTATTCGCCACCAGCGCCGCGGGCTTGAGACATTAACCACCAATAGCTGGGCCATGTTTTACGGCACCCTGGTGATGGGGGCGATCGCGCTGCTGCGCGGCGATAACTTTACGCCGCAGTGGACCTGGAGTTATATGGGCGCCCTGCTGTATCTGGCGTTGTTCGGTTCGGTTATCGCGTTCGGCGCTTATTTCACTCTGGTAGGCCGTATCGGGGCCAGCAAAGCGGCCTATAGCACGCTGCTTTTCCCGCTGGTGGCATTAACTATCTCCACCTTCTACGAAGGTTACGTCTGGCATAGCAATGCGGTGATAGGTCTGGCGTTAATACTGGTAGGAAATCTTGTGATGTTCGCCCGCCCCGAACAGCTGTTTTTGCGCCGCCGGCTGGCCTAATAATAAGCCCGTCAGGCATCGCGCCAGACGGGCTTAACGCATCAATTACTTCTGTGACGGATCGAATTTCACCGCGTCGATCGCCATATCATCAATCACCTGTTTCAACGTATCAGCGGTCAGCGGCGTGCTCTCATTAGACAGCGTTTTGCCTTCGCCCTTACGTACAACTTTAATAACCGGTTTATTGGTCTTCGCGTCGATCAGTTCGCCTTCGAAGTAGAGATTCGTGTCCATCGTGCGATGGCCGGTTGCCGCCTGGGTACCCGCGACAATCATCGCCACCGGGATCACTTCATAGAACTGCAGACCTTCTTTACTGGTATCAACACCGGTGATTGCGCCGCGGAAAATCAGGCTGCGCGGGCCAGCCGTAGTCGCCAACGGTTTACGTTCGCTGATGGCCTGTTTCATCTGCTTGTTGGTGTAATTGAGGATGTCCTGCAGCGCTTTCTCCCCTACCTGAGTCGTTGGTTTCGGCACCGGGTAGTAGGTGATTGGACGGTAGACAACATTGTCGTAATTGCTCGGATTGTAGTCCGGGGAGATCCAGCGCAGCTCTGGTTTGCCGGAAGCCGAGGTAGTCTCTTTTAACTTAGAGTAATCTTTTAAGAACCCGGAATACTGATTCGGTTGCGCCAGTTTGGATGCACAACCGGTTAATGCCAGTAGCCCGGCCAGAGCGGCTACTTTAAATAACGTTTTCGTACGCATGGATGATCCCTGTAAATGCAGTTTGTCGGCAAGATTTATAACAAATTCCCACGCTAAGTTTTGTGACAAAAAAGGTGGTCCGTCAACTCCTTGCAAAAAATAAATCCGCCAACGCGGCGGATTTATTTATGGTGTTTATTTTACGTCCACTTGATAAAAAATATGTTTACCAAACGGGTCGATTTCATACCCGGTCACCGATTTACTTACCGGCTCAAAAATAGTTGAGTGCGCAATCATCACGGCCGGCATTTGATCGTGCATCATCTGCTGCGCCTGTTTATACAAAGCTTCTCGTTGTGGCCTGTCGGTGATGGTTTTGGCTTCGGCGATAATTTTATCAAACGGCGCGTAGCACCATTTCGCCGAATTAGAACCGCCGTTGGCCGACTGGCAGGTAAATAATGGGCCAAAGAAGTTATCCGGGTCGCCGGTCGCGGTGGTCCAGCCCATCAACGCCGCCTGATGCTCGCCGTCTTTCACCCGCTTAAGGTATTCGCCCCATTCATAGGTGGTGATTTTGGTCTGCACGCCGATTTTAGCCCAGTCGGCCTGGATCATTTCCGCCATCCGTTTCGCATTCGGGTTATAGGGACGCTGAACCGGCATCGCCCACAGGTCGATGGTGATGGGACCCTTCACGCCGGATTCACGCAGCAGCACTTTGGCTTTTTCCAGATCCCAACTGTAGTCCTGCAGATCGGCATCTGCACTCCAGACGCCAGGCGGCAGCAGATTTTTCGCTACCGTACCGGTACCGTGGAACACCGCGTCAATAATTGCCGGTTTGTTGATAGCCATAGCCAATGCCTGGCGTACCTTAACGTTATCCAGCGGCGCTTTCTGCGTGTTGAAGGCAAGGAACCCGGTATTAAGCCCGGCTTTGCTCATCAGATTGATCTGCGGATTCTCTTTCATCCGCGGTAAATCGGCGGGATTGGGGAATGGCATGACCTGACACTCATTTTTCTCAAGCTTAGCGTAACGCACCGAGGCATCAGGCGTAATACTAAATACTAGACGATCGATTTTCGCTTTTCCCTGCCAGTAATCAGGGAATGCGGTAAACAAAATCCGCGAATCTTTTTGGTATTGCGCCAGCTTAAATGGCCCGGTCCCGATGGGATCCATATCAACGCGCTGCGGGGTTCCGGCTTTCAGCATCGCATCGGCATATTCTGCAGAGAGGATTGAAGCAAAATACCAGCCGAGGTCAGCGACAAAAGGCGCCTCGGGGTGCGCGAGGGTAAAACGCACCGTATATTCATCCGGTTTATCAATTGCGGTAATTAACGAACCAAACTCCAGGCTTTCAAAATTGGAGTAGTTGCCATTAGAGACGTTATGATAAGGGTTATTCGGATCCTTTTGCCGCATAAAGGAAAAAATAACGTCATCGGCATTAAAATCACGGGTCGGTTTAAAATACTTATTACTTTGGAATTTAACGCCCTTGCGTAAGTGGAAAGTATAAACTTTGCCATCGTCGCTCACCTCCCAGCTTTCCGCCAGGCTGGGCTGCAATTCCGTGGTGCCAACTTTAAAGTCCACCAGCCGGTTATATATCGGTACCGCGCTGGCATCGACGCTGGTCCCGGAAGTATAAAGCTGCGGATTAAAGTTTTCCGGCGAGCCTTCAGAGCAATAAACCAGTGTTTTCGCATTCACAGCGGAACTCACCGCTAATGCCGCTATCGTCAGAGCTATTGAAGTAAATGTGCGTTGCATGCGTTTCCCTTTTCATTTTTTGACTAATGAATAGCTTTTTGTTTTATTGCCCATAGATAACACTAAAGCCAGATTGCAAACACCCGAAATAATAAATTAAGAAGGAAACACTATGGCCTCGCCCTTAACCAGACAATTAACCCAGCGCTTCTTTCGCTATCTGGCTATCACCAGCCAAAGCGATCCACGAGCAACCACGTTACCCACGACGCCCGGACAACATCAGATGGCGCAGGCGTTAGCGGACGAGCTACGTCAGTTTGGCCTTGACGATATCGTTGTCGACGAGCACGCGACCGTAACGGCGGTAAAAAAAGGCACCGTCCCCGGTGCGCCGCGGATCGGCTTTATCACGCATATTGATACCGTTGATGTCGGACTGTCGCCGGATATTCATCCGCAAATTCTGCGATTTACTGGTGAAGATCTCTGCCTTAATTCGGAACAGCAAATCTGGCTGCGGGTTAACGAGCATCCGGAAATTCTGGCCTACCGTGATGAAGAGATTATTTTCAGCGACGGCACCAGCGTACTGGGTGCCGATAACAAAGCGGCGGTGACCGTTGTCATGACGCTGCTGGAAAACCTGACCGCCGAACATAAGCATGGCGATATCGTCGTGGCGTTCGTCCCGGATGAAGAAGTGGGTCTTCGCGGGGCAAAAGCGCTGGATCTCTCGCGTTTTGCCGTCGATTTTGCCTGGACCATCGACTGCTGCGAACTGGGCGAGATCGTTTATGAAAACTTTAACGCCGCCTCTGCGGAGATACGGTTTACCGGCGTAACCGCACACCCGATGTCCGCCAAAGGCGTATTAGTTAACCCGCTGTTAATGGCTACCGACTTCATGAGCTATTTCGACCGCCAGCAGACGCCGGAGCACACCGCCGGGCGCGAAGGCTACGTATGGTTTAACGGTATTCATGGCGATCAGAACAGCACAAGGTTGCAGGCCAACATTCGCGATTTCGATCTGGACAGCTTTAACCGCCGTAAACAACAGATTGGCGAAGCGGCAGAGAAAATCGCCGCCCAGTACCCTACTGCCAGGGTTGAATTCACGATAAGCGATACTTACAGCAATATCAGTAACGCCATTGGCGAAGACCGCCGGGCTATTGACCTGATGTTCACCGCGATGGAAAGCCTCGGTATAACGCCAAAACCCACGCCGATGCGCGGCGGTACCGACGGCGCAGCGTTATCGGCAAAGGGGCTGCTGACGCCGAACTTCTTCACCGGCGCGCATAATTTCCATTCGAAATTCGAATTTTTGCCGCTGCGCGCCTTTGAGGCCTCCTATCTAACCGCCCTGCAGCTGTGCCTGCTGGCGGCGGATTAAGCCGGTTTACGCGCCAGCATCGTGGCGAAGCGTAGCTTGATGCGGTTGCCGCTGGCGTCGGTGCGGTGCAATTCGCCGACATCTTCGTTGTACTTGAGGAACTGCCAGCCAGCATAATAGTCGCGCAGTTCTTCAGGTTTGAAGGCGAACGGGAAACCCACGGTACAAGGGTAATCTTCGGTATCCATGGCTGCCACAATCAGGTTATAGCCGCCAGGCTTCGTGCAGCGCTGCATGTTGGCGATAAGACCAGGGATGGTTTTAGCTTCCAGGAACATCATCACCACTGTAGAAAGAATAAAATCATACTCGCCATCAAAACTCAGCGTATTCAGATCCTTAATCGCCGTCTGCAGGTTTTCCAGTCCTTCTGCCTGACGAATGGTCTCCAGATTATCGATACTCATGGGATTCTTATCCCACGCAGTGACGTTGTAACCTTTCGCCGCCAGATACAGGCTGTTGCGACCATTGCCGCAGCCGAGGTCAAGCGTTTGGCCCGGCTGCATCAGCGAGGCGGCATACACCACTTCTGAGTGGGTGCGCGTGAGGCCATATTTTTCTGTAAAGTAGTTTTCGTCACGAGTCGTCATGATTAATCCTTGTTTGGCAATAAAGTGGCACGGTCTACGCGAATTAACAGTTTACCCCGCACCAGCAGAAGAAAGGTACGCAGCAGCAGCAGGCCGATAATCAGGTTGCTAAAAATAAATAAGGGGATCGCCAGCGTATGGAAAAAACCGTGCGGCTGAGCGTGCCCCAGATGCAGGCCGGTGGTCGCCAGTGCGGAAATCCCGAACGAGAAGCTCCAGAATGAAGCATTAAACGGCTGCTGCAGATACCACGGCATCAGGCGCAGCATAAATAGCAACTGCAACAGCCCGTAACCAAATAACATTTTGGCAAACGTATCACCGTCGCCGCCATTGACGCTGAGCCACGCGCTACAGGCCACCAGAGCAGGCGCCAGCTGGATGCCCAACGATGTCCGCAATGCCGCCGGTAGCTCGCCGTTGCTGCGCAAACGCTGTAGGATTACCGGCTCCAGGCTGAGCCAGGAGAAGACGCCGGCGCCGAGAAACACCAGTCCGGCATCGCTGAATCCCAGCGCGCCGCAGGCCATGGCGCTGATAAAATTGTTGGCGACAGTCGGCAGATATAAACCGGGCGTCGTCGCCGCTCCCGGATGTTTACCCCGCCACAGCCCGGCGCTCTGCCAGGCCGCATAGCATAGCTGCAGCACTACCCCGATAATAAATAACCCCAATGATAACGCTCGGTACCAGGGGACAAAGCCGATTGCCACCAACAGCGTTGTCGCCGGAAGCAAACTGACAAAACTGCTGGCCACTGGATGACGCATCTCCTGTAGCACGCTCCACGGGAAACGGATGGCCCGTGCAATAAACGCTATCATTAATAGTGCCCAAATAATCGTCGCCAGCACCACCAACGCATCGCCAATAATCCTGCTCACCGGCCAGAGGGTACTGGCATAGCGCCAGGCGAATCCCATGCCAATAATTCCCAGCACTATACCAAAATAGCCAGCCGGTAGATTCAGCACCCGGTCGCTTACTGCGTTTTTATTCATTTTATTTAAACTTTCAATTTAATTTTAAGTTGCATTTTAAAGGAACCTTATAAAACGCGCTACGGAGATTTTTGCTATGTTTATGTTAACCAACGGTAAAGAGAGATACTGATGAATAAATATCGTCTGAGCGAGCACGCCCGCCTGTATCATTTCGAAGAAGACGGAATTAAACATAGCGTAAATCTGCGGCAAATCGTGGCGCTGATTGATTTCTCGGACGTTAAGGCGGGTAGCGAAGGTGGCTGGCTCGATGATGAAGCCGCTTTAAGCCAGGGCGGCGACTGCTGGATATATGACGCCAATAGCGTCGTCTTTGCTGGCGCGCACGTTGACGACAACGCCCGTCTGACCGGCACCTGCGTAATAAGCCACGGGGCGACGATTAGCGATAACGCCTGGCTTGATAATGTTGAGGTAAGTCACGGCGCCAGGATAAGTGACAACGTCACTATAAAGCAATCGCAAATCCGTGGTGTCTGCCGAATCGCCGACCAGGCGCGTATTCTCCCCCATTGTCTGGTGATTGCCGCTCAGGGGCTGACTTCTGATGCCGACAAAGTGCTGCAAATTTATCAGCGCGCCACGGTCAGCGCCTCACGGATTGTTCATCAGGCGCAAATCTACGGTGATGCCGTAGTTGAGCATGCTTTTGTTGAACACCGTGCCGAAGTGTTCGATAACGCACGTATTGAAGGTAATGAAGATAACGATGTATGGATATGTGACAACGCCCGGGTCTACGATTGCGCGCGACTGGTTGCCGGGCGCGGCGAGGATCAAATCCCGACTCTGCGCTATAGTGCGCAAGTGGGTGAAAACGCCGTGGTCGAAGGCAACTGCCTGTTAAAGCATCGCGTCATGGTCGGCGGGCACGCCCATCTTCTCGGCGGGCCCATTCTGCTGGATGACGAGATACTCATCGAAGGACATGCGACGATTCGTGGCGATGTGATTATCGAACATCAGGTAGAAATCTGCGGTAACGCCTGTATCGAAGCGCTGGAGGGTGACAAAATTCATCTTCGCGGGCGCAAAATCGTCAGCGGCGACGAGCATATCACCCGTACGCCGCTGCTGGGTTCGCTATAGCCACTTATTGCGGGTCGATAATCCGCGCGTAGATATTCTGATCGTCATACGCGCCATTTAAAAACTCGGCCTGCTTCAGACAACCTTCCAGTTGGAAACCATTGCGCAGCGCCACCTGATTACTGCGCTGGTTGGCGACCCGACATTTAATAACGAAACGGCGCACGATGCCCGTTTGCGCATAATGGTGGATAAACGCCTGTAACGCCTGTGATAACAGTCCCTGCCCCTGATGGTTTTGATCGATCCAGTAGCCGATATAGGCCGTCTTGTTCAACGGTTCAATCTGGTTAAATGACAGTACGCCGATCATCTGCCTCTGTAAAAACAGCAGGAACATTTTTGCATAACCGCGCTGGTGCAGCATCACGTTTCCCTGCACATGGCGCCGGGTTTCATCTTCACTCAGCACTTCCGCAGGCCAGCTTAACGTATGCTGCAACCAGTCACGGTTTTTGAGCACCAGTTGATGTAGCTCACTGACGTAACGTTCGTCAACCGCACGCAGCGCCAGCTGTTCGTTGACCGGGATAGTTTCGATGGTGGGGCCGTTTTCGGCAGTCATGGCAATATCTCACTGATAAACAACAACGCCCGCAGAAGCGCGCCGCGGGCGGGTATCAACGACCTGGTTATTTCATAATCCGGTCATCAACGTAGTTACGCCGATCCGCCGCAGGCGGGAAGTACTGATACAGCCACGTTTCGCTGATAGCGTCGCCACGGCAGCGCAGGAACATGCGCATCTCCACCGGATCGGTGGAATCTGAAGTCGGATACCAGTCAAAGAGAATTCGATAGCCGTCAAACGGCTCGACGTAGAGGATCTCTACCTGCTTAGCCTCGCCGCTGGAGAGCGTAATCACCGGCTCAATGCCTTTCGGCGCCGCGGCTTTCAGGTCGCCGCCAACAAAATCGATAGCAAAGCGGCGCGCCCATTTGTCCGGATAATGTTCACCCGGCGCCCATCCTTCCGGGAAGCCGCCCATTCCGGTACGTGTCGCCAGCACTCGCGCCAGCGGAGAGCGTACCGGCGGTTGCGCGCTCCAGTACAAGCGGTAGCTAAAGTCCAGTTGATCACCCGCTTTTACCGGTTTTTCCGGCTGCCAGAAGCAGACGATATTGTCCAACGTTTCGCCGGTAGTCGGGATTTCCATCAGGCTAACGGCCCCTTTTCCCCACTGATTACGGGGCTCCACCCACAGGCTCGGGCGCTTGTTATACCAGCCCATCACATCCTGATAATGGCTGAAATCGCGATCCAGCTGCAGCAGGCCAAATCCCTTCGGGTTTTTATCCTGGAACGCGTTGAACTGCAGCTTTTGCGGATTATTCAGCGGACGACAAATCCACTCGCCGTTGCCGCGCCACATCGACAGGCGGTCAGAATCGTGGATTTGCGGATGGATGGTATCGCACATCCGGCGTTCGTTATTACCGCAGCTGAACATGCTGGTCATCGGCGCAATGCCCAACTGCTTAATGTCTTTGCGCGCATAGAGATGATTTTCGACATCCATGATCACCTGCGTTTCCTGGCAATTCACGGTGAACTTATAAGCGCCGGTGACGCTTGGGCTATCGAGCAGCGCGTAAACGGTGAACACCGTCGCGCCAGGTTTGACGGTTTCAAACCAGAATGACGTGAAATCCGGGAACTCTTCCGGCGTATCGGTAAAGGTGTCGACGGCCAGACCACGCGCCGACAGGCCGTACTGGTAAGTGCTGTCGACCGCGCGGAAGTAGCTGGCGCCCAGGAAGGCGACGATATCGCGGCGCGCCAGTTCCGGCGCCTTAAACACGCGGAAACCGGCGAAACCAAGATCGGTCTGCCCTTCCAGCTGTTTGGTGTCAACGCCGGCGTCGTTGTACTGGAACAGCTCCGGACGGAAATGTATCTCCCGCGCCTGCTGAGACTGCGCGTCCAGCGAGAACATGCGCACCCGGCGGCGGAAGCCCATACCAACATGGAAAAACTGGATATCCAGCTTACGCTCTTCAACGTTATTCCACAGCGAATGCGCCGCATCATACTGAATGCTGTTATAGGCCTGAGGGGTCAGATTCGCCAGCGTCGGCGGCAGGTCACGCGGCGCGCCGCCCCACGGCTGACGGGCTAAGTCATGAGCCATCGCCTGCAGGACGGAAAAGTCAAAGCGGCGCGTCTGGCCATCGGCGATAGCAGAGTCCGCGGCGAAAGCCGCTTTAGTGAATAACGAGGCGACTCCTGACGTTCCGCATACGGCGGCAACAGCCATGGATGATTTAAGAAAACGTCTGCGGTTCATGCCTGGAAAAGCGTCCTTTTTGAGAGTTCGACGGATACGCAACGTTGCAAACATCTGCGTCGTGAATTCCGCTCACTCTAGACAAAAATGATTGATAATCCAATTGTTGGCAGGCGAAAAGCATGAAAAAAAAGATGTCCACCGGAACAGACTGAATAACCACCCAGCGATCGCTATCGCTGAGCTGTTTTGGCGAACACGCGCCGATCCGATACCTAACCGTTTTTACCCGCATTTTGTTTATTTTCAGCACGAACAGGATAAATTTTCATCAGGCCAGGTGTAATCTCTACTCTCCAGGGAAAAATGTCAGGAGTATCTAATGAAAGTAAAAGCCGCCGTGACGTTGGGTTATCAACAGCCATTTAGCATTAAAAATATTCAGGTTAGCGCCCCTAAAAAAGACGAAGTGATGGTAAAAATTGTCGCCACAGGCGTTTGTCATACCGACGCGGTGATCCGCGATAACGCCGGGATCCTGCCGATGCCCGCCATTCTTGGCCACGAAGGCGCAGGTATCGTGGTTAACGTCGGTGATGCCGTTCGTGGGGTCGAAATTGGCGATCACGTGGTACTGAGCTACGCCGCCTGCCATCACTGCGAAAACTGCCTCACCAACCATCCTTCCGCGTGCGAAAGTTTCAATGACTTAAACTTTGGTGGACGCTTAGACGATGGCACCACCCCTTATCGTCTGGATGATCAAGAATTATCCGTCTTCTTCGGTCAATCTTCGTTTAGTCAGTATGTGGTCACCAAAGCGACGAATGCTATTGTTGTCGACCGTGAAGTCGAACTATCGCTTCTTGGTCCGCTGGGTTGCGGAATTCAAACCGGTAGCGGCACGGTGTTAAATCGACTAAAACCGGTGGCCGGGGAATCGCTGGTGGTATTCGGCTGCGGCGCGGTTGGTTTAAGCGCCATTATGGCTGCAAAGCTCACCGGCTGTAGCCAAATCATCGCCGTCGATATTCATGCGAACCGCCTTGAGCTGGCAAGTGAACTCGGCGCAACCCACGTGATCAATGGCAAACAGGAAGATAGCGTTGCGGTTATTCGCCAACTGACCGGCAAAGGCGCGCACTACGCCATCGAAACTACCGGCGTCGCCGCCATCGTTCTGCAGGCAATCCACGCGATTAAGCCGTTAGGCACGGTGGCGGTCGTCGGCTTTACGGGCGATATCACCTTTAATGTCCAAAACGATCTAATGGCGGAAGGTAAATCATTGATAGGAGTAATCGAAGGAGACGCCGTGCCGCAGCTGTTTATCCCGCAGCTGGTACAGTTTTATAAACAAGGAAAATTCCCCATTGATAAGCTTATCGAATTCTATCCGCTCGAAGAGATTAATCAGGCTTTCGCAGATTCAGCTTCCGGTAAAGTCATCAAACCGGTGGTGCTGATGTAATGCGGGCGGCTCTTTGCGAAACAAAGAGCCGCAAGTAAAGATTATTTCACACTGACGTCGATACCGGGGAAGTACTTCGCCGCCAGGCGGGTGATAGTGCCGTCGGCGCGCACTTTATCAATTGCCGCGTCGAGCTGTTTTTTAGTTGCCTCATCGCCCTTGCGCAAGCCGTAGCCAATACCGCTGCCCAGAATCGTATCATCAGCCACCGGCTTACCGATAAAACCGAATCCTTTACCCTGCGGCTTACTGAGGAACCCGGCCTGCCCGGCCGCGGACATCACCAGCGAGGCGTCGATACGGCCGTTAAGCAGATCGGCCCACGCCATGTTCTGGTCTTTATAGGAAACCACCGTGACGCCGTGTTTTTCCCAATGCTCTTTGGCAAAGGTTTCCTGAATCGAGCCCTGTAGCACGCCGATGGTTTTGCCCTTCAGCCCATCCGGCGTCGCCTGCATACCGCTGTCGGCCTTGCCCACCAGCTGTGAAGGAATACGGTAGATCGGCTGGGTGAAATCAATACTCTTGCGCCGCTGTTCGGTAATGTTCATCGCCGAATTAATCGCGTCGAATTTCTTCGCCACCAGTCCCGGAATGAGCGCATCAAAGGAGGTTTCGACCCAGCTGCATTTCAACTGCGCGGCCTGACAAATCGCGTTGCCGAGGTCAATATCAAAACCCTGCAACTCCCCTGCCGGATTACGGCTTTCGAACGGCGGATATTCCGCCTCCACGCCGTAGCGTAATTCGCTGGCGGCAAAGCTTGATACGGTACACAGCATTCCCAAAGCAAGAGTTAGGGCTTTTATTTTCATCGTCTGGCTCCTTAACGCGGCTTAACGCGGCACAGCGCCTGCGCGCCAGCCCGCAATGTGGCTTCATCTTTGGCAAAAGAGAGCCGAATCAGTTTGTTATCAGTACCATCGGTATAAAATGCCGATAGCGGAATCGTGGCGACGCCGTATTCGGTAATCAGCCGCTTAACCATCTCGCTGTCATGCTCATCGCTGAAATGGCGATAATCCGCCAGCATGAAGAAAGAGCCGGCGCTCGGCAATAAGCGGAACGGCGAGTCTTGCAGCAGTTGCTGGAGCAAATCACGCTTTTGCTGATAAAAAGCAGCCAGCGACAGCCATGAAGCCGGGTTCTGCATATGCTCTGCAAAAGCGTACTGCATCGGCGTATCGGCAGAAAACATGAGGAACTGATGTACCTTGCAGATCTCATCCATCAGCGCCGCTGGCGCCACGCAATAACCAACCCGCCAGCCGGTCACGTGGTAGGTCTTGCCGAAGGAAGAGATAATCACGCTGCGTTCCGCTAGCTGCGGATGGGTCGCCATGCCGTGATGCTTTTCGCCGTCGAAGACTACGTGCTCGTAGACTTCGTCGGACAAAACCACGATATCGGTATTGCGGATCAGCATCGCCAGTTGATTAAGGTCGTCGGCGGATAGTACCTGGCCGCTTGGATTATGCGGCGTATTAATGATGATCATCCGCGTCTTCGGGGTAATCGCGGCGCGCACCTCGTCCCAGTTAATCGCGAAATCCGGCACGGTGAGCTTAATCGCCACCGGCGTCGCGCCTTGCAGACGCACTATCGGGGCATAGCTATCAAACGAAGGCTCAAAGTAAATCACCTCGTCGCCAGCATGTACCAGCCCGGCAATGGCGGAATAGATCCCCTGGCTGGCGCTAGCGGTAACCAACACTTCGTTATCGACATCATATTGCGTGCCATATAACGTGGCGATTTTGTCAGCGATACGCTCTTTTAAAGCCCGCAGGCCGGTCATCGGCGCGTATTGATTATGTCCGGCGGTCATCGCCTGCGTCACGCCGGCCACCAGATGTGGGTCGCAGGCAAAATTAGGCGCACCCTGAGAGAGATTAATCGCGTTATGCTGCGCTGAAAGCTGGCCAATAACGGTAAAAATCGTGGTGCCGACATCCGGCAATTTCGAGCGAGTGGTGACCGAAGCACTAAGAGCCATGATTAATCCTTTCTCGTTTTATTTGCATATCCATTCAAACCAAAGCGACTTCAGGCGACAAGCGAATTGTTATCATAAGAGCTATGCATTCCGATCATGGCTCAGGACGCCTTTAAAACATGACGGGGCTAACACTCAGGCCATAAACCACAATTTTTGTATGCCTTATACTATTCAATTCTTTATAATCCCCAGCGGTTCTAAGGCTACTGACCGTCTTAGAGAAATTTAGAATATATCTCTTTCCGGCATTTCAGGTGCTGAATGGGGCAAGAGGCAAATCTTATGTTTATTACGCCAGCGTATATCGCGTTATTTATAATCGCATCATGGGGACTTTTTAAACTCGACCAAAAAAGCAACTCGTTATCAAAAAGCGTTTTTATCGCTATCTTTCTCGGCGCCCTTCTCGGATTATCGCTCCATTTCATTGCCAACGAACCGCGTAAAACGGTCATTGATTGGTACAGTATCGTCGGCAACGGCTATGTTAATTTGCTGAAACTTGTCGCGGTTCCGCTGATTTTTATTTCAATTTTGTCAGCGATTAACAAACTCGAAAATAGCGCCGGTATTGGCCGAATGTCCTTAACCATCGTCGCCTGCATGCTGTGTCTGGTAATGATTGCGGGTTGGGTCGGCCTGTTTACCGCTAACCTGATCGGTCTCGACGCCAGCGCATTCAGCCATATGCAATCGACGCTGACCGCCGAAGACGTCAGCAAAACCGCAGCCGTTTCGCTACCCCAACTGGTCACTTCGCTGATCCCGACAAATATTTTTCTCGACCTGACCGGCGCGCGCAGCGTATCGGTTATCGGCATCGTCATCTTTACCCTGCTGGCCGGCGTGGCGTTATTGAAGGTGAAAAAAGAGGCGCCGGAGGAAGGTCAAAAATTAAGTAGCGGGATTAACGCGATTCAAATTTGGGTGATGAAGATGGTACGTATCGTCATAGCGCTGACGCCATACGGTGTCCTCGCATTGATGGCAAAAGTCTTTTCAACCTATCAGCTAGCGCAATTCACCAGCCTGCTAGGCTTTATCGCCGCCTGTTATCTGGCAGTCGCCATGATGTTTATCGTGCATGCGATTCTGCTGACTATTAGCGGTCAAAATCCTCTGCGCTACTTTAAAACGGTGTGGCCGGTGCTTACCTTCGCTTTTGTTTCCCGCAGCAGCGCGGCTTCGATTCCATTAGCGATTACCGCTCAGGAAAAATTCGGCGTGCCGAATACCATCGCCAACATTGCCGCCTCTTTTGGTTCCAGTATGGGGCAAAACGGCTGCGCCGGAATCTATCCGGCCATCATGGTGGCCATGATTGCGCCCACGCTAGGTATCGACCCACTGTCGTTCTCGTTTTTAGCCAGCTTACTTCCGGCTATCGCTCTGGGCTCAATTGGCGTCGCAGGCGTCGGCGGCGGCGGGACATTTGCGGCGTTGATTGTCCTGTCTACGCTCAACTTCCCGGTGGCGCTGGTCGGCATTTTTATCGCCATTGAGCCAATTGTCGATATGGCGCGTACCGCGCTGAATGTGAATGGGTCGATGATGTCTGGCGTACTGGCGACGCGGCTATTGAAAAATCAACGTACAAAGTCGCACCCTGTCGCCTCGATGAGTGAATAATCCCGTCTGATTGAAGCGGCGGCCAGGCCTGAAAACTGGCCGCCAGCTGTTTATTTCTTGCTCAACAGGTTAAAACTGGTCATCAGGTTCCGATAATCCGGAATGTGGTTAGAGAACAGGGTTCCCAATCCTTCAATATCATTGCGCCAGTCGCGGTGCAGCTCACAGGCCACGCCAAACCACGACATTAACTGCACGCCCGCCTGAGACATACGATCCCACGCCGCATCACGGGTGATCGGGTTAAAAGTACCGGAAGCATCGGTCACCACAAAGACGTCGAATCCCTCTTCAATCGCCGACAGCGCCGGGAAGGCCACGCAGACTTCAGTGACGACACCGGCGATAATCAGCTGTTTCTTACCGGTGGCTTTTACCGCGTTGACGAAATCTTCATTATCCCAGGCGTTAATATTGCCGGGACGAGCGATATAAGGGGCGTCAGGGAACTGTTCTTTCAGTTCCGGCACCAATGGGCCATTAGGGCCATTCTCAAAACTGGTGGTCAGAATCGTCGGTAGTTTAAAGTATTTAGCCAGATCGCTGAGAGCAAGGACGTTGTTCTTAAATTTATCCGGCTCGATATCACGAACCAGTGAGAGCAGCCCGGTCTGGTGGTCAACCAGTAATACTGCCGCATCATTTTTATCCAGACGAACATAAGGTTTAGACATGGTGGCTCCTTTTATACACATCAACTAATCGGTGAGAGACGTTGTATCAACGAGACTAATAATAGTGTAAGCACTGGATGACGATTAGATGGCAAAAACGGGACGCATCGTCCCAATTTCGCAACGATGCGTGGCATACTGCCCATGATCAAAATGCATAGCTGGAGCCAACATGTCGCGTAGCGCCCTGCCTTTTCATACCGTAGAAACGTTTCTGATAACCGCGAGGCATCTCAACTTAACCCATGCCGCGCAGGAGCTGTGCCTGACGCAGGGGGCGGTCAGCCGACAGATCGCCGCGCTGGAGAGCTGGTTTGGCTTCCCGCTATTTGAACGCCACGCCCGCGGGCTGCGGCTATCTCCGCAAGGCAGCGCGCTTTATCCTGAGCTGCAGTCGGCATTCGGCCGCCTGTTAACGGTAGCCGAGCAGGCGCGCCAGCAGCAAACTGTCGTGCGCCTGAAAGCGCCTACCTGTGCGATCCGCTGGCTGGTGCCGAAACTACTGGAGATAGAACGACGTTATCCGGAATTGCAGGTGGCGTTGACCACCACCACCGAGCATAGCGTCAACTTTAAGACTGAGCCCTACGACGCGGCGATTATCTTCGGCACCCATCAAAGCGCCGGCGACTTGCTGTTTGAAGAGGCCCTCACGCCGGTGGCCAGTCCCGATACGCCGTGCGATCCCCAGCTATCAGGCACTACATTTCTCCATCCGACGCGCGATAAAACCGACTGGCTGCTGTGGCTGGCGCACTTCCCGCATGAACCTGCGCTAAAAATGCATAAAAACCAATATTTCGACACCATGGACCTCGCCATCACCGCCGCGATGCAGGGGCTCGGCGTGGCCATGGCGGACGAAACGCTGGTTGCGGAGGATCTTCGTACCGGGCGACTATGTCGCCCCTTCTCGCTCAGCGTCAAAACCGGCGCCAGCTACCGGCTGGTCGTTCGCCGCTCGCAAAGTAAGGCCGACGGTCTGGCGCGCTTTCGCGCCGCGCTGGTTAATCCAGCGTCACATGATGCTTCATCACCCGGCGAAACAGCGCCAGCCGCGCGCGCATAAAGCGGTTCTCCACTTTAAAGCCCGCGCGCTTGTTGAGTCCGATACGCAATAAACGGTCCCGCCCACGCTGACAGGCAGGCCAGCGTACAGGGCCCGTTAACTCGCTGCACTGATTGCCTGCCAGCCTGGCAAAATTAGTCCAGTAGTCGGCGACCTGCGCGGCGAAGGCTTGATCCGCCTCACTGGCGTACTGACACACCGGCTCGGCGCGGGTCAGGTTGTCAAAAACGTAAACCACTTCGTTGCCATGCCAGGCGCCATGGAGATAAGTTTCATGTTCCGCTTCGGCCACATAGTCAAACCAGTAGCGCCAGCACGGTTGCCCGAGACGCTGCTGCGCCTGCATGACAACATACCCCAAAGTCGTGAACGCCATATCGCGGCACACTTCTCTGCCTAACGCTTCATCACCTTTGACGCCTGGATACAGCAGTTTGATAAGCCCAAGGCCAAAACGGCGTTCGCGCCGCAGTTTTTGAATCTGCCCGGCAATATCGACGCCAAATACCGCCATCACGCTAGCCTCATCGCTATTGGAGCCAATCATCACCGGCATCGCATGCTGACGTCCTTTAAAGAACGTGTCGAGCATAGGCTCCGGTAGCACCGCATCGCCGACAATCGGCGCCGGGCCAATATTCAGCGGCGCTGTCAGCGCCCAAAAAGCATCGGCAGGGATTGCCCGCAGCTGTTCCGCGCTGGCATCGGCAAGAGAAAAATGTTCCGCCAGCAGCTTTCCCTTCGCCAGCGCCTTTTCCCGCGGTAAATCCGGTAAGGTATAACCGCTTTGTACGATCGCTTTATGGAACAATCCCTTCGCTTTCGGCGACGCCATTAACGACAGGACGCTGCGCGCCCCCGCGGATTCGCCGAACAAGGTGACATTGGCGGCGTCGCCACCGAAAGCGTGGATATTGTCCTGTACCCAGCGTAGCGCGGCTATCTGATCGAGCAGCGCAAAATTATACAACCGCTCGCCCTCTTCGCCTTCCAACGCCGGATGAGCGAAAAAGCCGAGGTGTCCAAGACGATAGTTCACCGTGACCACCACCACCTCGCGGCTGGCCAATGCGCTACCGTCGTAGGGCGGCAGGCTGCCGGCGCCGATGGTGTAGCCGCCGCCGTGCAGCCAGACCATCACCGGGAGCGGCTGCGAGCGGGCGGCGGGCGCCCACACGTTGAGATACAGACAATCTTCTGAGAAACGGCCAGGATCGCCGCCGCCCAGTTCACGACAATATTCGATATCCTGCCAGCTGGCGGCGGAAAAGGTATCGGCCTGACGCACGCCCTGCCAGCGCTCTGGTGGCTGCGGCGAACGCCAACGCAGCTCGCCAACCGGCGGCTGCGCGTAGGGAATACCGCGCCAGATATGGATACCCTGTTCACTGGTGCCGGATAGCGTGCCCTGCCGCGTTTTCACAAGCGGCGTAGATGAATTCTGCATAACAACGTCCTCTTGCAAGTTATGCCATGCAGAGTACCGATTTTAGAGCAGACCGCAACGGCGTTTACTGCGTTCCTCCGCCTGTTGATATAGCTCGAACTCATCGAGGACCTCACAGCCTAACGCCGCTTCAAAAGCGTCACGGCTGGCGTTACCGTGGCTGCGGGCCTGGGTTTCGTTGCCAAGATTTGATTGGAAGATCCCCGCGGCGCTTACCGGTAAAAAATCCTCATAAACAATCGGCTGCGCGACTACCCAACCGCGTTCGATCAGCGGTTGCGGATCGTCGCCGGGGCCAAAAGCATGGCGGTGCGCTTCTCCTGCGGGGGTCAGGCGATAGCGGAACCACGCCAGCCCCTGCTGACGCAACAGAAATTCGCTGTCAGGAAACTGGCAAAAGACCTCCTGCAAATGGCGCTGATGGTTAAGGTTGTCTTTACCGACCCCGGCCTCATTCAGTAAGCGGTCATACAGCGCTCGTCCTTTCGGCGTCAACGCGACGCCGCGTTGTTCAATTTCGCCAAAGCGCGCGCTGTGCGTGCCTTTATGTTCACCGGCGAACATCACCGGCTCTTCCAGCGCTTTAAAACTGGTTTGTCGCAATAAAATCGGCACCTCGCGGCGCGGTGGCCCTTCAATGAGCGCTTTCGGTTCAATACCACACTGCGGCATCAGCGCCTGAACCCGATCGATATCGAGCGTACGCGGCGTCAGATGGTTGATGTGGCAACCGGGGAAACAGACCACATCGGCAATCAACCGGTGCTCATTATGCAGTGCGTGATAGGTTTGCTCGTCAACGGTGGCGTGACGGTGCCAACGAAAAGTTTCCAACGCTTCGTTGACGAATTCGCGCGCTTCTGCTGCCGTGAATTCCCCCCTATCTTCGTGTAACGCAATCAGCTCACGGCAGCGCGGCGTAAAGATATCGCGACGCGCGAGAATATCCGCCGCTTGCTGGCGCAACGCCTCGTTGCCGATCAGTTCAAGACGCAGCAAGGAGGTGAAAATGCGAAACGGGTTACGCGCCAGCGCCGCATCATCGACCGGGCGAAAAGCGGTAGAATGCACGGGTACCCCAGCCTGCGACAGATCGTAATAGCTAACGGGATACATCCCCATAATGGCAAACATGCGACGCAGGGTCGCCAGTTCTTCCGCCGTTCCCACGCGGATCGCGCCGTGGCGCTCAACGTTCAGCCGTGCCAGTTCGTCGGCATTAGCCAATTGTTCATGTAATTTCGGGTTGTGTTCCAGGACCGCCAGATTCACATCCGCCACCAACTCCAGGAGGGTTCCATACTGCGGAACTTCCTGCTGGTACATTGCCGACATAGCCTGTGAAAAGTTTTCCCGAATCTCATCAGCCGTGATGGTGTTCGCCATGATGTCTTACCTCCAGTGAATACTTCCTGGAGTGTAGGAAAGCGCGTTAAGAGTGGCGGGAAGAATTTACAAACTGTGATGCGGATAACCTGCTACCGCGTTTCGCCTGTACAAATCATAACCGCTGGTTATGAAAAATTAGATTTAATTTCACTTTAAATTAACAAAACATTTACAGAGACTGTTTCTGGCGAAATTACAACAACATGCCTCTCTTCCGTTTGATGGAGTACCCTATGAATAATAAATGGTCACCGCGCGAGGTTGTACATCGCGATTACAATAGCCATCCGCCGGCGCTGGCGCCGGGATACAAAACCAGCGTGCTACGCTCGCCGCGCAATGCGCTCATCTCCCTGCAAAATTCACTTTCTGAGATTACCGGCCCGGTGTTCAGCAGCGAAGACCTTGGTCCGCTGGATAACGATCTCATTCTCAACTACGCCAAAGACGGCCTGCCGATTGGCGAACGAATTATCGTCCACGGTTACGTGCGCGACGGCTTTGGCCGGCCAATGAAAAATACGCTGGTCGAAGTGTGGCAGGCCAATGCCGGCGGCCGCTACCGTCATAAGAAAGACCAGTATCTGGCGCCGATTGACCCCAACTTCGGCGGCTGCGGACGGGTACTGACCGATGAAAACGGTTATTACTGTTTTCGCACGATCAAACCCGGCCCCTACCCGTGGCGTAATCAGGTTAGCGACTGGCGACCGGCGCATATTCACTTTTCGCTCTCCGGCGATGCCTGGGCGCAACGGCTGATTACCCAAATGTACTTTGAAGGCGATCCGCTTATTAAACAGTGTCCGATTGTCAGAACCATCAATAACGATGATGCCGTGCGTACCCTGATTGCCGAGCTGGATACCCACGCCGCCGTGCCGCTCGACAGCCTGGCCTATCGTTTTGACCTTGTGCTGCGCGGCCACCGCGCCACGCTGTTCGAAAATCGTACTCAGGGGGCCGCCCAATGAAAGACTATTTAGCTGAAACCGCCTCGCAGACTGCCGGGCCCTATGTGCATATTGGTCTGGCGCCGGACGCTGCAGGGTTTCATATTTTCGAAAAAAACTTCGGCCCCAACTTAGTGAGCGCGGAAACCAAAGGCCAACGTATTACGATTGAAGGCCGGGTTTTCGATGGTTCCGGAACGCCGGTACGCGACGTGCTGCTGGAACTCTGGCAGGCTAACGCCGACGGGCGTTATAACCATCCCGACGACCGTCAGCAGAGTAAGGCTCTGGACCCGAACTTCCGCGGCTGGGGGCGCACGTGTTCAGACTTTGCATCCGGCGTCTGGCGCTTTCAAACCATCAAACCCGGCGCGGTCGTCGGCCGTGACGGACGTGTGATGGCGCCGCACCTCAATCTGTGGGTGGTGGCGCGGGGTATCAACATTGGCCTGAATACGCGGATGTATTTCGCTGATGAACAGGCGGCAAATGAACAGGATCCGGTACTGAATCTGATTGAGTGGGAAGTTCGCCGCCAGACGCTTATCGCGCAACGTGAAGTGCGTGGAGATGAAATCGTCTACCGCTTTGATATTTATTTACAGGGCGATAAAGAGACCGTGTTCTTCGATATTTAATTTCCCACCAAAACATCCCTTTTTTCCTTGCCCCGCCGAGTGCGGGGCTTTTTATCGCGCCTGACAGAAATGACTTGTAAGACAATAAGATCAAATGTTAATAATATTTTGCTAACTAGTTATCAAAATTAAACAACTTCGCTTGCTACCGAGACAGCTCTGTTTTTAACATCGATTATGGAAAAAAATGGTCTCTTCAGTCAGCGCATTCGCTTGCGCCATTTACATACTTTTGTCGCCGTCGCACAACAGGGAACCCTGGGGCGGGCGGCAGAAACCCTGAATCTTAGCCAACCTGCGCTATCAAAAACCCTCAACGAGCTTGAGCAGTTGACCGGTACCCGGCTCTTTGAGCGCGGGCGGCTTGGCGCGCAGTTGACGCTGGTTGGCGAACAGTTTCTTACCCATGCGGTCAAGGTGCTGGATGCCCTCAATACCGCGGGCCAGGCTCTCAATCGTAAAGAGGGCATGAATAGCGATGTGGTACGAATTGGCGCCCTGCCAACCGCAGCGCTCGGTATTTTGCCTACGGTGATTGGTCAATTTCATAAACAGCAAAAAGACATCACCTTACAGGTCGCCACCATGAATAACACCATGCTGCTGGCGGGGCTGAAATCCGGCGATGTCGATATTGGTATTGGGCGCATGTCCGATCCGGAGCTCATGAGCGGCCTCAACTATGAACTGCTGTTTCTTGAATCGCTAAAACTGGTCGTCCGCCCCGGCCACCCGCTACTGCAGGAGACGGTAACGCTCAGCCGGGTGATGGAATGGCCGGTAGTGGTCTCACCAAAAGGGACCATTCCGCGGCAGAATGCGGAAACGCTACTGCAAAGCCAGGGCTGTAAAATTCCTCCCGGCTGTATTGAAACGCTGTCGGCCTCGCTTTCGCGCCAGCTCACCGTCGATTACGATTATGTCTGGTTCGTCCCTTCCGGCGCGGTGAAAGACGACCTGCGTCGCGGTTTGTTAACCTCATTACCTATCGCCACCGAAGGCGCCGGCGAGCCTATCGGTATTCTTACCCGGGTGGACGCCAGCTTGTCGCAGGGGGCGCAAACTCTACTGAGCGCGATACGCAAATCCATGCCTGCCTGACCCTCAATGGCCGTTACCCCGAATCAACACATTGGGGTAATGGCACCGCTACGTTCATTCTTCTGCCACTTAATATATACATCACGCTAATCAATTAGTGCGAAATCATTCATTAACATTTGCGCTCATTTCATTAACAGATTTATCATAGCCATGATTTCACCATTTGGTTCATGTGAAATGAATTCATCTTTTGAAATCACCTTTATGAAGCTTTTCAGAGCTTCACTCAAAAGCAACTTCCATTTGCACTTGATTCATTTGGTACACGCCTGGCAAGGGGTGGTATAAGGAGACAACATGGCTACGGGCAACGTGCCGCGCGGATTCCCCCGGATCCTGCAGTGGCTACTCGCCGGACTGATGTTAATCATCGGTCTGGCAATCGGCATTTTAGGCGCCAAACTGGCAAGCGTCGGCGGCACCTGGTATTTCGCCATTATGGGACTGGTGATGGTTATCGCCTCCCTGCTTATTTTCCGCAATCGTCGCGGCGGTATCGTTCTTTATGCCGTCGCCTTCGCAGCTTCCATTGTTTGGGCTATCAGCGACGCAGGCTGGACCTACTGGCCGCTGTTCTCACGCCTGTTTGCGCTTGGCGTTCTGGCTTTTCTGTGCGCCATTGTTTGGCCTTTCCTTTCCAGCGCTCCGGCCAAAAAAGGCGCGGCCTTCACCCTCGCGGGCGTGCTGGCCGTGGTACTGCTGGTCAGCTTTGGCTGGATGTTCAAATCCCAGCCGCTGGTCAGCGCCAGCGAACCCGTGCCGGTAAAACCGGTACAGCCAGGTGAAGAACAAAAAAACTGGGAGCACTGGGGTAATACCACTCACGGCGACCGTTTTGCCGCGTTGGATCAGATCAATAAAAACAATATCAACCGGCTACAGGTTGCCTGGATTGCCCATACCGGCGATATTCCGCAGAGTAACGGTTCCGGCGCGGAAGACCAGAATACACCGCTGCAGATTGGCGATACACTCTATGTTTGTACGCCATATAGCAAAGTCCTGGCGCTGGATGTCGATAGCGGCAAAGAAAAATGGCGCTACGACTCGAAAGCGACGGCGCCGAACTGGCAACGTTGCCGCGGTTTAGGCTACTACGAAGATAGCCAGGCACAGGCTAATGCCGTTGCCGGGACTCAGCCTGCCGCCTGTGCCCGCCGCCTTTTCCTGCCGACTACCGATGCGCGTCTGATCGCAATCGATGCCGATACTGGTAAAGCCTGTGAAGCATTTGGCGAACACGGTACCGTCGATCTCAGCGTCGGCATGGGGGAAATCAAACCTGGTTATTATCAGCAGACCTCTACCCCGCTGGTGGCCGGTAACCTTGTTGTCGTTGGTGGTCGCATCGCGGATAACTACTCCACCGGTGAACCACCGGGCGTAGTTCGCGCTTTTGACGTGCATACCGGTAAACTGGCCTGGGCCTGGGATCCGGGTAATCCGCAACTGACCGGCGTACCTCCGGAGGGACAGACCTACACGCGCGGGACGCCGAACGTCTGGTCCGCAATGTCTTACGATGCCAAACTGAATCTTATTTATCTGCCAACCGGTAACGCCACGCCAGATTTTTTCGGCGGCGAACGTACGGCGCTAGATGATAAATACAGCTCATCAATCGTTGCGGTCGATGCGACCACCGGTAAAGTGCGCTGGCATTTCCAGACCACCCATCACGATCTGTGGGACTTCGACCTGCCTTCGCAACCGCTGCTGTACGATCTGCCGGACGGTAAAGGCGGTACGACGCCGGTACTGGTGCAAACCAGCAAGCAGGGCATGATCTTTATGCTTAACCGCGCGACGGGCGAACCGGTCGCTAAAGTGGAAGAACGTCCGGTCCCGGCTGGTAACGTTAAAGGTGAACGCTACTCGCTGACGCAACCGTACTCCGTCGGCATGCCGATGATCGGCAACGAAACGTTGAAAGAATCGGATATGTGGGGCGCCACCCCGGTTGACCTGCTGCTGTGCCGTATTCAGTTCAAAGAGATGCGCCATCAGGGTGTCTTTACACCGCCAGGTGAGGACCGCTCCCTGCAATATCCGGGCTCGCTTGGCGGGATGAACTGGGGCAGCGTGTCGGTTGATCCGAATAACGGCCTGATGTTCGTCAATGACATGCGACTTGGACTGGCTAACTACATGGTGCCGCGAGCGAAAGTGGCCAAAGATGCCAGCGGTATCGAAATGGGTATCGTACCGATGGAAGGTACGCCGTATGGCGCAATGCGTGAGCGTTTCCTGTCGCCGCTGGGAATCCCCTGCCAGAAGCCGCCGTTCGGCACCATGTCGGCGGTCGATCTGAAAAGCGGTAAGCTGGTCTGGCAGGTTCCGGTGGGTACGGTAGAAGATACCGGTCCGTTGGGTATCCGCATGCATATGCCGATCCCTATCGGCATGCCAACGCTGGGAGCTTCGCTGTCTACCCAGTCTGGTCTGCTGTTCTTCGCCGGCACCCAGGATTTCTATCTGCGCGCCTTTGATACCGCCAACGGCAAAGAGATTTGGAAATCTCGCCTACCGGTGGGCAGCCAATCCGGCCCGATGACCTACGTTTCACCGAAAACCGGTAAGCAGTACATCATTATCAACGCCGGCGGCGCGCGTCAGTCTCCCGATCGCGGCGATTACATCATCGCTTACGCTTTACCCGATCAAAAATAAAACCAGGGCCCCGTTCAGGGGCCTTTCTTTATCTCCCCGGTTTCAGATTCCATTTAGGCGCCGATCTTCAGGCTTTTGTTACTATGGAAGCTCATTTCTCAGGCTGGATAAACAGGGAGGAAGCCATCATGGTTTTGATGAAAGGCTCAAGCGCGCTGCTTTTGGCCGCGTTACTATCGGGATGCGCCAACGAGGAACCACCACAGCTTTATCGCCACGACTTTGTGTTGAAGAATCCGCATACGGGTATGCCGCTGCCCTATCTCCCTTACCAAATCACCACGCCAGACGGTATAGTCTTTAAGGGCAGAACCGATAAAAACGGTTTAACCGTAGAAGCGATATCGACTATGCCGGGAGAATTTAAGATCAATATGATCCCTGAGTCAGCACTATAAGTTTCTTCGGCAGGTTCTGATTTTAGAATGTTTTATTACGTTATGTTATTATTGCGAACAGTTATCAATAACAACATGACAAGGATAAAAGATGAAAGGAGCCCTCTATCACCTACCGATCGGCGCACTCTTATTAGCCGCAACCACCTCGGCCCAGGCGCTGAAAGCGCCAGAAGTGGATTTACGCGACCCGACGCTGTGGGAAGAGAAAAAGGTCAATCCGCTAAACGATGTTTCGGCCCCCTGCGAAGTGGCAAACGGCCCTGATTGTCCCATCTGGGAAGATCAAAAGTCCGATATTCAGCGTGAGAGAGAGCGGCGGGAGCAGCGACGTTGGCAATCCGGCTATGAGCACTGGCGCAAGTATTAACGCAACCAGAAGTCAACCCGGGCGATAAATGGCCCGGGTTTCGCTATCAGCAATACTTAGTTATCACCGAAGTGAATCACGGTACGAATCGATTTACCTTCATGCATCAGATCGAAGGCTTCGTTGATCTGGTCGAGCGGCAACCGGTGGGTGATAAACGGATCGAGGCGAATCTTACCCGCCATCGCGTCTTCAACCATTCCTGGTAGCTGGCTACGCCCTTTCACCCCGCCGAAGGCGGATCCGCGCCATACCCGGCCGGTGACTAACTGGAACGGACGGGTCTTGATTTCCTGACCGGCGCCCGCGACACCGATGATGACGCTCTCACCCCAACCTTTATGGCAGCACTCCAGCGCCGCGCGCATGACGTTGACGTTACCGATACATTCAAAACTGAAATCAACGCCGCCATCGGTTAGCTCGACAATCACGTCCTGAATCGGTTTATCGTAGTCGTTCGGGTTGATAAAGTCGGTGGCGCCCATCTCTTTGGCGAGGGTAAATTTATCCGGATTAGTGTCGACCGCCAAAATGCGTCCGGCTTTCGCCTGCACCGCGCCCTGAATCACCGCCAGGCCAATACCGCCCAGCCCGAACACCGCGACGCTGTCTCCCTCTTTCACCTTCGCGGTATTATGTACCGCGCCGATACCGGTGGTGACGCCGCAGCCCAACAGACACACTTTTTCCAGCGGCGCCTGCGGGTTAACTTTTGCCAGAGAAATCTCGGCGCAAACGGTGTATTCGCTGAAGGTGCTGGTGCCCATATAGTGATAAATCGGCTCGCCGTTATAGGAGAATCGCGTGGTGCCATCCGGCATCAGACCTTTCCCCTGCGTGGCGCGGACCGCCTGGCAGAGGTTAGTTTTGCCAGACTTGCAGAATTTGCATTCGCCGCACTCGGCGGTATACAGCGGAATAACGTGATCGCCAGGTTTCAGGCTTGTCACGCCCTCGCCGACTTCAACGACGATACCGCCGCCTTCATGGCCCAACACCGCCGGGAACACGCCTTCCGGATCGTCGCCAGAGAGAGTAAAAGCATCGGTGTGGCAAACGCCGGTGTGGGTGATTTTTACCAAAACTTCGCCTTTCTTTGGCGGCGCGACGTCAATCTCCACGATTTTTAACGGCTGACCGGGGCCAAAGGCAACTGCTGCACGTGATTTCATACTGTCCATTCCTCGTCGTGATTTTATTTTAAATAGGATCGTAGCAGGTGACCGACTTCCGCCATGCGGGCGGCGCGTTGGTCCGGGGTGGTATCGCCGCTAACCAGTTCATCCTGCAGATGCATCTCCACCAGCTCGCCCATCAAACCGTTGGCGGCGCCGCGAATGGAGGCAATCTGTTGCAGGATAGTCATGCAGGGTTCGCCGGACTCCAGCGCGCGTTCCAGCGCTTCAACCTGCCCGCGAATACGGCGTACGCGGCTAAGCGCACGCTTCTTGTCTTCTGGTGAATGTGGCACGAGATGCCCTCCATATCATATAGGGGGGTATACTATATTTATTTAGTTAAAGTGGCAAATTGAAACGCCGCTAACAACCATAGCATAGCGGCGCAGGTTTACCGTTAATCGAGAGTGAGGCTCATGGCTATACAGCGTAGCTCGGCGTTGGCCATTTTCGAATAATGACTCTTTTCGCCTTGTGAAACAAAGCCATGGCGTAGATAAAAGCCCGCCGCATTGGGGGTCGCCTCAAGCGTAATCGTTTCGAGCCCCCGTCGGCGAGCTTCGGCAATAACCGCCCTCATGATCAAATCTGCGCATCCCTGCCCGCCCCACTCCGGCAGCGTAAAGATCGCTTCCACGCTTAAGGACTCAATATCGAGATAGCCGGTAGCGACGGGTTGGCCCAGCCTATTTTCCACGATATAAAACGGATTATCGGCAACGGCGTGACGATACCCTTCGGGCATCTGTTCCGGCGTCCAGGCGTGAATCACTTCAGCGCCATAGCTTTGATGACAGCCATGGCGAATCGCCTGATTACGGATATTCCACAACGCAGGGGCTTCATCGGGTATCGCGCGTCTCACTCTCATCACTACTCCTTTATCTTTTTTATGGCGTCGCTCGCGGACGGCTGGCCTTCATTGGGATGCGCGATACCACCAGCGCCCCCAATACCAGGAACCCGGCCACGAGGTAAAATCCGGCGTTAAAGCTGCCGGTTAAATCCTTCAGCCAGCCGAATAACAGCGGACTCATGGCCGATCCCATATTACCCGTCGCGTTAATCACCGCAATGCCGATCGCTCGTGAGCGCAGGCTGATGGACTGATCTGGCGTGGTCCAGAATATCACCATCGCCGCATAGGCCCCTGCCGAGGCCATAATTACCCCCAACAGTTGCATCACGCTATTTGCCCCGTGCGCCGCTAGCATCCAGCCCGCGGCAGCAAACAGATAGGGCAATAACGTGTGCAGCTTACGTTCCTGTAAGCGGTCAGAACGTTTACTCCACCAGATCATCGCCACAATGGTACAGATATGTGGTACGGCGCTAAGCAAACCTATGGCGATATTGCTGCTGCCCTGATTAAAGCTCTTGAGGATCAGCGGCGTCCAGACGCTGAGCGCGCTTAAGGTATTACAGAGAAAGAAATAGGCCAGCGTATACATCAACACCACCGGGGTGAAGACGTCGCGCCAGAGGCTGCTTTTCCCCTGCTGCAGCGCGCTCAGGCTGGCGCTACCGTTCGGTTGTACCAGTCGTAGTTTGTCCTTCTCCATCATTTCGCCAAGGCAACGTTTGTCCTCATCGGTGAGCCATTTGGCCTTTTGCGGACTGTCGTCAAGATAGAACCAGACTACCGCCCCCAACAGCACCGATGGAAATCCTTCCAGCAGGAACAGCCACTGCCAGCCTTTAAGCGCCAGCATGCCATCCATACTGAGAATATAGCCGGAGACCAGCGACCCCAGCGCCATCGTCACCGGCATGGCAATCATAAACAGCGCATTAGCACGCGCTCGGTAGTACGCCGGGAACCAGTAGGTTAAGTAGAGCAGAAGCCCCGGAAGAAAGCCGGCTTCGGCAATCCCCACCAGCATGCGCAGCAGATACAGGCTATTTGGCCCGGTCGCGAACATGGTCGCGGTCGATGCTATCCCCCAAACCACCATAATGCTGGCGATCCAGCGGCGGGCGCCAACGATCCCCAGCATGATGTTACTGGGAATACCGAAGATGACATACATCGCGTAGAACAACGTCGTCGCGAGGCCGAACATGGTGCTACTCAGTCCCAAATCCTGGCTCATGGTGAGCCCGGCAAAGCCGATATTGATACGATCAAGAAATGAAAAGATAAAAAGCAGAAACAGAAAAGGAATTAAGCGACGGAACAATTTATTGATAACCACCTGTTCGCGCGGGCTCAAGCGTTCAGCGCCCCCCGCATCGGCGACAGGAGGGGAAGTGGCCGGTATATTATCGGTCATGTCAGGTTTTCCTTTTGCTCATCGGTATTGAAAATGCAGGCGTTTTAGCCAATGACGCTGCGGATACCGCTGAACGTGCCTGGGTGTCGTTTCGACGACCTCCCGGCTGGATTCAATCCACCGCACTGAGATTCTTATAGAACCTTTCGTTTCGTTTAGACATTTTTATTTACATACTCGAT
This sequence comes from Klebsiella sp. 141240, assembly GCF_050600805.1. Lineage (NCBI taxonomy): Bacteria > Pseudomonadati > Pseudomonadota > Gammaproteobacteria > Enterobacterales > Enterobacteriaceae > Klebsiella > Klebsiella sp. 141240. The sequence continues at coordinate 209,500 of NZ_JAQIRK010000003.1, read as the reverse complement.
ACAAATTTGCAGCATAAGTAACATTTCACGAATCATTTATTGGCGAGTTAACGGAAACAAAAAACCCGCCGGTGGGCGGGTTCAGGCATGTCAGGCGTAGTACTCAACGCTTGCGCGGCATCATGCGCAGCAGCGTATTATCTTTCCATAAATAGTGATGCAGCAGCGCCGCCAGCGCGTGCAGGCCAATCACGAAATAGCCGATATTGGCAAGTAAGCCGTGCAGCCCCTTAAGGCTGTCGACCAAAGCGAAGTTGCTTTGCGCCGCAAAGGGCATCGTCAGGCCGAAAGCAAACCACGGGTTACCGCGGTAGTACATCATTGCCATGCCAATCGCCGGTAGCGCGATAAACAGCAGATATATCACCAGATGGCCAAGATGGGCGAAACCGGTCATCATCGGCGAGGGTTTAGGAACAATCGGCGGCGCCGGAGACTTCAGGCGCACCAACAGTCGTGCAATCATCAAGACAAAAATGGAAATGCCGCAGGAGACATGGATCATGTTTATCACCGGACGGTCGCTGCGCGGGAAAAAACCGCGCAGTTCCATCGCCGCGTAGGCGACGACAACCAGTAAAAAGACCAGCCAGTGAATTCCTATCTGCAGGCCAGAATATTTATCGCGCATGAATAAACCTTAATGGAAGTGTGATGTTGTTAACATAACCGCCTTCCCTTAAATTTTCATTAACCTTTACCGAGGCTTAAAAAACAGCGTTAGCGCGAATTGAATAGCATCAGGGCTCTTTTGCAAAGAGCCCTGGGCGATGTTACTGCTCGGTGAGTTGCAGTTCAGCAATGACCGGCAGATGGTCACTGGCCGCTGACCAGTTAAATTCCGTCGAGTTATGCGGAATCTCCAGCTTCTTCACATCCCACTTTTGCCCTTTGAAGGTGAAAATATGGTCGATATCAATAGCCGGGTTAACGGCAGGCCAGCTACGCGTATCGGTCCCCTGCTTCGACACTTCGTTAAAGAAATAACCGATCTCTTTCACCGGCTGTTCTTCACGGGTTGAATTGAAATCGCCGGCCAGGATCTTAATTGAAGAAGCGATATCTTTAAAATCAGACGCCGCATCGCCAATACTCAAATCGAGAAGATAACGAGCCTGCTCTGTACGCATGGTGGGATCTTTTTGCCAGTCGAGATGGGTCACCATAATAATCGGCGCGGAATCAAAACCCGGTACATCAACCTGCGCCAGTAGCGCCACGCGCTGTTCCGCATTGCCTGACGGCAGCTTCACCACCTGAGAATGCAGGATTTTGTATTTTGACAGCAGCCCCAGCCCGTACTCTCCGCCGTCAAAATCAAGCGCTTTACCAAAGGCATAATGCATATTGTTGGCATCGGCAATCGTCTTAAGCTGATCGATTTTCTGGCTGCGCTGGGTTTTGTTATCGACTTCCGGAACGGCGATAATATCGGCGTTAATTTTTTTAATCGCTGAATTAAGTGCCGTAAAATCGGCCACATTATCAGAAGCTTCATTCTTGCCAATATTATAGGTTGCTATGCGTAGTTTCGGCTGATGCTGGGTATAGACTTTATCCGGCACCCCGCCTTTTTGTACCGCAAGTATTTCATTACCAGCAAGTTTCTCAGCTGCCTGGACGTTGGCCGCCAGACAAGCCAGCGCCACCATAGTCAGTGCAATGCTCTTTTTCATTGGTATGCTATTCCCCTTGTTTAAGTATTCTTATATTAAGGGTACCGAGTGAAGACATTGATTATCGTGATGTATAGCGCAAACTTATAACGCAGAGTGAATTAAGTATCCCGAAAGATTTGAGGTTATCCACAAAACGAGTCGGTATCAGATCGCATAGTTTGTGGATAACTCGCTACAGGCCCCGCCACTCCAGCCATCCCGCCTTGTGTTCATTATTCAACCACATAGCGAACCAAATGCCGCAATAGAGTAGGATATTGGCTGTTAATCGGATTCGCCGAGGGTGATGATTCTGTCCGCGGTTTGCAGGGTCGTTTCACGGTGAGCAATAATTATTCGGGTTATATTCAACTTTTTCATTGCCAGACTGACGTCTTTTTCACACTCTGCGTCCAGTGCGCTGGTGGCTTCATCCATGAATAATATATCCGGACGGCGGTAAAGCGCTCGGGCAATAAAAATCCTCTGTCTCTGTCCCCCAGATAGCCCCTCCCCCAGTTCTCCGATTAACGTCTCATACCCCATTGGCAGAGCCAATATCACGTCATGAATGCTGCTTGTCCGGGCACATTCTCTCATCCAGGCATCATCAACATTTTCAGTGAATCCGCAGATATTCTCCCGAATAGAGCCAGAAAACAGCCGGTCATCCTGCATCACGCAGGCGATCAAGCGATGATAGTTATTTATACCCAGTTGCCTGATATCCGTACCATTCATTAAGACAGCCCCTGATATCGGTTCAGACAAGCCGCACAGTACTTTAAGCAGCGTGGTTTTCCCCGAACCAGAGGGCCCGGTAATGGCCACACTCTCGCCTGCTCGAATCTTGAAACTGAGGCCGCTAAAGACGGGTGCTGACCGGCTGTCGTAACGGAAGCTTAGCGCTTTAATCTCCAGGCTGGCCGGAGACATGGTTGCCTTTAATCCTGAATCTGGTTTTCTTTCTTCCTTTTCATTCAACGCGATATCCGAAATCCTTTCGTTATGCAGGCTCATCATACGCAGCTGTAATAAGAAGTTGATCAGCGATCCTACCCGGTCAGAAAACTGTGCGCGGAATGCGCCAAATGCCACAAACATGCCGATGGTCATTTGGTTCTCCATAACCAGACTGATGCCCAGCCACAGAATAGTCACCTGATCGCACGTCGCCACAAACGTGTTAATGCCGCCGAAGAACATATCAAGACGGCTGAGTCTGATACCGGTATTGATGGCATCAATCTTCAGGTTCAGCCAGTGGCTCCCACGCCGTTCTGCCATTCCCTGCATTTTAACCGTAGCTATTCCGTAGAGTGTTTCCATAAAATATGAACCAGCACGGGCTCCGGTGATTAACGCTTCTTCCGACAGCTGGCGGTACCGGCTATAGGTCAATATACGAATGAAGACATATACCGCTGTAAAGCCCAGTACAAAAACCGTCAATTTTCCACCGTACAGGATAAGCATCAACAAGAGACCGGCAACCATGATGCTGTCCATCATTGCCCCCACCACACTGGTTGTAAACGTGGCGCGAAGCGCATCCAACGAGCTGAAGCGGGAGTGAATATCGCCCATCTTTCGTCGCTCAAAATAGGTCAACGGCAACTGAAGCAGATGACGGAATAGCCCCGACTGCCATTGCACATTTATCAATGACTCCATCGCAAGGGATGACCATGCGCGGATCACGCTAACCAAAGTACGCCCCAAAATAAAAAACATCAGGACTCCACAGATAAGCATGAGCAGTCCCCGGTCATTCGCAGGAATAGCATGATCCATTACCAATTGGGTACCGACAGGCATCACCAGGCCGATAGCTTCAATAATCAGCGACAGACAGAAAATTTTGCTCAGTACGCCCCGGATACCCTGCACGCTGCTGATTAACGCCCGTATTCCGATTCGGCTTTTTATCGTTTCCTGCACAAATGTACTTCCGGGCCAGACCTCCAGCGCCACTCCGGTGAAGCACTGTGACATTTCATCGGTCCCGACAGTTCTTCGCCCCCTGGCTGGATCATGAAGCACGAAGCGATTCTTACGTACGCTGACGAGCACCACGAAATGATTAAAATTCCAGTGCAGGATACAGGGCATTCTGAGAGCATTAAGTTCATGGAGATCCAGTGACAATGCCCGGCTTTCCATCCCTAACTCAATCCCGGTTTGCTGAACACTGGCAAGCGAGGCTCCACGGGCAGACAGATTTATTTGGCGACGTAGGGCGATCAGGTCGATATTACGACCATAATGTCCGCATATCATCGCCAGACAGGCCAGACCACATTCTGACGTTTCTGTCTGATGAACGACCGGGACTCGCCGCCGAAATTTCAGATCCAATTTCTCCTCGATGGATGATATGAAGTGGTTACGGTTCATGAATCGGCCCCGTAACACTGCGCTTCATATCGTAGAATGGCGAGAGCATCCACTGATAGATTTTACGTTTTTCCAGAAATAACGTGCTCTGTGCCTTCATGCCATTTTCCAGAGGCAGACGCTTGCCGGCGTAGTTGACAGCCTGCTTTTCTGGACTAATCACAACTTTGTAGTAAGCAGCCGCACCTGCCGCAGAGTTAATCGGGGCGGTCGTATAGGTCTGCATTTCGCGGTAGGAGGCTGGCGTCCGGGAAATGAGTGTGACTTTTGCCGAGAACTGACCAAATTTTTCAGCCGGAAAGGCTTCGTAGCGTATACTCACCCTATCACCGACTGAAATATATGGAACGGCTTCATTGGGTACCCAAAGAACCAAATAATAGCGTTGTATTTTTTCTGGAATTATCTGCAGCAGACTGTCGCCTTCGCTGACCATCTGACCTGGGGTGACGCTTAATGAATCAATTTTGCCGTCTGATGAGGCACGAATGATAATATCGCCTCCCGCATCAGTATTAATCCGCTCTTTCTGTAGCTCATAACGCTGCAGTTCCATCTGATAAACCCGATTGTCAAATTCCGCCGCCTGCGTCTGAATTTGACTTTCCAGATTGGTTAACTGTAGAGCATTTTGTTCATGCTGCGCGCTCAGGCTGAGCAAACTATTATGCTGCTGGTAGTACAAGGCCACCAGACTGGTTAACTGGTCTTTATTAATCAACCCCTGCTGCTGGTACCGTCGGTAATTATCCATGTTATTTTTCATTAATTTTATTCCCTCCTCAGCGCGCCTGACAATGCCTGCCGAGCGTTCAAAAGAGGCGCTATACTGTATTTTCTGTTGCTCAAGCATCCGCAAAGTGGTTTCCTTACTCTCTCTAAGGCGAGTGATAATCTCGGCGATGCGCTTCAATTGGTTTTCGATATCCTGTCGTTGAGTCTCATTGACCACGCCTCTACGTGTACTTTTACTGACATCAATTTGATAAACAGGATCACCCTTTTTTACAGGGTCCCCTTCCCGGACGAACTGTGTCGCGACAAATCCCTGGACACCGGAATAGACATTAACCGGTCTCGGCCAGGTGGTAACTTCACCTTGCACGCTAATACGTCGTGTATAAGTGCCGGTGCTAATTAAAACAATGAAGCAGACGAAAAAAAGCGCGCTGGTAATTATAACCAGCCGAGAGGAGAGTCCCGGTAGTAATACTGCTTTGCCACACCATGTTTTATCCCTGTTTTCGAGCGCTTCCTTACGAAACATATTTCATTCCCGCTATGGCTAAGCCTCTCCGGAATACTGGAGGAATGACACATACTGAATACCAATTACTACCGCGTTCATCAGCGCATGAAGAATAATTGGCATCAGTATTCCGCCGGTTTTTATTCTCCCGATAACCAGCATCAGCGAAACCAGAAATAATATCAGGAACGATCGCCAGTCTATGTACTGTAAATGACAGGCTGAAAATACAACAGACACAGTGACAGCCGCCGCATAATTGTTATTCCCGAGCCAGTATTTAAACACACTGAAAAGACAGCCGCGGAAGACCATCTCTTCATAAACAGGAACCAATAGAATCATCACAATGGCATTTAGCCAGAATACATGCCCATCCAGTCGCATCTGTGAAGCTGACCAGTTTTCAGTCTGATAGCCTGCAGTGACAAAAGGCAACAGAAATTGGATCAACAGAATACACAGGAAAAGTATAATAAAAATGCCGAAACGAAAATTCCCTCTCCCCATGCCCTCGCGTTTGTAGAAATAGAGATAATAAAGGGGGGAAATTGCCAGAAACTCCAGTCCGAAAAGTAGTGGATAGAGATATCCCGTTATCATAAGGTCTTTGCTGCCCTCGAAAAAAAGCGGCAAACATGTGATGCCAAAAAATAGCGCAAACATGGCAAAACAGCCGGTTACGGCTTTGTTTCTTGCAATATTGTACTCGCGGTTATATCCGTCAACGTTCATTTTTTATTCCATCGGCGCCAAAAGGCGTGGACGACTCCCACTCGACTGACAAACTTTAATTATGGCTAGTTTTAAAGGTTAAGAGATGGAAGAGCTGATAACATGCTCTTCCATACGCTAACAGCTATCCTTATTGGCTTTTAGACTGGTTTATACCCGTACGCCAATCAGCATCTGTCAGTAACAAATATCATTGAGGTTATTCGGACTCCAGTAGCATTCTCTGCCTGCTGCTGCATTCCACGCTTCGGATGGAAGGTTAGCTGGTTTTTGTTTGAGCGTTCCGCCCAAACCAGATGGGGACATCGCTGGGTCCGGTGTTTTTGTTGCAGCCCAGTCATAAACCTGTCCCCCTGCGATCCCACCGGTTATGGCACCAGGAGTTCCGCCTACAAATGTGCCAGCTCCAGCGCCTATTCCCTGAGCAATTTCCCGCCCAATATCCCCCCCTGCACCGGAGACCATACCCAACTGTTTATTTGTCAGCTCTTTCATCTTTCATATTCCTTATGTAATTCAATAGCCAAAAATAAGCATTGCTCAGAAAATATATACATCCAACGGCAAACACAGGCAGCAGTGCTCTGGGTGCCGATAAAATATCTGCATCATCAACAAAACATCGCACAACGAGAAAACAGAATATAAGATAGAAAAGAGAATGCTCCCGGCAAGGATAATATCTTTAAACACCCGCATTATGATTTACCCTGCAGATTTTCCTTCCCGCATTTCATGCCAGCAGGATGGAATTTCGGCATGATTTTTAAATTTTTAAGCTATGGGTTGATAATTATTCCTCAGGCCGCAATCCATTTTCTATTCATCCCTGTATTATTCCTAATGCAAGGTTACATTAATATGACCAGATGTCAATGAATGATATTCATTCTCATTATCAATATTGTGCTGAACCACCGCTATAGTTATCAATACAGCCTCGATGTAGCTATATCCTTCTGCGCTTTTTCTAATTTCTGTTATTGTGATGTAGATCATATTTACCACTCAACGCCGCATGAAATAGCGAACAATGGTAGGCACTCTTTTTGTTGTACTGTCGCGGTAAGAACATTGGAACCACCTCCGACCCGGCGTTATACTTCCTTCGCACCATCTGGCTCCACGTGACAGTTACTGAAGACGCTTCAGGCAGGTAACTTAGCAATAGAAACACCTCAGGTGAACTGCTAAGCCACTGAAAGGTAGGATTTACTCTTCCCGCTCTGCCTGAAGAAGTTTTAACGTATCAACTTCACCACCAGGAGAGTATCCATGAGTAAACTTGGGATTAATGGATTTGGTCGTATTGGACGCTTAGTACTTCGTCGTCTGTTAGAAGTGAATAGCCCGCTGGAGGTCGTGGCCATCAACGATCTCACCTCACCGAAAGTCTTAGCCTACCTGCTTAAACATGACTCTAACTACGGTCCTTTCCCATGGAGCGTTGATTTTACAGAAGATGCGCTGATCGTTAATGGTAAAAAAATCACCGTTTATGCGGAAAAAGAGGCTCAGCATATTCCGTGGAAAGCCGCAGGCGCTGAGGTGATTGTTGAATGTACCGGTTTCTATACGTCGGCGGAAAAATCGCAGGCACACCTGACCGCCGGCGCGAAGAAAGTGCTGATTTCCGCCCCTGCCGGCGAGATGAAAACCATCGTTTATCACGTCAACGACGACACCATGAGCCCAGATGATACCATCATTTCGGTTGCATCCTGCACCACCAACTGTCTGGCGCCAATGGCTAAAGTGCTCAACGATGCTTTCGGCATTACCGTGGGCACCATGACCACTATTCACGCTTATACCGGTACGCAATCGCTGGTGGACGGGCCGCGTGGCAAAGACCTGCGCGCCTCGCGAGCGGCAGCGGAGAACATTATTCCGCACACCACCGGCGCGGCAAAAGCCATTGGTCTGGTGATCCCGGAACTTAGCGGGAAACTGAAAGGTCACGCCCAGCGCGTGCCGACTAAAACCGGCTCAGTGACGGAACTGGTTTCCGTATTGGCGAAGAAAGTCACCGCTGAAGAGGTTAATCAGGCCATGAAAAATGCGGCGGCGAACAATGAATCTTTTGGCTACACCGAAGAAGAAATTGTCTCCTCCGACATTATCGGCAGCCATTTCGGCTCAATCTATGATGCGACTCAACTGGAGATCATGGAGGCCGGCGGCGTACAGCTTGTGAAAACCGTGGCCTGGTACGATAACGAGTACGGCTTTGTTACCCAGCTTGTCCGCGTACTGGATAAATTCGCGAAGTAAACTCAGAACCAGCGGATAGCTGCGGCTATCCGCCTTGCTCACTACCCCAGCGTTCTGGCGTTCAGCGCCTCGCTCAATAGCGTATCTTCACGCAAGCATTGCCACGCCGCGCTAACATCGCGTGGGAAATCGACGTGGGTAATAAACCCTTTACCGTTGGGGCCATAACCCTGCGCGTTATCCAGCAGACGCGGCAGCTCGCCAAGCAGCAGCGCCAGATAACGCCCCACTGGCCACAATCCACTATCGTCTCCGTTGAATCTCAGGCCAGCAGCGCTGTTTTCAAGCCGCGGCGAACAACCGGGATAGCTCCACCACTGCGGCTGCGCCGGTGCCTCCTGCCAGGCGCGGGCAAAGGTCGCCATCGTCCGACGCTGCATCGTCGGATCCTGAATCACCACGCCAGAGGAATGATCCAGCCCGCGTTCTTCCAGTAACCGGCGAGTAAACCACGCGTTTTCGCCGCAGTTGGTTGAACGATCTTCCACCACAATGCGATCGCGCGGTATTTGCCAGAAACGTTCGGCGATATCCGCCAGGATATGCGATTCCGGACGCCCCTCTACCTGCAGCGCCTGATAGTGCGGATGCTTTCGTACGACGTCGTAAAGAAAGGTCGTCGAATGACCAATACCGCCGCTTATCAATAGTGGAATCTGCCTCTGTGCCGCGAGCCGACAGGCGGCGTCAATGGTCGGGATCACCGCGTTACCGGCCAACACCGCAATCTGCGGCTGCGCATTCTGCGGCAAATCATCCTGCGCCAACCAGTCGCCGATGAGATTGGCCGCCGCTAACGTGTCGTGTGAAAGCGCCGGGAAATGCTCTGTCATACCCTTTCCTTCTTCTGTCCTGATCCAACAATGAAGTGTCGGGCGACATCATAAACCGCGCTACGGCGAAAAGGAAAATCCGGCAGCCACGCTTCAGCTGCCGGGTATCATCAGGCGCTGGCGTTATCCAATGCCAGTTGCCCTTCGCGCTTCTGTTTCACTTTCCAGAAGCACCATAGCGCAATAAACCACAGCGGCGAGGCCAGCAGCGCCAGCAGCGTATCCGGGTCGAAAATCATAATGAAGATTGAGAAGGCGAAAAACAGCAGGCTTAGCCAGCACATCACCACTCCCGCCGGCATTTTGAATTTCGACCGCGCGTGCAGGTCCGGGCGTTTATGGCGATACACCAGGTACGCCACGAGGATCATACCCCAGCTGAAAACCACCATGATCGCCGCCAGCGTTGAAACGATGGTGAACAACGTCATCACGTTTGGCACCAGGAACAGCAGTAACGTACCGCTTAGCATGCAGAAGCAGGAGAACAGGAGGCTACGTACCGGAATGCGGGTATTACGCGATAGTATACGGAACTGCCAGTGCGCATGTTTTTCCACCGACAGGCCGTACAGCATGCGGGTACTGGAATAAACGCCGCTGTTCGCCGACGACATGGCTGACGTCAAGGCGACAAAGTTTATCACCGCGGCGGCGGCAGGTAGCCCGGCCTTGGCGAACAGGGTCACGAACGGACTGGCATCCGGCGAGACGCCCGGCCATGAAGCCACGGCAATAATCACCACCATCGACAGCAGATAGAAAATAATGATGCGCAGCGGCAGCGCGTTAATCGCCTTCGGCAGGATGCGCTCAGGATCGCGTGTTTCCGCCGTCATGGTGCCGAGCAGCTCAATACCGGTGAAGGAGAAGATCGCTATCTGGAAACCGGCGAAGAAACCGGTCACCCCGTGCGGCATAAAGGCCGTCGGGTCGGTAATATGACCTAACGAAGCCTTCACGCCATCCGGCGAAGTCCAGCCAATAGCAATCATCCACGCGCCGGTCAAAATCAGCGCGATAATGGTGATGACCTTAATCAGCGCAAACCAGAATTCGGCCTCGCCGAACATCTTTACCGACAACAGATTAAACAAGAACAGGATCCCAAGCGTACTCAGCGCGGGCATCCACGCCGACATCTCCGGGAACCAGTACTGCATATAGCTACCGCAAACCACCACGTCGGCGATACAGGTCACCACCCAGCTAAGCCAGTAGGTCCAACCCAGATAGAAACTGGCCTGCGGGCCAAGATAGTCGCCGACGAAATCCGCAAACGAACGGTAATCCAGGCGGGTCAGCAACAGCTCCCCCATCGCCCGCATCACCATATAGGTAAAGAAACCTACCAGTAGATAGATAAGCAGAATGGATGTTCCGGCGACGGCGATGTTTCTGCCCGCCCCCATAAACAGTCCGGTGCCGATAGCGCCGCCCAGCGCAATCATCTGAATGTGCCGGGCGCCAAGGCCGCGTTTGAGCTGCGACGGGCACTCCCCGTCGGCGGCAGGATGAACCTGCCCCTCGCGTTGATGTTCAGTCATGTTGATTCCTTCAAGCAGGCATGGAAAGGCTTGGCGCGGTAGCGGTCAGCAGCAGCCCGGCGCGTTGACCGGCGGCGACGCCCGCATTCGGAAACAGGATGTAGGGGGCGTCGGCATTGACCACCCAGGTTTTCTGTGCCTGACGGGCGATTTCATAGCCTGCCGGCAGCGCGGTAAAGTTTTCGATTTTCGGGTCGAGATTCAGGGTAAAACCGTTCTCGCCCTTGATGATGCTCTGCTGCACCACAAAGTATTCGACCGGCGCTTTGCTACGCGGCGGCATGATGCCGTCGGCGATCAGCGCGCCGATCGCCAGTTCGGTGGCGGCAAACAAGCGCAGATCATTTTCACCGAATGGCATCACCTTCCCCAGTTCCAGCGTGGCGCTTTGCGCGCCGAACTTCTCGCTGGTGAAGTGGGTAAAGGTGCCGCCCGGTTCGGTATGGCGCACGATGGCATCCATACCGCTGGCCTGCAACAGCTGATAAAAATCTGCGCTGTAGTCGCCATCATGAGCGGGCAGCAGCGCAAACTGCCGATATTTCGACCCGCGAATAGCGGTATGCAGATCGAGATGCGTGCGCGGCACCTTGCCGTGGACATCGGCGCTACGGAAGAAGGCCTGTACGGCCATCTCCAGTTCAAAAGCGCGACGCGACTCGTTCCCGGGCATCGCCGCCAGATGGCGGCCGCCAAACAGCCGGTTGAGATCGTTATGCAGATAGCGACGACCGGCGCGAATGGCGGGCAAATTGCCGAACACCACCAGTAGCGCCTGGGTCAGCGGCTGTTCGCCATGGCTTAACCCCTGCAGGATCTGCAGCAACATTTCAATCGGCGCGGTTTCGTTACCGTGCACCCCGGCAGAAAGCACCGTCGCCTGTCGCCATGACGTTTTTGGCAGCAGTTGCAGAATGCCATCGCCTAACCAACTGGCTTCGATAGTCGGCGGAAAGGTCCATGTCTGCAGTTTACAATGCAGTAAATCGTTGACGTTTTGTTCCATTCCCGGCCCCTTATCGCTGGAAGTCATAAATCGCGCCCAGATGTAAAATCTGCGTCAGCTCGTCCAGCGCCTGATAAACCTCGCGCAGCAGCTGCGGGTCGGCGAGGTCGCTGGCATGCAGGCGATCGCGATAATGCTTTTCAACCCACGCGGTCAGTTGCTGGTAGCGTTCGTCATTCATCAGGCTGTGAGCGTTGACCGCCGCACGCTCAGCGTCATTAAGCACCACCCGCAGACGTAAACAGGCCGGGCCGCCGCCGTTGCGCATGCTTTCACGTAGATCGAATGCGGCCACTTCATCGATAGGCGATGCGCTATCGGCGGCGAGAGCAGAGAGATAACGCCAGACGTTTTCACGCTGACGGCACTCTTCCGGCACCACAATCAACATTTTGCCATCGGCTTTGCTCAGTAACTGGCTGTTGAACAGATAAGAGGCCACCGCGTCATCGAGGCTAACCTGCTCGTCCGGCACTTCAACGCTGGTGAATGGAATATTCAGCCTGGCGTTGCTCTCCTTCAGCGTCGCCAGCACCTCCCGCTGCTGCAGGAAGGCGTGCTGATGATGGAACAGCACGTGGCGGTTGCTGACGGCGATAACATCATTGTGGAATACGCCATGGTCGATAGCCTGCGGATTTTGCTGAGCGAATACGGTGTACTGCAGGTCGAGCTGATGCAGACGCGCCACCGCTTCGCTGGCCTCCAGCGTCTGGCGTGCGGGGTATTTAGCTGGCGCAATGCCGCCGCTGGCGCGCTTACCATAGACAAAAAACTGCACGCCCTGGCGATCATAATCCCCACAGAAACGGTTATGGTTCGCCGCCCCTTCATCACCTAAATCGCCATGCTGCGGCAGCGCCGCGTGATGCGCGAAGTAACGCTCATCGGCGAAGGTGGCCCTGAGGATAGCCGAGGTGATCGGCGCTTCCTGCATGCGGTGCAGCTTATTGTTCAGGTTGGCGACCGTAAAGTGCACTTTTCCATCAGCGCTATCCGCCGACGGCGACACGGTGGCGGCGTTGGCGGTCCACATCGAGGAAGCGGAGCTAAAGGCCGACAATAGCTGCGGGGCCTCTTTAGCTGCACGCTGGATCACCTGCTCGTCGCTACCCTGAAAACCAATACTGCGCAGCATCGTCATATTTGGCCGCGGCTGCGGCGGCAGAATGCCCTGTACAAAGCCACGATCGGCCAGGGTCTTCATCTTATAAAGTCCCTGCAGCGCCGCCTTCTTCGGGTTAGATAAACCGTCGCGGTTGTTTTGTGACGCTTCGTTGCCTACCGACAACCCGGCGTAGTGGTGCGTTGGCCCCACCAGGCCGTCAAAATTCGCTTCAAATCCAGACATAGTGTCCTCACAAAAACGGTTATCAGAATGGCAGACCTGGCGACGTCGTCGCCGGCAGCGTCAGCGTTTCGCTGACCAGAGAAGCCATCGGCCAGGCGCAATAATCGGCGGCATACCACGCCGAGGCGCGATGGTTGCCGGAGGCGCCGACACCGCCGAAAGGCGCTTTACTGGAGGCCCCGGTGAGCGGTTTGTTCCAGTTAACAATCCCGGCGCGCGCTTCGTCGGCCAGCTTGTCGAACAGCGCCGGGTCGGCGGAAATCAGCCCCACCGCCAGGCCGTAGCGGGTGTTATTGGCGATCGCGATCGCCTCATCGAACTGGTCATAACGAATCACGGTCAGCAGCGGGCCGAAGTACTCTTCATCCGGTACCGCGATCCCGGTAACATCGATAATTCCCGGCGTCAGCACGGTTGAGCGCGGATCAGGCTGGCTCATGCGCAGCAGAACATTGCCGCCCAGCGCTTCCAGCTTCGCCTGCGCCGCCAGCATGCCCTGCGCGGCGGTTTGCGAAATCACCCCGCCCATAAACGGCTGCGGATCGGCGTCCCATTTACCGGCGCGGATCTGCCGGCTGGCAGCAATCAGTTGTTCAAGTAGCGCATCGCCCTGTTCGCCGCGCGGTACCAGTAAACGACGCGCGCAGGTGCAGCGCTGCCCGGCGGAGATAAAGGCCGATTGAATAATCACGTTCAGCGCCGCAACGCTATCGACAACGTCGGCCACGATCAGCGAGTTATTGCCGCCCATCTCCAGCGCCAACATTTTCTCCGGCTGGCCGCCGAGGTAGCGGTGGAAATGGAAGCCAGCGGCGGCACTCCCGGTAAACAGCACCCCGTCGATATCGCGGTTTTCCAGCAGCGCCTGGCCGGTATCTTTCGCCCCCTGCACCAGGTTTAGCACCCCATCCGGGATCCCGGCCTGCTGCCATAGCTGAACGGTGAGTTCCGCGGTCGCGGGCGTCAATTCGCTCGGTTTAAATACCACGGTGTTACCGGCGATCAGCGCCGGGATAATATGGCCATTCGGCAGATGCCCCGGGAAGTTGTAAGGGCCAAACACCGCCATCACGCCGTGCGGCTTATGGCGCAGCAGCGCTTTGCCGTCCGGCATAGCGGACTCGCGATAACCGGTACGTTCGGCGTAGGCATCAATGGAAATCCCGGCCTTGCCGATCATCGCCTGTACTTCAGTACGCGTTTCCCACAGCGGCTTGCTGGTTTCACGGGAAATTAACGTCGCCAGCGCCTCTTTATTCTCTTCCAGCAGTGCAGCGAAACGCTGAACCACGGCAATGCGTTCGCTTAATGGGCGATGCGACCAGCTATAAAACGCCTCGCGCGCGGCAGTACAGGCGGCCTGCACATCGGCCGCGCCGGCGCTGCTCGCCTGCCATAAAATAGACTGGTCTTCCGGCGCCAGCTTGGTTAACGGCGCGCCTGCGCCCTGCTGCCACTTACCTGCTATAAACTGTGCGTTTACCGCCATGATCTGTTTTCCTCTGGATTGAGTGTCACCGCGTGAACCCGGTCGGTGGCATTGACCTGCAGGGCGTCCAGCGCCTGCTGATCGAGCGCTCCCGGCGTCTCTTGCGCGATGAGCACCGCGCGGAAATTATCAAACTGTCCGTTGGCGACGATGGTTGGCGTCGCCTGCGGCGTCATGAGTTGCAGCGCCGGCAGCGAGTAGCTCTCTCTGATGGCGCGAATATTATCGGTTTCTGCTTCCAGTACCGGGCCGGCATCGAAGATGTCGACGGACCCGCGCCAGCCAAACCCCTCTTTTTCGAGAATAGCCCGCGCCGGCGCGGTATTAGCATGAACCTGGCCTATCACCTCGCGGGCATCATCCGGCAGCAGCGAGATGTAAATCGGGTAAGCCGGCATCAATTCGGCGATAAAGGTTTTCATCCCTGTACCGGTGAGGCGGTCGGCATCGGCGAAAGGAATATCGAAAAAGTGGTGCCCCAACGCATCCCAGAACGGCGAATTACCCTGCTCGTCGCTGCGCCCGCGCAGCTCGGCGAACAGATGCGGTGAAAACCACTCGCGGAACGCGGCAATAAAGACAAACCGCGCTTTGGAAAGCAGCAGGCCATTGCGGTTCTTCTGGTACTCAGGGTCCAGAAACAGGGTACAGAGTTCGCTGTGGCCGGTATGGTCGTAGCTTAAATTGAGCAAATCCTGATGCTTGTAAACCCCAAGCTCTTTGGATGCCCGTACCGTTTTCTGAATACGAAAATTGTAGAACGGTTCGTCGAGCCCCACCGCGACCTCAATGGCGCTGACGCCGACAACCCGGCTCAGTTCGGTATCTTCCAGAACAAACAGAAACCCCTGTTCGCCGCGCGTCAGCTTGCCGGCAAAGGTCTCCACGCTGCGTTTGATCCGTGCGGCGAGGCGCACGGCATCATTGGGCAGCGAGGTCATTCCCACGCCCGCCCGGGAGGCCAGGCGGACAATATCATCGAGGTCGTTTTCCCGTACGGGACGAAATAACATCATAGGCCGTCTCCCGGATTAGCTGGTTAAGCGGGCGACGGCGCGCTCAAGGCGCACGAAGGCTTCATCAATATCCGCCAGGGGAATATTGAGCGCCGGGGCGAAACGCAGTACGTCCGGCCCGGCTATCAGCGCGATCAGTCCCTCTTCCGCCGCCAGATTGGTCAGCGCTTTGGCTTTGCCGCGCAGATGGCTTGCCAGTTCGGCGCCAATCAGCAGCCCCATCCCACGCACGGCGCTAAAGAGATCATATTTGGCGTTCAGCGCATTGAGTTTATCGACGATAAGGGTATGGCGTTCGCCCACGCCCGCCAGCAGCGCACTATCTATTTGCGCCAGCACGCTATTGGCGACGGTCGCCGCCAGCGGGTTGCCGCCGAAAGTCGTGCCGTGGGTACCCGGCTGGAACACCTGCGCCCAGGCCTCTTTCGCCAGCATCGCGCCAATTGGGAAGCCGCCGCCCAGCCCTTTCGCGCTGGTGAGAATGTCCGGAACCACGTTGTAGTGCTGGTAAGCATACAGTTGGCCGGTACGCCCGGCGCCGGTCTGCACTTCATCAAAAATCAGCGTCGCTTCATGCTCATCACACAGCTCGCGCAGTGCCTGCAGGAATTGCGGATCCGCTGGCATGACGCCGCCTTCGCCGATAATCGGCTCGACGATGACCGCGCAGGTGCGGGAAGAGAACGCCGCTTTCACCGCGTCGATATCGTTATACGGCAGATGGGTGATGTCCTGCGGTAATGGCGCATAGTCGCTGGAGTATTTCGGCTGCCCCCCTACGGTTACGGTAAACAGAGTGCGGCCATGGAAAGAGTTTTTGAAGGCGATAATTTCGCTCTTGTCGGCGCCGAATTTGTCGTGAGCATACTTGCGCGCCAGCTTCAGCGCGGCTTCGTTGGCTTCAGCACCGGAGTTACAGAAGAAAATTTTATCGGCGAAGGTTGACTCCACCAGGGTTTTCGCCAGCTGCAGTACCGGTTCGTTGGTATAGCCGTTGCCGATGTGCCACAGCTTATCCAGCTGCGCTTTCAGCGCGTTAGCCAGCGCCGGATTCGCATGACCCAGCGCGTTAACCGCAATGCCGCCAGCCACGTCAATGTACTCTTTACCCTGCTGGTCCCAGACGCGGGAGCCCGCCGCTTTCACCGGGATAAACGGCGCGGGAGCGAAACACGGAACCATATAAGCATCAAAATCTTCGCGAGTGATACTGCCTGACATAACAATTCTCCGGAACGAGGATCGGCGGCATAAATTGGCCAATCGTGAATAGTCGAATTTAACAATTTCCCTTTAGCCGTTTTCAGGGCGCACACGTCCCGCTGCGATGACAAATATTTTCACCACAACTGAAATAAGCCATTTTATTTGTATGGATATATGTTAATTCACGGTTAATACCTTGTGTATTGCGTGAGCTAATGCTGGGCCCTGACGAGCAACAAAGTCAATACAACCATGAATCATTTTATTCACTTTTAGAGGATCATCAAGATAATGAAAAATATGAAAAAATTATTTCTATATTCACTTATCTGCATAAAATATGCATATCCATGCATGACATACAGGCACCTGGTCGTGCTTATTTATTCAAATGCAACCCCAAAAAACTAACAAAAATGTAAAATTCGGAATAGCCGTCAAATACTGGTTTATAAAATTGGTGATAACATTCATCACACAGATTTTACTGCTGTACCTATTCCACGGTTTTACACGACACAAATAACATTGAGATACAGGACTCTTATGGAAAAGTTATCTTACGCATCTGAAAGTAGTACATCTCCATGGACCACTTACCTGCGCCAGATCGACCGCGTCGCGCCGTATCTGGGCGACCTCGCCTACTGGGTGGAAACTCTGCGTCACCCGAAACGCGCGCTGATCGTTGATATTCCAGTGCAGATGGATGATGGCACCATCCGCCATTTCGAAGGCTATCGCGTACAGCACAATCTATCGCGTGGACCGGGTAAAGGTGGTGTTCGCTACCATCCGGATGTCGATCTTAACGAGGTAATGGCGCTTTCTGCCTGGATGACCATTAAGTGCGCCGCGGTCAATATTCCTTACGGCGGAGCCAAAGGCGGCATCCGCGTCGACCCGTTCTCACTGTCTGAAGGCGAGCTGGAACGTCTGACTCGTCGCTATACCAGCGAAATCGGCATTATCATTGGGCCACAGAAAGATATCCCGGCGCCGGACGTTGGCACCAACGGTAAAGTGATGGCGTGGATGATGGACACCTACTCCATGAATCACGGCACCACTATCACCGGCGTGGTTACCGGTAAGCCGATTCATCTCGGCGGTTCGCTGGGCCGTGAAAAAGCCACCGGCCGCGGCGTCTTCGTCACCGGTCGTGAAGTGGCTCGTCGCAACGGTATCGAAATCGAAGGCGCGAAAGTGGCGCTGCAAGGTTTTGGTAACGTCGGCAGCGAAGCCGCTCGTCTGTTTGCAGACGTTGGCGCGCGCATTGTCGTGATCCAGGACCATACCGCGACCCTGTTCAACGAAGGCGGCATCGACATGCAGGCGCTGACCGCATGGCAGGCCGAGAACAAGAAGATTGCTGGTTTCCCGGGCGCGCGTGAAATCGCCAAAGAAGATTTCTGGACCACCGAGATGGATATCCTGATCCCGGCGGCGCTGGAAGGCCAAATCACCCGTGAACGCGCGGAAAAAATCAGCTGTAAGCTGATCCTCGAAGGCGCCAACGGCCCGACCTATCCGGACGCCGACGACGTGCTGGCCGACCGCGGGGTGATCGTGGTTCCGGACGTTATCTGTAACGCCGGCGGCGTGACCGTCAGCTACTTCGAATGGGTGCAGGACATGGCAAGCTTCTTCTGGAGCGAAGAAGAGATCAACGCCAAGATGGACCGCATCATGACGGATGCTATTGTTCACGTCTGCGATAAAGCCGCCGAGAAAGCGTGTTCTCTGCGTACCGCGGCCTACATCGTCGCCTGCGAGCGCATTCTGCTGGCGCGTAAAGATCGCGGCATCTATCCGGGCTAATGTCCAGGTAATCCAGATACGAAACCCGGGCTCGCCCGGGTTTTTTATTTTTTTCTCCACGTGCCAGCCTGCCTTTCCCACAAAAAACGCACATTGCGTTAACCTATTTTTATCTTCGTGACTTGAAATCAGTAAATCGCCGCGCCTAAAATCATTAGAGCTCTAATGATTTTGCAGGCGGAACATGGATAACCGACAGCTTAACTTTTCCCATCTCTTATACTTAACCGCGCATCACTGGCGGCTGGCGGTTAACCGGCGGTTAAAAAATCTAGGCATGAGCCAGGCGTCATGGGTGGCGGTGTCAGCCATTGCCCGCAACGAGCAGCCCCTCTCGCAAAGCGAACTGGCGCAGGAACTGGGTGTCGAAAGCGCCACCATCGTCCCGCTCATTAACCGCCTGGTCGAACTTGAACTGGTGGAGCGCGTTAAGCCTGACAGCGATAAACGTAAGCGTCTGTTGGTTGCCACCGCCAAAGGGATGGCGCTCTTTCATCAGGTGAAAGCGGTCGCCGACGACCTGCGCGAGGAGATCCTCACCGCCATTACTCCGGAAGAGCGTGAGCAAACCCACCGGGTTCTGGAAAAGCTGCTGCACGAGGTGGAAAAGAAATAATGCCTCGTCGCGAAGCTAATCCTTATGTGCCCCACGACTGGGCGCCGCATGAAAAACCGGCGATGCTCGGCTCGCCGTCGACGCCGATTCACAGTACGCCAAAACGCGTCGCTTACGGCATCGTCGGGCTGCTGGTGTGCCTGACCGGCGCGCTGGGTAACGCCGTCGTTACCGCCAACCTGCAGCTGCTGCAGGGCACTTTTGCCGCCTGGTCGACGGAAATCGCATGGCTGCCGGCGGTCTACGTTATGACTAACGTTTCCATCAACCTGCTGCTGGTGAAATTTCGCCAACAGTTCGGCCTGCGCGCCTTTACCGAAGGCTTCCTGGTACTGTATGTACTGGTCACTTTCTTCCACCTGTTCGTCAACGACCTCAGCTCGGCAATGATGGTGCGCGCGGCGCACGGCATGGTGGCAGCGGCGTTGAGTTCACTGGGAATTTACTATCAGGTGCAGGCCTGGCCGGCGCGCCACCGCCTGAAGGCGTTGACCATCGGTATCACCGGATCGTCGCTGGCGATCCCGCTGGCGCGTCTGTTCTCGACCGAACTGCTGCAGATTGACGAATGGCGCGGGCTCTACTTCTTTGAGCTCGGCCTGGCGCTGGTGTCGCTGGCCTGCGTCATCGCGCTGAAACTGCCGCCAAGCGACCGCAAAAAGGTGTTTGAGAAGAAGGACTTTATTACCTTCTTCCTGCTGGCGCCCGGTATGGCTTTAGTCTGCGCGGTCCTGTCGCTGGGCCGTCTGGACTGGTGGTTTGAGGCGCCGTGGCTTGGCTGGTCGCTGGCGGGAGCGGTGGTGCTGATCGTTTCGGCTATCGCCTTCGAGCATAATCGCACTAACCCGCTGCTTAACACCAAATGGCTTTCCAGCGGCAGTATCCTTCGTCTGGGACTGATTATGTTGCTGATTCGCATCGTGCTGGCGGAACAGAATACCGGGGTCATCGGTTGGCTGCAGTACGTCGGCTTGCAAAACGAGCAGATGACCAACCTGGCATGGTCGATTTTCGCCGGTATCGTCTGCGGTATCGTCGCCAGTTGCCTGACGCTTAACCCGCAGCGCCTCTACTGGCCCACCGCGACCGCGCTGGCGTTGATTATGATTGCGTCATTGCTTGATAGCCAGTCCACTGCCCTGACCCGTCCGGAACAGTTGATGTTCAGCCAGTTTTTACTTGGCTTCGGCAGTGCCTTCTTCCTCGCGCCGGCCATGCTGGCGGGAATTGGCGGGGTGATTGCCGACCAGCGGAATCTGGTCAGCTTCTCGGTTCTGTTTGGCATGAGCCAAAATATCGGCGGCCTGCTCGGCTCAGCTATCCTCGGTACTTTTCAGACCTGGCGCGAAAAATTTCATTCCAGCCAGTTGGCCGATCAGATAACCACGCTGAACCCGTTGATCGCCGAGCGACTGCAGCAGTACAGCCAGATGTATCAAAGCCAGATTGGCGACAGCACGCTATTGAACGTGCAGGCTACCACGCTGCTGCAAAACGCCTCGACGCTACAGGCCAATATTCTCGCCTACAATGACACTTATCTCCTGACGGCGGCGATCTCTGCCGCAACGCTGGTGTGGATTTTCTGGCGCTTAATCAGATTGCGAATCACCGCCCGTATCGCGTTAAAACGCGCAACCGGCAACAAATAATAAGATAATTTTTACTCTGGAGTGGTTATGAGTCAGCAGGACGCGGCCAGGCAACAGGCCAATACCCGAAACAACATCCGCGTGGTGTCTATTTTTACCGCCGCGGCGATCGGCATCGTCGGCGTATTGGTTATTCTTTACGCCTGGCAGTTGCCCCCTTTCACCCGGCATAGTCAGTTTACCGATAACGCTTACGTGCGTGGTCAGACGACGTTTATCAGCCCGCAGGTTAACGGGTATATCACCGCGGTGAACGTCAAAGATTTCGATACCGTTCAGCCGGGACAGGTGCTGTTCCAGATTGACGATCGCATCTATAAACAGCGGGTGCACCAGGCGCAGGCAACGTTGGCGATGAAACAGGCAGCGCTGAAAAACAACCAGCAGCAGCGGAAAAGCGCCGAAGCGACGATCGTCAAAAACGAGGCCGCCTTGCAAAACGCCCGCGCGCAGAATCAGAAAAGCCAAGCCGATTTAAAACGCGTACAGGAACTCACCGCGGACGGTTCGTTATCCATTCGCGAACGCGACTCTGCGCGGGCCAGCGCGGCTCAAGGCGCAGCCGATATCGAACAGGCGAAAGCCACACTGGAGATGTCGCGCCAGGATCTGCAGTCCACTATCGTCAATCGCGATTCGCTGGAGGCCGATGTGGCCAGCGCCAAAGCGGCGTTGGAGCTTGCCGAAATCGACCTGCAGAATACGCGGATTATCGCCCCGACGGCCGGGCAACTGGGGCAGATCTCCGTACGCCTCGGCGCCTATGTCAGCGCCGGTACGCATTTGACCTCGCTGGTACCGCCTCAGCACTGGGTTATCGCCAACCTGAAAGAGACACAGCTCGCCGAGGTGCGCGTCGGCCAGCCGGTCACCTTCTCGGTCGATGCGTTGAACAGCGAAACCTTCCACGGCAAAGTACAAAGTATTTCGCCAGCGACCGGCGTCGAATTCAGCGCGATCTCGCCGGATAACGCGACCGGCAACTTTGTCAAAATCGCCCAGCGGATCCCTGTCCGTATCGCGGTCGATGAGGGACAGAAAAACAGCTATCGTCTGCGTCCGGGGATGTCGGTGCAGGTGACGATTGATACCCGCGCGGAGAATAAACAATGATCCGCCCGTTAACCCTTGCCGTGGCGCTGGCGCTGGTCGGTTGTCAGTCTGCCGATGTCCCACGTGCGGAGCCTACGCTGGCGATCCCCGCCGCCTGGCGTGCCGATGTGGGTCCCTCCAGCCCGGTGGAAGGCGTGTGGTGGCGCAATTTTCACGATAGCGCGCTTAATCAGTATGTCGATCGGGCGTTGCGCTACAACAGCGACGTCCTGATCGCCCGCGAGCGGGTTAACGAGTATCAGGCGCGCGCGTACGCTGCTGATAGCAGCTTATTCCCCTCGCTTGATGCCAGCCTGACCGGTACCCGCGCTCGCGCACAGTCCGCCGCGACCGGTCTGCCCATCCACAGCACGCTGTACAAAGGGGGCCTGACCGCCAGCTATGACGTCGATATTTGGGGGGCCAACCGCAGCGCCGCCAGCGCAGCCGAAGCCAGCCTTGAAGCGCAGAAAGCCGCTGCCGCTGCCGCTAATCTGACCGTGGCGACATCGGTCGCCGTCGGCTACGTCACCTTGTTGTCATTAGACGAGCAGTTGCGAGTCACCCGCCAAACGCTGAAATCGCGAGAAGATGCGTGGAATCTGGCTAAACGGCAGTATGAAACCGGCTATACCTCGCGCCTGGAGCTCATGCAGGCGGATTCCGAACTGCGCTCGACGCGGGCGCAGATCCCGCCATTGCAGCATCAAATCGCGCAACAAGAGAACGCCCTGAGCGTTCTCTTGGGCGACAATCCCGGTGCGCTAAAACGTAACGAGTTCGCACAACTTAGCCCGCTACGCCTGCCCTCACAGTTACCCTCGACGCTAATGAGCCGCCGTCCGGACATTGTGCAAGCTCAACGCCAACTGGTGGCCGCTGATGCCACCCTCGCGTCGTCGCAGGCGCAGTTGCTGCCTTCCATCAACCTGACCGCCACCGGCAGCCTGCAGGACAGAACGCTGCCGGATCTGCTCGACAACCCGCTGCGGTTATGGAGCCTTGGCGGCAGTATTCTGGCGCCGTTACTCAACCGCCAGGCGCTAAATGCGCAGGTTGATGTCTCGATGGCCCAGCGAAATCAGGCGTTATACGGATATGAGAAAACCGTACGCGGCGCGTTCAAAGAGGTGAACGATAGCCTGGATGCCATCAGCCGCTACGGCGAACAGTTAAGCGAGCTCCAGGAGCAGGAATCGGTCGCCGCAGAAACGTTGCGTATCGCGCAGAACCGCTATCGTAACGGCTATTCTTCCTATCTGGACGTGTTGGATGCGCAACGTACGTTATTCTCCACTCAGTTGAGCGTGGTGCAGGTGAAAAATAACCTGCTGCTGGCGCAGATTGATTTGTACCGGGCGCTGGGAGGCGGCTGGTCTGACTCATCAGGGAGCTAAATGGGGAAGCGTAATATGCAACAACAGTGGTCGGCAGTAGACAATTATTTGATTGAGGCCTTAATCCCCGGCGATCCTGTGCTCGATCGGGTACTGGAAAACAACCATCGAGCCGGGCTGCCGGCACACGATGTCGCCGCCAATCAGGGGCAGTTTCTCGCCCTGCTGGTAAGACTTACCCAGGCTAAGCGGATACTGGAGATCGGTACTCTCGGCGGCTATAGCACCATCTGGATGGCGCGCGAGCTTCCTGCCGACGGCCAACTACTCACGCTGGAGGCCGACGCGCATCATGCCCAGGTGGCGCGGGAGAATCTGCAGCTGGCGGGCGTTGACCAGCGGGTCACGCTGCGGGAGGGGCCGGCGCTACAGTCTCTGGAGGCGCTTGGCGAATGTCCCGCTTTCGACCTGATCTTCATCGATGCCGATAAGCCGAATAATCCCCATTATCTGCGCTGGGCGCTACGTTATTCCCGCCCAGGAACCTTAATTATTGGCGATAACGTGGTACGCGACGGTGAAGTGGTCAACCCACAGAGCGCCGACGAGCGCGTTCAGGGCGTGCGTCAATTCATTGAGATGATGGGCGCCGAGCCACGGTTGACGGCAACGGCGCTGCAGACCGTGGGCACTAAAGGCTGGGACGGCTTTACTCTGGCGTGGGTAAACGCTTAAGCGAGTAGCCCCGGTAAGCGCAGCGCCACCGGGGACAACCAGCCAGGCTACGGCGTAATTTGCTCCATCGCCTGCAACACGCGTTTGTCCGAGATCGGATACGGGGTACCCAACTGCTGAGCAAAGAAGCTGACGCGCAGCTCTTCGATCATCCAGCGGATCTCCTGTACGTCGTCGTCATCGCGGCGATTCGGCGGCAGCTTATTCAACCACTGCTGCCACGCCTGTTGCACACTCTCGACTTTCAGCATCTGCGCGCGGTCACGATGCGGGTCGATTGCCAGCTTCTCAAGACGCTTTTCAATTGCCTGCAGATAACGCAGCGTATCGCCAAGGCGGCGGAAACCGTTGCCGGTAACAAAGCCGCGATAAACCAGACCCGCCATCTGCGCTTTAATATCCGACAGCCCCAGGGCCATCGTCATATCTACCCGCCCTTTCAGACGCTTATTGATGTTAAACACCGCCGTCAGGATCTGCTCGACCTGCTTTGCGATATCGACCACCGTGTCGTTCAGTTCGGCGCGCACTTTATCGTGCAGTTTACTAAAGCCCTCTTCGGTCCACACCGGGCCGCCGGCTTCATCGATAAGCTTGTCAACGCCGCAGGAGATGCAGTCGTCAATCAGATCCAGCACCTTGCCATACGGGTTGAAATAGAGTCCCAGTTTGGCTTTGTTGGGCAGTTTCTCGTGCAGATATTTAATCGGCGACGGAATATTAAGCAACAGCAAACGGCGTAGACCACGCCACATCGCCAGCTGCTGTTCCTGTGGATTATCAAACAGTTTGATGGCGACGCTGTCACGCTCGTCCACCAGCGCCGGCCAGGCTTTAACCTTATAGTTGCCGCGCTTCTGTTCGTAACTCTCCGCCAGGGTGCCGAAACTCCAGATATGCAGCCCGCTCTGTTCAATACCATCGTCGGCCACCGCCGATAGCGTCTCCTGAACTTTACCTTTTAGCGCGTCTTTTAAGGCCTGCAAAGAGCGCCCTTCCTGCAGTTTCTTATTTTTGTCATCCACCACCCGGAAAGTGATTTTCAGGTGATCGGGCACCTGATCCCACTGCCAGGATTCGCGGTCGATGGTCACGCCGGTCATTTTACGCAACTCACGCTCCAGCGAATCCAGCAGAGGCAACGCCAGCGGCGTCGCGCGGCCTAAAAACGCCTCGGCGTAATTAGGCGCTGGGACGAAATTACGCCGAACGGGTTTCGGCAACGATTTGATTAACGCGATGACCAGCTCGCGACGCAGGCCGGGGATCTGCCATTCAAATCCGGCTTCCTCTACCTGGTTGAGCAACGGCAGCGGAATATGAACCGTTACGCCATCGGCATCCGCGCCGGGTTCAAACTGATAGCTAAGACGCAGTTTAAGATTGCCCTGATGCCAGAAATTCGGGTAGTCCAGTTTACTGACCTGCTCAGCCCCCTCTTTAATCAGCATGCTCTTTTCAAAATTGAGCAAGTCTGGCGTTTCGCGGCTGGCCTGCTTCCACCACTTATCAAAGTGGCGAGCGGAGATGACATCGTGGCTAATGCGCTGGTCGTAAAACTCGAACATGGTCTCGTCATCCACCAGGATGTCGCGACGGCGCGACTTATGCTCCAGCTCTTCGATTTCAGCGCGCAGCTTCAGATTATCGCGGAAGAAAGCATGCCGCGTCTGCCAGTCGCCCTCTACCAACGCGTGGCGAATGAACAGCTCACGGCACAGCGCCGGGTCAATCTGGCTATAGTTCACTTTACGTGCGGCGACGATCGGCAGACCGTAGACGGTAACCTTTTCTGTCGCCATTACCGCGCCCTGCGACCGCTCCCAGTGCGGTTCGCTGTAGGAACGTTTGATCAGATGCTGCGCCACCGGCTCGACCCACTCCGGCTCAATGCGGGCGGCGATGCGCCCCCACAGGCGGCTGGTCTCCACCAGTTCCGCGACCATCGTCCACTTCGGCGGTTTCTTGAATAGACCGGAGCCGGGGAAGATAGAGAACCGGGCATTACGGGCGCCGGTATACTCCTGTTTATCAGAGTCTTTCATCCCGATATGCGACAACAAACCGGTCAGCAGCGCGGTATGAATCTCCCGGTACTCCGCCGGCTCGCTGTTGATCGGCAGGCCGAGTTCTTTCACGACCTGGCGCAGCTGGGTGTAAATATCCTGCCATTCACGCACGCGTAAATAGTTGAGGAAATCCACCCGGCACTGGCGGCGGAACTGATTCGAGGAGAGCGCCTTTTGTTGTTCGCCGAGATAGTTCCACAAATTGACAAACGCAAGGAAATCAGACTCTTTATCGTGGAAGCGACGATGCTTTTCATCAGACGCCTGCTGCTTGTCCATGGGGCGCTCGCGCGGATCCTGAATCGACAGCGCGGAAGTGATGATCATCGCTTCACGCACGCAGCCATGTTTCTGCGCTTCCAGCACCATCCGCGCCAGACGAGGATCCACCGGTAGCTGGCTAAGCTGGCGGCCCAGTGGGGTTAGCTTATAAGCCGTTGCCTGCTCATCGGTAGTGATAGCGCCGAGCTCTTCTAACAGACGCACGCCATCCTGGATGTTGCGCTTATCCGGCGCTTCGACAAACGGAAACGCGGCGATATCGCCCAGCCCCAGAGCGGTCATTTGCAGAATGACCGACGCCAGGTTAGTACGCAGAATTTCCGGGTCGGTAAATTCCGGCCGCGACAGGAAATCGTCTTCCGAGTAAAGACGAATACAGATGCCTTCCGACACACGTCCGCAACGGCCTTTACGCTGATTAGCGGAGGCCTGTGATACCGGCTCGATAGGCAGGCGCTGCACTTTTGTACGGTAGCTGTAGCGACTGATGCGAGCGGTACCCGGATCGATAACGTATTTGATACCCGGAACCGTTAGCGAGGTTTCAGCAACGTTGGTTGCCAGGACAATACGCCGCCCGCTATGGGACTGGAAGACCCGGTTTTGCTCACTGTTTGATAAACGAGCATACAGCGGCAGCACTTCGGTATGACGCAGATTGAGCTTATTCAACGCATCTGCGGTATCGCGGATTTCCCGCTCGCCGCTCATAAAGATCAGGATATCGCCGGGGCTTTCGCGCCCCAGTTCATCGACGGCATCAAAAATCGCCTGGAGCTGATCGCGTTCGCTATCGTCCGCCTCTTCAACAATCGGACGATAACGTACTTCAACCGGGTAAGTCCGCCCGGAAACTTCGATAATCGGCGCATTATTGAAATGCTTTGAGAAACGTTCCGGGTCGATGGTTGCGGAGGTTATGATGATTTTCAGGTCCGGGCGGCGCGGCAGGAGCTCTTTCAGATAGCCCAGCAGAAAATCAATGTTCAGACTGCGCTCGTGCGCCTCATCAATAATGATGGTGTCATACTGCATCAGCAGGCGATCCTGCTGGATTTCCGCCAGCAGGATACCGTCGGTCATCAGCTTAACCATGGTGTTTTCGCTGACGTGGTCGCTGAAGCGGACTTTATAACCGATACAGCCGCCTGGCTCGCTCTGCAGCTCTTCGGCAATACGGTTAGCGACGGTTCGCGCCGCCAGTCGACGCGGCTGGGTGTGGCCAATCAGGCCTTTCAGGCCGCGCCCCAGCTCCATGCAAATTTTGGGTAACTGAGTGGTTTTGCCAGAACCGGTCTCTCCGGCGACGATCACCACCTGGTGATCGCGCACCGCTTCGAGAATTTCTTGTTTTTTCTGGCTAACCGGCAGGTTTTCCGGATAGGTAATTGCCGGACGCGCGGCTTCGCGTAGCAGGACTTTCCCTGCGGCCTGTTCTATCTCCTGCGCCATCTCGTGGAGAATGGCCTGCTGGGCATCAGGATTTTTAACCTTCTTTGCGCCATGCAGGCGGCGGCTGTAGCGCGATTTATCGCGCAGCATCAGGCCATCGAGCCGTTCATAGAGCTGCGAGAAAGTGATTTTTTGTTGTTCTGTCATAGCGTTATCGGGCAGTGCTCTGCCGGAAAAATCTCTCATGTAATATTGCTGTAGATTACCACATCTGTAGAATTCATGCCTTGTTCAAAAAAATTGAACATAGAATTCGATATATTGCGCTATCTCTGCGGCATGATTGTGAATACAGTGTCATCAAGCACCAGGGCATTGACCCGTCAATCACATTAAAAGGAAACACCCATGAGCAAAGTATTAGTTCTGAAGTCCAGTATTCTTGCAGGGTACTCGCAATCCGGCCAACTGTCCGACTATTTTGTTGAACAATGGCGCGAAAAACACGCAGGCGACGTTATCACCGTGCGCGATCTGGCGGCAAACCCGATTCCGGTACTGGATGGTGAACTGGTTGGCGCGCTGCGTCCGAGCGATGCGCAGTTGACTGCGCGTCAGCAGGAAGCGCTGGCACTCTCCGATGAGCTGATCGCTGAACTGAAAGCTAACGATGTGATTGTTATCGCTGCGCCGATGTACAACTTCAACATCCCGACTCAGCTGAAAAACTATTTCGACCTGGTTGCCCGCGCAGGCGTCACCTTCCGTTACACCGAGAAGGGGCCTGAAGGTCTGGTTACCGGCAAACGTGCGATAGTGCTAACCAGCCGCGGTGGTATCCATAAAGATACGCCGACCGATCTGGTTACGCCGTATCTGTCTACCTTCCTTGGCTTCATCGGCATCACCGACGTGAACTTCGTGTTTGCAGAGGGTATTGCTTATGGTCCAGAAGTTGCGGCCAAAGCGCAGTCCGATGCCAAAGCGGCGATCGACAGCGTGGTTGCAGCCTAATAAAACAAACCTCCCGCACCAGCGGGAGGTTTTATTCTTGCCAAGAATTAAACGCTAACGCCATGCGCGGAAGCTAACGCCGCCAGACCGCCAGCGAATCCCTGACCTACCGCTTTAAATTTCCATTCAGCACCGTGACGATACAGTTCGCCAAAGATCATCGCCGTTTCCGTTGATGCATCTTCCGACAGATCAAAACGCGCGATTTCTTCACCATTGTCGTGGTTATACACGCGCATATAGCTATTCTGTACCATACCGAAGTTCTGCTTACGGGCTTCGGCGTCGTAGATGGTGACCGAGAAAACCAGTTTTTTCACCTCTGCGGCAACCTGGGAAAGCGTGATTTTAACCTGTTCATCATCGCCGTCTCCTTCACCGGTACGGTTATCACCCTGGTGCTCAACACCGCCGCAAGGGCTCTTCTTGTTATTAAAGAAGATGAAATTCGCATCCGAGAGCACCTTGCCATCCTCGCCAACCATAAAGACCGACGCGTCAAGGTCGAAGCCCTGCCCGTCAGTGACCCGAGCATCCCAACCTAACCCCACCATCGCGATATTCATCGACGGCGCTTCTTTAGTGAGTGATACGTTACCACCCTTAACCAGGGAAACAGCCATTTAAACCTCCTGTTATAAATCTACCGTATTGCCCGATTCGCAATCAGGCAGCACGAGTCACGATGCGTTGATTCCATACTGGGCACAGACGCTGGACAAGCCGCCTGCGTATCCCTGACCGACGGCACGGAACTTCCACTCGCCGTTATGGCGATAAAGTTCTCCGAAAAGCATCGCCGTTTCGCTGGAAGCGTCTTCGGTCAAATCATAGCGGGCTACTTCATGCTGCGAATCGTTGTTGACCAAACGAATAAAAGCGCCAGAAACCTGACCGAAGCTTTGGCGACGCATTTGCGCGTCGTGAATGGTCACCACAAAGATAATTTTCGCGACATTCGCGGGGATCATATCCAGTTTGACGATCAGCGATTCATCATCGCCGTCTCCTTCACCGGTCCGGTTATCACCGGTATGAGTGACCGAACCATCTGCCGATTTTAAGTTGTTGTAGAAGATGAAATCGCTGTCGCTGCGCACCTTTCCTGTCTCAGATAACAGGAAGGCGGAAGCGTCAAGGTCAAAATCCTGGCCGTCGGTGGTACGAACATCCCACCCTAATCCAACCAGCACGTTTTTCATTGACGGATCGCTTTTGCTAAGAGAAACGTTACCGCCTTTTGACAGTGATACGCTCATATTAAATCCTTTTTAAAGTGAACATGAATAAGGACAGTGCAAAGAATTAACTACCTCCCGGCTGTTCCTCGTTTTTTTCCTGAAATACAAAACTAGCGACAATCCCAAGAATAAGCACCACCAGAACGACATATAGACTGGCGGTAGCCGAAATACTATAGCCATGGTGCCAAAGATGATCGGTGGCATTCAGACCAAGCTTAAAGGCAATAAAGAAAAGTAATACGATGACCGCTTTTTCAAGATGCACTAAATAATGTTTAAGCGCCTCCAGTACGAAATAAAGCGTACGTAGGCCAAGAATGGCAAACATCATCGCGCTATAGACAATCAGCGGCTCCTGGCTTATTGCTATAATGGCCGGTACGGAATCAAAAGCGAACATCACATCAGACAGTTCAACGACCGCCACGCATAACATCAGCGGCGTTGCATATAGCGCGACGCGTTTACCAGCGCTAATAATGAGATCTTTATTCTCCGGCTTCGCCCGTTCACGGTCGACCTCTTTAGCGGTAAGTAAAAAAGCATGTCCCACCAATTTTGGCCAGATGGGGAACACACGTTTTACCAGTCGGTAAGCGATATGCTGCGAATAGTCTTCTATTTCATCGCTCTCCTCCCCGCTTTTTAACATCATGACGGCAGTCCATAGCACAATTAAGGCAAAGACTATTTCAACATACGGACCCAGTGCTAATAGACCTGTGCCGATGGCGACAAAAATAGCGCGGAAAATAATCGCGCCAATCACCCCCCAGTACAGGACGCGGTGGCGATAGCGTTCCGGGATACCAAACCAGGAGAAGATCGCCATCATCACGAAAAGATTATCGACCGAAAGCACTTTTTCTAAGGCGTAACCAGTAACAAATAAACTAGCCACTTCCGCGCCGTGGTGCACCAGCAGAAATCCGGCAAAAGCCATTGCCACCACAACCCAAAATAGTGACCATAGTGCCGCGCTTTTCAGCGATATCACGCTATCGTTACGATGCATCACGAGGTCAATAACGATAGCCCCGATGGCGAGAATAATAAAAACGCTCACCGTTTCAACGGGAAAACCTAAATGCGTGGAGACCATGAAATACCTTTAAATGCTGGGGTTAAAGACCAAACTCTTCAGCGTTAAAACCAAGCGCGGCGATTATCTCTCTGGTTGCCGCCTGTTCATCCGGGTCGAAATGGCCATCGCTTTTGCCCACCGCAATGCCTACTCGCACGGCCAGTTGTGCTGCTTCTGGCTGATCTTTTAAAGCCAGAATATATTTCATGGTTTCGCCTTTGCCGATTTCCATATCGAAATCGAAGCTGGATACCAATTTATTAAAAAAGTCGATCACTTCGTTGGTATCAAAAACTTTCATTTCCTCCGACGAACGAAGAAAGCCCATCATTTTCTGTTTTTCTTCGGCGCTAACACCATCGCTGGAAACGGCAATGCGAGCACATACCGCAACCGTTCCTTGCATGAATTTCTTATTTTTAAAACGCCCAACCTGTTTGACCAGTTCATCGCGGCTGGCGTTCAATGTCGATTTTACTTTATTAAATAATCCCATCGTTCCCTCACTTGGTTTTCTTTATTTAGAACCTGCTCGCCAGCGGAATCCCCAACCGAATGCGCGATCCATCTCTTTATGGCCGGTGAAATATTGATTTATACGCTCAACTTTTATGGCGCCGTTGTCATTCACTAAGCGAGCAATAGCGCACATTGTTCGACGATTATTGCCTTCGGTCAGTCGGGTTTCGATTGGCGGCTGTCCGGGGACATGTAGCGTAACTACGCCATCTGTTTTATCCCAGCTGGCAACACCTTCATAAATAAAGGCGTAGATTAATATCTGCTGAATATTTTGCCATTCGCTGCCATTGATACAGATCCATTCGCCATCGTTAACTGCCCCCGTACGATCGTCACCCTGAAGCTGAATAAAGGGCGGTTGTTGATATCGCCCAAATGCATTACCCAATGCCTGAACTACGCTTAAATCGCCATTTTTTAATTCGACAAAAGCGCCAAGATCCAGATCAACGTTGCTGGCCCCTCCCCCTAATAATGAACCAAATAAGCCTGTGGCCGAGCTTTGGCGATGCCAATTCAGATTAACGCGTATCTCGCCATAGTCGTCTCGTTTAGCGAGGCTGATTGCCGGTTTCTCTTTAGTCAAAGTGACTTTGCTGAGGTTCACTTTCGCGGCTTCAGCAGCAGGAGGTGTAACTTCATCGGCAATATCAACGCCATAGTATTCAGCGAGCGGTTTTAGTCCGCCCGTAAAACCCTGAGCGACAAAGCGAAACTTCCACTCGCCATTACGCCGGTAAAACTCGCCCAGAATCAGTGCGGCTTCATTTCGACCGTGAACATCGACCTGACAGTCAATCAGCGTATTGCCGTTATGCTCCACCGCGATCGTCAAATGGCCTAATTCACCGATAGTCCTGTTATTATCGCAGGTTGCGGTAAATGCCACCTTTTGGACGTCCGCCTGCAGCAGCCCTAATGCAACCTGAAATACAGTAACAGAATTATTAGCGCTAACCTGTATGGTATTATCATCATTTCGCGGCTGGCCGTAAAAACACAT
Organism: Klebsiella sp. 141240; assembly: GCF_050600805.1. Lineage (NCBI taxonomy): Bacteria > Pseudomonadati > Pseudomonadota > Gammaproteobacteria > Enterobacterales > Enterobacteriaceae > Klebsiella > Klebsiella sp. 141240. Next base: position 176,876 of record NZ_JAQIRK010000003.1, on the reverse strand, counting down.
ATCCGCATCGCCTCTTACTTTATTATTGGCATAGAGACGAAATGACGACACATCAACACCGCTTCCCGCGCTTATTTTGATACTAAGATTAGCTGCAGGAACCGCGCTATTTCCTCCGGGTAATAATTTCATTAGCGCACCACAATGCGTAATACGTCACTTTCCATATCTTCGATAGTGCGCCCCTGAGCAGCTTGACCATGGGCGGTAAAATCCCAACTGCCATTCTGACGGCTTAATGAAGCAATAATAATACCGGTATGAGAACCCTGCTCGGTTAGCTGGTAGCGGGCCAACTCCTGATTATTTTGATCGAGCACGCGGCAATGGGCATTCTCAACTTCGTTAAAAGTTTGGCCGCGAAAACTATTGACGGTAAAAGCCAGATACTCCACATTAGAGGAAAGTTTTTCCAGATTGACGCGAATGACTTCATCATCACCCTCACCCTCTCCAGTTAAATTATCGCCGCTATGAACGACAGCGCCACAGCGAGATTTCAGCTGTCCAAACCAAATGGTATCCAGCACGTTGCCATTCTTATTCAATAGAATGCAGCTGGCATCAAGGTCGATAGAACCGGCGCCACCGGAGAACAATCCGCCGAATAACCCTTTTTTCTTCGCCTGCAGCGGATCCCAGCCTAAACCGAAAGTCAGCTGCGATAATGCCGGAGACGCTTTGCTTAATGAAATTGTCTGATTCTTAGTAAGTGAGACCATTTATTATTCCCTATAAAATATATTTAGCAAATCAATATGCATTAAAGACTCGAAAAAAATCATATCATGATAAAGAACTGAGACAAGGCAATTTATAAAATTAGGAAAAAGAAAAATACGCCACTGATAGCAATGCATTCCCAAAATCATTAAAAAATATAAAAATATTCACTGCACAAATACTCATTCCGAAAACAAAAAAGCACCTCATATTATGATTGACATGCCATTATAGCGAACCTAGACTCCAGTTAAATTTAACGCTGGACGCGTGGAAGTAATATTAATGGAAAGAAAAATATGGATTATGGAGGGGCTCGCCTCCCAACGCGATATCATTTTCGGCATTAATGATTTCACAATCAATAATAACAAACACCCAATAACCACCTACGCTTCACATAGTCAATCACGACATGAAATATTATCAACGGCACATTTTTCATTAAGTGAACCCACAGACATCAATTCACGAATGTCATTTATTTCATCAATAACAAAGGAATATGGCATATCCGCCATTCAGGTTGGCAAAGCGTGCCGTTGGTACGAACAGCACCGACGCCAAATTGAAGCGCTAGGCGTGAGTCTCACCACGGGCGCAAGCCAGGTATCCACATTTGATATTGCCGATGACAAAGTCAGCTTTGCAAAAGCCATGCAAGCGTATGGGCTTCCCGTGGTGCCATCTATTCGAATCACTGATACCAACACGCTGGAATATCTCCTCAAAGCGTCACCTTTTCCCGGTTGCCGTTTATGTGTGAAACCCGTGACCGGTATTTATGGCATGGGGTTTTGGCTATTTGATGAGCACGCGCTTTCTACAGATATTATTAACCACCCGGAACAACGACGCATTCAGCCGGAACAGTATCTTGCCGCCGTTAAGAGCAGTGAGGTGTTTACTCCACTGACCCTCATGCCCTGGTTACCCGGGCCCGAATACTCTGTCGACATGCTGCTTAGTCACGGCAAAGTACTGACAGCCATTGGTAGACGAAAAGAAGGCGCGCTGCAGTATCTGGAAAATAGCGGGCCGGCGATAGAACTTGCCTGCGCCTGCGCCGAAGCACTGCACGCTGATGGCCTGGTTAACGTGCAGACCCGGAACGATACAGAAGGCAAACCACTTTTACTGGAAATAAATCTACGCCCTTCCGGTGGTATTGGTTATACCCGTCACAGCGGCGTTAATCTGCCCGGGTTGTTCGCCGCGCAGCGGCTGGATTTACTGACAGCGGATGACATTATACGGCGCGTAGCGCATCAGTTCACCCCTGCAACCATCAGAGTAATGACAGAGAGCAGGCGATACCCTCAGCAACTCAACAACGTTCTTGCGCCTTCGTACAATGCGGAGGTGAAATGATGAAACACGAAAACTGCTACCGCCGTCAGCTCTCAAGTGGCGAATTACGCGTGTTTCACCACGGCGAGGATAACGAACTTCATGCACTGTTTGACATCGCTGAACGGCGCAATCCTAAACGGGCATTTCTGTTTGTCAGTCAGGTGTTAGGTCGACATATCCCTGTTTCGCCGGCAACGATGCGCGCAGTTTACCAGCGACTTGCCGTTGGTTTCCCCGCCGACCTCGCCGGGCCGGTGTTGTTCGTCGGGATGGCTGAGACTGCCGTTGGCCTCGGCGCAGGCGTGTTTGACGAACTCCGCAAACGTGTTGACCAGGCAATCTATCTCACCTCTACGCGTCATCCGCAAGAGGCGGAACTGCTGTGCGAATTTAAAGAAGCGCATAGCCATGCCACGGACCATTTGATTTATCTCCCCGACGATCGAGAAATGCGCCGACGGGTGCTGGAAGCAAAAACTCTGGTGCTCATCGATGATGAAGCAACGACCGGTAATACCTTCATCAATCTTGTGTCCGCGTTGCACCCGCATCTGACACATTTGCAAAGGGTTGTCTCCGTGACCCTCACCGACTGGAGCGGCGATGCCTTCGCCAGGCGTTGTAACCTGCCTGTCAGCCAGGTCGCGTTAGTTAAAGGACGCTGGGAATGGTATCCACAGTCCAACGCTACGCCTCCTGAAATGCCTGCCGTCAATATTACCTCGCGTGGAGAGTATGCCCTTTCACGGCGCCAGACGTGGGGGCGCCTGGGAATGATACGTCCCGCCGCTGACCTCGGCTGCGAGATCGTCGCAGCCACAGGCGAAACTATCCTGGTACTAGGCAGCGGTGAGTTTGTCTGGGAACCATTTTTGCTAGCTGAGCGTCTTGAGCAGCAAGGGGCCAGCATTAAGTTCAGCGCCACTAGTCGCTCGCCGATTGCGCCCGGCATGGCCATCCAATCGCTGCTGTCATTTAACGATAATTACGGGCTGGGCATCCCAAACTTTGTCTACAACGTCGCCCACCAGCGTTTCGATCGCATTATTTTATGTATTGAGACCCCAAAGGAAAGCGTTGATCCCCACCTGGTACACGCGCTGGAGTCGCTTTGTTCGCGACTGGAGATTTTATCTTATGAATAAGCCAGTAGTATTTTCCGATCTCGACGATACGTTATTTCAGACCAGACGGAAAATGGTCAATGAACTCTCTGCGGCCCCCTTTCGTTGCGCCGCGCTGGACCGGGAAATGCGTCCACGCAGCTATATGAACGAAGAGCAGGCCATGCTCGTCGATTGGCTGCTGGAACATGCCGAACTGATCCCCGTCACCGCCAGAGGAAGCGAAGAGTTGGCGCGGGTGCAAATCGCGTTTGACTCATGGGCTATAACCACCCACGGCGCGGTCATCATCACGCCTGAAGGGCTAGCGGATGCTGAGTGGCAACAGCATATGTTGGCTAACCTGGCGCCGTATGCTGACAAACTGACAGCCATGCAACACGACATCACTACCCAGATGGCTATTCAAGGCGTCGACGGCTGGGCGCGCATCAACAAAGAGTATGACGAAGTGCCCGTTTACCTGGTGATGAAACATCGCGACAGCACCAGAATCGCCGAACTTTACGCCTTTGCCGACTGGCTGACGCAGCGCTTCACCCTGCAGGGCTTTTATCTTCACCGCAACGGTAATAATGTTGCCTGGATACCTGAACCTGTCGATAAAGGGTCGGCCGTCGCTTGGCTAGTAAATAAATTGCAGGCCCAGCGCGGCAAATTCCCGGTGCTCGGTTTTGGCGACAGCCTTAGCGATCATCGCTTTTTGCAACTTTGCCATTGGTTTGCCATCCCCAGGCAAAGCCAGTTTGCCGCAGCCATTAATCACCATATTTTCGCAGGTTCTTAATATGCACGAGCTCCATCACTTTTCCGGCGCTTTTCCGCAAAATGACGTCCGCTTTCTACTCAGTCCGGTGAATATCGCCATGACGTCGGTTGATGAAAAAGAGGTGTTGATTCAATCGGGTAAAGCGCACTATTCCGACCTGCTCAGCCAGGAGCCCGCGCCAAGTCAGTGGCATCTTAATCTTTTTGCCAAGGCCCTGCAGCGTGAAACGCCACGCATGGCTAACGAGGTGCAGCAGCTCTGTCACACGCTCATCGCGCAGTTCACTGATACGCCTATCATACTGGTGAGTTTAGTGCGCGCGGGTGTGCCGCTAGGGGTGATGCTACAGCGTGCGCTGCGTGATGCGGGTAAAACGTCCTTCCACTACGGTATTAGCATCATTCGCGATCGCGGTATTGATAGCGCCGCGCTTGACTGGATTGAACACCGTCACGGCACGCAAGGTATCGTCTTTGTCGACGGATGGACCGGGAAAGGCGCCATTCGTTCGCAGCTGCAACGTTCGCTACATGGCCGTAAAGGCTACCCCGCCGATCCCAGACTGGTGGTGTTAGCCGATCCCTGCGGCTGCGCGTGGTTGTCCGCGTCCGACGATGACTGGTTAATCCCCTTCGGAATCATGGGCGCGCCGGTATCGGGTCTGATTTCTCGCTCTTTGTGGTCGCCGGTCGGCTTTCACGGTTGTGTGCAATGCGATCATTTAGCTGATTTTGAATGCGGCCAGCTACTGGTTGATACCGTTGACAACTATCGACAGACGCTACTATCCGCCGCGCAGATTAAACCTGATTTAGCGCAGAAAGCCAGACTTCGACGCAAAAGCGAAGCTGTAGTGCTCCACCTTGCTGAACGATATGCCGTCGACAATCTTAACCGCATCAAACCAGGCATCGCAGAAGCAACACGAGCGGTGCTTCGCAGGGTACCCGATCATGTTCTGGTGCGCGCCATTAACGATCCGGATGTTGCGCTATTGATTGCGTTAGCCCGCGATAAAGGTATTCACGTAAGCGAAGTTGGCGATGAAATCGGCCAATACCGTGCCGTCACTATTATCAAGAAGGTATTTTAATGAAAACACGTCTCTCGGCATGGAATCTGGGAGCGACCCTATACATGCCCGCCACGCGCCATGATATTGCCTCAACCATCATTGACGGCAAAATGAAAGGACTACGCTCATTAGTGATCTGTCTTGAGGATTCGGTTAGCGATAGCGATATCAGCCACGCTCTGGTAAACCTCAAAAAGCTCTGTACACAGCTGGCCCATGCCAAAGCAACACAAGAGCACCGTCTCTGGCCGCTGGTATTTATTCGTCCACGACATCTAACCATGGCGAAACAACTAATCGAGAACTTTGATTTGACGGCCATTGACGGCATGGTCATACCCAAATTCACTCACCATTCACTGGCTGGCTGGTGGCAAGCGATCGGCAGCACTTCTCTGAGCATGATGCCAACGCTGGAAACCGAAGAGGTATTTGATTGCGAGAAAATGCGCCAGCTTGCCGTAGAACTCAGCGCTCATCCCTGTCGAGCCCGGATAATCGCCTTGCGTATCGGTGGTAACGATCTCATGAATGTTATCTCGCTGCGTCGTTCGCGTAACCTGACGCTGTACGACGGGCCAATGGGATACGTTATCAAAATGCTGGTATCTGTTTTCTCTCCTTATCATTTCGCCCTTACCGCGCCGGTTTGCGAACATATCGATAGCCAGGAGATCATGGCGCGGGAACTGCAGCTGGATATGGCCCACGGTCTGGTCGGAAAAACAGCTATTCATCCCAATCAATTGCTGACGATTGAACGCGCGCTAATGGTCACACCCGGCGAACACGCTGATGCGCTACGGATCCTTAACTCCAGCCAGGCTGTGTTTAAATCTCAAGGGACAATGTGCGAACCGGCCACCCATCGCAACTGGGCTGCAGCCATCCTGGCCAGAGCAGCCCATTACGGTATCGTTAGCGAATTCGCCCAAGACGCTTTTGCCCAAGGGTCGATAAATTAACCGACACACTACACTATGGATAATGCGATGGCCTCAGGATGAGATTAAATAGTAAACAAGAGCGCATTTTTAAACTGGCGCTGATTCTCGGCAACGGGCAACCGGTCCCCTCAACGGAACTGCTGGAAAAGCTAGGTTGTTCGGATCCAACGTTATCAAGAACGCTGAAAACGTTGCGTGATACCTATGCGGCGGAAATAAAATACAGTAAAGCCGCCCATACCTATCAACTTGTCGCTAGTGGCTCCTTGACGAAGGAGATGATGGAGCGAATGGCAGAAGCGATCCGTGTCAATAGCGACCTAAAAATGCCGATGACTTCGGGTAAAGTCGTATTGAATAAGGATCAAAAAACGGCTATTTCGCTGTCGGTTAAACGCTCGGTGCTACGTAAACTGGACCGGCTGGCCTGCCTGGCGATGCTTACCCGTAGCGGCGCGGTAGAGATGCTGGCGCAAAAGTTTATTGATGAATTAATTGATTCATTTTACAACCAAAAGCGCTGATTATATCGTTCGCCGCCCTATGTCCGGGCGGCAACAAACATCTACTTGAGCTGTCACGCTATCAACCCCGTTATCTCAATTTAGCCACTCAATATCTGCAGTCAGGTAGCGCCGGGAATCGTACCGGCCAGCAACAGTAACTGCCGCCCTATCTGGTCTTTAAACTGCTGTTTATCCGGATGGAAATATAACGGCTCGCCAATATTGACGTCGATGAACAGGGGTAAAGGAATGCGGTTGCCTTTAGCCATCACCCGTTCGGTACCTTTGAGCCCTATAGGGATAATAGCGACCTGCGGCAAACTTTGGCTGAGATACCAAAGCCCTGATTTTATCGGCGCTATCACTCCCGGTTGTCCGCGGGTACCTTCAGGAAAAAGGATCAGGATTTGTTCATCACGTAGCGCTTGTTCACAGGCCGCTAACGGATTTTTCCCCTGCCCGCGGCGCGCTACGGGAATAATATTCAGTACATTCAGGGTGAACCAGGCCAGGGCTTTATTACGTAAAAAATAGTCCGCCGCCGCCACTGGATGAACTTGTCTCTGCGTTCGCAACGAAAATAGCGCCAGCAGCGCGAACACATCCATATGGCTGTTATGATTAGCCACCACGATCGCCGGCCCCTTTTCCGGCAGGCGCTCACGATGTTTCACCCGCAGCCCTAGCCACAGCCAGGCTAATGGCCAGATAACCACTATCGCAAACAGCATTCTAAAGCCATTTTTTAGCATCATGTCAGTAGCAGGAATAACGAATAAAATGGAAGAATACCGGCGCGGTAAAGATAAGAGAGTCCAGCCGGTCAAGAATGCCGCCGTGGCCCGGCAGCAAGGTACCGCTGTCTTTCACCCCAATATCGCGTTTCACCGCCGACATCACCACATCTCCGCAGAAACCCGCGCTGCCGATCATCGCGCCCGCCAATAACGACATCTGCCAGTTAAGCGGCGTCATTATCGGCCCCAGCAGCCATGCGGCCAGCGTGGTGCAGCCAATACCGCCAAGCAACCCGGCCAGGGTCTTATTTGGGCTCACGGTTGGCGTGATTTTGATCCGCCCCAATGATTTACCCCAAAGATACTGCGCAATGTCGTTGAATTCGGTTAAGCCCACCAGAAACAGCACCAGCAGCGCGCCGGTTTGCTGACCGTTGGTTGGCAACACCAGCAAAGAAGCCACGTGGCTAAAAGCGAAGACGGTGGTCATCAGCCCCCAATGGTGCTGCGCGGCGCTATGTAAAAACCCCCGGGTATCCCCCGCCAGAACCATTCTCGCAGGCAGGAATAAAAAGGCGTACACCGGAATGAAAATGATATACAGACCGTACCAGCCAATACTGATTAGCCAATAGTTGATGGGGATGGCGATGAACATCCACAGTACGGGCATGCGGTCAGCCTGTCGGGAGGGCTCCAGAGTCAAGAACTCTTTCAGCGCCATAAAGCTGACCAGCGCGAAAAAGGTCAGCGCCAACCAGCGCGGGCTGAGCAACGCCAGCGAAAAAAGGACGATAATCACCCACCAAGTGTGGATCCGTAAGGTCAACTCACGCCAGTTTTTCTCAGGCTTCCGCCAGCGCAGCAGACCATCCACCGCTGTCGCCAATAGCAATAGCAAAAAGATAACCGCCAGAGAACGCAGCAATAGCGTCATGCCCTGGCTCCGGGCAGAACGCTGGAACAGCGGTTGATAATGGTCCAGATAAGCAGCAAGGTAACGAGCCCCCACAGCATATTGCTCCATACCGCCACGTCCGGCCACAGGTTCAATGCTATCCCCCAACCGCCAAATACCATAGCGCGATCGCTTTTCCCCATCGGCCCGGCGTAACTACGCACGCCGCCAATCGCCTGCGTCAGCACTCCGGCAAACTCACTGAGAACCGTACAAAGCAGCATTGTTAACACCAGCGTCAGATGGCTACCGGGAAGCAATAAAAAAGGAAGATATAACGCAACATCGGAGATCACGTCGCCAAATTCGTTGAGCACCGCGCCGAGTCGGGACTGCTGACGACACTCTCGGGCCAGCATGCCATCAAGCGCATTCAGCGCCATACGGATAAACAGAACGACTGGAAGTATCCAGTAAAGAGTGTAATGCGGAAAGATCGCCAGGACTAAGCCGGTCAGAACGGATAATAACAAGGCGGCGAGCGTCACCTGATTGGCGGTGACCGCTCGCTTCGCCAACCAGAACATGATTGGCCGCAGCAGCGCCTGAAACGCAGGCTTCACGCTGTAAAGCGTCATTGTCGATCCTCGATAAAGTCAAAGGACCATATTGCGCTTAGCCGCTGCGTGACAAAAGACGGCAAAGTAAAATTCAGAATCCGTTAATATTCAACAAGCTAATAAAAAAATTAATAACATTCAGCTCGACGATTTTGGCCGCAGGTTTTCGTCAAATTCCAGACGCTTGCGCCCGGCCTCCATCTCTTTTAATGGCTCCACCTGATGCAGCGTCTGCTTACAGCGTTCGACCAGCACCTGGTATTCACGGGTACCGTGTTTTTTCCACTCCAGCTCCTGTTCGCTCAGCGTACGAATCGCTTTTGCCGGGCTGCCGATAATTAAATGGTTAGCGGGCATTTCCGCTTTCGCTTTTACGAAAGCAGAAGCGCCGACAATACTATTTTCGCCAATTACCGCCCCGTCGATAATCACCGCGCTCATTCCCACCAGCGCGTTGCGGCCAATCACACAGCCATGCAGGATGGCGCCGTGGCCGATGTGACCGTCCTCTTCCACCACGGTATCCTGACCGGGGAAGCCGTGCATGACGCAGTTATCCTGAATATTGGCTCCGTCTTTTACTACAATACGGCCAAAATCGCCGCGCAGGCTGGCATTAGGCCCAACATAGACCCCTTTTCCCAGGATCACGTCGCCAATGAGTACCGCCGTCGGATGAACATAGCTCTCATCCGGCACCACTGGCGTAAGCCCATCAATCTGATAAATCGGCATGCAACCTCCTTAGACGCCCGGCAAACCGCCAAAACGTTGAAAATAAAGCGGTCCCGGCGCGGGAAGCTCGCCAACCGAGCTTTCACCTTTCTCGCCGACAAACGCCAGCGCGCCGGGCGTCACGCGTTGATAAATATTGATGCACAGCTGCCGCGCGGTTTGCCCGGCCCAGTGTGCGGGAAGCAGCTCTTCCGGCAGCAGCGGGTCTTTAAGCACCACACGGCGATAGAAATGGATAAGGAGCAGTTGGAGCTGGAAACAGCGCTCCGGCGTCAATTCTGACGGTTCGCTGTCGCGCAGCAGCGGCAGTAACGGTCGGAACAATGTGATAAACGCCTCGTACATCTCATTTTGTTCGGTGAGATGCCAGCACTCTTCTACGCGGTCGCGCAGCGCCGCCCTTGAGAGCGCCAGCGGCGAATGGGCTTCAAAACAGATGACGTTTTCGGCAACGCCCGCTTCATGTAGCAGCGATTGGACATCGGCCAGTTTTTGCGACGGCGAGGCCAGCAGGCTCGGCGCCAGCGCGCCAAATCCCTGCCATAACAGTTGCTTTTTGACTTCCGCCAGAACCGTTTTTTCTAACCCTTCCGACAATAGCAGCAGCCAGGTTCCGTCCCATTCCGGGGCATTCGCCCGATAGATTTTATGTTCCGCGCGCCGGGTCAGACGTAGTCCTTTATCGCTCAGGCGATAGAAGCTACGCCGGCCGATACGCACGACGTCGAGCCACTCTTCTTTATTGAGGCGAAATAGCGCGGTGCGAACAAAGCGCTCGCCAAATCCTAATCCTTCCAGCAGCGCCGCGACGCTACCCAGCCACACTTCCCCACCGCGTTGTAATAAGGCGTCGCCATACAGCGAGGCAATCAATGACGTGCCGCTTATCGGCATCGCCGTCACCGCTTGTTGAATAAAGGCGTCGAGTTTACTCATCTGATTCATTCTGTTGTTATATTTTTCCTTTATGAATCATAGCACAGGAAATTCCCGGCTTACGGCGTAAAGGCCTCAGCCGGGTTACCGGGGAGAGAATTAACCGCTAACCACCGCTTTACGCAGGTCGAATACCCGACAGGCTTTCCCTTCAGAGCGAGGAATGCTGCCGCAGTTGACGATAGTAATATCGGTGGAGATCCCGACCATCGACTTAATACGGTGACGCAACTGATGGCAAATCTGGCAGCGTTGTTCATGACTTAACGCCAGCCCGCTCTCTTTCAGCTCAACGCGTACCGCCAGCGAATCAAGATGACCGCGGCGATTGACCTCTAACTGATAGTGCGGCGCCAGGTGTTCAAACTTGAGGATCTCCTCTTCCAGCTGCGAGGGGAAGACGTTAACCCCGCGGATAATCAACATATCGTCGCTGCGTCCACTGATGCGATCCATGCGGCGCATGGTCCGCGCGGTTCCCGGCAGCAGGCGCGTCAGGTCGCGGGTACGATAGCGGATCACCGGCAGCGCTTCTTTGGTCAACGTGGTAAACAACAGTTCGCCATGCTCGCCATCCTCCAGCGGCGTACCGTCGTCCGGGTTGACGATTTCCGGGAAGAAGTGGTCTTCCCAGATGGTCGGGCCATCAACGGTTTCCAGACACTCCATCGCCACCCCCGGCCCCATCACCTCTGACAGACCGTAAATATCCAGCGCGGTGATCCCCAGGCGGCGCTCGATTTCCGCGCGCATCGCCAGCGTCCACGGCTCGGCGCCAAACACGCCGACCCGCAATGAACAGCCGCGGGCATCGCCGCCCATCTGGCGCTCCAGCTCTTCAATCAGATTCAGGCAGTAGGACGGCGTCACCATGATCATATCCGGCTGGAAGTCGCGGATCAGCTGCGCCTGTTTTTCGGTCTGTCCGCCGGACATCGGGATCACCGTCGCGCCTAAACGCTCCGCGCCGTAGTGCGCGCCAAGGCCGCCGGTAAACAGGCCGTAGCCGTAGGCGACGTGAATTTTATCTTTCGCTGAACCTCCGGCCGCACGCAGCGAACGGGCGACAATATTGGCCCAGTTATCAATATCGTTTTGCGTATAACCTACCACCGTCGGTTTGCCGGTGGTGCCGGAAGAGGCGTGAATGCGCACCACCTGCTCCATCGGCACCGCAAAGGTATCGAAGGGATAGTTGTCGCGCAGATCTTGTTTAGTGGTACAGGGGAATTTTTTCAGATCGTTTAATTCCCGAAAATCGTCAGGGTGCACACCGGCGGCGTCGAATTTGCGGCGATACATCGGCACATTTTCATACGCATGCTTGAGCGTCCATTTCAGGCGCTGGGTTTGCAGGGCCTGCAGTTCATCACGCGATGCGGTTTCAATCGGATCTAATTTTGTAGTAGTTATCATTGTAGGGTACTCGCAGGTAAATTAGCTCACACTCGCTCGAGGATCATGGCAATGCCCTGACCCACGCCAATACACATCGTACACAGCGCATAACGTCCGCCCCGGCGTTGCAGCTCAAGGCTGGCGCTGAGCGCCAGCCGCGCGCCGCTCATGCCCAGCGGATGGCCTAACGCGATGGCGCCGCCGTTGGGGTTCACGTGCGCCGCATCATCCGGCACGCCGAGTTGTCTGAGCACCCCCAGCGCCTGCGCGGCGAAGGCCTCATTCAGCTCAATCAGGTCCATATCGTTAATATTGAGCCCGGCTCGCTCCAGCACTTTACGCACTGCCGGTACCGGCCCCAGGCCCATCAGGCGCGGCTCAACACCCGCCGTCGCCATCGCCACAATACGCGCGCGCGGCGTGAGCCCCTGCACGCTGGCCTGCTGTTCACTGGCGATAATCAGCGCCGCTGCGCCATCGTTAACGCCGGATGCATTTCCAGCCGTAATGACCCCGCCTTTCCGGAACGGCGCTTTTAATAGCGCGAGTTGCTCAAGCGTGGTTTCCGGTCGAGGATGCTCATCATCGCGTACCGCGCTGACCGCTCCTTTCTTGCCGATGATCTGCACCGGCACGATTTCCTGCGCCAGAATGCCGTCGCGCTGGGCCTGCGCCGTGCGCTGTTGGCTGCGCCAGGCGAAAGCGTCCTGATCGACTCGGCTAATATTTAACAATTCAGCTACATTCTCTGCCGTTTCCGGCATGCTGTCAGTTCCGAATTGTTGCGCCATGAGCGGGTTCACAAAACGCCAGCCAATCGTGGTATCAAAGAGTTCCGCCTGACGCTGGTACGGCGTGCTGGCTTTTCCCATCACGAATGGCGCGCGCGACATCGATTCGACGCCGCCGGCAATCAGCAGATCGGCATCGCCGGCTTTGATCGCCCTGGCGGCAAAACCGATTGCATCCAGACCCGATCCGCACAAGCGGTTAATCGTGGTGCCCGGTACGGTATGCGGATAACCGGCCAATAGCGTCGCCATGTGCGCCACGTTGCGGTTATCTTCACCGGCCTGGTTAGCACAACCGAAAATCACATCATCAATCGCTGCCGGATCGAGCCCGGGGTTACGGCTTAGCAGCTCACGCAGCGGGATCGCCGCCAGATCGTCGGCGCGGACGCCGGCCAGCGCTCCGCCGTAGCGGCCAATCGGCGTGCGGATCCCGTCACAAATAAAGGCGTCGCGCATTACACTTCTCCCGTGATTGTGCCGCCGATGCGGTGCGATTTGCCGCGGAACAGGGCCACAATCTTTTGCTGTTGATTAACAATTTCGATGTCGTAGACGCCGGTCAGCTTGCCCTGCTGTTTGACTCTGGCGGTGGCGACCAGCCTGTCGCCGGCAAACGCCGGACGAAGAAAATCAATGCTCGCCGCCGAGGCCACCGCCGCCAGCCCCTGGCTATTACAGGCGTAAGCGAAAGCGGTATCGGCAAGCGTAAATAGTTGACCGCCGTGACAGGTTTGATGGCCGTTAAGCATGTCCGCCGAGACGGTCATGCTCATCTGCGCAAAACCGTCGTCCATTTCGATAAGTTCGATCCCCATCTTTCTGGCGCAGGTATCTTTTTCGTACATCACGCGCGCGTTGCGCCACGGATCATTGCTCATGGTGCTTCTCCATCAGCGCCTTCTGGCGCAACAGGGAACTGGGGCGATAGCGCTCCTCGCCATAATGGTGTTGCAGGTTCTCCAGCAGTTGCAGCACCCGCCGCCAGCCAAGGCTTTCTCCCCACGCCAGCGGGCCGTACGGATAGTTGACGCCAAGGCGCATGGCGGTATCGATGTCTTGCGGGCTGGCGACGCCTTTTTGCACCGCATCCAGCGCTTCGTTAATCAGCATCGCCACCGTGCGCCACACCAGCAGGCCGGGATAATCGGCAATACGCAGCACTTTCTTGCCCTGCTGCTGGAAGTAATGCACGGCCTTGTCAGTGGCCGCAGGCGCGTTGGTCGCCGCTGCGGCCAGCACCACCGTATCGCTGGCGCACAGGTCATACACCACCACCGGGCGGTGATGCTTAACGCTTAGCGCCAGCGCGGTCTCGCCTTCGGTCTCCAGCAATAAGAGCTCATCGAGCTCTGTGACACTGTCACTTATAGCTATAATGGATTGAGCGCCAATAGATACCGGCGGCAGCGCCGCGTCCGGCTGCGTCTCCGCGGGCCAGCGATAGACGCCGTGACCGCTCTTTTTACCCAATCGCCCGGCCAGCGCCAGCTCTTGCTGGAGGAGCGACGGCAAGTAACGGCGGTCCTGCCAGAAGGCGTTAAACACCGAACAGGTCACGGCGAAGTTGACGTCCTGGCCAATCAGGTCAGTCAGCGCCAACGGTCCCATCGGAAAACCGCCGCCGTCACGCAAAGCGGCATCGATAACCTCAGGAGCGGCAACCTGTTCTTCCAGCGCGCGCCAGGCCTCAGCGTAGAACGGACGCGCTACGCGGTTAACGATAAAACCGGGCGTTGAGCGGCAGCGCACCGGCTGTTTCCCCCAGCCGCTTACGCACTGGCACAGCTGCTCGACCACCTCATCAGACGTCTCGAGCCCACTCACTACCTCGACCAGTTTCATCACCGGCGCCGGATTAAAAAAGTGCAGCCCGGCCACCCGCTCCGGGTTTTTGACCCCGGCGGCGATGGCGGTAATCGAAATAGACGAGGTATTACTGGTCAACAGCGTTGACGGCGCGCATATCTCCGCCAGCTGTGCGAACAGCGCCGTTTTGACCTCCAGCCGTTCAGAGGCCGCTTCAATTACTAAATCTGCGTCGGCAAGCGCGGATAAATCGTGGGCCGGATGCAGGCGCGCCAGCAACGCATTGGCCTGCTCTGAGGCCAGTTTGCCGCGCTCGACACGTGATGCCAGACGCCTGGCAATGCCGTCGATCGCCTGGGCGATCGCGGTTGCATTAATATCGAAAATAAGCACCGGATGTCCGGCGGCAGCGGCCACTTCGGCAATACCGGCCCCCATGGTGCCGCTGCCAATCACCGCCACGGTGGCTAAAAATGTTGTCATGGCCTATTTCCCGCTGAACTGTGGTGGCCGTTTGGCCAGAAACGCGCTGACCCCTTCGCGGTAATCATCGCTGCGCCCGGCCAGGCGCTGATAATCGCGCTCAAGATCCAGCTGCGCATCGAGACTGTTGGTTTCAGAAGCCATCAGCGCCTTTTTAATCAGCCCAAGACCAAACGTCGGTTGCGCCGCCAGATGGCGCGCCAGCTGCAGACTGGTATCCGCCAGTTCTGAATCGTCCACCAGTTGCCAGATAATCCCCCACTGTGCGGCCTGTTCCGCGCTGAGGCTATCGCCCAACAGCGCCAGCCCCATCGCGCGCGCACGGCCGGCCACCCGTGGCAGGAACCAGCTGCCGCCGCAGTCCGGCACCAGGCCGAGCTTGCTGAACGCCATCACAAATTTGGCCGAACGCGCGGCCAGCACGATATCGCAGCCCAGCGCCAGGGTAGCGCCCGCGCCGGCGGCAACGCCGTTGACCGCGCAGATAACCGGCTTCGGCAGCGCCGCCAGACGGCGTACCAGCGGGTTATAAAAACGTTCTACCGACAGGCCGAGATCCGGCGGCGGGCCGCTGGGGTCGACATTGCGGTCGTTCAAATCCTGGCCGGCGCAAAAGCCGCGACCAGCGCCGGTGATCAGCAAGCAGCGCACGCCGTCATCACGCTCGGCCTGCTTCAGACATTCCGCCAGCTGTTGATGCATCAGATCGTTAAAACTGTTGAGGCGGTCCGGGCGATTGAGGGTAATGGTCATGACGCCCTGTTCCACTGCGCTGAGAATGAAAGCTTCCACGATTAGCGTCCTTTAAATTCCGGTGTACGTTTTTGTAAGAAGGCGTCGATGCCTTCGCGACGGTCCTCGGTGGCGCTCAGCAGACTAAACAGCTGGCGCTCCTGTTGCAGACCGGCCTGCAGGCTGACTTCCTGCGACAGGCGCAGCGACTGTTTTGCCGCCCGTAGCGCCAGCGGCGAATGGCTGGCAATGGTGGTTGCCAGTTTCAGGGCATACTCATCGGTTAACGCCGCCGGATGGATATCGCTAACCAGCCCGGCCTGCTGCGCCTGGCGGGCGTCAATACTCTCACCGCTCAGCACCATCCGGCTGGCCAACGCCTTGCCAACGCTGCGGATCAAACGCTGGGTGCCGCCCGCGCCCGGCATAATGCCGAGGGTAATTTCCGGCAGGCCAAAGCGGGCATTGTCACCGGCAACAATCAGGTCACACAGCAGGGCCAACTCGCAGCCGGCGCCAAGCGCGTAGCCGTTGACCGAAGCGATGAGCGGTTTAGTGAAAGCATCGATACGCGCCCACAGCCGCGGGCGAACATCATCAAGCGTGGCTGGCAGATCTTTTTCCGCCATCTCGTTGAGATCGGCCCCGGCGGCGAAAAAACGCGCGTTACCGCTGATAACGCATACGCCGACGCTGTCATCAATTGACGCCGCCTCCAGCACCTCGGCAATCTGGGTTAAGAGGGCATTGTTCAGCGCGTTGCGGGCCTGCGGGCGGTTCAGCGTCAGCTGTAACACCCGGCCATGACGGTGGATCAGCAGGTCACTCATGCCATCCCCCGCGCGTCAAAGTCGACCACCACATCGCCGCTGGTTGGCAGCGACTGGCAGCTCAGCACGTAACCCGCCGCCAGCTCATCCGCTTCCAGGCTGTAATTGGCGGCCATCGCCACTTCACCGCGTAGCACTTTGCATTTACAGGTAGCGCATACCCCGCCCTTACAGGCGAACGGCAGATCGGCGCCCTGACGCAATGCGGCATCCAGGATGCTGTCGTCTTCGGCGCTGAGGGCGATAAGCCGATCGCGCCCATCCTGGCGGATGGTCACCGTGCGCCCTTCCGCCTGCACACCGGCAGCGCGCTTCACATTGCCGCCTGGCGTATTGAAGCGTTCGAGATGAATGGACTTCTCCGGCACGCCAAGTTCGCGCAGCGTCGTTTCCGCCTCATCCATCATCACCGCCGGACCGCAGATAAAGGCCTCGTCGAAACGGCTAAAATCCAGCAGATGGTCAGCGAGCTGGCGCAGTTTGTCGCCGTCAATGCGGCCCTGTAGCAGATCGCTGTCCATCGACTCCTGGCTAAGCAGATGTATCACCTGCAGGCGCTGCGGATAGCGGTCTTTTAAATCGGCCAGCGCCTGGCGGAACATCATGCTATGGCTGCTGCGGTTACCGTAGATCAGCGTGAAGCGGCTTTGCACCTCGGTCGCCAGCGTCGCGCTAATGATAGCCATCATCGGCGTGATCCCGGAACCGGCGGCAATCGCCAGATATTCACCCTGCCGTTCAGCCTGCGGTTGATAACCGAAATGCCCCTGCGGCACCATCACCTCCAGCTCCATACCCTGCTGGATATCGTGCTGGGCGTAGCGCGAGAAGCGCCCGCCGTCGATGGCTTTGACCGCGACGCTAATTTCCCCTGGCGTGCGGCTGCGACAAATGGAGTAACAGCGGCGCAGTTCTTCGCCGCCCAGACGGGCTTTTAGCGTCAGATGCTGGCCCGGGCGAAAACAGTATTCCGCCTGCAGGGCTTGCGGAATCGCAAAAGTGATGGTCACCGCATCGCGGGTTTCCGGCTCGACTCTCGCCACCTTAAGCGAATGGAACGTCGTCATGGCAACCTCAAATACATTTAAAGTAATCAAAAGGTTCGCGGCAGCTGTCGCAGCGATAGAGCGCTTTACAGGCCGTGGAACCGAATTCGCTAATCAGCGAGGTATGGGTGCTGCCGCAGCGCGGACAGCTCACCTCAGCGGGCATGTCCGCATGGCAGGCGTGCCCCTGGGGCGGGCTGATGCCGTACTGGCGCAGGCGCTCGCGGGCATCCTGACTCATCCAGTCGGTGGTCCACGGCGGATCCAGCTGCAGGACGATATGTACCGGCACAAAGCCATGCTCGCTCATGACCGTACGGATCTCGCCCAGCAGATGCTCCGTCGCCGGACAGCCCGAATAGGTCGGGGTAAAGCCAATCACCCAGCCGTCGCCGTGGCGCGCGACGCTGCGCACCATTCCGAGGTCGGTGATGGTGAGTACCGGCACTTCCGGATCCGGGATCGCGCTTAATAATCCCCAGATGGTGCGAACCTCTGCAGGAGCGATATCGGCAAGACGTTGCATAGTCACCTCACTTACCACTGCAGTCCGGGATGCGAACGCTGCAGATACTGCATCTCCGCCAGCAGCGGGCCGAGATGTTCACTGTGCAGCCCCTGTTTGCCGCCGCTGCGGAAGACAGCTTCCTGCGGGATCTGTAGCCCAGAGTCAAGCAGCGCGGTTTGCACAATGCTCTGCCACTCGGCCTGCAGTTCACGCGGATCAACCGCAATGCCCTGCTCAACCAGGCTGAGCTCCACTTCATCAGCCAGGAACAGTTCGCCGGTGAAGCGCCACAGATTGTCGACCGCCTGCTGCATTTTGCGGTTTGATATCTCGGTGCCGTTACCCAGTCGCTCCAGCCAGCCGCGGCTAAAACGCTGGTGGTAACGCACCTCTTTCAGCCCTTTAGCGGCAATGGCCGCCAGCTGCGTATCGCGGCTGTTCACCAAGCGGCTGAACAGGGCGACGTGCCAGACGTCGATAAAGAACTGGCGGGCGATAGTGTCGGCAAAATTGCCGTTTGGCTGCTCCACCAGCAGCAGGTTGCTGAACTGGCGCTCATCGCGGCCAAAGGCCAGCGTATCTTCGTCGCCGCAGCCATTAAGCTCGGCGGCATAGCTTAAAAAATTGCGCGCCTGGCCGAGCAGGTCGAGGCCGATGTTGGCCAGAGCAAGATCGATCTCGAGCTCGGGCGCATGGCCGCACCAGGCGCCTAAACGCTGGGCCAGAACCAGACCATTGTCGCCAAGACGCAGGGCGTAGGTGGCTACGGGGTTAGGGTTATTCATCGCCGCCTCACATATGTTCCATGCCGTCCGGCACGGTATAGAAAGTCGGATGACGGTAGACTTTGCTTTCCGCCGGGTCGAAGAATTCGCCGCGTTCTTCCGGCTGCGAAGCAACGATTTCGCTGGCCTTCACCACCCAAATTGAGCAGCCTTCGCTGCGGCGGGTGTAGGCATCGCGGGCATTCTCCAACGCCATTTGATCATCGGCAGCGTGCAGACTGCCGACGTGACGATGGGATAACCCCTGTTTGCTGCGAACGAACACTTCATATAACGGCCAGTAAACTTTGCTCATGTTGTCTCTCCTCATGCCGCGCTGCGGGCCTGCTGTTTTTGCGCATGGGCCAGCGCGGCTTCGCGCACCCATTCGCCCTCTTCCCAGGCCTTACGCTTGGCGGCCAGCCGCTCGTGGTTGCAAATGCCACGGCCGCTAATCACCTCGTTAAATTCCTGCCAGTCGATTTCGCCGAAGCGGTAGTGGCCGCTGGCTTCATCAAAGCGCAAATCCGGGTCCGGTACGGTCATACCGAGGATCTCTACCTGCGGCACGGTGTTATCGACGAAGCGCTGACGTAGCTCGTCGTTGGAGTGCAGTTTGATTTTCCACGCCATGCTGCGGGCGCTGTTCGGCGAGTTGTCATCGTTGGGGCCAAACATCATCAGCGCCGGCCACCAGAAGCGGTTAATGGCGTCCTGCAGCATCTGCCGCTGCGCGTCATTACCCTGCGCCAGCGCCATGCAGGCTTCAAATCCCTGGCGCTGGTGAAAGCTCTCTTCTTTGCAGATTTTGACCATCGCCCGGGCATAGGGGCCGTAGGAGGTCCGGCACAGCGCCACCTGGTTGACGATGGCCGCGCCATCGACCAGCCAGCCGATCACGCCGATATCGGCCCAGCTGAGGGTCGGGTAGTTAAAAATAGAGGAATATTTCATCTGCCCGTCGAGCATTTTCTGATACAGGTCTTCTCGGGCGCAGCCCAGCGTTTCCGCGGCGCTATAGAGATACAGCCCGTGTCCGGCCTCATCCTGTACCTTAGCCAACAGAATCGCTTTACGGCGCAGCGTCGGCGCGCGGGTGATCCAGTTGCCTTCCGGCAGCATGCCGACGATCTCCGAGTGCGCGTGTTGACCTATCTGACGAATCAAGGTCTTACGGTAGGCATCCGGCATCCAGTCCTGCGGTTCGATGGCCGTTTCCTGCGCGATGCGCTGGTCAAAGCGTTGTTCTTCTGTCACGTCATCACCTTTATGATTCCGATATTCACAACAAAAACATTTATGTGAATCACTTTGTTTATTGAAGGTTACATATTGGTTAAATAAAACCACAAATTTTGTTTGTTCTTTTTGTGATGATAACCGCAAAACCTTTTGTAAATAGCATTAATAACAGTCACATAAACAAAAACCCCAATTAACCACCGATCACAATGTTAATAAAATATTAAATATAGACTTGCATTTTATGATTCATAAAAGAACTATTTATAGTAATCATGCGTAACACATTTGGAGATTTGCGATGCAGCAGTTAGCCAGTTACTTATCCGGCGCCTGGCAGACCGGCCGGGGCCGCGCCCGTACTATCCATCACGCCATCACCGGCGCGGCGCTTTGGGAGGCGACCAGTGAAGGCCTGGATATGGCGCAGGCGCGTCGTTTCGCGATTGAACGCGGTGGCAAAGCCCTGCAGGCGATGACCTTTATTGAACGCAGCGCGATGCTGAAAGCGGTAGCAAAACGGTTGCTGGAGCAGAAAGACGAGTTCTACGCCATCTCCGCGCAAACCGGCGCCACTCGCGCCGACAGTTGGGTGGATATTGAAGGCGGTATCGGTACTTTGTTCACTTATGCCGGGCTCGGTAGCCGCGAACTACCGGACGATATCCTGTGGCCGGAGGACGAGCTAATTCCGCTCTCCAAACAGGGCGGTTTTGCCGCACGTCATGTGCTGACCTCGAAGTCGGGCGTCGCCGTACATATCAACGCCTTCAACTTCCCCTGCTGGGGAATGCTGGAAAAACTGGCGCCCACGTGGCTTGCCGGTATGCCGGCTATCATTAAACCGGCAACCGCTACCGCCCAGCTCACCCAGGCGATGGTAAAAGCGATTGTCGACAGCGGCCTGGTGCCGGAAGGCGCCATCAGCCTGATTTGCGGCGGCGCGGGCGATCTTCTCGACCATCTCGATAGCCAGGACGTGGTGACCTTTACCGGCTCTGCCGCCACCGGCCAGCAGCTACGGACTCACCCTAACCTGGTGGCCAAATCTATTCCCTTTACCATGGAAGCAGATTCGCTCAACTGCTGCGTATTAGGTGAAGACGTCACGCCGGAGCAACCGGAATTTGCGCTGTTTATTCGGGAAGTGGTCCGCGAGATGACGGCGAAAGCCGGGCAAAAATGTACCGCTATCCGCAGAATCATCGTGCCACTGGCTCAGTTTAATGCGGTTAGCGATGCACTGATCTCCCGCCTGCATAAAGTAACCGTCGGTGACCCTGCGCAGGAGGGCATTAAGATGGGGGCCCTGGTTAACAGCGAACAGCGTCAGGATGTGCAGGATAACGTCAATAAACTGATTGCCGCCGGCTGCGAAGCGCTACTCGGCGGACAGGCAGATCTTAACGCTGATGGCGCGTTCTTCCCGCCGACCCTGCTGTACTGCCCGCAGCCGGATGAAACGCCAGCGGTTCACGCCATTGAAGCCTTTGGCCCGGTGGCGACGCTGATGCCGTATCGCGACCGCCAGCATGCGCTCACGCTGGCACGCGCCGGCGGCGGTAGCCTGGCTGGTACGCTGGTCACCGCCAGCGGCGAGCTGGCGCGTGAGTTTATCCTTGGCGCCGCACGCGCGCATGGCCGTATTCAGATTCTGAACGAAGCATCCTCCGTAGAATCAACCGGCCACGGTTCGCCGCTGCCGCAGCTGGTACACGGCGGCCCCGGCCGTGCTGGCGGCGGAGAAGAGCTCGGCGGACTGCGTTCGGTGAAACACTATATGCAGCGTACCGCGATTCAGGGCAGCCCAACGATGCTGGCGACCATAAGCCAGCAGTGGGTGCGCGGCGCTCAGGTGAGCGAAGACCGCATTCACCCGTTCCGTAAATACTTCGAAGAGATCCAACCTGGCGATAGCCTATTAACCCCGCGCCGAACGCTGACCGAAGCGGATATCGTTAATTTCGCCTGCCTGAGCGGCGATCACTTCTACGCGCACATGGACAAAATCGCCGCCGCCGAGTCGATTTTCGGCGAACGGGTGGTCCACGGCTATTTCCTGATTTCAGCTGCGGCCGGGCTGTTCGTTGATGCCGGCGTCGGGCCGGTTATCGCCAACTACGGCATGGAAAACCTGCGCTTTATTGAGCCGGTCAAACCGGGAGACACCATTCAGGTTCGTCTGACCTGTAAGCGGAAAACGGTTAAACGTCAGCGCAGCGCCGATGAAAAAGCCACCGGTGTGGTGGAATGGGCAGTCGAGATTTTCAACCAGCATCAGCAGGCGGTGGCGCTGTATTCCATTCTTACCCTGGTGGCGCGCCAGCAGGGAGACTTCCCGGCGTAGTCAACACGCAGGTACCACGCGCTTAATGCCTCTACGGAGGCATTTTTTACGTCCGTCTGGCAAAACTGACAAACAAGCTGGCAAAAGCAAACAAACGTTCGCGGGCGGCAGACTGCTAGGGTAAGCGTAACAAAGCCGACATTCGCAGCGGCAACAACAACACAACAATAAGATGAGGTCACAATGGCAAACGGCTTGATGTTTTCCCCTCGTAAAACCGCGCTGGCGCTGGCTGTCGCGGTGGTTTGCGCCTGGCAATCACCGGTTTTCGCTCACGGTAGCGAAGCACACATGGTGCCGTTGGATAAAACGCTGCAGGCGTTCGGCGCCGATGTGCAGTGGGATGACTACGCGCAAATGTTCACCCTGATAAAAGACGGCGCTTACGTCAAAGTAAAGCCCGGCGCCAAAACGGCGATCGTCAACGGTAAACCCCTTGATCTACAGGTGCCGGTGGTAATGAAGGAGGGTAAAGCCTGGGTCTCCGATACCTTTATCAACGATGTGTTCCAGTCCGGTCTCGATCAGACCTTCCAGGTCGAAAAGCGCCCTCACCCGTTAAACTCGCTCTCGGCGGCGGAAATCAGTGACGCAGTGACCATTGTTAAAGCCGCGCCGGAGTTCCAGCCAAATACCCGCTTCACTGAGATTTCGCTGCACGAGCCGGATAAAGCGGCGGTATGGGCCTTTGCCCTGCAGGGAACGCCCGTTGATGCCCCGCGCACCGCCGATGTGGTGATGCTTGATGGCAAACATGTCATTGAAGCCGTCGTCGATCTGCAAAACAAAAAAATCCTCTCATGGACGCCGATTAAAGGCGCCCACGGGATGGTGCTGCTCGATGACTTCGTCAGCGTGCAGAACATCATCAATGCCAGCAGCGAATTCGCTGAGGTGCTGAAAAAGCACGGTATCACCGATCCCAGCAAAGTGGTCACCACCCCGCTCACCGTTGGCTACTTTGATGGCAAAGATGGCCTGCAGCAGGATGCGCGTCTGCTGAAGGTCGTCAGTTATCTCGATACCGGCGACGGCAACTACTGGGCGCACCCGATTGAAAACCTGGTGGCGGTGGTCGACCTTGAAGCGAAGAAAATCATCAAAATTGAAGAAGGCCCGGTGATCCCGGTCCCAATGGAACCCCGTCCTTATGATGGTCGCGACCGCAACGCCCCGGCGGTGAAACCGCTGGATATTACCGAACCGGAAGGCAAAAACTACACGATCACCGGCGATACCATTCACTGGCGGAACTGGGATTTTCATCTGCGCCTGAACTCGCGCGTCGGGCCCATTCTCTCGACGGTGACTTACAACGATAACGGCACAAAACGCCAGGTAATGTATGAAGGTTCCCTCGGCGGGATGATCGTCCCCTATGGCGACCCTGACGTCGGCTGGTATTTCAAAGCCTATCTGGACTCCGGCGATTACGGCATGGGCACCCTAACATCGCCGATTGTTCGCGGTAAAGATGCGCCGTCAAATGCGGTACTGCTGGACGAAACTATCGCCGATTACACCGGCAAACCGACCACTATTCCAGGCGCGGTCGCCATATTCGAACGCTATGCCGGGCCGGAATATAAGCATCTGGAAATGGGCAAACCCAACGTCAGCACCGAACGCCGGGAACTGGTGGTGCGCTGGATTAGTACCGTCGGGAACTATGATTATATCTTTGACTGGGTGTTCCATGACAACGGCACCATCGGTATCGATGCCGGCGCCACCGGCATTGAAGCGGTGAAAGGCGTGATGGCGAAGACCATGCACGACCCCAGCGCCAAAGAGGATACCCGCTACGGGACGCTGATCGACCATAATATTGTCGGCACCACTCACCAGCACATCTATAACTTCCGCCTCGACCTCGATGTGGACGGCGAGAACAACACCCTGGTGGCGATGGATCCTGAAGTGAAGCCAAACACCGCCGGCGGCCCGCGCACCAGCACCATGCAGGTGAATCAGTACACAATCGATAGCGAGCAGAAAGCGGCGCAGAAATTCGACCCTGGCACCATCCGCCTGCTGAGCAACACCAGCAAAGAGAACCGCATGGGTAACCCGGTCTCTTACCAGATTATCCCTTATGCCGGCGGCACGCATCCGGCGGCGACCGGCGCCAAGTTCGCCCCGGACGAGTGGATATATCATCGTCTGAGCTTTATGGATAAACAGCTGTGGGTGACGCGTTACCACCCGACAGAGCGTTATCCGGAAGGGAAATATCCCAACCGTTCCGCCCAGGATACCGGCTTAGGGCAGTACGCGAAGGATGATGAGTCGCTGACAAACCACGACGACGTCGTGTGGATTACCACCGGCACCACTCACGTCGCGCGCGCCGAAGAGTGGCCGATCATGCCGACCGAATGGGCGCATGCGTTGCTCAAGCCGTGGAACTTCTTTGACGAAACCCCAACCCTTGGCGAGAAGAAAAAGTAATCTTAACCCGCGGTGAAATCGAGCAGGATTTTACCGCCTCTTCCCGGCTGGCCTGCGGCGGCAATCGCCTCACGCCAGTCGCACAGCTTTATCACCTGCGCCGCGGGCTGCGCCGTGGTCGGCAGTTGTCGCCAGATCCCGGCAAACGCCGCCTGCCACGCATCAACGCTGAGTGTCGGTAAGGCCTCCCGCAGATGAAATTTGCGTACCGATGCGCTGCCTCGCGTCTGGATGAGCGGTTTACCGGATAACAAGCCATAAGAGACCAGCGTTGACGACACCGGCAGTACCGCCAGCAGAAAATTCGCCAGCTCACCGCCAACCGCGTCAAACACCAAATCGCTGTACTGACTGACTTGTTCAATCAGCGCGCTATCGCCTTCAAGTAGCGGGTAGACGCCATACTGCTGCAAGCGCGGGATGTGCTGCGGCGAGCGAATAATACCGCTGACCGATCGCGCCCCCATGGCGAGCGCCCATTGCGCCAGCAAACTGGCGCAGGACGATGAAGCAGCGGTCAAAAGCACATGCTTTCCCGCTACCGGCCAGCGCGTGAGCATCAGCATCGCGGTCAGCGGATTGATATAGCCGCGCGCGGCCACGATGTCATCGATGTCTTCAGCGACCGGCACCAGCCAGCGCGGGTCAATATCAAGATAACGCTGCCAGGTTCCGGCGCCGCGTAGCGGTAGGACCCGCTGCCCCAGTCGTGGGCGCCCACTCGTCGAGTCTTCAATCACCACCCCAACGCCTTCATAGCCCGCCACCGATGGCAGCGTCGTACGATGGCGGTAAGCGCCGGTAATGGGGATCAGATCGGAAGGGTTGACCGGGGCATAGCGCATTTGTACCCGAACAAGTCCGGGCGCCAGCGGCGGCAACGGCAGGTGATGCAGCGCGAGCACCGTTTCCGGCGCGCCGTACTGCTGATAGCAAAGCGCATCATTCCACATAGCGGGGCAACATCAGAAAAAAGAGCGCCGATCATAGCAAATCAGCGCTCAGGGGGAAGAGGTATGTCCAACCACCGGGGAGTTTCCCGGAGGCGGCGCATTGCGCCTTCTCCGGGCTACCAAATCGCACAATGCTGTAGCCCCGGTAAGCGATAGCGCCACCGGGGAGTTTACCGCAGGCGGCACATGGCGCCTTCTCCGGGCTACCAAACTCCACCACGCTGTAGGTCGGATAAGCGTAGCGCCATCCGACAAAAAATCAGTAGCGCACGCACACCGATTTGGTTTCGCACCAGTCGTCCAGCCAGTCCGGGCCAAAATCGCGCCCGGTACCGGACTGCTTCATTCCGCCGAACGGCAGGTTGGCATCAATCAGCGTATGGCTGTTAACCCATACCGTACCGGCCTGCAGGCGATCGGTATAGTTCAGCGCCTGAGTCAGGTCGCGGGTCCAGACGCTAGCGGTAAGACCGAAATCGCTGTCGTTGGCTAAACGTAGCGCCTCTTCGCCATCGGCGACGCGCACCAGGTTTACCACCGGGCCGAACACCTCTTCGCGATTCAGGCGCAGCCCGGAATCCGGATTAATCACCAGCGTCGGCGCAATATAAAAACCGTTGCCATTTGGCCCAACGTTACCGCTAATCAGCTCGGCGTTTTGTTGACGCGCTTCATCCAGATAAGCGGCAACTTTGGCGCAGTGCGCCTGCGACACCACCGGGTTAATCTGCGTCGTTTCAACCATTCCCGGCCCCACCTGCAGCGACTTAACCGCCTGCTCAAAGCCTGCCACCAGGTTATCAAACAGCGGCGCTTCGATATAGATCCGCGAACTGGCGGCGCATACCTGCCCCTGATTGAGGAAACTTCCGGTCATTAACCCTTCAATCACCCACTGCGGGTCGGCATCTTTCAGCACGATGGCCGGGTTTTTGCCGCCGAGCTCAAGGGTTACGCGAGTCAGACGGTCAGCTGCCGCGCGGGCAATATGCTTGCCGGTGGCGGTCGAACCGGTGAAGCTCACTTTCGCTACCTGCGGATGGGTAGTTAAGGCCGCGCCGCACTCGCCGCCGCTGCCGGTGACAACGTTAAAGACGCCATCCGGGATCCCGGCTTCCGTTGCCAGCTCCGCTACCCGTAGCAACGTTAACGGCGTCGTCTCGGAGGGTTTAATCACAATGGAACAGCCAGAAGCCAGCGCCGGCATCACTTTCCACATGCCGATCATCAGCGGGAAGTTCCACGGAACAATCCCCGCCACTACCCCAACCGGCTCTTTACGGGTCCACGCCTGATAGCGCGCGCCTTCCGGGAACGGAATGGAAACGTCCAGCGTACGGCCGCTGATTTTGGTGGTCAGCCCGGCGGTGTAGCGCATCCAGTTGAGGGTGCAACCGACTTCAAACGCGCGCGAAATATTGATCGACTTCCCCTGTTCAAGGGTTTCGAGCTGCGCCAGCTCTTCACCATGCTGTTCCACCAGATCGGCGAAACGCAGCAGGATCCGCTCGCGGTCGGCCGGCGTGCGCCCGGCCCAGCTACGGGCGACAAAAGCGCGCCAGGCGGACATCACCGCGCGGTCAACGTCGGCGGCATTAGCATCTGCCGTAGTGGCAATCGCCTGGCCGGTGGCCGGGTCCCAGACGGTTAAGCGTTTTTCACTCTGCGCCGCCTGCTGGTTGCCATCAATATATAAGCCATGCTGTCTATCGAGAAACTGCTGTACGCTGGCGAGCAGCGCGACCTGTGATGTGGACATGCGACTTCCTTATTGTTCGCGGATAGTGAACACAGTCTAGGATGGGTCAGCCATTTGCGCTTTTTTCTCTGTGACAATCGTTGTTGCCGCTGTGACAGGTCCCGCAATTAAGCACCCAGAAAGGCGGTGAAATGTGCCGCAGGTAATAGTTCTTTCATATACTCCACGCTGCGCTCTTGCCACTCACGGCATAAATGCAACAATGCAGAAACATTATTTTTACAAGGTGCAGACGATGGCGACGGTAGAAAGCGGGCAGGACTATCAGCGTTGGTTAGCAAAGATTAATCAAGTGTGCGGCCATTTTGCCGCTCGTCCGCTGGGCGACGAATTCCATGGCGAGATTGATGCAAGCTATACCGGTAGTCTCAAAGTCAGTACCGTCACCGCCCGCGGCGTCAATCTTTACCGCACCCGTAACGAAATCAAACGCGACAACGACGCCTGGTTCTATACCGTTTTTCAGCTCGACGGCCAGGCGGCAATCGAGCAGGACGAGCGCCAGGTGGTGCTCGAGGCCGGCGATATCACGCTCATTGATGCTTCTCGTCCCTGCTCTATCTTCTGGCAACACACGTCAAAACAGGCTTCGCTGCTGCTGCCTCGCCAGCTCGTGGAAAGCCAGCTGCACGGCAGCGACATCAGCATCGCCACCCGGCTGAAAAAAACGCTGCCGATGGTCCAACTTAGCCAGCGGCTGCTGCAAGAAAGCATGCGCAGCCCGGCGCTCTCAGAAAGCGAAGGCGAAGCGGCGCTGGAGGCCATCGTCTGTCTGCTGCGACCGATGCTACAGCAGCATGAAGCGCCGCCGACGCGCCGCGACAAGCAATTTCAAAAAATCATGGCGTTGATTGATGAGTCGATACAGTCGGAACAGCTGCGTCCGGAGTGGTTGGCCGGGGAAACCGGCATGTCGGTACGCAGCCTGTACCGCCTGTTTGCCGATAAGGGTCTGGTGGTCGCGCAGTATATTAAAAACCGGCGTCTTGACCTGTGTGCCCGGTCGTTACAAAACGCGCATGATGAAGAGAAACTGGCGGGAATTGGCTACAGTTGGGGCTTTAGCGACCATAGCCATTTTTCAACGGCGTTTAAGCAGCGCTTCGGCGTGTCGCCCGGCGAATACCGCAAGCGCTATCGTTAACTATTTGCGCAGCCATTTACCGTTAATCCCCTGCACATATTCCCCCGGCTGCGCCCGGGCGACCAGCTTCTGCCCGGCCATTTTCGCTACTTCATCCACCGGCAGGTTATTGTCATCCGCCAGTTGCTGATAACTTTCGCTGCGCGCGGCATTAATCTGTTTAACTAACGCCAACGTCTGCGCATCCTGTTTCAGCGGCGCCAGATAGCCGTTCAGCGTTTCTCCTACTCGCCCCTGCGCCCGCGCCTCATTCAAGGTCAGCGCCAGCGCCGGGCTACTCAACAGCATTAACGCCAGGGTGGCAGTCAGCAGTCGTTTTCTCATCATCGCCTCAGAACAGATCGCTACGCGACTTCAGCAAATTTTCGACGTCCTTATCCACCTTAATATGAATCTCATGCTCAATTTTGACATTCATATTGATGGTGATCGGCTCCTTGGACGCGGCGATTTCAATACGCGGCGTACAGCCTGCCAGCAGCAGGGTCGCCAGCGCCGCGGCGAACAGTTTTATCATTTTGGTTCCTTACATGTATCCGTACAGCGCGGGGCGGGCAGTTTCGCATTCTGCTCAAGCCATGCCTGCAAATTATCGCCGAAGCGCAAACTGCGCCACAGATCGAAAATATTCTCTTCATGGGTATAGTTTAAATGCACGGTGCTGCTTTTTCCGTCCACTCGACTGGTGCCGCTAATCGCCGCGCTCATCGTCAGCTTGCCAAGATTATCAAGGTTGATACGCGTCCAGGATTTCGAGACCTCCATATAGCGCAGCCAGTTAATCGCCGCGCCCGCGGAGACATTATCGGCCACCAGCGCATCGGCGGTGTCTTTATCCAGCCGCAGGGTCATCGGGCCGGGGTTGCTAAACCAGCCGTCTTTAATGATCCATTTCTCGTTGTTCAGCCATAGCGGTAACGCGCCGTTAAACGCGCCAGAGACCGCAAATTGTTTTACCTTGATGGCGCTGATTAATTCACTACTGGATATATTCTGCAGACGCAGCAGCGCCGGCTGGTGCTGCGGCATCCTTAGCTGCTGCATGGTCAGCTTGCCGCCAAGGATATCAACATTGACGTTGCTCAACTCCAGCGGATCCTGCTCGCTCCAGGGCCATGTTCCCTGGAGATCGGCGCTGAGGTTTTTGGCGGTAAACTGGTTGACGATTTCGCCAATACGCAGCGAAACCGGACGGCGGGTACCGAGCTGCCAGCTCCCGCCGCTGAAGCGGAACGGCAGAACAAAGTCGACGCCGTTGATCTGGTTGTCCGGCATCCAGGCGCTACCGCCTTTTAAGACCCCATGCCCACCGGCCTCAAAGCCCTGCCCGGCGGCCGCGGAAAATGCTACCTGCGCATACATATCACCTTCACGCAGGGTCATTTTCCAGTCCGGCGGGATCAGCGGCTGGAATACGCTTAGCGCCTGTTTCGGCCACCATGCCTGGCCACGCAGGCGTTCGCCGTCCCAGCGCCCGGTCAGACGAATCGGGCCGATTTTCTCCGCGTGTAATGAGCCGTTGAACAGGAACCAGGTCGGATCGCGGCCATCAATATTAAATTTGAGCGTTGACGGCGGCAACACGCTGCCGCCGCTGAAGGTGGTTTTACCGGCATCCAGCGACAACGCGCCGCTAAATTTCGGATGCTGCTCATTACGCAGCCAGTGAATGGGTTTATCGAGGGTCAGGCGCGGCGTGCTGACCAGCATGGTGCCGTACTGTAGCTTATCGAACCCGGTCGACAGGCTGTTAAGGATAATGGCGCTGTCCCGCCACTCACCGGCGCCTTTCACATCCCAGCGCGCCTGCATCGGCGTAAAGTGACCATCGCCCCAATAACGCCACGACCAGCGACCGCGGTCGGGCATAAAGTTGTCGGCCTGCCCATCCAGATGCAGAGTAAAATCGCCCATTTCCTGTTCATGGGCGCGCAGTATCGCCTGCAGGCGGCCATCCACTCCCTGCTGAGTCACTTTCACCCCCGCCAACGGCAGGCGGATCTCATCGATATTCAGCGAGTCGATCACCCTCCCGCGCGAGCGCAGCAGCGCCCCGGGATGAAAAGCCAGCTCTGGCGTCATCAGCGGGCCGCTCAGTTTAGCGGGCAGCACGGCATAAAAAATCATATCGTCGAGCTTGGCTTCGCCGGTCAGGCTAAGCGGCATGTCGCTGTGGTCCATACTCAGCTTACCTGGGCCGATATTCAACACGGCGTTCCCCTTACCCGCTTCGCCGTGCGTTAACACGTTGAGCCGGCCGCTGATTTCCATCTCTTCGGTGCCTTTCTGCCAGTCGCCAACCGATAGCGCAACCCGCCCGCTAAGCGGATAGCCGGCATACACCGCGTTCCAACGCCCATCGCTGATGGTGATACGTTCAGGGGTTATCTCCCACGGCAGGTCGAGCATCGGCTCAACCTCGCCGCGCGGCGTGACCAGCAGCTGGCCGCGGTTTTTCTGCCATTCCAGTTCCGCATCCACCAGACCCGGCGTTTGCGGGAATTCGAAGGTGCTGACCAGATGACCATCGACCGGTAGCCCATCCGGCACCAACGGCATTTCGAATTCACCGACCAGCTTAACCGGCGCCTGATCTTCCACCAGCCGCGCGCTGAAATTGCTGACCGTTAAGGTCTGGCCGCGCAGTTTCGCCTGTAGCGTAACCTCTTTGCCGGAATAGCCGATATCCTGCTGCCCAGGCGTCAACGACATCACCAGTTTCCCTTGCCATTTTTCCCACGGCGACAGGCGCAGATTGTCGATAGTTAACCAGCTATACGGCAGCATCGATTGCCACTCGGCGAGGGTTCGCGGCGCGCCGGAGAGCGGCTCGCTGGCGGGGATCTTAGCCAGGCATGCGCTATTGATATCCAGTTCACTCAGGTGTAGCCGCCAACGGCTGGGACGGGTAAGGCGCGCATTGCTGACGCGAGCAATTTCACAATCGCCCACCAGGTAGCGTAGATCGGGGATGACCAGCGAGGAGCGCGTCAGGCGCGGACTTTCACCAAGCGAGATACGCGTCCCGACCGGCAGCCAGATACCCGCCAGCGTCGGAACCCAATGCGTTAATGTGGCCAACAGGGCCAGCGGCAGCAAAATAAGTGCTAATAACAGCGCAAGAGCGGCTTTATATTTACCCTTCATGGGCAGTCAAATCCTGATTCTAAGTATAAGCCGATAGGCGCCTATTGTGGCACGTTCGACCCGCGAGTGAAAGTTAACGTCCTGATTAAGGATAGTCGCACTCATTTCTGCTGAATAACTATTTAGTCTTCGTTTAAATTGTGCCTGCGACACTTGGAAAAACAGGTAATAAGGAGCCGTTATTTCGTGGAGCTCATTATCTCGCTGATCGAACGCGCGCAGAGCCACTATTCATTGGTATTACTGATTGTTTTTCTACTGACGTTCAGTAAATCCTGCGCCCTCATTTCTTTTGTGATCCCCGGCACCTCCGGTTTGCTGGTGCTCGGGGCGCTGGCGTCAACCAGCATCGGTCATTTCCTGCTAATGTGGCTAAGCGCCAGCCTGGGCGCAATCGGCGGATTCTGGCTCTCATGGCAAATTGGCCGTCGCTATCAGCATCATCTGCCGCGTCTGCGCTGGCTCAGTGCCGAGCGAGTACTGCGCAGCCAGCTATTCCTGCGCCGTCACGGCGGTTGGGCAGTATTCTTTGGCCGCTTTCTGTCGCCGCTGCGCGCAACGTTACCGCTGGTCACCGGCGCCAGCGGTACCTCGCTATGGCGTTTCCAGATTGCCAATGTGGCATCGGGTTTACTCTGGCCATTTATCCTGCTGGCGCCGGGGGCATTCAGCCTCAGTTTTTGGTGAAACGTATTGTCTTTTAAAGAGATTTCTTAAGACTGCGATATGCTCTAGAATTAATATCATAACCTGATGATTAAACTAATTTTTAATATTTGTAAGATTATTTTAATTATGCTACCGTGACGGTATTATCACTAGAGGAAAGCCTTATGAAAATCGCTGTTTATAGTACCAAGCAGTACGATAAAAAGTATCTGCAGCATGTTAACGACGCATACGGCTTTGAACTGGAATTTTTTGACTTCCTGCTGACCGAAAAGACCGCGAAAACGGCCAACGGTTGTGAAGCGGTATGTATCTTCGTTAACGACGACGGCAGCCGCCCGGTGCTGGAAGAGCTGAAAGCCCACGGCGTGAAATACATCGCGCTGCGCTGCGCCGGGTTTAACAACGTCGATCTTGACGCGGCTAAAGAGCTGGGCCTGCGCGTCGTGCGCGTTCCGGCCTACTCGCCGGAAGCCGTTGCTGAACACGCCATCGGTATGATGATGTCGCTAAACCGTCGCATCCACCGCGCCTATCAACGTACCCGCGATGCCAACTTCTCGCTAGAAGGGCTGACCGGCTTCACCATGTACGGTAAAACCGCAGGGGTGATCGGCACCGGCAAAATTGGCGTCGCAACGCTGCGGATCCTCAAAGGTTTCGGTATGCGCCTGCTGGCGTTTGATCCCTATCCGAGCGCGGCGGCGCTGGATCTCGGCGTTGAATATGTCGACCTGCCGACGCTGTACGCGCAGTCCGACGTCATCTCTCTGCACTGCCCGCTTACCAACGAAAACTATCACCTGCTCAATCAGGCGGCGTTTGATCAGATGAAAGACGGCGTGATGGTCATTAATACCAGCCGCGGCGCGCTTATCGATTCACAAGCGGCTATCGACGCGCTGAAGCATCAGAAAATCGGCGCGCTGGGAATGGACGTGTATGAAAATGAACGCGATCTGTTCTTTGAAGATAAATCGAATGATGTCATCCAGGATGACGTGTTCCGCCGGCTCTCCGCCTGCCACAACGTGTTGTTTACCGGTCACCAGGCGTTCCTGACCGCTGAAGCGCTGATCGGTATTTCCGAAACAACGTTGGGTAATCTGCAACAGGTTGCTAAAGGCGAAACCTGCCCGAACGCGCTGGTCTAAGTATCTTTCCCCTTTTGTGCTCCCCGCTAGCGGGGGGCACATTCAGACAATCCCCACAGATCCTGCCTGCATTACAGTTACACTGTTTTTCGTTTTATTGATATGACAAATGTTTTGGAGTACGAATGAATAAGTTTGCTGCACTGCTGGCGGCGGGCATGCTGCTATCGGGCTGCGTATACAACAGCAAAGTTTCTACCAACGCCGAACAACTACAACATCATCGTTTTGTGCTGACCAGCGTTAACGGCCAGGCGCTACCGGCAAGCCAGACGCCGCCGCCGGAAATTAGCTTCGGCGAAAAAATGTATGTGTCAGGCACGATGTGCAACGGCTTCAGCGGCCAGGGCAAACTGTCAGACGGCGAGCTAAAAGTTAAACAGCTGGCGATGACGCGTAAGTTGTGCGCGGATCCACAGCGGAACGCGCTGGATAATACCCTCAGCAAAATGCTGCGCGATGGCGCGCAGGTCGATCTGACGGAGAATCAGCTCACGCTGGCGACCGCCGACCAATCGCTGGTGTATAAACTCGCCGATTTAATGTAGCGAGACGCCTTGCGTACTAGTAGTTTCCGCAGCTTCCGCCCGCTAATGCCTGCTCGCTGCAGCGTTTACCATTCGGTAGCGCGCACATGCCAATAGCGCTGCCATCAAGCTGGCGGGCAACGGATAATGAACCGCCAACCATCGCGCAATTCGCCTGGCCGCTGTCGCTCATCGCCGCGCGCATGCCGGGCGGTACGTGTGCCGCGGTGGCCTGTTGCACCGGCTCGTTGCTACAAGCCGACAGTAATAACGCAGCGCACCCCACTAAAAACGCAGCTCGCATCCTCTCCCCCTTTCAGAAACATCTTAGAATAAACAAACTCAAGAATAATAGGCAGCGCAGCGCCTGCCGTCGAGAGGCGAAATACGTATTTATGCGCCTCATTAACATTTTCTAGCAAATTTTCCGCTTAAAGCTTGATCCCGGCAGGCAAAGCGCCGCACCAGCGCGGCTTTCGTCCCAGTCCGTAATATTTTCCCGACGAAAAAATCACGGTTGCAGCGACCGGGCGGCATAGTTTGCACATGATGATTGCGGTGCCGGGTGCCTCCCGGTGAATTAGCCAGTTCGAGCTAATTCGCGTGCTAATTTTCGCCAACAGGGAACTGAACTGAACGCTCCGCCGCAGAGGGGAATTCACCGCAGCAAATAAATAGCACGCGATTGCCGGTTGGCTAAAAGCTATTAAATTTAAAAATATATTTTGCTTTGTTTAAGCGATGCATCGCCGGTATCCGTCACTACCTTTTGAGCTCTCTGGTCAGCCACTTTTCTGTTTTTCCGCCAAAAAATTGATCCAAACATAGATAAGGACATTCCCAAGGACACAAATGCGAAAATGGTCGCGGCGGGCGTTTGCTAAAATATGGAAATAACAACAGGACTCGTCGCCGTTTCACGAGTCCCTTCTTTTTGCGCAATGTAAGGGTGTCTTCTTATGATTACGATTGACGGTAATGGCGCGGTCGCTTCAGTCGCGTTTCGCACGAGTGAAGTTATCGCCATCTACCCGATTACGCCCAGTTCAACGATGGCGGAGCAGGCCGACGCCTGGTCTGGCGATGGGCTGAAAAACGTCTGGGGGGACGTCCCCCGCGTGGTCGAAATGCAGTCGGAAGCCGGGGCTATCGGCGCCGTGCACGGCGCGCTGCAGACCGGCGCCCTTTCCACTTCCTTTACGTCATCGCAGGGCCTGCTGCTGATGATCCCGACGCTGTACAAGCTGGCCGGCCAGTTGATGCCTTTTGTCCTGCATGTCGCCGCCCGTACCGTCGCCACTCATGCGCTGTCAATTTTCGGCGATCATTCCGACGTGATGGCCGTGCGTCAGACCGGCTGCGCGATGCTCTGCGCCAGCAGCGTCCAGGAAGCGCAGGACTTCGCGCTGATTTCCCATATCGCCACGCTGCAAAGCCGCGTGCCGTTTATTCATTTCTTTGATGGGTTCCGCACCTCGCACGAAATCAACAAAATCGCTCCGCTGGCGGATGACACTATTCGTTCCCTGCTGCCGCAGGATAAAATCGCCGAGCATCGCCAGCGCGCCCTTAACCCGGAGCATCCGGTCATTCGCGGCACCTCCGCCAATCCGGACACTTACTTCCAGTCCCGCGAAGCAACCAACCCTTGGTACGACGCGGTATATGAGCACGTTGAAACGGCGATGAATGATTTCGCCGCCGCAACCGGTCGCCAGTACAAACCGTTCGAGTTTTACGGTCATCCGCAGGCGGAACGAGTTATTGTCATCATGGGGTCCGCTATCGGTACCTGTGAAGAGGTCGTTGATGAACTGCTGAGCCGTGGGGAAAAAGTCGGCGTGCTGAAAGTTCGCCTCTATCGCCCGTTCTCCGCCGCACATCTGCTGCAGGCCTTACCGGAAAGCGCCCGCGCGGTTGCCGTACTGGATCGCACCAAAGAACCCGGCGCGCTGGCCGAACCGCTATACCTCGATGTTATGACCGCACTGGCGGAAGCCTTCAACCGCGGCGAGCGCGAAACGCTACCGCGTACTATCGGCGGCCGTTATGGTCTCTCGTCCAAAGAGTTTGGCCCGGAATGCGTGCTGGCTATCTTCAATGAATTACAAGCCGCACAGCCCAAGCCTCGTTTTACCGTTGGCATTTACGATGATGTGACGAACCTTTCGCTGCCGCTGGGGGAAAACACGTTACCTGCGGAAGCGAAGCTGGAAGCGCTGTTTTACGGCCTCGGCAGCGACGGTAGCGTCTCGGCGACCAAAAACAATATCAAGATTATCGGCAACTCCACGCCGTGGTTCTCGCAGGGCTATTTTGTCTATGATTCGAAGAAGGCCGGCGGCCTGACCGTCTCGCACCTGCGCGTTAGCGAAAAACCGATCCGTTCGTCGTATCTGATCTCGCAGGCCGATTTCGTTGGCTGCCACCAGCTGCAATTTATCGATAAATATCAGATGGTAGAGCGGTTGAAGCCCGGCGGCATTTTCCTGCTCAATACGCCCTACAGCGCTGATGAGGTATGGTCCCGCCTGCCGCAGGAAGTACAGGCCGCGCTGAATCAAAAGCAAGCGCGCTTTTATGTGGTTAACGCGGCGAAAATCGCCCGCGAGTGCAGCCTTGGCGCGCGCATCAACACCGTTATGCAGATGGCTTTTTTCCATTTAACCCAAATCCTGCCGGGCGACAGCGCGCTGGCCGAACTGCAGGGTGCGATTGCCAAAAGTTATAGCAGTAAAGGTCAGGAGCTGGTGGAACGCAACTGGCAGGCACTGGCGCTGGCCCGCGAATCGCTGGCGGAAGTGCCGCTGCAGCCGGTTAACGCCAGCAGCCCTAATCGTCCGCCAGTGGTCTCCGATGCCGCGCCGGACTTTGTCAAAACCGTCACCGCGGCGATGCTTGCCGGTCTTGGCGATGCGCTGCCGGTCTCCGCGCTGCCGCCAGATGGTACCTGGCCCATGGGCACAACCCGTTGGGAAAAACGCAACATTGCCGAAGAGATCCCTATCTGGAAGGAGGAGCTGTGCACCCAGTGCAACCACTGCGTCGCCGCCTGTCCGCATTCGGCGATCCGCGCCAAAGTGGTCGCTCCGCAAGAAATGGAAAACGCGCCATCCAGCCTGCACTCGCTGGATGTGAAATCCCGCGATATGCGCGGGCAGAAATACGTTCTGCAGGTCGCGCCGGAAGATTGCACCGGCTGCAACCTGTGCGTTGAAGTGTGTCCGGCGAAAGATCGCCAGAATCCGGACATCAAGGCCATCAATATGATGTCGCGCCTTGAGCACGTTGAAGAAGAGAAAGTCAATTACGATTACTTCCTCAACCTGCCGGAAATCGATCGCACGAAACTTGAGCGCATTGATATTCGTACCTCGCAGCTGATTAGTCCGCTGTTTGAATACTCCGGCGCCTGCTCGGGCTGCGGCGAAACGCCGTATATCAAACTGTTGACCCAGCTGTATGGCGATCGGATGTTGATTGCCAACGCCACCGGTTGTTCGTCCATTTACGGCGGCAACCTCCCCTCAACGCCTTATACCACTGATGCTAACGGTCGCGGTCCGGCATGGGCCAACTCGTTGTTTGAAGATAACGCTGAATTCGGCCTGGGCTTCCGCTTAACCGTCGACCAACACCGCCAGCGTGTGATGCGGTTGTTGAGCGAATTTGCCGATAAACTCCCGGCTGAACTAAATACCGCGCTACATGCGCAAGCGACGCCGGAAGCGCGCCGCGAACAGGTAGCCGAGCTGCGTCAGGCGCTGACGGGCGTCGCCGGGGCCGAAGAGCTGCTCATCGATGCGGATGCGTTAGTCGAGAAGTCGGTCTGGCTTATCGGCGGTGATGGCTGGGCCTATGATATTGGCTTTGGCGGCCTTGACCACGTGCTGAGCCTGACGGAAAACGTCAATATCCTGGTACTCGATACCCAGTGTTACTCCAACACCGGCGGGCAGGCATCGAAGGCGACGCCGCTCGGCGCGGTCACCAAATTTGGCGAGCACGGCAAACGTAAGGCACGCAAAGATCTCGGCGTGAGCATGATGATGTACGGTCATGTCTATGTGGCGCAGATTTCGCTCGGCGCGCAGCTTAACCAAACGGTGAAAGCCATTCAGGAAGCGGAAGCCTATCCGGGTCCTTCGTTGATTATCGCCTATAGCCCGTGCGAGGAGCACGGTTACGACCTGGCGCTAAGCCACGACCAGATGCGTCAGCTAACGGCCACCGGCTTCTGGCCGCTGTATCGCTTCGACCCGCGCCGCGCCGATGAAGGCAAGCTGCCGCTGGCGCTGGACTCACGCCCGCCATCAGACGCGCTGGCTGAGACGCTGCTTAACGAGCAACGCTTCCGCCGCCTTAACGCCCAGCAGCCGGAAGTGGCCGAGCAGTTGTGGAAAGACGCGGCCGCCGATCTACAAAAACGCTATGACTTCCTGGCCCAGTTGGCAGGTAAAGCGGAGAAACCGACAACCGAAAGCTAAACCGGCTGACGGAAATCTGGCGCTATAAAAAAAGCCCGAATAGTAAATCTATTCGGGCTTGTCATTTTCCGACAAATTAATCATTCAATATGAATGAGACGGCAATAATATAAATTCTCAATGACAATAAAGGCATATAACGCAGCCAGAATACGATATTCAACCTATATTGTATAATTTTTATTTTATATATATCAAGCTCAAACATTCACGCTAGAAATTATCATTACTGTATATTTATTTGCTTTAGAATTTACTTATATTGTAACAATTGATACTTATCATATCAGAATGCGCTCCTTTAGCATGACCATACTTCCACCCAGGAAGTTAAAACAAAAAAAGTTAAAGGAATATCCAAATGAAAAGAAAAGTACTGGCATTGGTTATCCCGGCATTATTGGCTGCCGGCGCTGCTCACGCGGCAGAAATTTATAATAAAGATGGCAACAAATTAGATCTCTACGGCAAGGTAGACGGTTTACATTATTTCTCCAGCGACTCCAGTAAAGACGGCGATCAGACCTACCTGCGCTTCGGCTTTAAAGGTGAAACGCAAATTAACGATATGCTCACCGGCTATGGTCAGTGGGAATACAACGTTCAGGCTAACAACACCGAAAGCTCTGGCGATCAGGCGTGGACTCGTCTGGCGTTCGCCGGGATCAAAGCGGGCGACTACGGTTCATTCGACTATGGCCGTAACTACGGCGTCCTGTACGACGTAGAAGCCTGGACCGATATGCTGCCAGAGTTCGGCGGCGACTCTTATACCCAGTCCGACAACTTTATGACCGGCCGCGCCAACGGTGTCGCAACTTACCGTAACAGCGATTTCTTCGGCCTGGTTAACGGCCTGAACTTCGCGCTCCAGTATCAGGGTAAAAACGAAAACCAAGCCAGCCATGAATTTAATTCTTCCGCCAGCCAGGAAGGAACCGCTAACGGCGATGGCCGCAGCGTGAAAAACTCCAACGGCGACGGTTTCGGTATCTCCTCTACCTATGATTTAGGTATGGGCGTCAGCCTCGGCGCGGCCTACAGTTCTTCTGACCGCACCAACGAACAGACCCATCAGTCTACCGCGGGCGGCGATAAAGCCGATGCCTGGACCGCAGGCGTGAAATATGATGCGAACAACATCTATCTGGCGACCATGTATTCAGAAACCCGTAACATGACGCCGTACGGCAATCAGAACGGCACCATTGCTAATAAAACGCAGAACTTTGAAGTAACCGCACAGTATCAGTTCGATTTCGGCCTGCGTCCGGCAATTTCCTACCTGCAATCCAAAGGTAAAGATCTGGTTTACAAAGGTCAGTATGCCGATCAAGATCTGGTTAAATATATGGATGTCGGCGCGACCTATTACTTCAACCGTAATATGTCCACCTACGTTGATTACAAAATCAACCTGCTCGACGGCAATGACGACTTCTATAAAGACAACGGTATTTCTACCGACAATATCGTAGCACTGGGTCTGGTATATCAGTTCTAATGCTTGCGCCCGCCGTGAACGGCGGGCGCTTCACTTAAACCAACAATAAATTGCCAGTTGTCGTACCAATTTGTGATTCACGCTATAGTAGAACCTCAATCCTGATGGCATACTGTTTTGGTGGTTATTAAAACAGGAGGTTTTATGAGTAGAATGATTCTGGTACCCATCGATATTTCTGATAAAGAATTTACTCAACGTGTGATCCGCCACGTTGAATCCGAAGCACGCGTCGATGACGCGCAGGTGCATTTCCTCACCGTTATCCCTTCGCTACCCTACTACGCCTCTCTGGGTATGGCCTATACCGCTGAACTACCGACTATGGATGAACTGCGCGCCGAATCGGAAGCACAGTTGCGTGAGCTGGCAAAAGGCTTCGCCATTCCGGAAGACAGAATGCATTTCCATGTTGCCGAGGGCTCGCCAAAAGATAAGATTCTGGCGCTGGCTAAATCGCTGCCCGCTGACCTGGTCATTATCGCCTCGCATCGCCCGGACATCACCACTTATCTGCTCGGCTCTAACGCCGCGGCGGTGGTGCGCCATGCCGAGTGCTCGGTGCTGGTCGTCAGGTAATCGCAAGCCCGCCGCCCGGCGGGCTTTACGCATTCTACCTCTCGAGTGACATATTCAGTATGTCGGAGGTGCATGGTTCTTTTGCAGGAATACCTACAACCCCACCAGCAAACGCACCCTCACAATAAGTGTTCTGCTTTTCAACCTGTAATCTGAAGAAGATTAAAACGCACTTGCGCACTGTGCGTGAGTGCATTACAATATCCACATAAAGGATCAGGGAGGCTTAAATGGAATGCAGAATCACATAGGTAGCTTCCGTGATGTATGGTTGGAAGAATTTTTTTTACACTCGGCGCCACATAAAAAAGTTCCTCCAGACATACATACCACGCTAGCCCGCAAGCTCGATATCATCAATGCTGCCACTACCTATCTGGATTTACGATCGCCACCTGGCAATAGATATGAAGAGCTAAACGGCAAATTGGAAGGTTATTCGTCAATCAGAATTAACCAGCAGTACCGCTTAATATTTAAGTGGGTGGATGGTAAAGCGGAAGACCTTTACCTGGATCCACACAAGTACTAAATAAGGATGCCAGTTGCAGCTGGCTCCTTTTGAAACTCAAAAACCTCAAGGGAATACTATGAAACAGGCAACCAGAAAACCAACTACCGTAGGTGACATCCTGCTGTATGAATACCTGGAGCCGCTAGATTTGAAAATCAACCAACTTGCGGAAATGATACATGTGCATCGTAATAGTGTAAGTGCATTAGTTAACAATAACCGCAAACTCACTACTGATATGGCATTTCGCTTGTCTAAAGCCTTCGATACCACCGTTGATTTCTGGCTTAACCTTCAGGCGGCGGTGGATTTGTGGGAGGTTGAAAATGACACCCGCGCGCAGGAAGAATTTAGCCGCATTGTTCCCGTCTCCAAATTTATCGCCAGCAAAGCTGATAAGAAAGTCGCCTGATTCCACGCGAGCCCGCTTAATTGCGGGCAGTTCATAATGGCGAGCAAAAACCGCACTACTCAAACAACAGTCCAGGAAGCCGTTGGCAGTCTGCAGTAAAACGCGCTGGTATTCGCCGCAAGAATCCGTACCATACGCGGCATACTTTCGCTTGCTGGCTCCTGTCGGCTGGCGCTAACCCGTCTTTTATAGCCAATCAGATGGGGCATGAAAACACGCAGATGGTGTACGAAGTTTACAGTACATGGATTGAAGAGATGAACGGCGACCAGGTTTCAATGCTGAAATCCCGGCTTGGGCTTTAAATCATTTTGCCCTCTATATGCCCCTTTTAGTTTCAGAGAACGTTAATAATGCAAGATAATCAGCAAGTTACAAAGAAAGAAAAATACAACATCGACAAACTGCAGAAACGTCTGCGCCGCAATGTCGGTGAGGCGATCGCCGACTTCAACATGATTGAAGATGGCGACCGCATTATGGTCTGTCTTTCCGGCGGCAAAGACAGCTATACCATGCTGGAAATTCTGCGCAGTCTGCAGAAAAGCGCGCCTATTTCTTTCTCGCTGGTGGCCGTTAACCTCGATCAGAAACAGCCGGGCTTCCCGGAACACATTTTGCCGGCCTATCTGGAACAGCTGGGCGTTGAGTACAAGATCGTCGAAGAGAACACTTACGGCATCGTTAAAGAGAAAATCCCGGAAGGCAAAACCACTTGCTCACTGTGTTCTCGTCTGCGTCGCGGCATTCTCTACCGTACGGCGACCGAACTGGGCGCAACCAAAATCGCGCTCGGCCATCACCGCGACGATATTCTGCAGACGCTGTTCCTCAACATGTTCTACGGCGGCAAAATGAAAGGTATGCCGCCGAAACTGATGAGCGATGACGGCAAACATATCGTTATCCGCCCGCTGGCCTACTGTCGCGAAAAAGATATCGAACGCTTCTCGCAGGCCAAAGGCTTCCCGATTATTCCTTGTAACCTGTGCGGCTCCCAGCCTAACCTGCAGCGTCAGGTGATCGCCGATATGCTGCGCGATTGGGATAAACGCTATCCTGGCCGTATCGAAACCATGTTTAGCGCAATGCAGAACGTGGTGCCGTCGCACCTGAGCGACGTCAATCTGTTTGATTTTAAATCCATCACACACGGTTCTGCGGTAGTTGACGGCGGCGATCTGGCCTTTGACCGCGAAGAGATTCCGCTGCAGCCTGCGGGCTGGCAGCCGGAAGAAGAAGACGCTCAGTTAGATGAACTGCGTCTGAATGTGGTTGAAGTAAAATAATACGCAACGCGTCTCCGGCAACCGCCGGAGACCGTCACTTGCCGCCCTTACTTCAGCAAACGTACGCGGCAGGACTTGCCTTTGATCTTGCCGTTTTGCAGCTGCTTATAGGCCTTTTGCGCCACGCCCTGACGAATAGCGACATAAACATGCGCGGGATGAACGTTGATCTTACCGATATCGGCGCCATCAAACCCCATATCGCCAGTTAACGCCCCCAGCACATCGCCCGGACGCATTTTCGCCTTCTTACCGCCATCAATACACAGGGTCGCCATCTCCGCCTGCAGCGGCGCAATATTATTACCCGCCGGCGCGTTAACCCAGTTGAGTTTGATCTGCAGCATTTCAGCAAGAATGTTAGCGCGCTGCGCCTCTTCCGGCGCGCAGAAACTAATCGCCAGGCCGCTTTCACCTGCGCGAGCGGTTCGCCCGATACGGTGAACGTGAACTTCAGGATCCCACGCCAGTTCAAAGTTAACCACCAGCTCCAGCGATTTGATATCCAGGCCGCGCGCCGCAACGTCGGTCGCCACCAGTACGCGCGCGCTACCGTTGGCAAAACGCACCAACGTCTGATCGCGGTCACGCTGCTCCAGGTCGCCATGCAGCGACAGCGCGCTCTGGCCGGCAGCATTCAACGCATCGCATACCGCCTGACAGTCGCGCTTAGTATTACAAAATACCACGCAGGAAGCCGGCTGATGCTGGCTGAGCAATTTTTGCAGCAGCTTGATTTTACCGCTTTGCGAAACGTCGAAGAACTGCTGTTCAATAGACGGCAGCGCATCAACGCTATCGATTTCAATCGTCTGCGGATCCCGCTGCACCCGGCCGCTGATGGCGGCGATAGCTTCCGGCCAGGTCGCGGAGAACAGTAATGTCTGGCGCGAAGCTGGCGCATAACGAATCACTTCATCAATAGCATCGCTGAAGCCCATATCGAGCATACGATCGGCTTCATCCATAACCAGCGTCTGCAGCGCATCCAGCGATACGGTCCCCTTCTGCAGGTGGTCAAGCAGGCGGCCAGGCGTGGCGACAATAATATGCGGCGCGTGCTGTAAGGAATCGCGCTGGGCTCCGAAAGGCTGGCCGCCGCAGAGGGTTAATACTTTAATATTTGGCAAAAAGCGCGCCAGGCGACGCAGTTCGCCAGCGACCTGATCCGCCAGTTCGCGGGTCGGGCACAGCACCAGTGATTGGGTCTGGAACAGACCGGCGTCAACGTGCTGTAGCAATCCCAGACCAAAGGCCGCCGTTTTACCGCTGCCGGTTTTCGCCTGTACGCGCACATCCTTCCCGGCCAGGATAGCCGGCAATGCGGCGGCCTGCACCGGCGTCATCGCGTGGTATCCCAGTTCGTTAAGGTTGTTCAGTTGAGCTTCGGGCAAAAGGTTCAGTGTTGAAAAAGCGGTCACAATGTTTTCTCGCATTAAAGGGCGGACAATCTGCAGGCGCGTATCCTCGCAGATCTCCGCTCTTGATGCGACAATTTAATCGGATCATCGTCCGGCGGCGGGTCGGGAAGCGGGTGCGGACGGGGCCGCGGATCGGGTACGGGCACCGGGTCGTTGGGCTCAGGGCCGATGGGTATCGACTGCAAGGAAAGCGCCAGGTTACGCATAGTTTATCCCCTCTCTTTACAGGACTATTCTTTAAGCGTAGAAGTTAGCTGGCAGAGGGCAAAAAAAAAGCCGACTCAATGAAGTCGGCGTCGTACGAATCAATTGTGCTATGCAGTAATTCAAAAAAGGAAGTAAGACAATATGGAGCGCAACGCCCATCGCTTGACGTTGCATTCACCTG
The DNA here is from genome assembly GCF_050600805.1 of Klebsiella sp. 141240. Classification (NCBI taxonomy): domain Bacteria; kingdom Pseudomonadati; phylum Pseudomonadota; class Gammaproteobacteria; order Enterobacterales; family Enterobacteriaceae; genus Klebsiella; species Klebsiella sp. 141240. The sequence continues at coordinate 132,105 of NZ_JAQIRK010000003.1, read as the reverse complement.
CGAGAGAGATATTGCCCTGAATGGGTAGATGGTTTATTGATTTCGCTCAAATATTGCCGGGGTTTCAGCGGCAAAATCGCCTGAAAAGACAATTTCTTACAACCATTTACTACGATGTAACCACCAGGTAACACCACCGATTAGAACGACTAACATTACGCAAAATATCGAAAAACCAAGATGCCAGCTGTTACCCGGGATACCGCCAAGGTTGACGCCAAACAGCCCGGTCAGGAAGGTGCTGGGCAAAAAAACCATCGCCATCAACGACATCGTGTAAGTCCGTCGCGACAGCGACTCCTGCATAATCTGCGCGATTTCATCGCTCATGATTGCCGTACGGGCAATACAGCTGTCAATCTCATCAAGACCGCGGCCAAGGCGGTCGGCAATATCCTGCATCCGGCGACGGTGATCGTCACTCATCCACGGCAAGCGCTCACTGGCAAGACGGGCGTAGACATCGCGCTGGGGAGCCATATAGCGGCGCATCACGATGAGCTGCTTACGCAGCAGCGCCAGAAATCCGCGCGGCGGCACCTGCTGGTCGAGCAGGTCATCTTCAAGGTCGATAATCCGGTCATGCAGCTGTTCGATAAACTCGCTGGCGTGATCGGTCAACGCATCGCAGATTTCCACCAGCCAGCTGCCGCAATCCGTCGGCCCGTTGCCCTCCTGCAGATCGCCCAGCACGTCATCCAGCGCCAGCACCTTGCGCTGACGGGTAGAGACAATCAGCCGCTCGTCCATATACAGACGCATCGCCACCAGTTGATCGGGGCGTTCATCGGTGCTGCCGTTGATACAACGCAAGGTAATCAGCGCGCCATCGCCGATGCGCGTCACCCGCGGACGAGTGCTTTCCCCGGCCAGCGCGTCACGAACGTTATTCGGCAACAGCGGCGTGGCGGCTAACCAGTCGGCGCTGTCGGTATGGGTATAATTGAGATGTAGCCAGCAGGGATTACTCTTATCGATATTATCGTTATCAGCCAGCGGCTTTACGCCGCCCTGCCCGTCGAGCACCCATGCAAAGATGGCGTCCGGCACTTTCAGCTCCGAGCCCTTAATCGCGTCCACTGAACCTCCATTAATGCATGCCTGTAAAAAGCGTGAATAATCCATAAGGTACGCTATTCGGCTGAATTTCGCCTCCCGCAATCGTCGCAATCGCCTAACAAATACGCAGCATAGCGCGTTTGGCGACAGCTGATCATATTTGTATTACAATTACATCCGTAATTGTAATGAGGTTTTAGTATGAATATTTATCAAGCCCAGCCCCAGGATGTCGATACCGTCCTGCCGCTGTATCTCGCCTATCGTCGTTTCTATCAGGTCGAAGAAAATCTCGTTCAGGCGCGGGAGTTCATCCTTAAGCGCCTGCAACTGAATGAGTCGGTCATTTTCTTCGCAGAAGTGGACGGCAAAGCGGTGGGCTTTACCCAGCTCTATCCCCTGTTCTGCTCGCTGGAAATGAAGCGCATCTGGTTGCTTTACGATCTGTACGTTGATGAGTCTGCCCGCCATCACGGCGTGGCGCAGCAACTGATTGCCCGTGCCGAACAACTGGCAAAAGAGAGTGATTCCGCATTTATTATGCTCAGCACGGCAACCGATAATACTAAAGCGCAGGCGTTATACGAGCGTAGCGGCTTCGTACGTGATACGGATTTTTACGTCTATAACAAAATGTTGAAGTAAGTTGTTCAGGCCGTCAGAAAGGGAGAACCCGCCATTGGCGGGTTCTTATTAGTTCGTATCAGTCGTCGGCTAATCCACAGTATTAACCCTTGCCATCGTCCGGGCGGGCGCAGGGCAGGATTAGCAGGAAGCGTTCATTTTTTCTCTTCCGCATAGCGGCGGGCGTTATCGTGTAAATTGGTGCACATGGTTATTACTCCATTTTTATAAGCAGACTAAGAGCCTATCCCATTAGGGCTATTTTACTTGCCATTTTGAACCAGGGCAGTGCTCGAAATCCTCACGTACTACGTGTACGCTCCGGTTTCTGCGCGCTGTCCGTGTTCAAACTGGCTGCGCCAATTACGCCTACTGGGATAGGCTCTAATCCTAGAAGCTTCCGTCAAATTCGCCACATTTCTGGCTAAAATTTTTCCCAGCCTAGCACCGATGCCCCCAGTAATCCCCCTTCGCGACTAAATTGCCCGGCGACCAGTAGTGGCTCAGCGCTCTTCAGCAGAATCTTTGCCCGCAACGCTGTATCAAGGCGCGCCAGCAACGCCGTTTCACCCGCCAGCCCGCCGCCAGCGACGATTTTATGCGGCCCGAGAATGTTCACCGTATGGGCCAACGGTTCGCTCACCAGATCGAGCCATACTTCGAGGGTCAACACCGCAGTCTCTTCCCCCGCCATGCCTCGCGTTACGATTTCGACACTGCTTAGCGCCTGACCGCTAAGCAGTTGGTGCAGCCGCTGCATCCCTTTTGCCCCGCCGAGCGTATCGAGGCAGCCCTGCTGTCCGCAGCCGCAGGCCAGCCGAGGCAACTCAATTCCCCGCAGATGAGTGCGCGTAATGGGTCCGTGCCCCCACTCGGCGCCGATTCCCTGATTGCCGTAGAGAATGTTACCGTTGATGGCAATCCCCCCGCCGATCCCGCTGCCGAGGATCACGCCCAACACCACCGGCAGATCTTTTGCCGCGCCGAAACGCGCCTCGGCTAAGGTAAAACAGTCCGCATCGTTGGCCATCGTCACCGGACGCCCAAGCTCAGCCTGCAGCGATTGGGTAATATCAATACCGGTGAACGGCGGAATGTTGCTCGACAGAATACGGTCATTGGCGACATCCACCACTCCGGCGCAGGAGAGCGCCAGTGGACTCTGTTCACTAATCGCATCGCCATATTGCGCGATAATCTCCTGCACGGCGCAAACGAAGTCGGGCCAGGAGCTTAGCGGCATCGCCCGCTGGCGCGGCATAACCAGTTTCCCCGGCGCTGGAGAAACCGCGCTTTTAATAAAGGAGCCGCCAATATCCAGACACAGCACGCTGTTACTCATAGGCGCGAATCCATTAAATCACGCAGGCCATCTCCCAACAGGTTGAAGCCCAATACCGAAAAGACAATAGCCAGTCCCGGCCATAGCGAAATTCCCAGGCTGATGCCAAGGAAGTTACGCCCGTCGCTCATCATTGTCCCCCACTCCGGCATCGGCGGTTGCACGCCCATGCCGAGGAAGGAGAGCGAAGCCGCGGCGAGGATCACCGAGCCGCCGGTCAATGTCGCCTGCACGGTAATCGGCCCCAGGGTATTACGCAGAATGTAGTGAATTATCTGTCGGCGGTAGCCAATCCCCAGCGCCCGCGCCGCTTCCATGTACTCCATATTCTTGATGCCCAAGGTAAGGTTACGGCTGAGACGCGCGTAAACCGGCACCGAGAAGATGGCGATCGCCAACAGCATATTCATCAACCCTGCGCCGAGGACGCTGACCAGCAGGATAGCCAGCACGATGCCGGGAAAAGCGAAAATGACATCCATCACCCACATAATCAGGTGGTCGACACTTTTACCGCACAGGGCGGCGATAATTCCCAGAGGCAGCCCCATCAGTAGCGACAGCGCCACGCTGACCACCACTTCAATCAGCGAGATCCTGGCGCCGTAAATGGTGCGGGAAAAGATATCGCGGCCATAGTCATCGGTGCCCAGCCAGTGGTCGGCCGACGGCGCGGAGAGAATATTCAGCAGGTCCTGCGCATAGGGATCGTAGTGGCTTAACCACGGCGCGAAGAGGGCACATACCATGATTAAGGCGACGATGAAGCCGCCGAGGGTCAGCGAGGGATGCTCCATCCCCCAGCGCAGGCCGCTGAGCACACCGCTGCGCGATTTGGCGAGTGAAATTTCCGACATATCAGTCAAACCTTATTTTCGGGTTGATTCTGGCGATAATCATCTCGCCAACCAGGTTCATCACCACCACGCTTGCCACCGTAATCATCGTCACTCCCTGAATAACGGGATAATCGCGATAGCGTACCGAATCCACCAGATAGCGGCCTATCCCAGGCCAGTTAAACACCGACTCGGTCACCACCGCGCCGCCGATCAGGCTGCCGAAGTTCAGTGCGATAATCGTCACGATGGGGATCAGCGCATTGCGCAGCGCATGCTTGAAATAGACCTGAAACGGCGCCAGCCCTTTGGCCCTCGCGGTGCGGATGTAATCCTCGCCTAACACATCAACCATACTGGAGCGGGTCATCCGCGACATCACCGCCATCGGGAAAATCCCCAGGCAAACCGACGGCAGGATATAGCTTTTCCAGCCTTCGGCGCCCAGTAGCGGTAGCCAGCCCAGCTTCACCGAAAAGGTATCCATGGCGATCAGCGCTAGCCAGAAATTGGCTATCGACGCGCCGGCAATCGCCACCAGCATCAGCACATGGTCGGCCACATGATTGCGGTAAATCGCCGCGCACATTCCCATTGGAATGCCGAGGATCACCGCCATCATCCACGCCAGCAATGCCAGGCCTAAAGTATAAGGAACCCGCTCGCTCATTTCGGCGGAGACCGGCTGGCCGGACTTCAACGAAGTGCCAAAATCACCCTTCAGCATTCCGCTAACGAAATGGCCATACTGCACCGCCAGCGGATCGTCCAGACCGAGGCGCGTATGCATACGGCTGACATCATCCTGGGTGGCCTGCGGCCCGGCCATCAGGCGGGCCGGGTCACCGGGGAGCATTCTGATCGCCATAAAGACAATCAGCGATGCCCCCAGTAGGATCAGCGGCAAAGAAAGCAGTTTTTTAATCACATAAGCTTTCATAACAACTCCACGCTGGCCCCAGCGTTATGGTTTTTGCGCTTCGGTAACGATAATTTCGCCGCCCGGTTCCATTCGCACGCCTTTAATGGTGGCGCGGGTGGCGTACAAATCGTCCTGGAAGTAGAGCATCACATGCGGCGCGTCCTGCATAATGGCCTTTTGCGCCGCCACATATTCGGCGATACGCGCGTTGTCATCCATGGTGGTCGCCGCTTTGTCTAACAGCTCATCCACCTGCGGGTTGCGGTAGAATCCGAGATTGGCCCCAGTCGGCGCGGCGCTCTGCGAATAGTAAAGCGGGCGCAACTGCAAATCAGATCCATTAAGCCCGGAAGACCAGGAAGCCAGCACCGCATCGGTACGGTTGGCCAACTTTTCCGCCGCCGGGGCAAACGCCGCTTTGCTCCAGACGCCGCTCTCCATCTGCTGGATATTGAGCTTGACGCCAACTTTGGCCCACATCGCCTGCAGGATTTGCGCGGTACGCGCATCCGGTCCCTGCACGGCGATGTTCATCTCAAAACCCTGCGGATAACCGGCCTCTTTTAATAGCGCTTTCGCTTTATTGAGATCCCACGGATAGTCGTTGAGGGTTTTATCATATCCTTCGTTCACCGGGGCCAGCGGTGAGTTGGCGGCAGAAGCAAACCCAAACATCACCGCCTTCAGCAGCGCTTCTTTGTCGGTCGCCAGGTTCAGCGCCTGACGCACGCGGACATTATTTAGCGGTTTTTGCTCAACGTTGAGCGCCACCCAGAATACGGATGCACCCTGCCCCTGCTCCAGCTTCACCTGCGGGTTGCTTTTCAACTGCAGACCAAACTGCGGCGGTACCGGGTTAATCACATCGACCTGACCGGAAAGCAGCGCCATGTTCATCACCGACGGCTCCGCGCTCCAGGTCCACTTAATCTCATCCGGGCCGTGATTCTCGCCCCAGTATTTCGGGTTTTTCTTCTCCAGCACGTATTCACCGGTTTTATACTCCTGCAGCATATATGGGCCGGTACCGTCCGCTTTCCGGCCAATGGTGCCAGCTTTCGCCGCCGCAGGGCTCACCATCTTCGCCGAGCCGCCGGTCAACAGATTGAGGAAAGAGGGATAGACCTTTTTCAGCGTAATCTCGACGTTGTCATCATCGAGCTTCTTCACGGATGCGATCACGTTGCGCATCCGCGAACTGGCTGCCAGTCCGCCTTTCGGGTCGATATGTCGTTCGATATTGGCGACTACCGCATCGGCATTGAACGGCGAGCCGTCATGGAAAGTGACGTTTTTACGCAGGGTAAAAGTCCAGACTTTACCGTCATCGCTGACCTTCCAGGCGGTAGCCAGCGCCGGGGCGATTTTGAAATCCGGCGACAAATCCACCAGACCTTCATACATCGGTTTTAATACGGTATCGGTAAAGGTCGCGGTTTGGTCGCCCGGATCCATGCTACGCGGAGGTTCGTTTTGCATCACGTTCAGCGTTGCCGCCTGCAGCGCCGTCGCTCCGCCGGCTGCCAGTAAGCCTGCCAGAATGGCAAGTCGATATTTATTCATAATTGCCTTCATCCGTTAACCCCTACCTGTCTGTTATGTCGCCAGTTGTGGCTGTTATGTTGCGATTAGGTTTTCTTTTTACCCAAAACAGAGTCCCATAAATGTGATATTAGCCATGATTAACGCTTAATTAGGTAATAAATTTAACTTATATGTGATGGTTTAGTTATTTTTGAAAATAAACTGATTGCTAAAGCGCCAGTCCGCGATTATGTTCAGAAAAAAGCGTTATGGCTGAGTAACTATGCTGAACAAACTCCACCAACAATTGATTCATCTGGTCTGCAGCGAGGAAGGCGCCAGCCGCGCAGATCTCGCCCGCCTGACGGGTATGAGTAAGGCGGCCATTGGCGCACTGGTAAAAGAGATGCTGGCTGATGGTCTGCTACAGGAGAGCGATATGGCCGCTTCCGGCGGTCAGGGACGCCCCTCCGTCACCCTTTCGCTGGCGCCGGACGCCGCTTACGCCATCGGCATCTCGCTGATTGATAACCAGTTGGTGTTGGTACTGATGAATGCCAGCGGTGAGAAAATCGCCGAGCGCCTGCTCACGCCGCAGCTTGAAATTCCCGACGTAATCCAGCAACTGGCGGGTGAAATCCGCAGTTTGTTAAGCGATACGCTCATTGAGCGCCAACGGCTGGTCGGCATCGGTTTTGCCCTGTCTGCCTTTGTCGACGCTGCGCAATCGGTCTGCGTACAGTCGGCGTTGCTCGGCTGGCATCAGGTGCCGCTGGCTGAACTGTTAAGCCGCGCGACCGGCGGGATCCCGGTATTTATTGAAAACGACACCCGGGCGCTGGCGAACTGGGAGAAAACGTTTGGCCATCTACGCAAGCTGGAGAGCGCAGTGGTGATATCGCACGGCAGCGGCATCGGCAGCGCGGCGGTTATCTATAACCGAATCTGGCGCGGCGCCCACGGCGGCGCAGGCGAAATAGCCCACTGCACCATCGTGCCGGCGGGCACGCCTTGTCGCTGCGGGAAGCGTGGCTGTCTCGACACCATCGCGTCTCTCACCGCCATCTTTGAACAGGCGCGCATGGCTGGTATCCATACCGACCACCTGGATGAACTGGAGGCCATGGCGCGTAAGGGCCACACCGCCGCCATCCAGATCCTGCATCGGGCCGGCGACGCCTTAGGATTGGCTATTTCACATCAGATCCAGACCCACGATCCGGCGGCGATCATGCTTGCCCACCAGCCGGATAGCTTTAACGGTTTACTGAATACCGTGATGCAACAAGCCATTGAAACCAACCTGCTGCCGGGGATGGCGGGGAAAACGCCGCTTATCTATCGCCCGCTGGCTCCAGATAGCTGGGCGCTCGCCGCGGCGAGCGTCGCTCTGACTCACGTTCTCTTTCCAGGATAATTTCGAGGTCCCTATGCGCATTGCCGTTGGTGGAATACATATTGAATGCAGCACGTTTAACCCGGTACTGACTCATGAAGCAGAGTTTCGCACCGTCAGAGGCGATGCCCTGCTGCAGGCGCCCCACTTTCAGTTTTTACGTGAGTATCCGGCGACGTTTCTGCCGACGCTGCACACCCGGGCGATTCCCGGCGGCCCGGTAGCTCGGGAAACTTACGAACAGTTCAAGGCCGAATTCTTAAGCCGTCTGCAGGCGCAACTGCCGATCGACGGCCTGTACCTCGCGATGCACGGCGCAATGTACGTTGAAGGTATGGAAGACGCTGAAGGCGACTGGATCGCTGCTGCCCGCGCCTGCGTCGGCGATGACTGCCCGATTGCCGTCAGCTACGATCTACACGGTAACGTGACCCAGCGCATTATCGACGCCATCGACATGTTCTCAACCTATCGCACCGCGCCGCATATCGATATTGAAGAAACCATGCGCCGTTCGGTCAGTATGCTGGTGGATAGTCTGCAAAGCGGCGTGCGCCCGGGCATAGTGTGGGCCCCCATCCCGGTATTACTCCCTGGCGAGCGGACCAGTACGGAAGATGAGCCAGCGAAAAGCCTCTATGCCATGCTGCCAAACAGCGACCAGATAGACGGCGTACTCGATAGCTCATTAATGGTCGGCTACGTGTGGGCCGACGAACCGCGCGCCACCGCCGCGGCCATTTTTACCGGCACCGATCGCGCGGTACTGGAACAACAGGCCGCGAAACTGGCGCAGGCTTATTGGGACGTGCGGGAAGATTTTGTTTTCGGCTGCCGGACGGGCAGCGTCGCCGAATGCGTCGCTCAGGCTATCGCCAGCGCCACGGGCCCGGTTATCCTGGCGGATTCGGGCGATAATCCCACCGGCGGCGGCGTCGGCGATCGCGGCGACGTGCTCGCTGAACTGCTACGTCAGCAGGCGCAAAATACCCTTGTCGCCGGCATTACCGACGCGCCGGCAACACGTTCGGCGTTTGAAGCCGGCATCGGCGCAGAACTGCAGTTAACGGTCGGCGCCAGCCTCGATCCGACGGGCGTCAGCGCGAGCGCGCGTTTTACCGTCACTGGTCTGCTGGCGGCGGATCCGCAGCGCCCGGCCAATCAGGCGGTGCTACAGACAGATGGGATTACCGTAGTGGTGGCCGACCGTCGTCGTCCGTATCACGATATCGCTGACTTTAGCGCGCTGGGACTCGACCCGCGGCAGGTGAAAATTCTGGTGGTCAAATCCGGCTATTTATCGCCGGAACTGGCGCCGCTGGCCAATCCGAACCTGATGGCGCTCTCGGAAGGGGTCGTCGATCAGGATATTGAACGGGTGGCGCGTCTGCGAATGCTGACCCCCACCTGGCCGTTTAAGCGTGACCTCGAATTCACTCCACTGGTGCGGGTTTCCGCCCGCGCGCCCTTTGCCAGGGAGTCCTGAGTCATGAACCGTGAAACGCCTGCGCCAGTGCTGGCCGTCGACAATCTGAGCGTCTCATTCCGCCACGGCGAGAGCTGGCAGAAGGTGGTGCGTAATATTAGTTTTAGCCTTTATCCTGGTAAGACGCTGGCGATTGTTGGCGAATCCGGCTCAGGCAAAAGCGTGACGGCGATGGCCATTATGCGCCTGCTTTCTACCCGCCATAGCCGTACCGAGGGACAGGTGCTGCTCGGCGGTAAATCACTGCTCGAGATTCCTGAAGAGGAAATGCGTCGCGTACGCGGCGCCGAGGTAGCGATGATTTTTCAGGAGCCGATGACCAGTCTCAATCCGGCATTTACCATTGGCAACCAAATAGCGGAAGTCTTTATTCGCCATCAAGGTTTATCGGCGCGCCAGGCGAAGCAGGAGGCCATCGCCCTGCTGGATAAAGTCCGCATTCCGCATGCTGCGCAGCGTTTCGATGAATATCCGCATCAGTTTTCCGGTGGTATGCGCCAGCGCGCGATGATCGCGATGGCGCTGGCCCTGAAGCCTAAACTGCTGATCGCCGATGAACCCACGACCGCGCTGGACGTCACTATCCAGGGGCAAATCCTTGATCTGATCAAAACCCTGCAGGCAGAAAACAATACCGCGGTGCTGTTTATTACCCATGATATGGGCGTAGTCGCGGAAACCGCCGACGATACGCTGGTGATGTTCCGCGGCGATGCCATCGAATGCGAGCGCACGCCGACGCTATTCGCCGCCCCGCAGCAGCCCTATACCCGCGCGCTGCTGGCCTCGGTACCCGCGGCAGGTGAAATGGATATGAGCTCGACACCCTGTAAGTTCCCATCGGTGAACCTACAAACGGGGGACATTCGTCGTTTTCCGCCAGAGCCAGACCTTAGCCTGACCAGCAACGAACCGGTGTTATCCGTCAAAAACCTGGTCACCCGGTTTCCGGTTAAAAAAGGTTTTTTTAATCAGTTAGCCGGGCATATTCACGCCGTAGAAAACGTCAGCTTTGATTTATGGCCCGGCGAAACGCTATCGCTGGTGGGCGAATCAGGTTGCGGTAAATCGACCACCGGTCGCAGTCTCATTCGTCTGGTCCAGGCGCAATCCGGTCATGTTCGCCTGAATGGCTATGACGTCCTGCAAGCCGGGCGCCTGCAGCAAAAGCGGATGCGCCAGGATATCCAGATGATTTTTCAGGATCCGTTCGCCAGTCTGAATCCACGGCTGAAAATCCAGGAAACGCTGATTGAACCGCTGCTGGAAAATGGCCTTGCCACCCGCCAGCAGGCGCTGGCGCGCGCCCATGAATTAATTGAGAAAGTGGGTCTCAGCGTCGCGGTGCTTAACCGCTATCCACATGAATTCTCCGGTGGTCAGCGCCAGCGCATCTGCATTGCCCGCGCGCTGGCGATGAATCCCAAGGTGATTATCGCCGACGAGTCGGTGTCGGCGCTGGATGTGTCGGTCAAGGCGCAGGTGGTCAATCTGATTATCGAACTGCAGCGAACGATGAAAATCGCTTTTCTGTTCATCTCGCATGATATGGCGGTGATTGAACGCATCAGCCACCGGGTGGCGGTGATGTATCTTGGTGAAATCGTCGAAATTGGCCCACGGCAGGCCATTTTCGCTAATCCGCAGCACCCGTATACGCAAAAGCTGATTGCGGCGATCCCGAAAACCGATCCGTCTCGTCGCCATCTGTTGCGTGAAGTCAATAACGATGAACTGCCCTCGCCGTTTCGCGATAAAGACTGGCAGCCGCCGACCCGCCGCTACGAACAAGTCGGTAATCAGCACTGGGTAATGCGCTGAGCGCATTATATTTAAATAGACCGGTTGAACGCGCCTCAGGCTGCGCTAAGCCGGTCCCCCTTCCCAAAAAGCGATGCACAATCACCCTTTTAACTGGTAACGCATTTTTTGCTGTTTATTGCGATTCACATTCTCACATAATGCTGTATTATGCAGGTTATTGCAGCATTTTGCAGGAAAAGCGATTATGCATAAAACCGCACGACAACAGTTTTTGCTCGAACTACTGAGCGAAAACGGTCAAATTAGCATCAGTGAACTGGTTGAACGATTGCAGGTCTCGCCCGATACCGTCCGCCGCGATCTTGGTGACCTGGAAAAACGCGGACTGGTACAGAAAAACCATGGCGGCGCTATCGCTCTCGATCTTCCAGCCATGAATCGTCAGGGGCGCAATGCGCTGCTGCCCGAGACTAAACAGCGCCTCGGCGCGCTGGTCGCCCGTGAGGTTCCACCGGGAGTAACACTATTTTTAGACGCCGGCAGCACGGTACTCGCCGTCGCCGCTCATCTAAAAGGGCCGCTGACGGTCATCACCCCTTCGCTGGATATTGCACAACTATTTAGCGAACGGCCCGATATCGAGTTGGTTTTACTCGGCGGTAGATGGGATATGCGGCAGCGGTTGTTTGCCGGTAGCGCTACGCTTACGCTGCTTTCCCGTTACCGCGCGGATATCGCCATTCTGGGCGCCTGCGCGATCCATGCACGGCAAGGGCTTAGCGCCAGCCAGGAAGCAGATGCGGAAGTAAAACGCGCCATGCTGGCAGCCAGCATCGAGCACTGGCTGGTGGCTGACCATCTAAAACTTGATCGCTGCGAGCCTTACCTGGTCGCCGAACTGAAACACATCGATCGTCTGTTCCTCGACAAGCCGTGGCACGCGCTTGGCGAAGACAATTCAATGCAGGTCAGCATTGCTGACGCTGAATAACGTGGAGAAAGTCATGCATAAAGTTATCACCGGCGCAGGTAAACCCATTAATATTGCGCTGATCGGCTATGGATTTGTCGGCAAAACGTTTCACGCGCCGCTCATTAACTCGGTCGAAGGGTTAAAGCTTGCCGTCGTCGCCTCCCGCGATGAAGCCAAAGTGAAGCAGGACCTGCCGGATGTCACGGTAATCGCTTCGCCGGAAGAGGCCATTCAGCATCCGGACGTTGACCTGGTGGTACTCGCTTCGCCGAACGCCACCCACGCCCCGCTGGCTCGACTGGCGTTGAACGCCGGAAAACACGTGGTGGTGGATAAGCCCTTCACTCTCGATATGCAGGAAGCGCGCGAGCTGATCGCGCTGGCTGAAGAAAAGCAACGCCTGCTTTCAGTATTCCATAACCGCCGTTGGGATAGCGATTATCTTGGCATTAAGCAAACCATCGAGCAGGGGCTAATCGGCAAGGTTAAGCATTTCGAGTCGCATATCGATCGCTTCCGCCCGGAAGTACGCGTCCGCTGGCGCGAGCAGAACGTGCCCGGCAGCGGCCTGTGGTTTGATATTGGCCCCCATCTGATCGACCAGACGCTACAACTTTTCGGCCTGCCGCAAACTGTACAGGGCAATATCGCCACCCTGCGACAGGGTGCGGAGATCAACGATTGGGCGCACGTGGTACTGAACTATCCGCAGCACAAAGTGATTCTGCACTGTAGTATGCTGGTTGCCGGCGGCGTCTCGCGTTTTACGGTCCACGGCGATAGCGGCAGCGTTGTGAAACTGAAAGCAGACCAGCAGGAGAGCCAGTTGCTGGCTGGGGTCATCCCTGGGAGCGAAAGCTGGGGCCAGGATGACGACAGCATGACGCTGTTCGATGCCAGCCTGCAGACGCACACGCTCGCCACGCCGAAAGGCGATCAGCGCCAGTACTATATTCAGGTTCGCGATGCCCTGCTGGGCAAAGTCGCCAACCCGGTGCCGCCGCTACAGGCGCTGGCGGTAATGGCGGTGCTGGAAGCCGCCGTTGCCTCATCAGAAAGCGGCAGCGTGCAAAAGCTGGCGTTAACCGCCGACGAACTGGCCGGGCTTCAGTAAATATCCAGATGGAATAGCGGCTGCACCTCCTCGCGGCCGCTAGGCTTCTCTCTCCTGCCGGGCGTATAAATAAGCTGTCGCCCGCGAAATACCAAGATGCTGCGCAACCATTTCCATCGACTTGCGCAGATCTAATAGCCCCTCTTTACGCAACTGTTGAATGACCATTTTACGATCCGCTGCGCTCAGCGCCCTGGCTGTCGTCGCCCGCTCGGCGGCAAATGCATCAATTCGTTGGCGAATGGCCGCCGCACCGCCGGGTTCAAGATGTTCGGTCACCGCGGCGCTTTCCGTAGCGGTAAAACGCGTTAACGCGCTTTGCATACCGCGAAACAACGTGATATCGACATTAAGACAAAGCGCGGCTACATATTCACCACTCTCCCCTTTAATACCGATAGAGGTACTTTTCACCGCACGACCGTCAGCAAACTGATTAGCATAGTTGGCGACAACGGCCGGGAACTCGGCGCTGGCAATCCGCGCTAACCCCATCTCGGTCGCCGCTTGACCAACCTCTCTGCCCGAGAGGTTATTGTGAATTGATAAAATGGCGTGCTGAGGATGCGTGAGGTCATGCACGACCACTTCGCAAAACGGCGCAAAGGTTTCGCTTAACCCCTGAGCGAGGATATCAAGCTGCGCCAGCAAGGGTGACATCTCACTACTCATAAGCCGTTCCCGGTGCCTAATAAGGCGCTATAACGACTCATATCCACATTACCGCCGCTGATGATAATGCCGACTTTTTTACCCCGCAGCTGCGCCATAGCGTTCCGGGCGGCAGCAAAACCCAGACAACCTGTCGGTTCAACCACCATTTTCATTCGCTCAGCGAGAAATGTCATCGACGCGACTAATTCATCGTCACTCACGGTCAGGATATCGTCGACGTGTTGCTGTATTAGCGGAAAAGTATATTGCCCCAGATGCTGGGTTTGCGCGCCGTCGGCGATGGTTTTCGGCGTCTCAATGTGCACAATGCTTCCGCAACGAAACGACTGCTGGCCGTCATTGCCAGCTTCAGGCTCTACGCCATAGACTTTACACCCCGGAGACAGATGACGTGCCGCCAGCGCCGAGCCTGACAGCAGACCGCCGCCGCCGAGGCAGACAAACAGCGCATCGAGCGGACCGACCTCTTCTATTAACTCTTTCGCCGCTGTCCCCTGCCCGGCAATCACGTGCGGATGATCGTAAGGAGGGATAAGCGTAAACCCATGCTGCTGAGACAGGTCACGTCCGATCTGTTCGCGATCCTCCGTGTAACGGTCATAAAAAACCACTTTGCCGCCGTAGCCCCGGGTGGCGGCGACTTTCGCCGCTGGCGCATCATGTGGCATCACGATGGTTGCCGGAATGCCCAGCAGTTTGGCCGCCAGCGCGATGGCCTGCGCATGATTGCCAGAAGAAAACGCCACTACCCCGGCCCGTTTTTGCGCTGGGCTAAACTGTTGCAACGCGTTCATTGCGCCGCGAAATTTAAACGCCCCCATGCGCTGAAAGTTTTCACACTTTAAAAACAGCTGCGCTGAGTATCGTTCATCCAGGGTACGCGAGGTCATCACAGGCGTTCGGTTGGCGTAGTCGGCAATGCGCTGCGCGGCTGCCGCCACGTCGCGATAATCGGGGAGTTGTAGAGTCATTGTTTCGCCTTGTTGATCAATGGGTAGCCATCTTTAATACATTTAGTCTAATTAAATACATTATGTATGATCAACAATCAATCGCAAATGGTATAGTTCGCAACCAGAGGAAAATGTGCCCCGCCGGGCTAATGCCTGCTGGAAATTTCCCACATTTGGGAGCAGGATATAATCAAATACCTGATTATTGTGGTAACGCCCCATTAGCTTCTGCGGACGCAGCCCGACACACTGGACAGGAGAATGTCATGTATTACACGTTAGGAGAAAAGACCCTCCACTTTTATCGCTATCAGTGCCGTTACTACGTCGCCCATTGGGACGGCGGCCACGTGATGACCGAGCAGTTCAAGCCTTTTATCGCCGGGATCAGCGAAAAGACCGGCCTGGAAGCAAAGCGTGTGGAAGCGGTCGCTCGCGATTACTTTACCAACGTGGATTAACGCAACGCTTCAGTATCACCAGAAAATACTAAAACGGCACCTTAAAGGTGCCGTTTTACATTCACTTCACTGATAAATAATTACGCTACGGGGATTTTTGAAATAATATATTCTAATGATTCATCAATATTCTCACCTGCCAGCATTTTCTTGCGCACGTCAAACACCCGTCCGGTACGTAAGAACTTTAAAGAAACCTTATCATTATTCACCCCTTTATCGGTTAATACGACTTCACTCAACGGAACGATAAAGGTGTCTGAGTACAACTTTGGTTTAACTATCAATTTATCGACAGAAAGACCAATCATAACGCGCTCCTTGAGGCGTACCCCATTCCAGATATTGAGAACTCCTACTGCGACCAATAAGTAGCCAATTCCCACGCCCATCACCAGAACAATAACTCCCATGCATAAAGCAATAGCACCAGTAGGAACAAATCGGGATGTATCGCATGTTAATTTATAGTTTTTATCTTCAGGTTTCGATATATCAACCGCGGCTTCAGGGTTATAAACATCAAGGTTTGCATTGCAGTATCGTTCGTAGCTAAAAAGATAACCGATTAAAAATACCAAACCAATCGGCACCATAGTAATTCCACCGATATAAGCAAACACAATACCAACACGCGGAGCTTTCGGTAATAACAGAACGCTTGCAACCTGAGCAACTATAGCAAGGGGAAGTACTATTGTGACCAAATCTTTAATCAAACGCAGCGTTCGATCGTAGCCATAATAATCTGAAAGCGAGTTAACCTCATTGAGCACCAAAAGAAACATGGTTAAGTTAATAATAATACCAATCAATGTCAGACGGTGAATTTTATTCATTCATACTCCATTATGCTTACTCATCGTAAAATATTACTTTAAATAATAAATTTACACTATACCGGCAATATTAAAAGCCATTATTAACGCCCACCAACGCTCAACCACTCGAGATACCCGAATATATTCACAGGTGTGAAAAATGGAAAGCATATATACGGCAGACAGTATATCCCAACGGATTACCCCCCCAATTAAATAGAGAATAAGCCGATATTAACAAATACATTGCACCCGTCAACCAAAAAGGCAAAACTTAGAAAATAGAAGTTATTTATTTATCGATAAATTTTTTGCCACTCCATTTAATTCATATTTTAAATTTATTAGACATTATCCAATACACCCAAACTATATTTTATCGCTATTGTCGCTATCCTGTCTTATTCATACGCTAACTGTTGGCATTGTTCATTTTACCAGGCTATACCTTAGGCATCATTATTCATCAAGGAGCTGTCGCAATGGGCAAGAAAATATTGATGCTGGTGGGCGATTACGCCGAAGATTACGAAACCATGGTACCGTTTCAGGCGCTACAGATGATCGGCTATCAGGTTGATGCCGTTTGTCCTGATAAAAGCAAAGGCGACTATATTTTGACGGCGATTCATGATTTTGACGGCGCGCAAACCTACAGCGAAAAACCCGGTCATCGCTTCGTGCTGAACGCCGACTTCGAAAGCGCAGAAGAGCAAGACTACGACGCGCTGCTCATCCCCGGCGGCCGTGCGCCCGAATATTTACGCCTGAATGAGCAGGTAATTAAGCTGGTACAGGCTTTTGACGCTGCGCAAAAGCCGATTGCCGCCGTCTGCCACGGCCCGCAAATTCTCGCCGCGGCGGGGATTCTCAAAGGCCGTACCTGTAGCGCTTATCCGGCTTGCGCCCCGGAAGTGCGGCTAAGCGGCGGCCAGTATGCGGATATCGGCATCGACCAGGCGCACGTTGACGGTAATCTGGTCACCGCCCCCGCCTGGCCCGCGCACCCACAGTGGCTGGCTAAATTCATCGAATTACTCCCGCAGTAAGGTTAAGGTCTTATCAGGGACTGGCATTCATTATCGCGTATCTGCTGTAGTGCCAGTCCTGCTAATCACGGACATTTTGTATCACTCACTATATTATTTCTTGACAGCTTTCACCGCTGAACAATATTGTATCGATCACTACAATATAGTGAGGCAAAGGTCATGGCTGTATTTGATAACAAATCGGTGCTGGTATTGGGCGGGAGTCGCGGCATTGGCGCGGCGATTGTACGGCGCTTTCGTGCCGACGGCGCGTCGGTGGCTTTCAGCTACGCGGGTTCAGAGCAAGCGGCACAGCAGTTGGCTGGCGAAACCGGCAGTACCGCGGTATTTACCGATAGCGCCGATCGCGATGAAGTGATCAAGCTAGTTCGCGATAGCGGGCCGTTGGATGTACTGGTCGTTAATGCCGGTATAGCCCTCTTTGGCGATGCGCTGGAGCAAGATAGCGATGCGATCGACCGTCTGTTCCGCATCAACATTCATGCCCCCTACCATGCGGCCGTCGAGGCGGCGCGCACGATGCCGGAAGGCGGTAGAATTATCATAATTGGTTCGGTGAATGGGGATCGCATGCCGATGCCTGGCATGGCGGCTTACGCGTTAAGCAAGTCCGCGTTGCAGGGACTGGCGCGCGGGCTGGCGCGAGATTTTGGCCCCCGCGGTATTACGGTGAATATCGTGCAGCCGGGCCCTATTGATACCGATGCCAACCCGGAGAACGGCCCTATGAAAGAACTGATGCACAGTTTTATGGCGATTAAGCGGCATGGCCGCCCGGAAGAAGTTGCGTCAATGGTTGCCTGGCTGGCAGGCCCGGAATCATCGTTTGTGACGGGGGCAATGCACACCATAGATGGCGCATTTGGCGCCTGATATACAGGAGGGCTAGATTAGCTAGCCCTTTATCGCAGCAACCATAACGACTATTCCTTCATGTCTAATTTCAGCAAGGCATAACGAGTAATCAACTGCTGCAAATGCTGTTCTGCCTGATGTTGCTGCGCTGAACTTTGGGCCTGCTCTTGCGGCATCTCCGCCAGCTGACGCAGTTGTTCTTCGACCGGAACAGTACGATTAAACGACTGGGTCATTGCGAACACCGCTGATTTCAGCTCGCTTACGGTTAGATATTTTCCCTTTTGTTCATCCAGCGCATCAAGGCGCTGGGCCAATTGCTGCAACTGCTTCATTCCTTGATGCCATCCATTGAGATTTTCAACCGGCAGCGCGACGGCGGCGAGCTGTTGCCGCCACTGCCGGGAGAGCGTTTGAGCCTGCTCAGGCCACAGCGTTAGCGCCTGCTGCACCAATCGCTCTCCATCATCGATAGCCCAATCCGGATTGAGCTCAGCCAGCCGCGCCAGCTGCTGCTGGGTCTGTAGTATCCCCTTATCAGCTGACGGCGAGCGCGGCTGAAAGGAACGCAGCTGCTCAGCCGAAAGCGCCACGGGCAATGGCGCCAGGCTGGCGGCGAATTGCACTTGCTCCTGGTCTGATGAATAGAGAACCCGCCATCCCCATATCGTCGCCACCGTTAACAACAGCATGGTGATCATACCGGCAGCAAAGGGGCGCCAGCGCTGTACCGCCGACGGAAGGTCACAACCTGTCGCCATCTCCGCAGTGGTATCCGCGGGGGCAATGTACACCCGTTTTATCCGTTCAACCGACTCATCAACCTCAATAATTGCGTTCCCCGGCACGGTCACGCCGGCGTGCTGCGAATTATCGGCGCGAGCTATGCCATCGCTGTTTTCCAGCCGCACGGCGGCGTTATGTATCAGAGCGATCAGGACATCCAACTGACCGGCATGCTTTAGCTCGAGCCGTTGCAGGGCTGCATCGAGCGCTTTTAGATGTGTTTCCGCTTGATATAATTCGCTGAGGTCGGCATATGCCAGGGTTAACGTGCGCAGCGCCTGCTGTAACCGCTTGCTCAACCCGCAGACGATTTCCATCCGCGCATGCACCGGCTGCGGCCACAAAGCGCCCCATTGACGTGTAATCAACGTTTCAAGAATAGCGAGACCTTCATTGAGACCAAATAATCCAGCCAACTGCGTGCGGGCCAGCGTGTACCAGGCTGCTGTCTGAAGATCCACACCGTTGCGATCAAACAGCGACAGGCATAACTGTTCCGCATATCGCCAGTTAACGTCCGGGCGCGCCGGGTGGCTGAGCTTTTGCATTTCTTCACGCAGCTTTGCGTAGTCCGCCTGCGTGCGCGGGTCCCCCCCGGTAGTGAGGTGGCGTTCAGAATGTGTCGTCATAAGGTTTAACCAAAGTGAGTACTAAATGGCGGTACGGGCGTCCAGGTACTGTTGCTGTTTGAGATGGCGAATTAGCACCCTGCCCTCAGGCATAAACTCCGTGCCGTAACGTACCAGACCAATTTCCTTCAGTTCCGCGTCAATGGCATAACGCAGTTCGCCAGGCTGTGTCTGTTCCAACATCTCAACACGGATGCTGCTTAGACGCGGCTCGTATTTGAGTAGTACTGCAGACAGCGTGGTCATAAGCTGGTGCGCGGTGCCCGGCATCCCCTGGAGGATTTTTGTCATATCCGGCAGCCCGTAGTCCGGGAGATGCGCCAATGCTCCCGCCCGGCAATTAAGAATACGCTGCATGTTATCGAGCACCGAAAGAATGACCTGATTTTCTTCGCTGACCTGATGCAGGTCGAGACCGCCGGAAAAATTACCGAACAACGTGTCGTAAAGCGAGGGGCGCGGCATCTTAGTTATCCTTCAACGGTTGCAAGGTTAAACGGTTATGGCCGGCCTCAATAACCCGCGGTTTGTCCGCGTCAAGATCGTCGCGAGTCAACACCAGCCGCCAGCTGTTCCCAGCCAGGTCAGGCGCCATAAACATCCCCGCGATCGCGACGTATTGCGTTGCCGCCTCCAGCGGCATATCAACAGCCACGGATTCTCCGGGGCGCAGACGAATATCTTTCTCGGCAAGCCAATCGCCTTGGATCGCCTGGCTATCCTCAGCAAACAGCGAAGGATAATCTGTATCATCAAACACCTTACGATCTTTGAGCTGGTATATACGTACTACGGTCGCCAGCGATGCCCCTTGCGCGTTATTATTCACCCCTTCCCGGGCGCGAATATCCAGATGCAGTGTTTTCACCTGCTTATAAAAAATAGACCTGGTCACTGAGACCGCCCCGTCCTTCACACTCTGCGTCAAGCCGCAACCGGCCAAGGCCGTCGAGAAAATCATCGCCAATAACGCAGCGGAATATTTACCAGCGATAGTCGCCATCTTCATCGTGCTCCCTTCGGTGAATATTTTCCTGGACGCGCTGATAACGCCCTGGATGAATGGTGATAATGTCATTCGAACTGCGATGTGGATTTAGCGGGCGCAGCACTGCAGTACGCCCTAACCGCACCGCTTTTGTTAACTGGCAGGTAAGCTGCGCTTCCGGCAATAAATGACGGGCGACGCATAGTTGAATGCGCACATCCAGGTGTGTGCCGAGCCAAACATGCAGCAACGCCATGAGGTCCTGGAGTCGTTCCCCCCCGGGCAACCATCCCTGCGCTTCCTCATGGTTGCTGGTCGTTAAACGTAACAACACCTGACCATTAACATCCGTGCCGTGGGTTCCCATGACCGGCCTGGCCGCCAGGCTAACGGGATGCCTCACGCTCATGGTCAGCGCCTTTTTCAGCGGAATACGACAGCGGTCGTGATGAAAGATCTCGGCACGAGTTTCCGGCGCCAGCAGTTCAATCAACGCCCTCATTCCTTCCTCCGTTCGTCCCGGAAGAAGCATCAATGGCAGCAGCGCCAAAAAGCGTGATAACGGTATATCCACCGCGGCCGCGCACCCCGTAATCCCCAACCCGGCTAATCCCAATAGGTACTGCGAGGTATTGTCTGTGCCGCCAGCCTGAAATGTCGCCGGGTATGAATATTTACGCCAGATGCGGTAATACTGGCTAATCAACCGATGGTTGAAAATATCCAGAAAATCCGCTGCGGTGGCATACCCCTCGCGGCGCTGCGCGATATCATCAATATAGTGCGTCGGCAGCGGCGACTCGACTCCGTACAATCCCATAAACGTGACGCGAAGCGAGGGCGGTAAGTGCGAAACATCCGCTTCAGGCATTTCAAGTTGCCGAATTTCACTGGCCGGGAATCCCATTCCCGGATGTGGTCGAAAGCGTATCGGTTCATGCCGTATTTGCCAGCCTCCACCGGTCAACGGCGCCTCTGGCTGGCTCTGTTCAAGCAGCTGACTGAAGCGATAAAAATTCATGTACGGCAACCGCTCCCGAGCCTTCGCTATCAACCGGGCAGGCGCGGATTGTGATTCTCTTTCCACCGAATATATTTCCCTTCTGGCTGAACAATAAGCGTAAGCTGGTTGAATTGATTCATATCGGCATAGAGGGCAAAAAAGCGATTCAGCATTTCGCCGAACAGATGAATATCCCCTTCGCCGGTGAACCCTCGGCTGTCGAGGGTCACTTCAATTTCCAACCCTCGTAACAGAAACCCATCTTCAAAACGCTGAAGACGATGATGCTTGACCGACTGGATTGCCTCAAGACGGCGGTAATTCAGCTCATCGTCACGCCAGTTATAGAGTGACAGCGTGCCGCGAAGTACCTCGGCGTTACTCATCATATTTAAAAAACGAGTACCCAGATGGCTCATAACCCGCCAGTGAAAGCGATCCTCTGCGGGCGGATAAGCAGGCAACGTCGGCTTACACAGATTCCGCACGCTCAGCTGCGTTTCTGAAACCTGGTCACAGCGGTCAAGCACGGTGCTTTGCAACGCCCGGCGCGGTAATTGCCCGTTGGTGCCAGTGATACGTAGCGATACGGTTTCTCTTTCAAAACCCCGATCGGCTTCCCAGCGCTGGCCGCCCAGGATTAACCAGGTGTCGTGCATTCCGCTGACGCCGCGCTTCACGCGTGTATGGTAATACCGCTCCGGCGCATGGCGGCGCATCATTCCTCCCCGATGTCGGAAACTGGTAAAAGGGACATATCGCGCCTCGCCCGATCGCCCTGAGCCGGTGACGCTATCAACGGAATAAATCTCAGTATGTCCGTCCTGCAAACGTTTCGGCCGCAGCAGGTATTCGCTCTCCAGGCCGCTGATAGTTAACGGATCCGCTTCCAGGGTGAACAGGTTAATCACCGGTACGCAGTGCAGGCGTAGGCAGTCTTCGGTTATGGGTAAATCGCTTTGCCAAAGTTGGTTGAACACCACCTCGATATCAAAATGAGTTATCCCAGCAGGAAAGGTGTAATTGTCCAGACCCTGCAGATGGACAAACATAAATTTTTCGCGGAAGGAAAAATATTCCAGCAATAGCTGATAACCGCTAAAAGCACTCTCTCCCTTCGGCCACAGGCCGTCCTCCTCGCCGAATCCACCCGGTGAGAAATAGCCGTTAATCTTTATCCGCTCAGCTTGCGTTGGCAGGCGCAGATACATCGCGGCCTGGCGTTTGGTAAGCCACAAATGCAGGGCGCTGCCGGTTACAGCGTCTTCTCCGAGATAAAGCGGCAGGCGGCGCAGATCGGCGTGGGACCAGTCAGCCTGGCCACTGCAGGCAAAACGAATCCTCAGGAGCGAACGCCCGTCCGGCTCGCTGACCATGGCAATTTTCGCCACCGTTATCGGATTCAGCGTCACATCGCGAGTGGTACGGTAGCGGCAAAGGGTATTTTTCGGCCCCACCGGGCGGGACGTTATCTCCAGACCAGCAGGTACCGTTTCCGCCATTTTCATCGCCGTAAGTTCCGGCATGAGAGCCACTATCGATAATGACGGAATAGTGCGCAGGTAATGTGGCCACAGCATACTGACCAACCCTTCGGTGAGCTCCGGTAGATCATCGTCGATCTTTTCACGCAGGCGGCCCATCGAAAACGCAAAGCCTTCAAGCAGCCGCTCCACGTAGGGATCCGGCGTACCGGCTTTGTCGAGATCCAACATTGCCGCCCGATCGGGGTGCGTTTGGGCGAACTCTTTTGCCGCTTCGCGTAGATAACGCATTTCAGCGTCAAAATAGCGTAGGGTTAAATCTTCCATCGTAGGTTTTCCGTTATTCATCCATGACGATCGGGCTTTTAAACACAGAGTACCGCCGCGCGGGCGGGATTAATGGCGATCAATTCCGCCAGTAAGCGGTCCATCAGCGGCTGCAAACGATTTTTGTCCGTTTCACTGCGCCCGGCCTTACCCCGCAAAAGTCGAAGATGACGGGCCCAGACCTCAAACAGCAGCTCTGGTTCCCATTGCGCCAGAGAAAGTGTGGCGGCCTGCGCGTCAAGATCCGCCAACAAATGCTGCGCCAGTTCATTTTTTCCAGTCTGTTCGGCAACCCTCGCCATCAATAATCGCAGCAGCCAACGGCTTCGCGGAGTCGTTATTCCTGGACGATGCTGTAACCAGGACAGCGCCGCATCGGCTCCCTCGCTGTCGGCTAGCGCCAGCGCTTCGGGCTCCAGTTGAAGGATAGGGTCATCGCCGGAAGCCGTTACAGCGCCAGACACGGCATCGTCCCGGAAGGCGGCATTATCCAGCACCAGTTGCTGAATCCAGTTTTGGGTCACCTCATCGGCAAACGGCGTGCCGTCGTTGAACGCCAGCTCCTCCAGGCCAATTAAGCGAGCCAGAAGTCCTTGTAGGTCATGTTGAATAATATTGGCTTCCGCCTCGCGCCCGGATTTCAGCAACGCCTGGTGAACATACCACTGCAAATCCAGCCACAGATGATTCGCTGCGCGGGAAAACATCTCGCTGGCCTGCTCCAGCAGCTCCAGCCAGCTCTGCTGCAGATACAATCGCTTCAGCAACGCCCGCTGATCAGGTTTTGGCGGATCGATACGGGTCCTGCCGTCCGCCAACAGAGGGGGTAATTGGTGCAGCGTGTCATGGCGGATACTTCGTATCAGGTGATAGGCAGAGAGCCAACCGTCCGGTCGATCGCTGAGATATTTTGCCAGCACCCGCGCCTGTGTCAGAAGTTCCTGACCAGACGTAATCGTACCTGTCTGCGGCGCACTACTGACTGCTGCCGTTAGCGGTGTATCGCTGATATTCTGCGGTACTACGGCCTCCGGGCCGCCGGATTTCATCAACCGGGTTTCGAGGACGCCGCACAGCGCGCCGGGGACGGCCCCCTCTTCTGCCTGCTCGATAAGCAACAAGGCTCCGGTAATGCGCATCGCGACGCTATTATTCACTTCGGGGAATAGCGAGAGGCTGTCGAGCATTCGCTGGCTGGCCAGCCAGTCAAGAGCCGCTTTTCTGCTGCGCTCCCGCTGCGGGTGCAGATGAAGGCCAAAACGCTGCATTAACCCCGCCAGCAATTCCAGCCCATCGGCCAGGCCGGCTTCGCCATCGCGATGCAGGCGAGCCCAGGCGTAGTAGGAAGCGACGCGGATATCACGAGTCACGGTCGTTAACAGTTTTTCCGCAAGCTGGCAAATGAGATCGGTATCCGCTCCCGAAAGCTTATTCACCTCTTCGCGCATCAGCTGGAAATCATCGTTATAGCCAGGGTCGTTGCCGGTCGGCGAATCGGCTGCGACTGGCTGCAGCCAGCTTTCCCATAGCAGCAGACGTTGCTGCGTTTGGGCAACCAGCGTTTCAGGCACGGCCTGGCAAGCATTAATCAATGTAAGAACCGATGCCATTAATAAATATCCTCCCCTCGGCTTTCACTCTCCAGGTCACTGTCTGTCGTTTCTGCGCTGACCATAAAAATGGTCTCTGGCAGGGTAAAGTTGCGCAGCGCCAACAGCGCCAGCGGCCCCTCGCCGGCTTCGGTACGGAGCGTATAGTTCAGCATCAGTCCATCCGGCGCTTTCCAGCTCAGGCTCCAGCTACTGCCTGTGCCCGGATAAGCTCTCACCGTGGCTTTATCCAGTAACCGGATCCAGCCCCACGCCCCGGTCAGGTCAGCGTACTGGCGTGTTCCCGCCCGGGTGCTGATCCAACTTAAACTGGCCCCCGGCGCTTCGGTGTCCGCCGGCCAGCTAAAGCGACGCCAGGTCGGCATCTGGTTCATGTAATTCAGTTTTTGACGATCGACCTCCAGCATTGTTTGCATCACGCCTTCCGCGGTTCCCGGACGCAGTTCGAAGTGCATTCCAGCCTCGCCGTTGGTAAATGCCACATCCGCAATATGGCTCAGGGTATTCATCGCGCGCAGGAAGGCTGGGTTAAATGTCAGCCCCTGGGCATTGATGCTGTCCGCCACCCAACGGCTTCCCTCTTTATGCAGCACCCCATTAAGCCGGGTCTGCAGGAAATGACTGATGCGGCCACTTTCTGCGTTGAGATACTTCGCCAGCAGAGGTAAAGAGACCTCGCTGCTCACATTTTTGAAGGGATAGCGCCCGCCGAATGCCCGGTTCCAGTCATCAAACACCGCGCTACGCCAGCGGGCATTGAGGCTTTCTGCCGCCGGAGTCAGCACCTGCTGCCAGGCTTGCTCCATCGGGCGGACAAACACCGTTTGGCCGAAGCCACGCCACTCCTGCCCTAGCCCTGCCGCCACCAGGCTACCGTAGTCTCGGGTGTCGGTAAGATCCACCGCCCGACCTTCAAAAACCGTCTGCGCCAGCGCCAGCGTCATCGCCTGCGGATCGGCCGCATTAGTCACCTGCTGCAGACGCAAACGAACCTGTGTCACGCGGGTCAGAAACGTTTGTAGATTCAAACGACTACCAGACATGCTGCCATCGCGATTATCCATCAGGGCGAGCACCGGGCCGAAAGTCGCATCCAGTGGCCCCCGCAGGCCGCCTTGCTGATCGATAAGCGGCTGATCTTCACGGTTAAACAAATTTTTCGCTGATTTGACCAGCGAATCGGTTATCGCCTCGCCGCGCTGTCCGGTTCGTCCCTGTACATTCAAGGTATTCATCAACGCAATCAGCGGCGACTGACGCACATCCGCCATCAGAGTCAGCTGATCGATGGCATCCGACAGCGTGGCGGCGCGCTGCCAACGTAGACTATTGAGAAAGTTCAGCCAGGCGCCGCTGAAATCGGCAAAATAGCGTTCCGCCAGGCGTTCGCGAAGCGCTTCCGGCGTCGCCGCCTGCGCTACCGGAAGCTGGTTATCGCTGAGCACCCAGTCGATTTCATCGCGGCGCGCGTTAACCACTTTATCAATAGCCGGCTGCACGGCATGCTCCCAGGCGTTGCGGGTGAACATACCCGGGACTACCGCATCGGTGGTATACAGGCGTGAGGCGTCGGTGTCACCGGTCATATCCGCCAGATGCATATCAGCATACTGGTTCGCCACCTGCGCCAACATTTGCTGATAGAGGGTGGATTCGCTATTACGTTTACCTAACTGGCGAATTAACAGTGTACGGGCCTGGCTGACCAGCGTGGGATCGGCCGGCAACCGCCACTGCGGATGTAACGCCAGGCTGGCTGCGTAAAATCTCAGTAGAGACGTTCCGCGGCCCTGCCAGAAGCCGTCCGTCACGCCATCCCGCTGCGGCCAGTTGCGCATCAGCTCGCGAGCAAACCAGCCTGCATCCATTTTTTCCGGGCGGGCGAGCATGAGATAGAGCTTCAATTGGTTATAGGCGGTTTTAGCCAGCCGTTCACGTAGCGGACTTTCCGGCGGCAATTGCACGAAAGCCTGTAACTGCTGCTGAAGATGTTCCGCCGCCGCATCACGAACCAGCGGTAGCGCCATGACGCCGTAGCGTGGGTAGAGCGCCGCCAGCAAATCATCATTCTGGCTTAATCCGGCGCGCGCGTACCAAGGCGCCCCGTGCGCTTTGCGGTATGTCAGTTGAGCCAGCGTTTTCTGCACGGCGGCCAGCGCATGCAGGCGTTCGGCAAGTGGCTGTTTTTGCGCTGCTGCTCGTTGCACCTGCTCCTGCGCTGTGACCAGCAAATGGCGGTTGGCCGCAAAAGAGACGAACATAGCGCCTCCCCACAACAACATCAGCACCGCGCTGATAACGGTCATGATTTTTGCTAGAGAATAACCCGTTTTATGGGCTTTCAGTCCCGCGGGTAACGTCGCAAGCGACTCTAGCAGAACATCCCAGCGATTATCCTTCCGCCAGTAATGATCCGCGCCATGGGAGAGCTCCTGGACCTGAGATCCGAACATGATACCGGCCAACGGCAAAGGCCGCGCGGGTGACAAGAATGCGGATAAGGGACTAACAATAGATTCAGGAAACCGGGTCAATTGCTCGGCAAGGCGCAATAAAAATGCGTCTTCATGGCTGTCACTTACTGAGTGTATTCCACGAGCGATCAGCTGCCCGGCCAGATTATCCACCAACTGACGGAATTGCTCTGGCGTGCAATTGGCAGGCAACAGGCAACCTATTGATTGTGTTATTTGTCCTCGTCGTTCCCCAGCTCGCGGGTGTAAGGACCAGACGTATAGCGGTAGACGCCTGCGCTGCTGAACATAACGGGCATTCAGGGTATGGGCGATGCTGTCTATATCCATAGTGGATAAAGCCGGAGTTATTGCATCCCCACTCAGCACGGTCAGCTGGTCGAAGGCCGATGTTATCCATATGACGCCATCGGGTTGGCGGCGAAGCTTACAAACCGCATTACGCTTGGTGCGATCGCCCTGTTTTGTCAACTCAGCGTCCCACAGCAAAACGGTTCCATTCGCCTCAAGCCAGTATTGATCGATCAGGCCAGGAATAGCTTGCTCCACATCAGCGCTTTTACCCGTCACCATCAGGATACGAACTTTCGACGGCCAGAAATAACCATACTGCTGTTTCAGGTAGTCGTTTAATTCAGCGTAATACCTATTTTCTTCGCCATTGGTTTCATCATTTTCAGGCGTGCGGTAGGTATGTAGCGCTGAAAAGCGTTTCGCCAGGTATGATGTCGATGGATTTGCTTTGGTTGCATAAGCGTAGCGTTTGAATACTGAAAAATAGGAATTTAATCTAAGGAGTTTAAATGCGCATAAAAAAACAAACATAAAAGCAAACCAGCAAGATACTTTCCCGGCCTTACCTGTCAGTCCAAAATCATCTCCCCATAAATGTATTGCTATTGCAGCCAAAATGCCAATCACGCCGACCAATATGGCAACACCCAGTAATCTTAGTAAACTATATTTTTGCATCGCGCTTCCCCAGGATCTTTATTTTAGATAGCACGATCCCAGCCTCATCCTCTGACGCAATAAGATTTACAGAACCGTTATCACCTGATGATGCCAGTGATAGAGATAACGCTGCCCACATATTATTTCTTCCCTGCCTACCCAGTATAAATTCCGTGAAATGATGTCTGACTTTTTCTTCACCATTATTAGCATTGAGAATTTTAATAGCTTGACCTAATGCTGCTTGATTCTTAAGTTTACCAATCCATATTTTTTCGATAATACCCGTAGACGACTGAAAGTTGAGAACATCTGCCAGGTCTTGAGTTAACCCAGCGGAATTTGTCGCCATCGCACGATAAATTCTGATTTTTTCCTTTAGCTGTTCATTCTTATCTGTTGCAGGAGGTGCGCAAAGCCACGCGCAAACACCATCGCTGGCACTATTTGCCCCATTACCGACAAGCGAAACCAGGGGATCATAAGTGATAATTAAGCGAAAGTTATTATCGGTATAATTAAGCCATTCATCAATTTGCTCAGCATAGTGAGTCATCATCCACGCAGGTGTTTGAATGCTCTCCTCCTGCATCCCTAATTTTCGCCATGCCAGCGTGAAGGATTGCCATGCTGCAGTATCAAGAGGCATACCCATAGGGAAGACAACTTTCAATTTATTCTTTTTTGCTAATGTAATTAAAACAGAACGTAGTGGTGAAAGCAGTTCGTAAAATAATGTATTATAATCAACGTTAACAGGAAACATCACCGGTTGTTGCCCGATAATGTGTATCTCACCGCCTTGTTTCAGGTTCTCAACTTGCGCCTGCTCCGGGAACATGAAGTGATAATCTACAATACTGATATATTCCGACGCCCACGCAGAGTAAATCTTGTCCAATGCAGCATTCTCTGCCTTAATTACTGCATTTTTTTCAAGACAAATACCAAGCTGAAATGAACGCCATCCGGCGAACAGCAAAAGTATAGCCAGATTGCTTGCACATAATATAAGCGCATACAGGACAGAATTCGCATCATGCGTAAAATAATACCATGAGACACATGCAACCGCGATCGAAATTAGAGAGACAATGAAGAATAGTGTCATTTTTCCCCATGCGACTGGTGACACATCAATTAATTTTTGTTTCTCCGGTATATTCCAGGCCATTATATTATCCTATTCCCGTATCAGACAGACTAGAGATAACATAACAACCGCACAGGCATGCACAGTGATCAACGGCAACGGGTTTGTTATCGGATATCCACTGAAGACAACCCTCAATAATATAATTCTCACCATGGCCATCTAGCGGACATATTACTTTATCACCCAACAAAGCAACTGGTTGTCCGTCAACGATCGTTGTTGACGATGCCGAAATGACACGGCCACCACTATTTAGCCGATCATTTAACCTCACAACACCTGTTAACATAAGCTTTCAATAATCCTTTACAAACAGTTTCCGTTAATATTACTCAATTACTGCGTAAGGTCGCCACAATAAGCTGAAGAGAGATAGATGGTTGAATAGTTCAGGTTTATACGCCCTATTACTTCATCAATCAATACCTGTTGCCAGTACAGAAACAACTTAACCCTTATAAATAGGGTATGGTGATCTCTTTTTCCATTCATCCTGTTTGGTTTTTTCCTCTAGTTTAGAAACTAGCGGATCTTTATAAAGTGGATAAGATGACTCCTGAATTATTACATCTTGTTTAATCTCTTCTTGCGGTTCCGCCATTTTACTTAGCGCATATTCTAATGACTGCTGGCAGCGAGCTATTTCAGTACTGATGTCCTCTGCAGTAAAATCATCGGTGTTTTTTTCACACTCATTGCCAAAGATGCCTTGTTCAAACCACTTTTGCAGCTCATCGCGAGAATAGTATTGCGTCGCGACATAATCAACGAGCATGATCAGCAGCGACACTTGCCAGGAGGAAAGTAATCCTACCCATTCGATAGCTATTAGTGGACTGAGTGCCGGCTTTACCAGTCTTCCCAGCCATGTTCCGCGCGAAGCAACGGCGGTTTCCCAGCCAAAGCGGGCAATCAGCGCTTCCAGCAGCTTACCATTCGCTTTAAATATCGCTGCGAGATCGCTCAGGACTTTTACACTATAAAGACCAAGGAATAATTCTCGTTGTTCTGTATTATATTCTTGATACACCTTAGCTACATCCAGGCCAAGCAAAATGGCCGACGCAATCATCGTGCAACCGGCGCCCGACATTTTC
The DNA here is from genome assembly GCF_050600805.1 of Klebsiella sp. 141240. Lineage (NCBI taxonomy): Bacteria > Pseudomonadati > Pseudomonadota > Gammaproteobacteria > Enterobacterales > Enterobacteriaceae > Klebsiella > Klebsiella sp. 141240. Next base: position 101,737 of record NZ_JAQIRK010000003.1, on the reverse strand, counting down.
AGATACTGCAAGCCATTTTTCCCCTGCCAGGCCTTTTCCATTGCAGGCATAGCTACATCGATGATTCCGCTGGTCGTCACAAGGGCGGAGCTGGCGATTTTCGCCTGGCTGGCGGCATCCCCATTGTTGTGACGATACAGATTGCCAAGTTCGTAAATATTCAAGAAAGTTACCAGGATTCTGATGCTGGTCGTCTTAAATGCCGCTGCCCCCTCCTGCTCCCGACCATACTCGGCAAAGGATTCATTCAGTTTGGCAAACCGTTCTTTGGCCGAATTAAGATTAGACTGTGCTTTGGGCTTATCCGGATTATAAAAAACGTTGCCGGCAACATAGGTATGACGTTCATACATCCAGCCAAAATACCGGCTGGCAAAGGCTTTGGTTTGCGCTACGGTTTTCCCGGCTGCAAGGGAAAATATCGCATGGGTAATAACGCCGCGTATATTATCCAATATTCGGCCGATTCCCGTGGCCGAAAAAATTCGTGCGCCGACGGTCGCCATATATTGGTCCATACTGTAAAGCACTTTTTGCGATAGTACGGCATTCTTAGCTAAATTACTTTTCAGGGCATCCGTGGCTTTTTCAAAACCTTTAAAAATCTTAATCAGCTTAACACTATTGGCGTCAAAGAATTCAAGAACCTGCTCCGGCAGTACCACGTCAGTTTCCGCCTGCCGGGCAAGGGTAAGTAATGCCTCGGCTTCGGCCATGATTTCCGGGTTATTATAAAAGTGCGTTCGCCAGACCAAATTCTCCGCATTAGCGGTACTATATTCAGCAATCCAGCGATCCAACAGTAGTTGGCCGTGGGGATGGATATCAATACCCGAAATCGCGAAGGCGACTATTTCACGGTAGCTAAGATTATCGACCGGATCGTTTGAATTGAAATCCTGCGTCTCGGCAATAAATAAGGGGGTTTGTAACCACTCAATACGGAACTCAATTAACCAGGTCAGCAGGTTACTCACTCGCGTAGTCAGTAAATCGACGGTTTCATTAAACGAACCCAACCGCGTTGGATTCAACATCCAGTCGTATTTCTCCAGTTCGTCTTCGGCGATGCTGAACGCCCTGAAGTCTATATAACCACGCGTATTCCAGGTTTCAAAATCCTCACGGCTACGAATATCCCGTATATCAGTACCATCATTTTTTTTATCCTCAAGATATCGTCGATATGTCTCATCCATCGCGGCTTGATCCAGCCGCGTTTTTTCAAGGCGTTCGGTTAACTGCGGATAATTACTCTTGATAATAAGCTGTCTTACACCATTAATAAGATTCAGGGTCGATAATTCAACTTGCCGCTCGTCGGAAAATTTCTGCTGTAACGCTAAAATACCGTTAGACCAGCCGGTGAGTTCATGGATTATACCCGTGGCATCATGTAATGCCATCATCAAAGGCTTAATCGGCGTACCCTCAGCGCTGACCCCTCGTTGCTGCATTTGCTGCAGCGTACTTCCTACCCCGCGACTAGATCGCCAGGGGTATAAGGTCCACTGCGGCTTTATCGCAGAGCCCGCTTTTATCTCCTCTCCCCATAACGAGGCTCGCCAGCGCCGCCATTGCGGCAGCGTTTCATCGCACAGATGATATTCATATTTGGAAAAATAACTCACTTGATCAACAACCCCGTCATAAGGAAGTAGTTGGGCCGGACTTAATTGATTTCCCCGCATAGGGATATAATCAAGCACCGACGACAAACTGTCTTCCGTCGCTTCCGTTACTGGAGCTGTTGATGTTGGCCTATCCCAGTGCGATTGGCTCAGGCATTGCATTCTGGCCTCGCGACGATCGCTGTCGTTTTGATAACTATCCAGCGTTGTCTTGCTCCATTGACGCTGGCTGAACGCTATCCAGATATCATTTTCCAGCACATGCGCAGGCAGGGTTATGAAATCTTTGCCGCCCTGATTGTAGGACCCTTTAATACAATCAGGTTGCGATTTCGGCTGCACGTTTTCAGCGGAAAGTTGTTTCCATAAGCTGCCATCATCGCTTACCGACCAGGCCTCCCATGAAGGTATATGCGGGTAGTAGATATAAATAAATCCCCGGCGCATAGCACGTAACGCATAATGATAGCCGTCGTGATGCGGATAATCACTCGTCGCCGGCCGCGCCCACTGTGGTAATTCCCCTTCGATACTGTCTGGCACCACAGCATAACGTACCGGTAATAATGCCGGCCCCTGCGCCTTACAATCGCATTGATGATTAGACATCCCTGTACTCCTCTTATTGTTCGCCCTGGTATTGATATTGCGTGCACTCTTCCTTTATTCGCTGCCATTGGCGCTCACTGAAATTTGCCACCCTTGCACGATATGTTTGATTGCTTTCTATTGGGCCTTTCTGAAGCGCCTGCAATAAATCTATATGGCGATCAAAATCGGGAGATATGGTTAAAGCATGCGTGCCATAAAGGGTCAAATCTTGTGGGTGATGAAATGGAAATTCCCATGCACGGCGGAGCGCCGGAATAATCCGGGTAAATACCTGCTGCTCGGAAAATCTCAACTCATTAATATATGAACAGCGATATTGGCACATAATGCGATTTACAATGCCGATAAACTGAATATCGCGCCAATTATCTTCACTCAATGACAGAGAATAAGATAATCTAATATTCTGTTGTTCCGCCCCCTTCCTTTGAACCCATTGACCATCTCCATCAATAGAAAACCAGGCTGCTAATGGTCCAAATAAACGTTGCTGCTGCCAGTTATCTAATAATGACCATAACGGCAGCGCGACGGCAGGATCATAAAAGCGTAGCAGCGTATCCTGCCCTTCACGCTCCTGCAGCGCGCTTTTCGCTAAATGAAGTGCTAATGCCTCCGGCGAAGTCGAACAAGAAAGCCAGCCACATATTAACCGGCCATATCCTTGAGTGATACTTTGCGGATGAATTTCATTACAAGCCAGCTCTGCGCTCATCTCCAGCAACAGCACATCATCAGCAATGGATAAATCGAGGGGAATTAAACGTGGTTCGAACTCCGCTGACAGATAACGAGGCGCAACAGGAACTCTGATATATTCCCTTGCCAGTAGAGGCGTATATAGCGATTGTTCTTGCTGACGAAATCTGGCGATCGCGGCGTCGATCATTAAAATACACAACTGATTTTTGGTGACAAAGCTATTATGAAGTTGCTGCTTGGTATTTTTAATCTTCAAGCGCAAGACATCTTCAGCATAATTACAATTTACTGACGCTTTCATCATTTATTGTTCTTTAATTAAAGGTTACCGTTGGACTTTGAGTTCCGCCAGCGGTATCCATGGCTGAAGCACAGGGTGCAGGGAGATCTATGCTGGAATGCAAGGACGCAGCCGCCATTTTTTGCAGGTTTGTACATTTCAGGCGAAGACTACCTGGAGCGCCGATTTCAACATCGCCATTTTTCAAGCGAATATAGGCGCCGCCGCAGTTCAGCAACAGTTCTGTCGCCGCCGAAATAATCACTTGTTCGTCTTTGCTGGCAATAGTGAGCGTTTTTTGGGCCAGAAGATCCAGTGCATCATTTTGAGCCTGAATGTCGACTTTACCTTTACCGGCATAAATTTTTATTCCCATCAATTGCGCAAATAAACTAATCGTTTCTTTCACCCCGAGACGGAATTTCTTGCCAATGCTGATATCCGCATTCGAGCCGGAAGTAACAATTAAATTATCGCCTGATGACAGCTGCATAGTGGCGGGAGTAACCTGCGCAATCCCGGCAGGGGCTGACAGTAACAGCGCCTGTTGTTTTAATTCCGCTAATGTTTCGGTCAGTAGTTGTTTTTGCTTTTCAATATCCGCCAGTTCAGCTTTTGCTTTCTCGGCGGCAGCACGAATACCTTCCACGTCCTGAAGCGCAGCCTGCAACACATCCTTCGCAGCCTGCATATCCAGCTGTAACCCTCCGGCTTTTGGTTGCAGATCGGCGCTAATAAACAGGCCTTTCCCCGCACGTATCGCCCCCCACGAATCAGTACGTAGTTCAAAGCCTTCCCCGCGTAGCGCGCGCTCGGCATTCACCTGATGCCCCAGATTCAGCTGTGTTTTACCGCCATATTCGGTACTGAGTTTGATATGCTCTTCACCGCGCTTATCCTCCATCCGCAGCTTGTTGTTGGTCGGCGTGCGGATCACGTTGCGCGTACTGTTCTTTTCCGTCACCAGATCAACATGGCGGGAATCGTGTAAGGCATGTGCGATATATGGGCGGTCCGGGTCGCCTTCATGGAAGGCGATTGCCACTTCCGTTCCCTGGATCAGTGGGAAATGAAAACCGTACTCGTCACCACCGTAAGGTTTGGCGAGGCGCACCAGCATACTTTCCCGTCCCGGCGACTTTCCGTCCCGGTCGGCGTCAAATTTCACCCGATACAATCCGCAGGCATCCTGCCAGGCATAGATATCACCGGTTTTAGCGCTGGTCACTCGTGCCGTCATCGTGCCGGTCACCAATGGACGCGGTAGCAGCGGCGGACGCCAACAGATTGTCTCACGGTATGGTACCGCCTGCAGGCTGACCTGCAGCGCGTCTTTGCGGCTGGCGCTTAGCGCAACGCCGGTGATCAACAGAGGGTCTTGCAATAATGCAGGTAAAGCCGGCGGCAGATTATCAATAAGAGTCAGGACTTGTGCCGGCGCTAGCCATGGCGCCGTGCTAACGCCAGTAACTAACGTTTGACTGGCCAGAAAACGCTCATGGTCGAGACGCGCGTAAAAGTTGGCGGTTTCCACCTGCGGCTCGATTTTGTCTCCGCGCGCCAGATGACGCGGCTGGTAGTGATACACTTCGCCATACGTGTTGCCTTCGCCATCCCCGCGAGTCATGTCCGCAGGCGCTGACTGAAGGATGCTCTGCGCGTCTCGGTGGTTATAATCCCGGGTGATAACACTCGCTTCAACCACGTTATGCGTCGAACTCAGTCCCCAAATCGATTCTTCTCCGCTGTCGCTCATCCCTGATGGGCTATTAACCGGAAGGGTTTTACCAAAGATCAACGCGCGCTGCGCATCAGCAAAATGCACAACTTCGCTCTGCGCCTCCTGCTGCAAAGTGAAGTAATAAAATATGCCTACTTCGGCCAGCAAGCGCTGAATGAATGCCAGATCGCTTTCCTGATATTGGTTTATCTGCTCACGTTTTGGATAATTATGTTTGAGATTAAACTCATACTCCCAGCCGTGTAGGTTATGTTCCTGCAGGATCTGCACGACCACTTCCGGCACCGACTGGTTAACGAAAAACCGGTGGCTGCGAAATTGTTTATCGAGCAAGGATAAATACGGTTCCAGGGTGATCTGATAGGCAGCCTGATCGGCAGAGCTGCTGATGCGGCTGAAGGCGGTGATAACGCCGTGAACCCGCCGACTTTGCGCCAGGCTTCGTAGAATACCGCCCCCCATAGTCAGCGAGGCGGGTTTGCTCAGCATATGCTCGACATCAATATCTTTATCCGCGCTGGTAAAGCTGATGCTGTAATGATAAAGCTGGCTTAACATTTCTGTGCCGCTAAACGATTCCACATCAAGCGGCGATGGGCATGAGGGTATATCCAACTGATAGCGATTCAGGGCAATTGTACGTTCACCGATCAGCGCATCCATCAAACTCATTCTCTTCTCTCCATGAAGGCCTCAACGCCCTGCAAGTTTAGTTTTGCTTTTTCATCTCCCGCGCCATAACGTTTATTACCGTCACTGGCGCGGCAAAATAACCATCAGGCCTCGCGGAACTCTATAACCACTCCGCCGTCTTCATCGACCCCCAGGAACAGATGCTGAGGTTTTTGACCTGCCGCTATATGGCTTAACAGTTGCTGACTCAGGACCGGAAGGATTTGCTGATTAAGCAGACTATCTACGTTCCGTGCGCCGGTATCAGGCAGCAGGCAGGCATCCGTCAATGCGTCATAGAGGCCTTCAGCTACCTCAGTTGTCATACCGTAATGACGATGCAAACGCTGACAGACCTGCTCGAGCTTCATGCCGACAATCCTGCGCATTGCTGGCTGGCTGAGCGGCTGATATATCACCGTCTGAAAACGAGCAAGTAAGGCGGGCTGAAAATGATCGCGCAACACGGGTCGCAACAGCTCATGCAATTCGGGACCCGTCGCTTGCGGCGCCTCCTCCAGCATTTGCATTAGCAGATCGCTACCGAGGTTTGAAGTCATCAGGATCACCGTATTGCGAAAGTCGATTTCCCGGCCTTCGCCGTCGCGCATAAAGCCGCGGTCAAACACCTGATAGAATAGATTCATCACATCTCGGTGGGCTTTTTCGACTTCATCAAGCAGCACCACGCTGTACGGCCGCTTACGTACCGCCTCGGTAAGAATACCGCCCTGCCCGTAACCGACATATCCCGGAGGGGAGCCCTTCAACTGAGAAACGGTGTGCGGTTCCTGGTACTCGGAAAGATTGATGGTAATAAGCGATTTCTCACCGCCGAAAAGCTCATCAGCCAGCGCCAGCGCGGTTTCCGTTTTGCCGGTGCCGCTCGGCCCCACCAGCAGAAATACGCCCTGCGGGCCGTGTTCAGACGCGAGCCCGGTTTTGGCGGCCCGCAGTCTCTGGGCGATGGCGCTCAGCGCATTATCCTGCCCCACAACCCGTTTACCAAGATTCAACTCGAGGCTTAAAACTTCGCTCTGCTCGTCCTTCAGTAATGAAGAGAGCGGAACCCCCGTCCAGTCGGCAATTACCGTCGCCACGGTGCGTACATCCACATCCAGTCCCAGCAGCGGGCTATTACGTTGTACATCGGCGAGCTGGCGCTGTAATTCGCCGCTCTCTCCCCGGCGTGAGGGGTCGGCCCGGCAAACCAGCAATTGCTCTGTCAGCTTCAATTCCTGGCCGTACTGTGTTTCCAGTTCGTCGAGCTGTAAAATGATGCGCACTTCTTCCTGCTCAATTGTCGCCAGCCGTCCATTGTCGCTATCGTTACCGAGTATGGCATCTTCCAACAGCGCCTGTTTTTCCAGTTCCAGCGCCGTGATTTGCCCCTTCATCCGCGTCAGCGGTTCCGGTACGGTATCGATACCCATGCGAATACGGGCGGATGCGGTATCCAGCAGATCCACCGCCTTATCTGGTAACTGTCGGCCGGTAAGGTAACGGCGGGAGAGCGTAACGGCCGCGCATATCGCTTCATCAGTGATATGCACACCATGGTGTTCGGCGTAGCGGGATTTCAGCCCGCGCAACATCAGGCAGGCGGTATCGTCGTCCGGTTCATCAACTTTGACCATCTGAAAACGACGCTCCAGCGCAGCGTCGCGCTCGAAGTACTGCTTGTATTCACTCCAGGTTGTCGCAGCAATAGTGCGCAGTTCGCCACGGGCCAGCGCGGGCTTCAGCAGATTGGCGGCATCCGCGCCTCCTGCCTGGTTACCTGCGCCGATAATGGTATGGGCTTCATCGATGAACAGCAGCACCGGTACGGGCGACTGCTGTACCGCTGCGATAATATTCTTCAGCCGCTGTTCGAACTCGCCTTTAACGCCCGCCCCGGCCTGCAACAAGCCAAGATCCAGCGTGCGTACCGTAACTGGCTTCAGGCTGTCGGGAACGTTACCCTCCGCGATACGTAACGCCAGCCCTTCCACCAGCGCGGTCTTGCCGACGCCAGGCTCGCCTACCAGTATTGGATTGTTTTTTCTCCTGCGTGACAGGATGTCTACCATTTGGCGAATTTCACTGTCGCGACCAAATACCGGGTCGATCTTGCCCTCACGAGCACGGGTGGTGACATCAAGAGTGAATTTATCCAGCGCGTTCTGTAGCGCAGGATTCAGCTCGCCGGCTTTTTCAACGGTTTCTGCCGGGCGGCCGACAAACTCGACGTCGCCAGCATGATTCAGTTCTTCTGATTGTAATTCCGGACGTTCATCTGATTGCGTATCCAGTAGCGGGCGCAGATGCTCAAGCTGCTTTTGCCCCAGAGTTAATAGCGGCCATAGACTATCGCAACGCACCCGGGCAGGATTATTGACCAGCGCCATCAGCAGATGAACGCTGCGAATAGACGTTTCTCCCGCCAGCGAAGCTCTCAGCCACGCCTCCTGCATCAGACTCTGAATGCTGCCGGATAGTTGCGGCCGACTATGCACCGAACGCGGTAGTTTTTCCAAAAAAGAGAGCAGGTCTTGCCAGATAGCATCCATATCCCACTCATAACGCCGCGCCAGCACCGTCAGGTCGCCCTCGCCCTGCTCTAACAGTTTCAACAGCCAGTGTTCGGGAAGAATTTGTGCATGCGCGCGGGCCTGACACAGCGAGGCTGCGCCTTCCAACGCACGGGCGCAGTAAGGGTTTAAACGGCGTAACAGGATGGCTGGATTTTCCATGAGACTCTCTCTTTATCGATTCCGGACACGCTACCGCCCATCGCTGTTTCCCGTTATACAGGAGACCAAAGCGCACGAGGTCGAGCAGGCAAATTGTGTTTTCTTTGCTAAGCACCTGCGATAACAGAGGCTTAGCAAAGAAAAGCAGACGGAAACCGTCTGCTTACGGGATTAGGCAGTCGTACGTTCATTCCATGAATCGGAATGAATGATGTTGCCGTCTTTATAGGTCCAGGTGATTTTTTCGTAGCGCAGTTCAATCTGCTCCAGATGATTGTGCTTCTCGTAGGCTGGATTCTTAATGTCGTGCATCATTGGATTAACTTTCACCACCTTCACGTTTTCCAGTTTGGTGTTGAAGTACTCGACTTCCTGACCGGCATCGTTGATTTTGTACCACTTGAACTCGGCAGATTTCAGGGTCTGGCCGGTGGTGACCGCCTTGTACAGGTACGGGCTGGAGGAGTCGATTTCCTTGGTAAACAGGAACGGCGTATGGATACGCGTGCCGGTCAGTTTGCCGGTGTTGTTATCGGTCGGGATGTACAGGTTATGTTCCTGTGCGACAACTTCAATGCTGCCTTCACGATCTTTCACATCCACGGAACCTTTGATGTCCGCGCCGCCATCATCCTTGAGCCAGAGATAGACTGGTATTGCCATGTTAATTACTCCATTTCATTTTTTGACGCGCCATCATCCTGAGATGGCGCAGGTGTGTTGTCTGACGCCAGACAGGCGGTCGCCTGTGGTACCAGACTGATTTCGACACGACGGTTCAGCGCCCGGCCTTGCGGCGTGTCGTTGCTGGCGACAGGACGGCTTTCGCCATAACCCTGCACCGCAAAACAGCTCTCCGGCACATCGCCGGTGTCACGCATCCAGTTGCGCACAGATTCCGCACGTTTCAAGGACAACGCCCGGTTTGCAGCATCATGTCCGACGCTATCGGTATGTCCGGCAACTACGATAAGCCAGCCAGGTTTTGCCTTAATATTCACCAGTGAATTCACCAGCAGCCTGGTGGAGCCGGGTTTCAGCGTCCATTTGCCAATGTCAAACAACGACATGCTATTGAGACGGATAGTTTGTGGCCCTTGTATAATCTTTTTGATTACTGGCCGGGGCGGCGGCGGCGGCGTCCAGTTATTAATCGCGGTTTCAAGCAGCGGTATCAGCCGTGCCCCAGGATAGAGTCCGAGCCCGTAACGCAGCGGCTCGCCGCGCCGCTGCCAATCGTCCAGTAAACGGCTGTCGGCCTGCAGACGCCGTTGCGCCAACAGCTTGGGCGCAGGTGGTGTTCCACTAAGCTGCTGATACGCAGCCAGATGGTCGCCAATGCTATCCAGCAGCCGCTGGTTATTAATAAAAGATGCCAGCATTGCCAGCGCCAGAAAGAGGAAACATGCCCCCCCAAACAGGCGCGCGTCCTGCATGCGGCGACCGATCCCGTGATTGCGGGGTAAATAAGAAAGAAGGAGATCCGGAAGCGGTAATATTCCGCTTGTTTTAGCGCATGCCGGGGAGAGCGAGGTCACCTCAGCAAGCTGCTGTTGCCACATATTCCCGGCGCATGCCGCTACCGGCGTAAGGCAGATACCAACGGCGGAGAAGCCCAGGGGAGGAAGCTCTCCCTGCCGGACGGACAAAGGTTGAAATATATGCTTCGCCATTAGCGCCAGGATACTGTCTAACCAGAGTACGTGCCCAAGAGCTGACGCGTCATGTCCGTTTGCCCGCTGCCATTCGGCAATCGGTACCGCCACATCGTCATTCTGTCGCACCTGCATTCCCGCTAGTTCAGGCGTTACCGTGAACCAGCGGTGCTCGTCTGCGTTCTCGAGGCTTGGCGGCGAAACCCAGGACACGCACCAGACCGGCGGTTTGCCATTCAACCATGTCCGACACAGCCCAATACTACGACGCCATCCCTGCAAGAACTGCGTAAAGCGCTCAGCGCAGTCGTGAGATTCCGGGGTGATTGCCAATAGTACGGAAACCTGCGATACCAACGCAGGACGCGCCGCTGACAGACGCTGCGCCAGCAGGGGGAGCTGTTCCGTATTTGCCGCCCGTAAATACCAGGCTTTTTGAGTTTCGCGGTAAGCCGTGTTAGCTGGAAATAAAGTGAGGTTATCGCCGCAAACCAGCACCACCGCCCCCAGGAAATTCTCCGGCGGCAGGTCAACTACGCAGATCTGTCCCGCTAGCAAATGACGTCGACGATGCTGGCGCCAGAGCTCGGCGCCGCATATCAATAAAATACCGGCGCAGAGCACCGCTCGATTACCGGCGGAAAATGAGCAGAAACCCAGCACCAGCCACAGCGCCAGTATGGCGGCAACGACCGTGAGTAGACCACGGAATCCAATGCGCATGCCTTAACCTCGCCCTGCTATCTGTAATACCATTTGCGATAACACAGACGAGAAGGTGAACCATAACCCAGCCAGTACAACGATGCCCGCTACCCAGCCCAGCCAATAGCGGCGGCGACCGCTGCGTAGCCTCGCGGCCCGAACCACTACCGGCGCCTCCTGCGTCAGTGAGAATGGCGGTACCCGCTGGCTGAGCATCCGTACCACATCCTCCCGCCGTTCGTCGTCAACGGCGCGATATGCTCCGACAAAACCGAGTTGTAGCGTTCTGAACAAGCAGGTTAGCACCATGACATCAGCGGCTGGTTCACGCAAAATCGCACGAATGCGATCCCACAATTCTTCTCCGGCATTCAGAGTCCCGAAGAATTGCGCCTGCAGAGGGTCCTTGCGCCAACGGCGATAGCCGTCATCCTGTAGGTCGCGGTTCAACACGCTTTCATCAAGCAGTGCGCAGTAGGCATAGAGCATCCGTTCGCTGTTTGTCGTGCTGACCCCGGCCTTCGTCAGAAACTCGCGAGCCTCAGATATCCACCGACAGGCGCGGCGATACAGCGCATCGCCGTCTTTAATCTGCTGACCGTTACGTAACTGGCTAACCATCAACCAGCCTGGATAAAAGACTCTATTGATCATATCGATATCAGGCGTTTTCATGAGCGCAGCACCGCAAACAGTTCAAGTTTCACTTCACCGAGAGACTCCGGGGTATAAAACGTACAGTTTCCAGCTTCCAGCATGGTGCGAGCCGCATCTGTCGACAGATCCAACGCAAAGTATTGGTTTTCCAGCCGTAAGGGAATTGCAGCAGGCACATGACTCAACGGTTTTATGACTATGCCGCTGAGAGCAACATTCACGACTTCTGACACATCGTCATGGCTACCAGCCTTACACAGCTGCGGAAAACGATTCTGCAACTGGTAATTAGGCATCGAAGAGCGTACGGACAGATAGAAGTCCGCGCCTTCGCGCAGCCGCGGATCGTGTAATTTCCCACGCCAAATCTCCCTGTCCGCGCCCTGCTCCAGCGCGATGGCGATGACACGGGACGGCAGGCTGGCCTCAAGTAAGCTATCCAGTAGCGCAAACAAAGGCGGGAAAACTAGCTCCGGAGATTGGTGCTGGTAAAGGGGAATATCCTCCACGTGGTGTTCGAGGGAAAATGTCAGCAAACTCCCCGCAAGCCTTACTAGTTCACGGTATAACAACTCCGGATGACGCGAGGGCGTTTGGTGTAATTCGGTCAGCACCGGCGCCATGCTATTCAGCGCGTTAAGCAACCAGAACAAAGCGACGTCCGCTACCGCAAAATCAGCCATCCGTTCGTTACTTTCCCGGCGCATAGCCATCAGGCGCCCACGCCGTATCTGCAGGCGATGCAGTAAATCGCCAAGTTCGCCGACCAAGGTTGGGCAAGCGGATAGCGCCAGCATCGGCGGAATAAATCGCCGATCGAGAGTCCATACTCCCTGCGCATTGCGGATGAGCCTCGCGACCGGGCATGTCAACCATGCGTCGTTTTCCTGAGTGGAAACACGTAGCGTTAGCCCATGCCGCAATACCGCCAGTTCGCTACGTTCGTGGCCCGCAAGTTCCTGTACGATTACCCTCTCGGATCGCCAACGATACGGACGAACGCTCTCTTGTCCGTCGTCGAGATTACCGCCGCTGGCACTGAGCAGCGGTAAGCACAGTAAAACATCAACGCTTTCCTGTTGCAGACCCGAGAGATCGCAGACCGGCGGCAAGGTATCGGCCAGATCGGTGTCAATCAGCGTACCGTCCGTAAAACGAACCACCAGACGAGTGGCATTGAGTCGGGATAACGCCAGCGCACCTTCATCAAACTCAGCCGCCAGTACCCCCCAGGGAAAACCTAGCGCCATCTTTGAGACCGTATCCGCAACATGAGCTTCCCAACGAGACTGCTGCTGGAACTGTTGCGGCGTCAGAAAGGCGCCATCACTCCATAACGGACGGTAAATCTTCATCACACCTCCTGTACGTTACGCTTTTGCCTTCGGCATCTGGCTAACCAGCGACAAATTGACGTCCATACCTTCAACCTGGAAGTGCGGTACCGCATACAGCTTCACGCGGAAGAAACCAGGATTATCCTCAATATCTTCCACTACCACTTTCGCGTCTCGCAGCGGGTGAGAAGCCTGCAGTTCATCGCCCGGATCGGTCATCTCAGTCACCAGGCCACGAATCCAGGTGTTGAGCTCGAGCTCAAGCAGGCGTCGGTCCTTAGTGGTACCGATGTTTTCACGTTGAATCAGCTTCAGGTAATGCGCGATGCGAGACAGCAAGAAAATATACGGCAGGCGCGCGTTGATACGGCTGTTGGCGGTCGCATCAGCGGTGTCATACAGCGCTGGTTTTTGAGTAGAGTTAGCCGAGAAGAAACAGGCGTAGTCGCGGTTCTTGTAATAAGACAGCGGAATGAAGCCCAAATTAGCGAATTCGAATTCGCGAGTTTCCGGGATCATCACCTCAGAGGGGATTTTCACCTGGTTGCCCGTGCCGAGGTCGTAGAGGTGAATAGGCAGATCTTTCACCGCGCCGCCCGCCTGCGGGCCACGGATTTGTACGCACCATCCGTTCTGGATGAAGCTGCGGACCATATTGGAAGCAAAGGCGAATGATGCGCTGGTCCAAAGGTATTTTTCGTGATCCGGACCTTTAACCTGTTCTACGTAGTTAAAACTGCGTACCGGTACGGTATCCGGACCATATGGTAGTCGACCCAATACGCGCGGCATCACCAGCCCGATATAGCGGGCATCATCAGTTTCGCGGAACGATTTCCACTTTATATATTCGGCACGATCGAAGTAGTTGCCGATATCTTTAATCGCCGCTACTTCTTCCATGGTATCTTTCATAAAGAACGCAGGCCCAACTGCGCCGATAAACGGCATATGGGCAGCCGCGGAGACTTTAGAAATATTGCGCAGCAGCGTCATATCCTGCGGGCTGGCATCAAACTCATATGCCGAGATGACCGAACCGATTGGCTCGCCGCCCGGGGTGTCATATTCCGCCGTGTAGGTATGCCAGTACAGACCACTCTGAATCAGCTCAGGCGCGTCTTCGAAGTCCTGGCGGAGATCATCCTTGGAAACATCCAGAATTTCGGTTTTTACGTTCTGACGATAATCAGTGTTGTCCACCAGCTGTTTTAATCCCCGCCACAGAGATTCCACTTTCTGGAATTCCTGATGATGCATGACGACATCAAGCTGACGGCTAATTTGATAATCCAGTTCGGCGATATGGTGGTCTATCAGCGTTTTGTCGAGCTTTTCCACCTGTTTGCCAGATTGGCGGATGCAGTCCATAAAGACCTGCATCGCAGCCGTCAGGCGTTCGCCTGCCGTCGCATCTGACAGCACGGTATCATCTAAAAAGGCATTAATATCTCCCAGGCTTGATGCTGGGCTCAGATTAATTTTTTCAAACAGGGAAGCGTATACCCCCTCTTTGTTCAGTACGGTCGTCTGCCCCTGAACGAGGCTTGTTTCAGTATTTACAGACATCAGCATATTCCCGGTTAATCCATTAAAAGAGACGATCCAGATTATTTCTCGGCAAGCGCATTCATTTCAGCGCGCAATTCGTCGGACAGTGCCGGATCTTTAAGAATTCGCTCAAGCTCTTTTCTGAAAGTTACGTTATCAAGTAGGTTTGATTTGAGATCACGCAATAAATTACGCATCGCCAGCATGGCACGGAGTTGAGGTATTTGCCGGGCCACCTGCTCTGGTTCAAAATCTTTTATATTGGAAAAGCTCAGTTTAATGCCTTCCTCTGAACCGTCTCCCGATAGCGTATTTGCAACAGTGAGGTTGACCTCCGGGTTTAATTCCGAAAGTACATTGTTAAAATTATTTTTGTTGATATCTAGCTTCTGGCGCTCAGCTAGTGGCCGATGTTCTTTGCCATTGCTGAAATCGCCAACGGTCAGGAGTTTAAGCGGCAGCTCAACTTTCTTCTGCGCCCCTCCGGTATGTAACGCCAATTTTAAATTGATACGTGCCTTTGGCACCTCATTCTGGAATGAATCAGCCATAACGCTCCCTTTTCCTTAAGGAATGAATGTGGAGGAAATCTCATTTGGTCAAAAGTCATGTTTGAAAAAACCCGCACAATATAACAAGCGCGTCATTCTAAAATCCAGCGCAAATAAGATTACCAGTAATTTAACACAAACACTCACAGCACCAGACGCTATAAAGTAGCGACACTTCACAAAAGAATGTTGACGAATAAAACAAAGACAACATAAAAACCCAAAACAATAGTGAAAGGCAGTTTTTTATATAAACTCATTGTTTTTATTGGCGCAGATCAATATTCCCCTTGAGAAATAATCATGATCAATGCATTAAGTCATCACAATCTTTAAATCAATAAACATCGCAGAAAATATATAATTAAGGAAATTATTAAAACGCAGAGTTATAAAATTATTCGATGGAAACGGATTGGTTGAATTGGAGTCAGAAAAAGAACGGCCATCTAGTCCGTATAAGATAAAAGAATTAATGAACAGGCTGGCATAGGCCAGCCTGATTTTTTGTTAAATCCATCAATTTTTAGAACCATGCCTCAAACATACCGCCGATGTTCAGCGAATCCAGTCGCTCGTCGCTGGTGCCGTCTACTTTCGCGGTGTGCTCGTTATTCACCTGACCGCCGGTAACATAGAAGCGCAGCATCGGGCGGAACTCCGGCCCCATGCCGATGGCGATATTCTGCGACAGCGTCAGCTTCCAGCCGTGGTTATCCCCGCCCTGGTCGTAGTCAACGCGCTGGTAGCCCGCTTCCAGCCAGGTCGAGTGCACATCGTTCCAGAAGTACATCGGCCGGACGATCGCACCGTAGTTTTTACGGTTGTCGGTATTGTCCTTGCCGTTGTCGTAGTCGTGGAAGGCCAGCAGATATTCGATCTGCGCCTGCTGGGTGAATTTATGGCTGCCCTCAAAGCTGGCGTAGACCGTGGTCAGGTCGTCGGTTTTGTTGTAGACGCTGTTATCCGAGTTGTCGGAGTAGCGCAGGATCACCTTATTCACCCCGCTGTCGTTGGTGTGGCTCAGCACCAGCCCGCCCTGCCAGGCATCGAGGCGCGCGTCGCTGTCCACCGCTTTTGAGTCAAAGCCATAGTTGGCATATACCTCGACGTCGATCGGCCCGGCCTTGATGTTGTGGGTTTTGGTGGTCAACGCGTAGTGGCCGTTATCGCCGGTATCGGAGCTGCCGGTACAGGTGATGCGCGACGGGTTGGTCTCGTCGGCCATCACTTCCGGGCTACAGGATTTCACCTGCGACACCGTCGCCACGTCGAACTGCACGCCGCCGATATCGAAATTCTTCACCCCGGCGCCCTGGCCGTCGTGGTTCATCCAGAAGTAGTCGTTGATCCCCTGTTGCGGGCGCTGGTGGAAGTCGCGGCCGGCCCAGATATAGGCGTTGGGGTTGGATTCGAGGACGTTGGTGACGCCGACGTAGGCTTTTTTCAGGTTAACCTCGTCGCTCCAGTGGTCAAACATGACGTTGAGATCCCAGATGGCCCCCTGCGTGCTTTTGAACGCTTTGCTGATCTGGAATTCGCCACCGTTGCTTTCGTTGCCGAGACGGCCGATCGCCGAGGCGCCGTTATAGGAGCCGTCGACGCCGACATATTTCTGGTCGCCGGTCTGGAAGTGGGCGCCATAGCGGGCGTAACCGCTAAATTTCAGGCCGAAGGGGATCGCCAGATCCGGCGAAGCGGCGGTGGTTTGCGGGTTGGTAATAACATCGACCTTTTTATTGGCCGCGGCGTCGATTTTCGCCTGGCGGTCGGCCAGCGCTTTATCAACCGCTTTCGCGACGATGGCGTCGATCTGCTCCTGGGTAAACTCTTGGGCTGTTACAGAGGTAAACGGAGAAAACGCGGCGATGACCGCCATAGTTAATGGAAGCTTTCTTATCATTGTCATCATTATCTCAATAGAGGTTAATTTTATTCAGGCAATAACAACCTCACTCTGGCCACGCAGAATATGTTGCTACTGTGAGAACAATTTAATTTTTATTTTGTACGGCTACAGAGGTTTTATACGAATAACGTTCTCCTTTCCCACAATTAAATTAATGATTAGCGCTAAAACAAGCAACGCCGCAGAGACTTGCCGCATGGATTTCATTGTATGGTGAACAAAACTATTAATCGTGCTGCACTTGACCTAAGATTGCATGAACGCTCCAATATTGGTGGATGTAAGAAATGTAACAACTATGACACATCCTGTATTCTATAAACCGGTTGCTCAATTACGTTATTTCACTCAGCGATTGAGAAAACACTCAAATGTGAGCCATCTCGCAAATATCACTTTCATATAATCAACATCATAAAATCCATATAGAGTACAGAGATAATGCCAAACGACCTTTGCTTTGAGGATCACAGAAGTAAAAAAACATAATTAATTAATTTAAAAACGTAATAGATTCTTCGAGATCATTTGTGTCAGAAAGTGTTTCACATTCACACAACAAACCGGAGTCTGCTCAGAATGAGTAAAAACATAATGCAAAATCGCAATGATGAATATCATAAATTAACTCGCGGGGAACGTATTGGCTACGGTATGGGCGATTTTGCGCAAAACCTGGTTTTTGGCACGATCGGCGGCTTTCTTGCTCTACATATGTTGACGGTAAATACGATCAGTACAGCCACTGCGGGGTTCATTTTTCTTTTTGTCAGAATCATCAATGTTTTTTGGGATCCGATGGTTGGAACCTATGTGGACAAAAGGACATCCGCGGCAGGGAAATATCGTCCCTGGCTATTAAGAGCCGGCGTGCCGCTAGTGATCCTTTCCGCTTTGCTTTTTGCCCCTATTCCGGGCGTCAGAGGCTCCGTACCGTTTGCTTTTATCATCTATTTAGCGCTGGATTTAGTTTATTCCCTGGTCAATATTCCTTACGGTTCTCTTAATGCCTCGCTAACAAGAGACCCGGAGTCGATTGATAAATTAACCAGTACGCGAATGATGCTGGCTAATAGCGCCAATCTTCTGGTGTATACCCTGTTCCCAATGTTCGTGCAAATGGCGTCACCAAAAGATCGTAGCCTAAAGGATACTGGTTTTTTTGGCATAGAACTCAATCTGGGAAACTATACCGACCCATCCGCGAATTACGCATGGTTCGGCGTCTACTCCGTTTATATGTTATTAGGCGCGGTGGCACTTTTTATTTGCTATAAATTCACTAAAGAACGTGTCGTTGCAACCGCAGAGCAGACGGCAAACGTCAAAACAACCGATTTGTTCCTTGAGCTCAAAAATAACCGCCCCCTTGTCATTCTTGGATTATTTTTTATGCTGGCCTTTACCTTCATGTTCTTTATGAACACGGTTAATGGCTTTTTCAATCAATATGTGGTTGGTCACTCTGAGTGGATGGGTGCCGTTGGCCTGGTCGCCTCAATACCGGGTATTGCGTTCCCCATTTTTTGGCCAAAACTCAAGAAAATTTTTGGAAAGAAAGGCTTCTTCCACATTTTCCTGGGGATGTTTATTGTCGGTGAGTTATTAACGTATGTCTGGTCACGGGAAGGTATGCACGATGCGCTGTGGCTTGCTTATATCGCCACATTTATTAAACAGTGGGGCTTAACCTCAGCCACCGGATTTATGTGGGCACTGGTACCTGAAGTTATTGCCTATGGCGAATTAAAGTCTGGTAAGCGAAATGCGGCAATCATCAACGCCATTATGGGACTCTTTTTCAAGATTGGCTTTACCATCGGCGGAGCCATTCCTCTGTGGCTGCTGGCCGTCTATGGTTTTAATGAAACCGGCGCACAACAAAGCGCGAGCGCTATCGACGGGATCATGATGACAGCGGTTTGGATCCCCATCGCCTTAGCGGTTGTCTCGATGATCGTCATGCAAATTTATCCTATCTCAGACAAACACGTCGGCGACATTAACCGCCAGCTTGATGAGATTCGGGTGTAAAACCAATACGAATTAAATTTTAAATTTATAAAGGTGTAATGATATGTCTCTTATCCAAAACCCTATTTTGCGTGGTTTTAATGCCGACCCCAGCATTATCCGTGTTGAGGACACCTACTATATCGCCAACTCAACGTTTGAGTGGTTTCCCGGCGTCCGTTTGCATGAGTCAAAGGATCTACAGCACTGGAATCTGCTGCCGTCACCATTGTCGACCACTACTCTTTTAGATATGAAAGGCAATCCGTCTTCAGGCGGCATCTGGGCTCCGGCGCTCTCTTACGCGGATGGCAAATTCTGGTTAGTGTATACCGATGTGAAAGTCACCGAAGGTGCCTTTAAAGACATGACAAACTACCTGACTACCGCAACAGATATTCGCGGCCCGTGGAGTTCGCCGATAAAACTGAATGGCGTAGGTTTTGACGCTTCACTTTTCCATGACGATGATGGCCGTAAATATATCGTGCAACAGACGTGGGACCATCGGGAGTACCACCATCCTTTTGATGGGATTACCTTAACAGAACTTGACACAACAACTTTAAAATTAATGCCGGAAACTGCGCGTACCATCTATCGCGGTACCGCGGTGGCGCTCGTTGAGGGACCGCATCTCTACAAACTGAACGGTTATTACTATCTCTTTGCCGCTCAAGGGGGGACGGTATTTACTCATCAGGAGGTGGTTGCCCGTTCCACGACGTTAAACGCGGACAGCTTCGAAACTGAACCAGGAGAAGTATTTTTAACTAACGTTGATACCCCGGACAGCTATATCCAGAAGCAAGGACACGGCGCTTTGGTTTCGACGCCCGAAGGCGAGTGGTATTATGCTTCGCTGTGCGCGCGTCCGTGGAATCGTCCTGGGGAATCAATCTATGATCCTCGCGGCTGGTCCACGCTTGGCCGGGAAACGGCTATCCAAAAAGTGTACTGGGATGAAGATGGCTGGCCGCGCATTGTAGGCGGTCACGGCGGTAAAACGTTTGTCGAGGGGCCAAAAGACGCCATTTATACTGAAAGCGCGAAAGATAATAGCCAGCACGATGAATTTACAACGCCAACGCTTAATCTTAACTGGAATACCCTGCGGGTCCCTTTTAGCAAAAAAATGGGTACTACAGGCGACGGAAAGCTCACCTTAATCGGCCAGGGATCATTAGCGAATACCCATGATCTGTCGTTGATTGCCCGCCGCTGGCAAGCCTTTTATTTTAATGCCCAGGTTAAAGTCGCCTTTAATCCTTTCAGTTACCAACAGATGGCCGGATTAACCAATTACTACAACGATCGCCACTGGAGCTTTGCTTTTGTTACCTGGAATGAAATTAACGGAAGAGTCATCGAGGTTGCCGAGAACAATCGCGGAAAATATACTTCGAACCTGAAAGATAATGCGATTAAGGTTCCTGACGACGTCGAATACGTATGGTTACGGACGAAAGTCAGAAAGCAGACCTATAGCTATGAGTATAGTTTTGACGGCGTCGAGTTTATTGAAATTCCGGTAGTTTTAGATGCCGCCGTTCTTTCTGATGACTATGTCCTACAGAGCTATGGCGGTTTCTTTACCGGGGCATTTGTAGGGCTTGCGGCAGTAGACTACTCCGGCTACGGCGCCAGTGCTGATTTTTATGATTTCGATTATCAAGAGCTTGGCGACTCGTTAATTGGCACGGATGTTTATAGTTGGGAGGCCGGGGAACGACGAGCTAATTAACCAGCACTGCGGCGGTTTAAAATCACTACAAACAGGAACTGGCCTGGCAAGCCGGTTCCTGACCAACTGTGACACCGCCAGACTCCTCCGGCGTAAACCTGTCACCTCTGTTGCCCGTTTTGTAGGCGGGCAATAAAATTCTCCCGAGCGGAAGATCCGACCGGGAGGGAGGCTGTTTTTATTATCAGAAACGATAGCCAATGCCAACGTTAAAGCCATTAATTGAGTAATTACCTGCCAGGTCGGCCTGAGTTCCTTCATATCCGATATTAACGGAAAGGTTCTCCACAGGATTAATAATCACACCGGCGCCGTAAGCGAAAGAGGTCGATTTTTCAGAGATATCTTCATAATTAGCGGTAACATCTCCTGCATTTATCCATTTCGTCGAGCCTGTAGCTTTAACATAGGCCGCACCGCCCAGCGCATATAACGAGACATAATTGTTAATGCGGTACGCTGGCCCCACGAGTAAGGAGTAGTATTTCACATCGACACTATTTTTTATTGAGTCGCCATAGTATAAATAATTCTGCTCACCGTCGCCCTGCATATAAGAAAAAGAGGCAACGACACTTAACGTGGAGTTAAACTCATAACGATATTGCAGATTTACACCATTGATATCATCAAAGTCCTGCACTTTACTTTGCGCATAACCGATTGATACCGTATGATTATCAGCAAGCGCCATGCCGCTTGCCATCGCCGTTGTCAGTAATACCGCCACACAGATTTTATTCATATGTATAGTCCCTTAACATTAATCCTTAAAATATAATATCAGCAAATACATTACGCAGTACTCAGGCTTACTATTTGCGCTATGCATACTGAAATAAAACCACGAACAATTCTATACCTTGCCTCGAAAATAATAACAATTAGGATTTCGTTTAGACGGAGCTGATTATATAAAAACCATAAACAATGACGTTTTATATATTTTCGGAAGCCTGGTACTCTTCTTATCCCCTGCATTTTTTGCTGTTTTTTTAATCCCCACACAGATATCCGTAGCGATGCATTTTTTAGCTTCCGCCAGCTTTCTTCTCACTTCAGCAACGCTAGTTTGAATCAGCCATGCCACGATTTTAATCATCCGTTAATGGTTTGATGCAAAACCGCTCTGCTCCACTCATAAAAAGCGCGTACCGAAGGAGGAAGATAGCGGTTTTGCGGATAAACCAGAGAAAGCGGTAAATCAAAAGAGAGGTGCTCCATACAGAGAACGAGCGCTCCGCTTTGCACATAGGGCGCAACCAGATAGCTGGCGACACGAATCAAACCAAAGCCTTGTATTCCAGCCTGGATGTAAGCGTCAGTATCATCAACTATCAGCGTCTCTTTCATACGGAGCGCGCAGTCACCATACCATCATCCAACGTAAAAAACCAGTCGGTGGTACGCCCGGAGCGATGATTCAGGTAGCCAACGGCGTGATGTCTTTGCAGGCTGTCTACGTTATCCGGTTTACCATGGGCGGCAATATAGTCTGGCGAAGCCAGAACCATCCATCTGAAGTTCGCGAGCGGGCGGGCGACCAGCGTCGTTGAATCTTCGATCCTGCCGGCGCGGATCACGCAGTCATATCCCGCCTGAATGATGTCTTCGACGTTATCACTGGAACAAAGTATCAATTCCAGCTCAGGATACTGATGCAGAAATGCAGGCAGCCGGGGAAGTATGCAATGGCGGGCGAGCGACTGCGGCATTCCAACTTTGAAACGGCCTCTGGGTTGTGCAGACCTGCCGGGAAATGAAGACTCCATCGTCGCAATATCAGCCAGCACCTTTTTGCATTCATGATAGTAACGTCGGCCGTCGGCGGTCACGCTGAGTTTGCGGGTGGTGCGTTGTAATAGTTGAATACCCAGGTACGTCTCAAGTTCCTTAACGACCCGCGATACCGTTGAACGCGGTAGTCCCAGCACTTCTGCCGCCCTTGCGAAGCTATGGACATCTACCACGCAAACATAGACCTGCATTGATTCCAGCTTATCCATATACCCACCGCGCCTGAACGCATTGATTATCCCATTTATACGAACAGTCTAACCTGCATTCATTGTCTTATCGAATACAGAACACTGACATAACCTCTCTCTACTCGCTAGTAACCGGCGATTTACCAAAAGAGGTTCAATATGAAAGAGCGTGATATTACAACGGGTGAAAAAGTATTAGTGCTTGGCGCGGGACAACTGGGCGCTGCTGTGCTGCACTATCTGCTTCCAGAGGTCATAGCGCGTAATGGCAGCATCTGCGTTATTGTGTCGCCAGGCGCCATGGATGAACAGGGCAAATTGTTTTCTGATGTTCATCAAAAACTGGCTGACGCGGGAGCTGAGTTTATCTCTCTTGATGTCGCCGCCAGCACGACTGAAACGTTAACAACCTGCTTTATGAATTTTGAGACCATTATCAACTGCATGGGCTTTGTCGCCGGTCCCGGAACACAGATAAAGATCGCACACGCCGTCGTGGATGCTGGCGTTAACCGCTATTTCCCCTGGCAGTTTGGCGTAAATTACGATGTGGTAGGTAAAGGCAGCGGTCAGCCCGTCTGGGATGAACAGTATGACGTCAGAATACTGCTGCGGGCACAGAAGACAACGGAATGGGTCATTGTTTCAACCGGCATGTTCACCAGTTTTCTCTTCGAACCCGCATTTGATGTGGTGAACCTATCTGAAAAAACCATCAAGGCATTAGGAGGATGGGAAACTCAAGTCACTGTGACATCACCGGAAGATATTGGTCGGCTAACCAGCGAAATTTATTTGCATCAGCCGCGGATCGCTAACGAAGTGCTCTTTGTCGCAGGAGAGACGACTTCTTATGGAAAGCTGGCTGAAACGGTTGAACGCGTGACCAAACACACCTTTGACAAGAGCGTATTAACACTCTCAGGCTTACTGGACGCCCTGCATTTAAATCCTGACGATCCGATGCTTCGCTATCGCGCAGCTTTCGCGCGAGGAGATGGCATGTGGTGGCCAATGAGCGACACCTGGAATGTACAGAATCATATAGCGACCCAGGATATTGAAGCCTGGCTTAAAACCGTTATTTAACTCACACAATACTGTAGCCTGGTCCGCGACAACACCGATGCTCACGCGCAGTTTTACGCCCCGCAGAGAGGTGTCGCGCGGACAAACCTTCTCACCCGCAGAAGCAAGGCCTGTATCACCGTGAAAGTACTTGCCGCAGCGCCAGCCCCGCCAGGCGCACGGTTTCCAGTAACCGCTCCAGGCTATCCCCTGCCCGCGCTTTCGCAGAAAGGCCGGACATCAGCGTACTCATAAAGTCAGTTAAGCGAACGGCATCCTGCGGATATTGCTCCGCAATATAGTTCCGAATACTCTCTTCGGCAGCAACATGCAATTCACAAGCCGCTTCACGTGCCTCAGGATCGTTGCAATGGGTTCCTTCCAGTACCAGGCAACCAGCAGCGCTCCGGTCGGCAACGTAGCGCCTTGCCGCCTCATGCAGAACATCAATCAAACATTCAACCACCGGACGATCGGCACGTAAAAGCGTCGCAAAAGGGATTGCGCCGGTGCGGCTATAGCGATCCAGTACGCAGGTATATAACCCAAGTTTACTGCCAAAAGCGGCATAGAAGCTGGGCGGGTTAATCCCGAACGCTTTTGTCAGGTCGGCAACGCTCACCGCATCATAACCTCGCGAGTGGAAAAGGTGTTGCGCCGTTTCCACCGCCTGCATTGGATCGAACTTACGTGGGCGCCCTGGGGTTCGATTCGCTTTCGTCGTGCTCACGACATTACTCCTTGAAGACATGATCTTTCGAAGCATATTGTAATCGTTATTACAATATCATAAGAAACAGGTCTAAGGTCATCCAACGATACAGATGCACTGAAGAAGTGGTGGGTTGGTTTACAACGTTCGGCTTACTTTTTCTCCGCGTTTTTGGCTGCGGTTGTCGCATTATTGCAGGCAGCCACTTTTGTACCGTGGGATAAATAGTACTCCGCTATCCGATCTCGCGCCCTTTTCTACCCGCTCAGTCATGGATTTTAACCCCCAGACAACCGCGAACAAATTCAGGATTAAAATGTTTCACCGCTTCACCCACATAGCCTAAATCCAGCGCGCTGATTTGCGCCATTTCGCTATCAGTCAATGAGAAATCCCAGAGGGAAAAGTTTTCTGCAATACGTTCCTGCCGGGTAGATTTAGGAATTACCGTGACACCGCGCTGCACGTTCCAGCGCAGAACAATCTGAGCAATGGTTTTTTGATGGGCAGCGGCAATCCCCTGAAGCATTTCATCTTCATACGGTTTATGTCTTCCGCCGCCTAACGGCGCCCAGGCTTCAGGCTGAACGTTATAGCGCTTCATGGTTTCCAGCGCGGCGGGTTGCGCGAAGTAAGGATGTAATTCTACCTGGTTCACCATAGGCTTAATTCTGACGGTTTCACAGAAATTGGCTAAGACATGCGCATAGAAGTTGGATACGCCAATGGCTCTCAATTTACCGGCTTCATAAGCCTGTTCCAACGCGCGCCAGGCGCTGAAATAATCGCCCATGGCCTGATGCAACAAATAGAGATCAAAGTATTCCAGACCCGATTTTTTCAGCGACGCCTCGATACCGGCTTTGGCCATATCGCCGTTGGCCATGTCCTGAACCCACAGTTTTGAGGTAATAAATAATTCCTCACGGGTACACAGCCCTTCGGCGATGGCCTCACGAACCGCGTCACCTACGGCATCTTCATTACCGTAGACGGCTGCGGTGTCAATAAGGCGATAACCGGTACGAATAGCGCTTAACACCGACTGCTTACACTCTTCCTTATCGGTGACCTTAAACACGCCAAAACCGACCATCGGCATTTTGAGGTTGTTACTTAATACTGAGTATTCCACGGCAAAGCTCCCGTTATGTTAAAACACCATTTTAGGCGAGGAACGCCACCATGATTAGCCCGTCATTCATGATTTGACCTATGCAGTGAATTCATAAATACAGACAGGTTATTTTGGTAAAGGCGCCAGAACCCCAGGAAAGAATCAGGACTCAGCGATCAGGTTTATTACCCTGACTGTAAAGTAAATGACAGAGATACTCACTCAAGGACCAACCTCTACGTTCTGTATGATCCGGCCAGGTGACCCCATTTCAGGGGTACCAGGAAATTAAGTTGGCGATGTCAGAAGCGCCGGAGAACACCACAGAAAAATGATGGCAAATAAAACGCGGATCCCCTGAAAACGCAACGGACCGTTCCGCCATCAATGCACTTTTCGTTTGATTACCATCACCAGGCTCAACAGTGTAAATACCATCATGATCCACGACATTGTCCACGGCGTGCCGTCGCTCATCGCCGAGAGTAAAAGCGATGACACAATCCCGCTGCCGTACTGCAACGAGCCGATCAGCGCAGAAGCCGACCCCGCCATATTGGATGGCACGGTATCCAGCGCCGCCGCCGTCGATGCTGCGGCAATAATGCCGTTCATGGAGAAAAAGATAAAAATCGTCACGACCATCATCGCCATGCCGCCAGTCTGCATTTTCGCGCCAGCGGCCAGCACAACAGTTGCCAGAGCGGCAACAAGCGCCGCAACCCGCAACAACGTATGCAACGGATGACGCTGCACCAGACGGCGATTAATGGAGCTCAGTCCCATCACACCAATGATATTGATGCTAAACAGCCAGCCGTAATGCTGTGGGTCAACATGGAAATAGCTGATGTAGACAAACGGCGAACCGGCAATAAAGGCGTAAGCGGCCACGTAGAAAAAGCTGACGCAGAGGGTATAACGCATAAATTCGCGATTCTGCAGTAACGAAATATAGTTGCCGAAGGCGCTGCTCAGCGGCGTTGTCAGTCGCTTTTCACCCGGCAGCGTTTCCGGTAACCACCAGAGCGCAATAAACATCGTCCCACCCAGTACCACCAACAGCCAGAACACGGCGCGCCAGGAGGCAACGGTGACAATCTGTCCGCCCAGCAGAGGGCCAATCACCGGCGCGATAGCACTGATGATGACCAGCGTCGAAAGCATTTGCGCCGCGCGCGTGCGGACATAGAGATCGCGGATCATCGCCCTTGCCAGCATTGGTCCGGTACAGGCACCAAAGGCCTGAAACACGCGCCAGAAAACAATCTGCGGCATACTGGAAGACATCGCGCATCCGGCTGAACCGATCACAAACAATACCATGCCGATAAACAATGGCACGCGGCGCCCGATACGATCGCTGATTGGTCCCCAAATCAACTGCGCCAGCGAGAACCCTATCAGAAAACCGGTAATGGTCAGCTCCACATTCCCCTGCAATTCAGAGGCCATCATCGGCATAGAAGGCAGATAAATATCGGTGGAAAGAGAGGTAAAGGCCATTAATGCGCCGAGAATAACGATAAAAAAGACGCCGGATGTCGCAGCGCGCCCTGCCGGAGAAATGTTTTTTTGCTTGTTCATAATGTCCTGATAATGTTCTGATGGGGAAAATCGTAAACGCGTTACCAGCATTCATCGCAGGGAATAGATCAATGCGGCAGAGGCTGAAGTTTTGTGAAGCCGCGCCCCAACCGGGACGGGCACCGCAGAAATTCTCGCTGAGACTATGCTCATCTCTTCTTTCCATCTGCATAATTTATTTGCTGAGCTGCAGATACGGTATTTGCAGAAATAAATTCTATGACCAATGTAGTAATAAGCAGTGTTTTCATCTCTAATGACTGTTTATAAAATATATCTGAAGCCGGACACATATCAGGAGAAACCTTCTAAGTCTGTATATTTAAATATACAAACCTCAGCTATCATAAGACTGCCCACTATTTAACAAAATTGTCAGGCTTTTTGATTGGTTAAATTTTTTAAATTGAAATTCAGCTCGTTAATAATGCACTCAGGTTCTTCCACGAGTGGCATATTGTCCATATCTAAAACCCCATCATTTTTTTGCAGATTATCCGCCTGCAGGTCTGCAAATAGAGGCGTAAGATCCTGCTGCGCTTCGCCTCGTTCAGCCACTAGCTCAAACGTTTTATTTTTTGCCGCGTGGTTGCCCAGGGCACTGACCAGAACCCTGGCGATTTGCTCCCGGGATATCACACCATCTTCTGGTGTTCCTGTATGGCGTCGATCCCCCTGGAGCATAACGATTTTGTGCTCATCATCATTGTTGTAATCAAACCAGCCGGGCCTGACGATGGTATAGGGGTGACCACTGGCCCTGACCAGACGTTCGGCACGCCTTTTCCAGTCATGAACTTCAGTGCGTTGATTCCAGATGCTGAGCCGTTCAGTTACGCCTATCGTGGTCATTAAGGCGATGTGAACAGTCGTCTCCCTGAACATTCGGACAATGTTACGCACACCGCCGTAATCTATCGCTCTGGCGCCAATACGCCCCTGTCCATCTGAGCCGAGCGTAAAGACGATGGCATCAATATCTTTTGGCAGATCGATGAGAGTTTCAGGCATTGAAACATCGCCGTAAAATACCTCCGTTCCACGAGGAAGCAATTTTACTTTGCGCCTATTTCTGACCAGCGCAACGGGCTGATGGCCCATTTCAATAGCGATATTGACGACATGAAGGCCAATGCTTCCTGTTGCCCCCGCCACGAGTATTTTCATGATAAACCTTCTGAAAGTTCAGACTTATTTTCGATACAGTCAGAATATCAATTATCATTATTGTCAGTAATGGGGCTAAAATGATTGTGTCTATGAACCCCCTTCATGAATGCATATTGAAGGGTATGCTCCCCTAGGAAATCACCGATGCTCAAAGAAAACTTCAATGAACTCCAGATCTTTCTTGTGGTGGCAAGAGAGCGAAGTTTTACCAAAGCAGCGGGTAAGCTCGGTGTGTCTCAGTCAGCTCTCAGCCATGCGATGAAGGCACTGGAGGAAAGGCTAAATATCCGCCTTCTGACCCGCACGACACGAAGCGTTGCCCCTACAGAAGCCGGTGAGAGAATTATTGCCTGCCTTGAACCCCGTATCGCCTCCCTTGAGCAGGAGCTGGAAGCGCTGGTGCAACTCAACGGCACCGCCTCCGGTAATATCCGTTTATCCGCCGGGGAGCATGCTGCGCGGAGCGTGGTATGGCCAAAACTGAAACCTTTCCTCAGGGAATATCCGGAAATTAACCTGGAGCTGGTGGTCGATAACGGTTTTGTCGATATTGTCGAGGGGCGCTTTGATGCCGGGATACGACTGGGTGAAAGCGTTGATAAAGACATGATTGCGGTGCGAATTGGCCCGGACATGCGCATGGCTATTGTCGGTGCCCCATCCTATTTCGCCACGAACCCTGCACCTCACACGCCGCACGAGCTACAACATCATCGCTGCATCAATATGCGGTTACCGACTGCCGGTGGTCTTTATCACTGGGAATTTGAGAAGGAAGGAAAACCTTTACGGGTCAGAGTTGAAGGACAGGTAACGTTTAATCTGCAGGCGGAAAGGCTTGATGCGGCCTTATCTGGTTTTGGCATCGCCTGTATACCTGAGGACAGGGTGCAGGACTATATAAAGTCAGGAGAGCTCATTCAGATTCTGCAGGAATGGTGCCCTTCCTTCCCTGGATATTACCTTTATTACCCCAGCCGCAAACAGCATCCACCGGCCTTTGCGCTGATGATCGATGCGCTTCGCTACCAGGAATAACGGGTCCGCCATTCGTGCGGACCCGCCCGGCTATTAACGACCCACGCGAGCCTGATGCTCAGGCGAGTAACGGTCGCCGACAATTTTAATTGACTCAAGCGCCTGGGTTATCTGTCGCAACGCATCCGGAGAAAGAATGATGTCAGCAGCCCCCAGGTTTTCCTCCAGCCGGTACAATTTCGTGGTACCAGGGATGGGAACAATCCACGGCTTTTGCGCCAGCAGCCATGCCAGCGCGATTTGCGCAGATGTCACACCTTTTTCTGCAGCCAGTTCACCCAACAACGAGACCAGCTTTTCATTGGCTGCAATCGCCTGTTCGGCGAAGCGTGGCACACGGCTGCGGAAATCATCCTGACCAAACGTCGTTCCTGACTTAATCGCTCCCGTCAGGAAGCCTTTGCCTAACGGACTGAATGGCACAAAACCGATACCCAGTTCCTCCAGCAATGGCAGGACCTCCTGCTCAGGTTCACTCCACCACATGGAGTACTCGCTTTGCAGGGCTGTGACGGGTTGTACCGCATGCGCACGAC
Source organism: Klebsiella sp. 141240 (assembly GCF_050600805.1). Lineage (NCBI taxonomy): Bacteria > Pseudomonadati > Pseudomonadota > Gammaproteobacteria > Enterobacterales > Enterobacteriaceae > Klebsiella > Klebsiella sp. 141240. The sequence continues at coordinate 72,026 of NZ_JAQIRK010000003.1, read as the reverse complement.
GAATGGTTTGCGCACCCGCTTCGGACAGACCGAAATGTTTGACTTTGCCTTCCGCTATCAGGTCTTTCACTGTTCCCGCAACCTCTTCAATCGGGACATCCGGGTCGACACGGTGTTGATACAGCAGATCAATGACATCCGTCTTCAGGCGGCGTAATGATCCTTCCACCGCTTCACGGATATGCTCCGGACGGCTGTTTAAAATCTGCTGCTTGTTGTCCGCACCGAAGGTAAAACCAAACTTGGTGGCGATGACCACGCGGTCACGAAATGGTTTTAAGGCTTCACCGACAACCTCTTCATTAAGGAAGGGGCCATACACTTCAGCGGTATCGAAGAAGGTGACGCCACGTTCAACTGCAGCGCGAATGAGCTCGATAGCCTGACGCGTATCGGTCGCCGGGCCATAGCCGTGGCTTAAGCCCATGCAGCCGAGCCCAAGCGCGGACACTTCGAGTCCTGATTGACCCAGATAACGTTTTTGCATTGATTAATTGCCTCTTTTATCGCGACTTAAACATCCAGTTTGCGACCGGCCAACCATTCAACTCTGGCAGGATCGCGGTGTGAGAAGAAAGCACTTGTTGCGGTGTCGATAGCGGTAATCTGCAACATATCTTCATCACTCAGTTCGAAATCGAGAATGTTGATGTTCTCTTCCATGCGTTCTTTTCGCACTGTTTTTGCCAGCGAAACGATGCCTCGCTGGAAAATCCACCGCAGCACAACCTGTCCCACGCTTTTACCGTACTTCTGGCCAATCGCCGTTAATACGGGATGCTCAAACAGACCATTTTTACCTTCTGCAAACGGCGCCCAGGCTTCCGGCTGAATACCCCGGCTTTGCATCCACGCCACGGGATGCAGCTGTTGGTTGAAGGGGTTAACTTCAATCTGGTTTACCGCAGGGACAACGTTGTTGAAAGCAATAAGATCGGCCAGTCGGTCAGGATGGAAGTTGCTGACGCCAATGGCGCGAATTTTGCCTGCCTGTTGCAATTCTTCCATGGCACGCCACGCCCCATGGACATCACCATAAGGCTGGTGAATCAGGTACAGGTCAACATAATCAAGTTGCAGCCGATTCAGGGAGCGTTCGAACTGTGCTTTAGCGCCTTCGTAATGAGTATCCTGAAGCCATAGTTTGGTAGTTACAAAGAGCTCGTCACGGGCGATACCGGTCTGTTGCAGTGTATTCCCGACCTGGGTTTCATTCTGGTAAGACGCGGCGGTATCAATCAGACGGTATCCCGTATCGATGGCATCGATAACGGCTCTTTCGCATTCAGCGGCATCCGTCATCTGGAAGACACCAAAGCCCAGCAGGGGCATTTCAATACCGTTGTTCAGTTTTACAGTTTGCATCACGTTATCCTTTGGCTGTTGTCCAGGAAAAGCATAACGCAAACTGATTTATTCGATTAGATGGAGGAATTAGCTAGGGTTTATTAGGTGTATTCATCAATTTGGCGATATTAGCTCTGTATATCATCAACGGAGCATTTACCTTCCATAAGGGATGCAGATATTTTTAGTCCGTATCCCTTATAGATGAACGAGACTGATTCTATTTAGCTCGATGACAGAACGTCTTGTTTTAAGGCGGTCGCCTTTACTTTATTACTTGAATAAATGAAGAAAAGTGCGATACCTAAGCAGACGATGGCACCCAAACGACTCATCGAAAACGAAATGGATTGATTTCCCAACCAGCCAAAGTTATCGATTAACATGCTCATGGTTAACTGTCCGAAGATCACGGCGACTGTGGCAATCGCGGTCCCTATTCGTTGTACGGCTAAAACCATGATAACGATATAGGGTACGCCAAACATGGCACCCAGCAGTTGCCATTTAGGGACATCCATCAGTGTAACCAACTGTTTTGGTTCAAAAAAGAAAATAAGCAAAGCGGTGATAATTGCGCCTACGGAAAAGGTCAGGAACGCGCTTTTAAATACCCCTACCTGACTACCCAATTGTCCATTAATGGCCGCCTGAATACTCAACATGGAGCCGCCTATAATGGCTAAAACGATCATAATAAATGTCATAGTCTAACTTATCCTCTGGCAACCAGAATTAATGCTGCGATGATAAAAATAAGGGCGATAATTCGCTTGCTGTCTATTTTTCTACGGGGTGTACCGAGTAAACCAAAATGGTCTATTATCAGGCTCTTAAATACCTGACCAGCTAAGATACCGATCATCGTCATCGCTATCCCAATGACTGGCGTGGCCACGGTCAGAATAACGACATAAACTGGCCCGAGTACGCCACCAAGTAGCTGCCACCCAGGCAAAGAGAAAAATGACGGGCTATTGCGTGGGCTGAAAAAAAGCATCAGCAGGAAAGTCAGTGCAGCGCCTACGCCAAATATGCTGAACGTTGCCCATAAATCACCAACCTCCCCCCCTAGCGGCCCCAGTAAGCCTGCCTCGACTGACAGCCCCATACCGCCAGCGATAACTAACAAAATCAGTACAAATTGCATAGCAAACAATCTCCAGATGTGCAGGCGATGAAGACTACGCCTGAACATGAATGAGAAAAATGCCATAATGCAATAAACACCTGTGCAGGAATTGCATTAATGTATGATTTAAGCCATATCAATATTCGATCGCTCTTCATTTTCATTGCAGTGTATGAAGTGCAGAACTTTTCCACTGTGGCTCGTCGCGAAGGCATTTCTGCCTCTCAGGTTTCACGCGTCATTCATCAGCTAGAAGATGCGGTCGGTCAGCAACTTTTCTATCGCAATACGCGCGCCATTATTCCGACAGAGAACGGTCATATTTTTATCCGTTATGTTCGGGCGGTTACCAGTAGCCTGGACGATGCCCGACGGGAACTCAATGAAAGGACGCTTGAGCCTTCCGGGCTAATACGCATAAATGCTCCCGTTTTTTTTGGGCAAAAGCATGTCGCACCCAAATTGGCGGGGCTGACGGAACGTTACCCACGCCTCAGTATTGAGCTGACGTTAACTGATGATTACATTGACCCTCATAAAGATGCTGCTGATGTCATTTTTCGTATCGGTGAGCTTACTGACTCATCTTTTCATGCACGCATTTTTGGACAGCAGTGCTATCGCCTGGCAGCATCACCGGCTTATCTTCAAAAGTATGGCGTACCTGATAACCCGGCGGATTTAAGCCGACATAAGTGTCTCGTTTACCGTGGTTCATCCGGGCCGAATCGCTGGCTGTTGCGTCGAAAAGGTGGAGAGTGGATACACTATCCGGTCTCTGCGTTGATGTCTTCTAATAATGCCGAGACTTTACTTATTGCAGCATTGGGCGGTATGGGAATAGTCCTTTTTCCGGACTGGTTGATTGGCGAAACGCTACAGAGCGGCGAGCTTATTGAATTAATGCCGGATATGGAAACGGCGATTAAGACCGAGCCACAAAATATTGCTGCTATTTATCCACATACTCGTCATCCAACGTTAAACGTCAGGGCCGTAATTGATTATTACGTAGAAGCATTCGGTTCGCCGCTATACTGGCAGCTAAGCGATACTCTTTCTAAGTAATTGTGATGATATGCCTGTAAGAAATGGGTCACCCTGGCGACCCATTTCTTACTCGTGACGATTAAAAGAGAATGCAGCAAATAGTATATAACGCGATAATAATATTCTATTATCACAATTCATTGTGAGCGCGACATCATGTTACTGCATACCATTATGTATATACTTAACTAATTTTAATGTCATCGAAGTTGATATCTTCCTCCTCTTGATCATTGTTTATAACAACATCACGAGGAACATCTTTTTTGATGACAGCATAGATAGTCGCTGTTACTAATATATTAACTATCAGCGCCATAATACCTGCCATGGGGTTTGACATTGTTGGCAGCATCAATACACCACCAAAAGGTACAGTTGCATCTGCGCCATATACCATGGTAATTGCACCGCCACAAGCACCGCCGATTGCCGCTGCTGCAATACCGCGAACGATATCATTCATCACTATAGGTATAGCTCCTTCAACAATATTCACTACCCCCATAGGAACCGCCGATTTTAGCATTTCGATTTCTTCGTTATTATAAATGTTTTTGCGAAACAGTTTGGCGATGAAAAATGCCAGTCCAAAACCGATGGGTGTTGCTGTGTTAACTAACTGCAGGGCCGTAACTGGCTCATTTATACCCTGTGCCTGGAGAGTTAAGACGAATGCGAAGCACGTCTTATTGATCGGCCCACCAAAGTCAACGATACACAACGCTCCAATAACAGCACCTAATAGTAAATTAGATGAAGTACCCATACTTCTCAGGAACGATGTGAGTGCATCGGTAAAAATACCAATAGGCGTGCCGATGATATAGACCATGAGCAGAGCACTGAAAATGGATGCAAAAAAAGGCACAATCAATGTAGGCATTAAACCCCGGGCCCAGCCGGGAACCTTTACATTTTTAATGATAGCAACAGCAATATACCCGGAAATATAGCCGCCGATCATGCCACCGATAAAACCCGCACCAATAGCATTAGCTGCCAGACCGACAACAAAACCAGGGGCAATACCCGGCTTACCCGCGATTGAACCGGAAATTCCGATAGCAATAACGACGGGCAATAGTCCGAGCGCCTTAGCCCCCATGGTAGCGAAAGCCTGCCACAGGTCAAATTGACCCGATACTAAAGAGTCCTGAACCGTCCCTCCAAAACCCATACCGATGGCAATAATAAACCCAGCACCACAGACAATCGGAATCAAGAATGAGATGGCAGTCAGCAGATGACCTTTAGGGTTTGCTGCTTTCCATATTTCTTTTATATTCATAAATTACGCCCTTTATTTTATATAGGATACGCATAGGTAGGTGTTATGAATTGACTAATTCACCAAGCTTTTCAATAAGCTTATTTGGTGATTTAACGGCCATTTCCGTAGGTACTTTGACGACTTTCTTGCCGGCAAACCTTTCTTCACCGGAAACTTTAACATCGGCGGCTAACAGGACGATGTCGGCTTGGGCAATTTCTTCAGCGGTCAAGGCATTCTCGATACCTATAGTGCCTTGCGTTTCAATTTTGACATTGTGCCCGGCTTTTTTTGCTGCTATTTCAATTTTCTTTTGCGCAATATAAGTGTGTGCAATGCCTACAGTGCAAGCGGTAATCCCAACAATATTCATCACTACTCTCCAGGAGTTGATTATTTACGATGCTATGATAGATATGATAATTAAATTAAGCGCTGGCGCCTTCAGCGTTTAAAAGATCAATGATTTTCTGAGGAGAATCTTCCATCAGTAATTTGTCCACTATCTCTTCATCGGCAAGTGAACCTGAAACCTGCGATAACAATCGGATGTGGGTGGTATTTTGGTCGACCAGGCATACGGCAAACAAAATAATACAGCGAACGTCGCTACCATCCATCGTTTCCCATGGGATTTGATGTTGGGTGCGTCCAATGGCCAATGCCGTACGGGCTACTCCTGAGGATTTACCGTGCGGGATCGCAATATGATTTTCGAATCCAGTTGAGCCCTGTTCCTCACGTAGCCAGACATCTTTCAGAAAAATATCTTTATTAATGACCGCCCCATCACAAACTAATAAGTCAGCTAATTCTTCAATTGCCTCTTCTTTACTCTTAGCCATCATGTTCAATTTGATATTACTTACATTCAGCACACTCGAAATGTCCATAAGTCACCTTCGTTAATGTAAATAAATGATCATCAGTAATCAGCAATACCGGCTTCTACCACCACGCAGTCTGCCAAAGCCGCCGGGGCCCACAGCATCAATAGAAAGCATTCGCAAGCGTGCGATGAGTCGTCACGAACTCCAGATATAAAAGGGTTACAGCGCTCTCAACCATATAAATCTAACGCGAAGGCAAAGAGACAGACCGGTTAAATAGACTCTTTGCACTGCACAATGGCTCAATACGGCTGAGCGCGCTGCAATTTTCAGGCAGCGACTTCGCGCTGATATATATCGACCATTTTATCCCATGCATCGCTGACGTTATCCGCCAGGGAGAACAGGCCCGAGGTTCCCACAATAAAGACGTCAACGCCCGACCGGGAGATAACATTGAAGGTTTTCTCGTTGCAGGAGCCGTCGATCTCGGTCAGATAGTGGTAACCATGCGCTTCGCGCATCGCAATCAGTTGTTTGATTTTGTTGAGTGATTCCGGGATAAACTTCTGGCCTGCGTAGCCTGGGTCAACCGACATGACGGTCACTTTATCCAGCAGGTGCGCGTACTCTTTAATAGCCTCCGCCGGAGTAGCCGGGTTCAACACCACACCGCAGCGACGGCCCGCATCTTTAATCTGGTTCAACAGCCGGAATATTTTGTTATTCGCCGTCTCAGGATGGAAACTGATAATATCGGCCCCGGCATCAATACACATTGGAATAATATCTTCCGGATGATTCACCATCAGATGTACGTCGATCGGCACATCGGTAATTTTTTTCAGGTTTTCGATAAAAAACGGAGATAGAGTAATATTCTTCACATAGTTACCGTCCATTATATCGACGTGATAAAAATCAGCCCTACCGTTCATTGCCGTAATTTGCTCTCTGAACTGCGTTAAATCCATACACATTAACGAGGGCGAAAATTTAGCTGCCATACCTCACCTCTATAAAATTAGTTAGTTAAACAGTGACACGACATGCCCAAGAATGATGCCAACAACGCCAAAGTCCGCATCGCCAAAGGTGGTGGATGCAAAGCCAAGGTCGCCCATCAGAGGCAGCAAAATCGCGGGCAAAAATGAAATCAACAGACCGTGAGCGAATGCCCCCACCACCGCGCCGCGACGACCGCCGCAGATGTTGCCGTAAACGCCCGCCGTCGCGCCGCAGAAAAAGTGCGGCACCAGGCCAGGAACAATGACGCTTAGACCAAACAGTGGGCACAGGAACATACTCACCAGACCAGCGGCAAAACTTGACAGGAAGCCGACTATCACCGCGTTCGGGGCGAACGGAAAGACGGTTGGACAGTCGAGCGCCGGTTTAGCGTCTTTCACCAGCTTGTCGGCGATGCCTTTAAAGGCCGGAACAATTTCGGCAATAATCATGCGAACACCCGCAAGGATGATCCACACGCCTGCCGCGAAGGTCAGCGACTGGATAATGGCGAAGATGATAAAGTTCTGACCACCGCTGATGCTGGTCTCAACAAACGCTTTACCTGCGACCAGTACCAGAATCAGGAACAGGATCATCATCGTCAGTGAGATGGCCACCGAGGAGTCACGCAGGAAGTTCAGCGTTTTCGGCACCTTCAGCTCTTCAATCGACGGGCTGCCTTTACCGATCGCTTTTCCCACCAGCGCCGAAAGCAGATATCCGGTTGAACCAAAGTGGCCCAGCGCCAGGTCATCAGTGCCGGTAATTTTGCGGGTAAATGGCTGCAGAATAGCCGGAGAGACCACCATCATGATGCCGAGGATCACCGCCCCCACCAGTACCACCCAGAACGGTGACAGACCACCGACAGAGAGGATGACGGCCAGCATCGCCGACATATACAGCGTGTGGTGGCCCGTCAGGAAGATGTATTTCAGCGGCGTAATTCGGGCAAGGACAATGTTAAACAACATCCCCAGCACCATGATCATGGCTGTCGCGGTACCATAGTTTTTCTGCGCCAGCGCCGCCATGGCGTCAGTATTGGGGACAACACCCTGAATATGGAAGGAGTGCTCAAACAGCTGGCTAAACGTCGTTAACGTCGTGGCGACAATCGCCGCCCCGGATGTTAATATCACAAACCCCATAATGGTTTTGAGGGTCCCGGAAATAACGTCGGAAACTGCTTTTTTCTGCAATAATAAGCCAATCAGGGAAAACAGACCGACCAGTATTGCTGGTGTGCCCAACACATCATGAATAATAAACTGCAGCATAGAATGACTCCGTAAGGCCGCAAATAATTAATCAGAGATTCTCGGAAAGAATTTCTTTTATTTTATTGTTATCCAGCAGGTTAGATAAACCAAAAACCTGCGCAGAATGGCTGGACAGATGTTCAGCTATATCCCTGGCGCTAAGAATAATATCGGCAGTTTCGCTTTTTGCCGAAGTCAGATCGGTATGGGAAACCTCTGCTTCTTTATTCAGCTCTTTAATAATTTTTTTTACATTCATTTCAACGATAAAGCTACTACCTAAACCGTTACCACAAACAATCAGAACCTTTTTCATCTCTACCTCACTATCCATTGATAACGGCTTGAATTTTCGTCATTGATGAGGCTTTCAGCAGTGCTGAGAGTCGTTCATCATCGCTAAAAATGTCCGCCAGGGCTGTAATCATATTGATGTGTTCATCTCCCGAAAGCGCACACAGCATAATCACGACGTAAATAGGGTCATTCTCTTCCGAGCCAAAAGAAACGCCTTTTTTAATATGCAAAAGCGATAAACCATTTTTAATTGCACCTTGCTCCGGGCGAGCATGAGGCATCGCCAGACCAGGCGCTAAAACATAATAAGGACCAAGTTTTTCATGGCTGTTAAAAATGGCCTGAATATAATCTTCAGTAATCGCCTCTTTCGCCAATAAGGGTTGAGCCGATAACGTAATTGCCTGTTTCCAGTCACTGACTGAATCCACAATCTGGATATTTTCCGTTGGTAACCAGGTCGTGATCATAAATTCCCCGATAGCATTGAAAGTGAGCCTACTATAGTGGAATCTCTTCGCGGCTTACCGTGATCTTCATCTCAAAGTTAGCGCTAACACGGCAATAATGTTAAAATTCTTGTTACCGCTAACTTTGTTATCCATACTTATCATTACTTTGCAGTTGGGCAATGCGCAAAATGCCAAACATCATTTACAATGGCTGCCCAGTCAGGCGAAAGGAGGACACCAGTGCAGACGTTAGAAGCGGACGATAGCGCGAGAGAAAAACGCAGGAAAAACACCGGTAAAATTACGCTTGCTGAAGTGGCAAAACTGGTCGGCGTGAGCACGATGACCGTGTCACGCGCGTTACGCATGCCTGAAAAAGTGAATCCTGAACTGCGTACACGCATTGAAGCCGCAGTAAGCGAGCTGGGCTATGTGCCAAATCTGCAGGCCCGCAACCTTGCCTCTGCTGACTCCAGTCTGGTGATGGGCGTGGTTCCCTCTTTTTCCTCCCCGGGCTTTCTTGCCGTCTCCGAAACACTACAGACCGTGCTCACGACCCAGGGCTATAGCATGATGTTTATCGAGTCCGGTCAGGGTGGACAGAGTGAAGAAAAAGCTTTTGCGCAAATGCTCGCTTACAACCCGGCTGCGATTGTTCAATTCAATATTGATAACATCAGCAGTTGTTCGCAAATGATAAGTAACACCGGCGTGCCGGTGGTTGAGATTGGCGCCATCAATCGCGATGCGAGCTGGGTCAGCATTGGCGTTGACTATGCCGCAGCCATCAAAAAGTTGGTCACATCGCTTGTACAGACCGGATATAAAAATATCGGCCTGCTTTGCACGGCTTCCAATAACATTATGTTTCGCCAGGTACTAAGCGGTTGGAACAGCGCGATGCTCTCCGTTAACCACTCCCCGCATCGCGTGGTGACCTCTCACCTGCCGGCAGGCATTACGACCGGCCTGAACCTGCTCGGCGATATTCGTATCACCTGGCCTGAGCTTGATGCGCTGATTTGCACATCCGATGAAATCGCCTGCGGTTGCATTATGGCCTGCCATGGCGCGGGGCAAAAAGTGCCCGACTCTCTGGCACTGGCAAGCCTGAGCGGGGGGACTCTTGCCGCCGTTTGCTCACCGGCGCTGACTGCCGTCGAATTCCCCTGGAGTGAAACGGGAACCCTCGCAGGACAAACATTGCTTGAGCTACTGGCGGGTAATTCGACGGATAAATTCATTGAATTACCCTCAGCGTTACAAGTTCGCGCCAGCACCAGAAAGCAGTAGTGTTGGCGACATATTTATTGATTTGTTATCCCGCCGAATACGGCAGGATAACTATGAGTAACTGGTTGTCCCCTGAATATGCGCAAGGCTGATTTCCTCTGCTGATAACACTACGTCCTGCCTGTTGGCTAAGCGTTCAATCGCAAGGTCGATGAAGCGGCGAACCCTGAGCGGTTGTGCGACACGACTTCCGTAATACAAAAATAAGCTGTGTATATCGGCAATAGTCTCAGGTAACAACGGAACAAGCTGGCCCGTCCGGATATATTGCGCCGCCGTCGGCCCGGCCAGTTGCGCAATGACCTCTCCCATCAATACAGCATGTAACTCCAGCATCTCATCATTGGTCGACATGGCAGGGTTAACATGATGATCCTGCACATTGTCCCCGGACTTCACTGTCCAGGGGATCAGGCGCCCGGTTGCGGCATGACGAAACACACTACACCGGTGGGCACTGAGATCGTGCAGCGTTTTCGGTACGCCATATTTACGCAAATAGGCTGGCGAAGCACAAATGATCAACTGTAGGGGGAACAAGCGACGGGCAATCAGCCCTTCCTGCGGCGAAACACTGATACGAAAACCGACATCCACTCGCTTCTCAACCCAGTTAGTTATCCCGTCATCAAGTTGCACATCGGGCTGAACTTCCGGGTAGAGTCGGCTGTATTCAATCAGTACTGGCTTAATAACCTGCTGAACTACTGAACGCGGACCGACGATACGTAACGGTCCGGCAAACTCCTCGCGCGTCTGTTGCACCGTCGCCAGCGCCTGTTGCAGCCCCATTAATGCAGGTTTTGCCGCTTCAAAGAAACGTTGTCCCTCCTCCGTTAATGACATATTTCGCGTGGTACGGTGGAACAACCTCACCCCCAGATGCGTTTCCAGTTGTTTTAAGGCTTTGCTCGCCGCCTGGGGTGATATCTGCTGAGCATCTGCGGCTTTACTCAGGCTTCCCAGCTCAACCGTACGGACAAACGTCGTCATAGAGCGCAATTCATTAATCATGGTCGCATCCACTTATTTACATCATTTAGTTGTAACTGATTCATCCGGTTACCGTCTAGTTGGTTGTAAATCATTTTCTTATAGTAGTGGCACTTCGCAAATATCGAGACTTAATTTCAGAGAGGCAGTGAGATGGATAACTTCAGTTTTTATAATCCGACCCGTATTGAGTTCGGCTCAGACAAAGAAAAGCTTATTGGCCAGATTCTGGCTGAACATAACGTCAAAAATGTCCTGCTGGCTTACGGCAGCGAGCGCATCAAACACGATGGCTTGTTTGCGACGATTAGCCAGAGCCTGACGCAGCATGGGATCCGCTATGTTGAGTTTGGCGGCATTGTCAGTAACCCGTTACTCTCTAAGGTTCGGGAAGGTATTCAGGCGGCGCGGGAACATCAGGTTGATGCGGTGTTGAGCGTGGGCGGCGGCTCGGTGCTTGATAGCGCCAAATCCATTGCGGCAGGTACCCTGTATGAGGGGGATGTCTGGGATCTGTTTATTGGTAAAGGGCAGATCAATGCGGCGTTACCGGTGTTTTCGATTATGACGCTTGCGGCAACCGGCAGCGAAATGAACAGCGGCGCCGTCATCACCAATGACGTCACCCGGGAGAAGTTTGCTCTTCACTCTGTACATACATTTCCGAAGGTCTCTGTCGTCAATCCGGCGCTGATGCAGACTGTTTCCCGTGATTATCTGGTCTATTCCGCCGCCGACATTATCGCCCATTCGATTGAAGGCTATTTCACCGCAGCGGTACAACCAAAAATCCAGTCGCGTCTGGTTGAGTCAGTGATTGCCACGGTACTGGAAACAACAGAAATGTTGTTAAAAGATCCGGGAGATTACAACGCCCGCGCCGAATTTGCCTGGGCGTCCACGCTGGCGCTAAATGGGCTGACTTATACCGGGACCTCGGGCTTCAGCTACCCTAACCACATGATTGAACACTCACTTTCCGCGCTGTTTAACGTCCCGCACGGGGCGGGATTGTCGGTGGTCATGCCTGCGTGGATGAAGTGGTATCACAGCCAAAACCCGACACAGTTTGCGCGCTTTGCCCGGACGCTATTTGGTAAAGGAACCGCAGAAGAAGGCATTACCGCGCTCGAAGCGTGGTTCGATAAAATTGGCACACCAACCCGTCTGTCACAGTTAGGCATTACAGAGGCCGATATGCCAGCCATACTGGAAAACCTGAAAGGAAATACCCGCTGGTTTGGCCTGGCGGAGACCTATACTCAGGAAACACTGACCACCATTCTTAAACTGGCGTTATAACACTAAACCGCAAAGGTGTGCGCTGGCGAAAAAGCGCGGCGCACATTCGCCCATGAGATTGAGGTATTTTGCATGAAAGAAGTCATTGTTGTTATTGGCAGTGGGGCCATTGCCCAGGCGATTGCGCGAAGAGTCGGCGTGGGTAAGCATATTTTGCTGGCAGATATCAAATCCGAAAATACCCAGCAAGCTGAAAACACCCTGACCCGCGCAGGTTTCACGGTCAGTACCGCAATTGTCGATGTCGCTTGCCGAAAATCCGTACAGGATTTAGTCGAAATAGCAACACGACATGGCGAAATTAAAGGGGTAATCAACACGGCAGGCTTATCCCCTTCACAGGCCAAAGCACAGGATATTCTGCGTGTGGATCTGTATGGCACTGCGGTGGTATTTGAAGAGTTCGGAAAAGTCATTGCACCGGGTGGCTCCGCCGTGGTGATTGGCTCTCAGTCCAGCCACCGCCTGAATATTGATGCGCTTTCACAGGCACAGGCTGATGCGCTGGCAACCCTGTCACCGGAGGCATTGCTGGAACTGCCGCTGGTTAAAGAAATTGATGACAGCCTGTACGCCTATCAAATCTCTAAACGCGGGAATGCGCTGCGGGTGATGGCCGAGGCCGTAAAATGGGGGAAACGCGGGGCTCGCATCAACTGTATCAGCGCGGGAATTGTTTTCACCCCTCTGGCCTACGATGAACTGACCAGCGCTGAACGTGGCGATTTTTACCGAAACATGCTTGAAAAGTCACCTGCCGGGCGCGGCGGAACGCCGGATGAGATTGGCGCGTTAGCCGAATTTCTGTTCGGGCCAGCGGGAACGTACATCAGCGGCAGCGATATTCTGATTGATGGCGGCGTGACGGCCTCTTATAAGTACGGAGAGCTCCGCCCCTGAATCGTTTTTGTTTACATAAAAAACTTCATTCTAAGTGGCCGAACGGGGCATCGCGGGATGTCTCGTTCGTCCATCAACTATCGCGACCGTCCACTTATTCTTAGTAGAAATCTTTTCATCGCTGTTTCAATTCTTTGTTCCCCTGCCCGCCACTCCGCCAGACACTTTCCCTGTTTCAGGCTGATCCGATCAGCGCCCGCAGCCAGAACCGACAGGCTGCACACCATTACGGTGCGGTTCATAACCTGCGTTCATCAGAGCGCTGAATCTTCCCTTTGCCGGGGTTCTCTCCGGTTGGGGAAGAACACCGGCTTCTTTCCATGAGGATAACGATATGGACAGAAGCAACAATATTTACCAGAAAGTGACGGATGAAATTATCGAGGCACTACAACAGGGATGTCCGCCCTGGGTACGTCCCTGGCGGGATGGTGAACCGGTGTTCCCGATTAATGCAGCTTCCGGTCGGGCCTATCACGGCATCAACGTGCCGTTTTTATGGCGCAGCGCCGACAAAAACGGCTATGAAAATGATCGCTGGCTGACCTTCCACCAGGCCATTGAAGCAGGCGGCAATGTCCGCAAGGGTGAGAAATCCTCTCTGGCGGTGCTGTATCTGCCGCAGGAGAAAGAGGTGCTGGGCAGCAACGGTGCGCCGGTAGCGGATAAAGATGGCAACCCGCAGGTTCGCCATTTTGCGCTCGTACGGGAGTTCCGGTTATTTAACGTGGCACAGTGTGAAGGACTGCCTGCCGCCTTTTTTGAGCCGATAGCCCAGGTTGATGCGCCACAGGAGACGGCAGAAGCGATCAGGCGATACTCCGGGGTGCCGGTAATCCATCGCCGCCAGCAGCGGGCATATTACTATCCTTCGCGGGATATTGTCGTACTGCCGCATCCGGAACAGTTCGAGAGTCAGGAGCACTATTACAGTACCCTGCTGCATGAACTGACCCACGCGACCGGACATGCCTCGCGGCTCAACCGGGAAGCGATAACCTCTGGCGCGGCGCAGTTTGGTAATGCGATGTATGCCGCCGAAGAGCTGACGGCGGAGCTGGGTTCTGCGTTTCTCTGCGCCCACGCGGGGATCCCCGGCAGGCTGCAACATGCCAGCTATATCGCAAGCTGGTTGCAGATATTGCAGGAGGACAATCGGGCCATCTTCCGCGCCAGCGGGCAGGCCCGTAACGCCTGTGACTGGTTGCTGAAACAGACGGAACAACCGCAACGGCTCTCTGCCTGAATTGAAAATTATGTTGTTTTTTGACTGACCGGCAGCGCGATGCCGGTCATTTTTTAAGGATAAGGGCCAAAGACAAAGGAAGGGAGGACAAGGGGAACGGGCCTTCCCGAAAAGGGGGATTATCATGATGAAATGGCTGTTCAGACACGAGGAAACACCACACCCTGCGCCAGAAGCCACGTTACCCGAAGGCTGGTTCACACCACTCCCCGCGCAACAGTTACTGGCCTCTCCGCTGCGACAGTCGCTCATCCACCAGTTGCGTCAGCTTGTCGCGCTGCCTGACCCCTTGTTTCGCTCGCTGTATCTGACGCCAGTAGCACGCTACGCCGCACTGACACAGCAATTCCCGGCATCGGAACATCACCATCATGCTTACCCCGGCGGCCTGCTGGATCACAGTCTGGAAGTGGCCGTTTACGCCGTCCGGTTGCGCCAGAGTCGGCTGCTTCCCCCGGTGCGCCGCCAGAAGAACAGGCCCGGATAGCCGACAGATGGACAGCGGCGGTCGCGCTGGCTGCGCTGTTGCACGACAGTGGTAAGCTCATCGCGGATGTACAAACAGAGCTCAGCAACGGTGAACGCTGGTTTCCGTGGTCAGGCGCACCAGAATTACCTTACCGGCTGAGATATTTGCCGGGGCGGGATTATCATCTGCATCCCGTCGCCGCCGGATGCCTGCTCCCTTCTCTCCTGCCGGAGGCGGTTTTACGCTGGCTGGCGGAATCGCCAGATCTGTTCGCCGCTTTTCTTTATGCACTCACCGGGCATCCCGATAAATCAGTGGTCATTGGCGAACTGGTACAACAGGCTGACTGCGCCTCGGTCTCCGCCAGCCTGGGCGGCGATATCAACACCGCGCTGAACCAGCCTCGCCCTGCTCTGCCGCAGCAGTGCCTTATTGGGATCCGCTGGTTGTTGCAGCATGAGCTGGCGCTCAATCGTCAGGCGTGCGGTTCCGATGGCTGGCTTACCGATGACGCCTTATGGCTGGTGAGCAAGACCTGCGCCGATAAGCTAAGAGCCTGGCTACTGCAACATGGGGTGAATGGCGTACCGGATAACAACAGCCGACTGTTTGACGAACTACTGGCGCAACGGTTGCTGCTGCCAAACGGCGATCGGGCCATCTGGCGCTGTGATATACGTGATGCCACTGGCTGGACGCCAGGCACGCCGCTGACGCTACTGAAACTGTCTCCCGCCCCCCTCTGGCCGGACGTCTCGCTGCGACCTCACGTCTTTCAGGGGGAAGTCATCCCGGAAATGGTGTCCGGCAATACGAATGGAAATGCTGACGCTGATTGCGAACCGCTCCCGCAAAAAGCGCCAGCAATACCGGAGTACCGATTAGTGCTTCACAATATACATCGTGCGGCTGTAGGCCACGTCTTCCGGATTGGTGATCGGGTATCCTTTTAACCACGGCTTGATCAGGCGGCCGTTGGTATACTGATAGATTGGCGCAATGGGCGCTTTGGCCATGATGATTTTCTCTGCCGCGTTGTAATCATCGTTACGCGCTTTTTCCGAGGTTTCCTGCGCCGCCTGGGCGAGGATCTTATCGTAAGCCGGATCGTTAAAGCGCGAAATATTGCCCGTATGGGTTGATGTGAGCAGCGACAGGAAGGTCGAAGGCTCGTTGTAATCCCCTACCCACGATGCGCGAATAACGTCAAAATTACCGGTATTTCGGCTATCGATATAGGTCTTCCACTCCTGGTTTTGTAGCTTCACATCCACACCGAGATTTTTCTTCCACATCGACGCCACGGCGATGGCGATTTTCTGGTGATTTTCCGACGTGTTGTACAGCAGCGTCAGCTTCAGCGGACGGTCCGGGCCATATCCTGCCGCCGATAGCAGCGCTTTAGCCTGGGCATTCAGCTCGGCCTGGCTCATGCTCTCAAACTGCGAAGGCTGCGGGGTAAAGCCTGCGGTAACGTCAGGGGTGAATCGCCAGGCCGGTTTCTCACCGGTGCCGAGGATCTTCTCCGCCATAATCCGCCGGTCGATGGTCATACTTAACGCCAGACGCACGCGTTCATCGGCGGTTGGCCCTTTCTGGGTATTGAAGGCGTAATAATAGGTACCTAACTGCGGCGGCGTATAGACCTGTCCGGGAATATCCTTCAGCAGTTTCTGATACATATTTTTCGGGAAGGATTCGGTGATATCAATATCACCCGCCAGATAACGTTTGGTCGCCGACGATTCCTGGTTAATCGGCACGAAAGTCACCTGCTTAATCACCGTTTTGGCGTTATCCCAGTACTGTGTATTCGGCACGACGACCAGCTTCTCATTCACCACCCGGTCTTTCAGCACATAGGCGCCGTTGCCGATAAGACTGCCCGGGCGCGTCCAGTTAGCGCCGCTTTCGACATTCGCTTTTTGCACCGGGTAGAACGCAAAGCTGGCTGTCAGGTTGCTGAACCACGGCAGCGGTTTATCCAGCTGCACGCGGAGCGTGTGGGCATCGACCGCCGTCACACCGAGAGTGTCCGGCGCCGCTTTACCATCAATAATATTTTGCGCATTACTGATACCCGCTAAGGCGGCAAACCAGGCGAATGGCGAAGTGGTTTTCGGATCCACCAGACGCTGCCAGCTATAGACGAAATCCTGCGCCGTCACCGGGCTACCGTCGGACCAGCGCGCGTTATCGCGCAGGGTAAAGGTCCAGACGCGGTTGTCGTTGCTCTGCCAGCGGGTCGCCACGCCAGGGATGATATTGCCTTTCGCATCCTGGTTTACCAGCCCTTCGAACAAATCGCGGATAACCTGAATTTCCGGCAGGCCGACGGCTTTAGCGGGATCTAATGAAGCGGGCTCGTCTTTTATATGGCGTACCAGCTGCTGTTTTTCAGCTAATACGGTTCCTGGAGGCACATCCGCCGCCCAGGCAAGAGAAGAAACGCTGGCTAACCACAGCGCGCCGCATGTCAATGTGACAGGATACTTCATGAGATCCCCTTTTAAATGAACAAACCAGTGCTGGCAGAGCGATAATTATTTGTTTCCCCACCTGAAATTGCAAACGGCTTATGATAGAAAATTGACATGACGAGTTTTTTCGCCAGAGAAGGAAAGCGTTTGATTCCGGGACGCTTTTCTACAACACTGCTAACAATAACCTGATGACAGGATACCCTATGCCCGTTTCACGTCCTCGCCCCCTGCGCGGCGCTTTCCCGCCGGGTACGCAACGTTACGGCCAGTCGCATCTCGGCGCGCCGTTGCTGTGGTTCCCCGCTCCGCTGGCTGATAGCCGCAGCGGTCTGATTATCGCCGGCACGCACGGCGACGAAAACTCGTCGATCGTCACCCTCTCCTGCGCGTTGCGCACGCTAAAACCGGAGCTGCGTCGCCATCACGTGGTATTAACGGTCAACCCTGACGGCTGTCAGCTAGGGTTACGCGCCAACGCCCGCGGTATCGATCTCAATCGAAACTTCCCGGCCGCTAACTGGAAGGCGGGAGAAACGGTGTATCGCTGGAATAGCGCAGCAGAAGAGCGTGATGTGGTACTGCTGACCGGGGAAAAACCGGGTTCGGAGCCCGAAACCCAGGCGCTGTGCCAGCTGATCCACCAGATCCATCCGGCGTGGGTAGTCTCCTTCCACGATCCGCTAGCCTGCATTGAGGACCCCGGGCACAGCGAGCTGGGACAATGGCTCGCCGGGGCCTTTAATTTACCGCTGGTAGGCAGCGTCGGTTACGAAACGCCGGGCTCTTTTGGCAGCTGGTGCGCCGATATCGGCCTGCCGTGCATTACCGCCGAATTTCCGCCCGTCTCCGCCGACGAAGCGACAGAAAAGTACCTCGCGGCGATGACCGATTTACTGCACTGGCACACTCACAGATGAAGCACGCCGGTGCTGAACTGCAGCGCCGGCTCCACATCCACCGCCAGCCACGTCGGACCATCGAGATCCGCGAAACGGGCCAACGGCGCCAGCGGCAGCGCGGCGGAAATGGCCCGTGAAGTACAAAGCATACAGCCCAGCATCCTCTTATATCCCAGCCGTTCAGCCTCCTGCGCCAATAGCAATGCCTCGGTCAGACCACCGGTTTTATCCAACTTAATGTTGACCATTTCGTAGCGACCCTGCAGAGCCGGCAGGCTTTCCCGCGTATGACAGCTCTCATCGGCGCAGATCGGCAGCGGATGAATAAAGTTTTCCAACGCCTCATCGGCGCCGGCCGGTAACGGCTGCTCCAGCATCGCCACGCCAAGATCGGCCAAAAGCTGACAGCGCGCCGCCAGACCTTCTCCACGCCACGCTTCGTTAGCATCAACGATCAACGTCGCCTGCGGCACCGCGTCGCGAATAGCAACCAGCCGCTCGCTAATCAAATGATCGTCGAGCTTGACCTTCAGCAGCCGCGCGCCTTTCTCCCACAGCGCGGCGGCGCTGGCCGCCATCTGCTCCGGCGTGCCGATAACCACGGTTTGCGCCGTCACCACTTCGCGCGGCAGGTTGACGCCAAGCAGCTGTGGCAACGTTTTCCCCTCGCGGCGCGCCTCCAGATCCCACAGCGCGCAGTCAACGGCATTGCGCGCGGCTCCTGCCGGCAGTAGCTGTTGTACCTGCTCGCGGGTGGCGCCGCGCTCAAGCTGCTCGCCGATCGCCATAATCTGCGCCATCACCGAGGCGATGCTTTCCCCGTAGCGCGGATAAGGCGTACATTCTCCGGCCCCTTTTACCCCATCCTCTTCTATTTCCACCACCACCACTTTGGCCTCGCTGCGGCTGCCGCGAGAGATAACAAACGGCGTGTGTAGCGGCCATGATTCTTCAAAAACTCGAAGGTTGCGCATTCCCTGGGCCTCTTAGGTAAATGTTAAATAGAGTTTGCCGTGTTGCTGGCTGATGTCATACACTAACTACGACGTTAACTATATGTAAACAGGAAGATAACCATGTCGCAAACCGTACATTTCCAGGGTAACCCAGTGTCTGTTCAGGGCTCCATTCCGCAGGCTGGCGCGAAGGCGCAGCCGTTTACGCTGGTCGCCAAAGATCTCTCTGACGTCACGCTGAGCCAATACACTGGTAAACGTAAAGTACTGAATATTTTCCCAAGCATCGATACCGGCGTCTGCGCGGCATCGGTTCGCAAATTCAACCAACTGGCTTCTGAGCTGAACAACACCGTCGTGCTGTGCATCTCCGCTGACCTGCCGTTCGCGCAGTCCCGTTTCTGCGGCGCAGAAGGCCTGAGCAATGTGATCACCCTGTCTACCCTGCGCGCGCCGCAGTTCCTGGCAGATTATGGCGTTGCTATCTCCGCAGGCCCGCTGGCCGGTCTGGCAGCACGTGCAGTCGTTGTTCTCGATGAAAACGACCAGGTGGTTTACAGCCAACTGGTTAACGAAATCACCGAAGAGCCGGATTACGATGCGGCGCTGGCTGCGCTGAAAGCGTAATCGCCCTCTTTCTGTTATCAAGCCTCCTTCAACGGAGGCTTTTTTCTTTGCGCGGCGCATAGCGCGAAATCAACCGCGCGGTGGCCGGGCCGGTGAGCAATATGGTAAACAGGCGCAGCGTTTGCATCGCCATGATAAAGGACATATCCGCCCGGGTACCGACGGCAATTATCGCCACCGTATCCAGACCCCCGGGGCTGGTCGCCAGATAGGCGGTGAGAAAATCCAGCGGCAGCAGGTGCGTTAACGCTAAAGCCATCAGCGCGCACAGCGCGATCAGGCCGACGATGGCGGCGATGATTTGCGGTAGCGTCTTCAGCGCCAGCATAAAAATCTCGCGATTAAACTGCAGGCCAACCGTCCAGCCAAGCGCGGTATACGCCAGCACCAGTAACCATTCCGGTAGCTCCAGCAATAGCATGCCTTCACCCTGCGCCAGCGCACCGGCCAGCATCGGTAACAACATTGCCCCGGAAGGGATGCGTAAACGTAACCCTAACCAACCGGCGACCGCAGTCAATAGCAACGTTAACGGTAGATTAAAAGTCAGCGGCGGGAACCAGACGATCTGCTGGGTCATCTCCTGCGCCTCGCCGCCGAGCGCGAAACGCACCACCATTACCGCCGCGCCAACCACGAACAGTACCCGCAGATACTGCATCAGGGCCACCAGACGAACGTCGGCGCCATACTCTTGCGCCATCACCACCATCGCCGAAGCGCCGCCCGGCGAGCTTCCCCACGCGCCGGTTGCCCCGGGTAGCGAACTGTAACGCACCAGCAGCCAGCCGGTCAGCGCGCTGATGGCTAGCGTGGAAAAGAGGATAATCAACACCAGCGCCCAGTTGGCGGCCAGAACGCCGAAAATAGACGGGGTGAGCGCACGGGCGATCATGCAGCCGATGATAGCCTGAGCGGCGATAAAGAAGGGACGAGGGAGACGAATCGTGGCGCCGCGCAGACTAAGGGTAATTCCGGCGATAAGCGGGCCAAGCAGCGGCGCAGCGGGAAGATGGAGCCGGAACAGCACAAAGGAGAGCACGGCGGAGAGTGCCAGTAATATCATCCACTGAGGCCAATCCCGTTGCAGCGCCAACCGTCACCTTCCCGGAAAAAGAAAAATAAAATAAGTATATACAGAAATATCGCTGAAAAAACGCTGAAAATCGCGGCCGCGCCGAGCCGGCCGCACCGGTGATTTATTCTTCGCCTTTCTTCTGGCTCAGACCATACTCGCGCAGCTTGTTAGCAATCGCGGTATGCGAAACGCCGAGACGTTTGGCTAATTTACGCGTGCTGGGGAAGCTGCGATACAACTGGGTCAATACCGAACGCTCAAAGCGGCGGGTAATATCGTCGAGCGATCCTTCCATCGCCTCTTCACCTACCGGCAGCGACGACACATCGTGATCTGGCAGCAGAATATCCTGCGGGCGCAGTTCGAAGCCCTCGAGCTGGGTTAACGCCCGGTACACTGCGTTTTTCAACTGACGCACGTTGCCCGGCCAGCTATAGCGGGTCAACACGGTATTAAGGTCAGCGGAGAGTTTTGGCCGCGGGATGCCCTGCTCATCGGCAAAGCGCGCGACGAACAGTTCGGTCAACGGCATGATGTCCTGCGGACAATCGCGCAGCGGCGGCAGGTTCAGCGTCAGCACATTCAGACGATAATAAAGATCTTCGCGGAACAGCCCTTTCTGCACCAGCTCGACGAGATTTTTTTGCGTCGCGCAGATAACCCGGACATCGACATGCACTTCGTGATCTTCACCGACGCGACGGAAAGTACCATCGTTGAGAAAGCGCAACAGCTTCGTTTGCATGCCAGGCGACATTTCGCCGATCTCATCCAGCAGCACAGAGCCGCCGTTGGCCTGCTCAAAGAAACCTTTTTTCCCCTGCGACGCATCGCCGAATAGCTCGCTCTCCACCGCATTTTCCGGAATCGAACCGCAGTTCAGCGCCAGATACGGTTTGCTGGCGCGCGGGCTG
Organism: Klebsiella sp. 141240; assembly: GCF_050600805.1. Lineage (NCBI taxonomy): Bacteria > Pseudomonadati > Pseudomonadota > Gammaproteobacteria > Enterobacterales > Enterobacteriaceae > Klebsiella > Klebsiella sp. 141240. The sequence goes on along the minus strand of NZ_JAQIRK010000003.1, from coordinate 50,212 downwards.
GCCAGATGGCAGGCATGGGCCAGCAGATCTTTACCGGTACCGGTATCGCCGACAATCAGCAACGGGGCGCTAAGCATCGCCAGCTTGCGGGCCTGTTCTACGACGTGGCGCATTTTCGGCCCAACGGCGAGGATCTGGCTGAAGGCGCTGGTATCCTGGGTCGTTAGCGTTTGCAGTTGACGCCCCATACGTACGGTGGAGCGCAACATCACCACGGCGCCGGTCAGCACGCGTTCGGCGTGTTCGCCTTCCAGATACACCGGCGTTACTTCCAGCATAAAGTTTTGGCCATTCACGACCACATGCTCGGTATGCGACTCCAGCGGGTTACCTTCCAGCCAGCGCTGCAGGTTGAAATCAGTAATGAGCTGCGCCACCGGATGGCTGCGTAAACGAGCCTGAGTTTGACCAAACAGCTGGCAGCTGGCCGGGTTGGCAAGTTCTACTTTGCCTTTGGCATCCAGCGACAGCACCGGTTCCGGCATTGCCACCAGCAGCGCGCTCAGCGCCAGATGTTCCCGCTCTGACGGCATCCACGCCACGGTTCGAACATCGGTTACGCCGGAGATACGGCGGATTTCCGCCATTAAACTGCTGAAACTGGCGAACTCCAGCTCGGCGAAATTAAGATAGATTCGGCCAATCGGGTCGATATCGATACCGCGCAGATCAATACCGCGCAGCACCAGCAAATCGAGTAATTCACGGGTCAGACCAAGACGGTCCTGACAAAAGACTTCCAGACGCATAGGAGTTTTCACCCTAAAAAGGCCAATGACGGATGAATGATAGGACAGATATGTGCTTACGGGAAGATAGCTGTCAACAATTATTGACAGTATGGCGGAAAAATGGGCTTTATGCCGTAAAGTTATGCGGGCATTTCTTTTGCGTTATGGCTCGCATGGCACAGAGAGCGCACAGAAGGCTCTGGTCGCCAAGGGTTTTCCCGGAGGCGGCGCGTTGCGCCTTCTCCGGGCTACCAAATCGCGCAGCGCTATAGCCCCGGTAAGCGGCAGCGCCACCGGGGGGTGAGGCCACCACCTGGCATTTACCCTTGCCGACGTTATTTCTCCGCGCCGGTTTTGCTTTTCTGCAGCGTCTCTTTCAACTGGCCGATCAGCTCTCGGCGGAAATCGCCGAGCCGCGGTTTATCATCCGCGATCCACGGCAGCGGACGGCACAGCTCCATCGCTTTAATCCCCAGACGGGCGGTCAACAACCCGGCGCCGATACCCTGGGCGGCGCGCGCCGACAGGCGGGCCGCCAGATCCTGCGACATCCAGTCCATTCCGACTTCGCGCACCAGTTCGCTGGCGCCGGCAAAGGCGATATTCAGCAACACCAGGCGGAATAAACGCAGGCGGCTATAATAACCAAGTTCAATACCGTAGAGGGTGGCGATACGGTTAATCAGCCGCAGGTTACGCCAGGCGATAAACGCCATATCGACCAGCGCCAGCGGGCTGACGGCGATCATCAGCGTCGATTCCGCCGCCGAACGGCTGATTTCCCGCCGCGCCTGCGCGTCCAGCACCGGCTGCACCAGTTGCGCGTACAGGCTCACCACTTCGCGATCGTTTTGCGTTTCATGGATGGCCGCATACCAGCGCTGCAGCGCCGGATGCGATTGATCCAGCCCGGCCTGCTGCGCCAGCTTCTCACAGAACGCGCGCCCTTTGCCTACCGCGTGGCTATGCATCAGATCCCGCGCTTCATCGCGTTCGTGCGCGCGCTGGCGCAGCCGCCACAGGCGACGCCATTCGGTCGCTACCGATCCCACGCCCGCGCCGACAATCAGCGCCCCGGCCGCACAGCCGCCAAGCGCAATCCAGTCTTGGGTCTGCCAGGCCGTCACCGTCCACTGCACGCCCTGCGCCACCACGCTAATGCCAAAAATCGCCAGCCCGGCGCTAACCATCCGTCGCCACAGGCTGCGTTTCGGGCGCAGTACCGATTCCACCACCGCTTCGGCGGCCCCCTCCTCTTCAGCGACCATTTCAGGCAGCATCGGAGCGAAGGTTTGCGCATCGGCCGCGTCAAAGGCGCGGGCCGATTTTAAGGTCTGACTCTTTTCCGTTTCCAGAGGGCCATCGAAATCGATCCGCGGTTTTATCGGCTCGCTCATCGCAATTTATCTCCAATCAAAAATTCCAGCGCCGCGTCGAGGCGAATATGCGGCAGCGGTTTATCGACATCCATCGCTCTCGGGCGGAAGTTCTCAAACTGGAAACCCTGCTGTTCCCAGAAGGCCTGACCCGGCAGCCGCGCCGGCACCTCGCCTGGGAAAATAGTGAGCGGCTGCCCATCGCTCAGACGATCGCCGCGCAGCGCCGGGATCTTCTCGCCGTTAACCTCGATAAGCCCGCCCTGGGTGGCCTGAATGGACGCCAGCCCCAGACAATCCATGCTGATACCCTCAAAGGCGGCATTCTGCCAGGCGTCCTGAATCAGTTGCTGAAGTAGCGACACCATGTTGCCGTGCTGATCGACGGTCACGTGATCGGCTTTGGTGGCGGCGAACAGTAGCTTGTCGATAACCGGTGAAAACAGGCGACGGAACAGCGTTCGCTGGCCGTAATGGAAACTTTGCATCAACTGGGTCAGCGCCAGACGCATATCGTTAAACGCCTGCGGCCCGCTGTTTAACGGCTGCAGGCAGTCCACCAGTACAATCTGGCGGTCAAAGCGCAGGAAGTGGTCTTTATAAAAGCCTTTCACCACTTTCTCGCAGTAGTATTTGAAACGCTCGCGCAGCATCCCCGCATTGGTGTGTTTATCTGCCTGCGCAAGTCTGGCTTCGCCAGCCGCATCGACATCCGGCCAGGGGAAAAACTGCAGCGCCGGCGCGCCCGCCATGTCGCCAGGAAGCACAAACCGCCCCGGCTGAATAAAGTGCAACCCCTCGCGCTTGCAGGCGTGTAGATAATCGGTCCAGGCGGCGGCGATCTCCGCCAGCCGGGTTTCGTCGGCGGGCGCCAGCGGATCGAGCCCCTCGCACAGCTGCCGCCAGCGGGCAGACCACTCTCCGCGCTGCCCCTGTAACAGCCCGGTCATCTGCCGCGACCAGCTTAAATAATCTTGCGCCAACATCGGCAGGTCGAGCAGCCATTCGCCCGGATAATCCACGATTTCCAGATACAGGGTTGAGGTGTCTTTGAAATGACGTAGCAGAGAATCGTTAGAGCGATAGCGCAGTGCGAGGCGAATTTCGCTCACCCCGCGGGTTGGCGTCGGCCAGGCCGGGGGCTGGCCATAAAGCTGCGCCAGGCCTTCATCATAGGTAAAACGCGGAATGCCGAAATCACGCTGCGGAACCCGCTTCACGCCCAACAGGCGTTCTTCACGCGCCGCGCTCAGCAGCGGCAACCGGGCCCCGGCGTGGATATTCAGCAGTTGATTAACCATCGCGGTGATAAAAGCCGTTTTACCGCTACGGCTTAGCCCGGTTACGGCAAGACGTAAATGCCGGTCAACCCCGCGGTTGACCAGCGCATTGAATTCAGTTTTGAGTCGCTTCATCGCCAGTCCGTTATGCCCAGAAGGAATGTCGTTTAATGATAAGCTATTTAGATGGGGATAATTAGGGTCAATATAAAGCGCGCCGGTATTCCTCCCCCTGAGGAATTATTTCATTCCGCGGGCAAAACGATTGGCCAGCCGACTGAGCAGCGGCTCAAGCGCTACCGCCAGCAACATTTTCAGCGGCCGACGCGCCACCGATTTCACCGCCCAACCGGCAACGCCCGCCGGGCCGTAGCGCAGCGCGGTCAGCAGCACCAGCTTACCGGCGATCTTAAGACCCGGTTTCACTTTTTGCCCTGCCTGTTGCCATTTCATATTCATGCGTTGCCTCGTGGTTATATGGAAAAAGTTTTACAGTTGACGAAAACGGCTGCGCAGCGTGAAGGTATCGGAGGTGATATAACGCTCCATATCACGCAGGCGCTGTTCGCCGGAAGCCAGTTCGGCATCCACGGCGGCCAGTAAATCACCATTGCTCGGCCCTTTTTCGCCGTACAGTTCGCTATCCGGTATCGGGTCCAGCGCGAAAGTCAGAATGATGTAGGCCACCAGCACAAAAAAGAACAGGCCAAAAATCATCGCCAGCACGGTTATCAGACGCACCAGCTTCACCGGCACATCCAGGTGCTGCGCAATACCGGCGCAGACCCCCTTCACCATTCCGCGCTGCGGGATACGCCACAGTTTTTTATTAAAATCCAATCCGGCCATTATTTGTCTCTCCAGTTCGGATGTTCCGCATCAAGGATCGCTTCCAGCGCCTGAATACGTTCGCGCATCCGTTTCGCCTCATCGGTCAGCTGCAGCAGGCGCTGCTGTTCGTTCTGGGTTAACGCCCCGTCCGCCGAGCGATTGTTGTAGTGCAGCCATAACCAGACCGGCAACACGAACAGCACAAACAGCGTGAGCGGGATGGCAAGAAAAAGCATGCTCATGTGTACTCCTTACAGGTGGTGAGCCGCGGCGCAACACCGCGCCGCGCAATATGCATTACTGGTTATTCTGATTCATTTTGGCTTTCAGCGCCGCCAGTTGCTCGCTGATTTCATCATCCGCTTTCAGTTCGGCAAACTGCTGATCCAGCGATTGTTGTTTGCCAAAACGATGGCTCTCCGCCTCGGCTTCCATTTGGTCAATACGGCGTTCGAAAGACTCAAAACGCGCCATCGCTTCATCCATTTTACCGCTATCGAGCTGGCGGCGAACATCACGCGAAGAGCTGGCCGCCTGATGGCGCAGCATCAGCGCCTGCTGACGAGCGCGGGTTTCGCTGAGCTTATTCTCCAGCTCGCCAATCTCTTTTTTCATCCGCGCCAGGGTTTCATCCACCAGTTGCGCTTCGTGCTCCAGGCTGCCGATAAGGTCAGTCAGCTTCTGTTTTTCGATCAGCGCCGCACGCGCCAGATCTTCTTTCTCTTTACGCAGGGCCAGCTCGGCCTTTTCTTGCCATTCCAGTTGCTGCGCCTGCGCCTGTTCGATACGGCGGGTCAGCTGTTTCTTTTCCGCCAGCGCGCGGGCGGAGGTAGAACGCACTTCAACCAGCGTGTCTTCCATCTCCTGAATCATAAGACGGACCAGTTTCTGCGGATCCTCCGCTTTCTCCAGCAGGGAGTTGATGTTGGCGTTCACGATGTCGGCAAAGCGAGAAAAAATACCCATAATTTCAATCCTCATAGTTCTGATAGCAGGCAGCGGCCTGTGCAGTAATTAATACAAATGGCGTGCCAACTTTTTATCTTGTTGATTTTAAACAAGGTGGTTGAGGAATGGCCGCCTGCTTGCTACAGTGAGTTGGTGAATCACACTACTTAATGGCGAAATTCATCATGGCGGAATACAAGGATAACCTGCTTGGCGAGGCAAATAGCTTTCTGGAGGTGCTCGAGCAGGTCTCGCAGCTGGCGCCGCTGGATAAACCGGTACTGGTGATCGGCGAACGCGGGACCGGCAAAGAGCTCATTGCCAACCGACTGCACTTTCTCTCTTCGCGCTGGCAGGGGCCGTTTATTTCGCTCAACTGCGCGGCGCTGAATGAAAACCTTCTCGATTCCGAATTGTTTGGTCATGAAGCTGGCGCCTTTACCGGCGCCAGCAAACGGCATCCGGGGCGCTTTGAACGTGCCGACGGCGGCACGCTGTTTCTCGATGAGCTGGCCACCGCTCCGATGCTGGTGCAAGAAAAATTGCTGCGGGTAATTGAATACGGCGAACTCGAACGCGTCGGCGGCAGCCAGCCGCTGCAGGTTAACGTACGGCTGGTGTGCGCCACCAACGCCGATCTGCCCAAAATGGTCGAGGAAGGTCATTTCCGCGCCGACCTGCTCGACCGGCTGGCGTTTGATGTCGTGCAACTACCGCCACTGCGCGAGCGCCAGAGCGACATCATGCTGCTTGCCAACCAGTTTGCCATTCAGATGTGCCGCGAACTGGGGCTTCCTCTGTTTCCCGGCTTTAGCGAGCGAGCCGTCGACACGCTGCTTGCATACCGCTGGCCGGGCAATATTCGTGAGCTGAAAAATGTGGTTGAACGTTCGGTTTACCGCCACGGCAGCAGTGATAGCGAGCTGGATAATATCATTATCAATCCATTTAACAGCGCCGCTCCTGCGCCTGCTCCGGTCGCCGAACATGCGCTTCCCGCGTTGCCGCTGGACCTGCGCGCCTTTCAGCTGGAGCAAGAAAAAAGCCTGCTGCAGTCAAGCCTGCAGCAGGCGAAGTACAATCAAAAGCAGGCGGCGGACCTGCTGGGGCTTACCTACCACCAGCTACGCGCATTACTGAAGAAGCATCAGCTATGAGCGACGCGCGGCAGCATCGCCGCGCTGACCAGCATTGAGCCTAAACACAGCGCGGCGTTAAACCACAGCGCGTACTGCGCGGCGCTGGCCATCCCCAACGGCAGGAACAGCGCAAAAAGTGACGCCGTCACGGCAATACCCATCGCACCGCCAAGCGAGCTTCCCATCTTATAAACCCCTGACGCGACGCCAATTTTATTCTCCGGCGCATTGGCGACGGCGGTATCGGTCGAAGGCGTGGCATAACAACCAAGACCGAGGCCAAACAGAATATTGCTGAAAAAGACGGTCCCGATATACAGCGACTTATCGAGGAAGGTACAGGAGATCAGCAGAATACCGATAGCGGTAAACACCGGCCCGGTCATCATCGGCAACCGCGCGCCATAGCGCTGGAGCAGTTTTTCTCCGACGCGAATCATCGCCAGTACCGTCACCAGATAACCCAGCGTCATCATGCCGGTTTCCAACGGGGTGAGATGATGCCCCTGCTGTAGCCAGATGCTGGTGATCATCATCGTGCCGATAGCGCCATTAAGCATGAAGTTCGACAGCACCGCCGCGCCGTAGGCTCGGTTGCGAAATAAAGCGAAGTCGATCAGCGCCGCTTCACCTTTACGCAAACCGCTGCGAATAAACAAACCTCCCATAACCACCGCGCCGCCCAACATCGACAGCGTTAAACCGCTGCTCCAGCCCCATTGATGACCCTTGCTGATAAACAGATTAAGCAGCACCAGCGACGCGATCAGGCTTAATAATCCGCCCACATCCAGCTTATGCCGATCGGCGCTGGCGCTGCGGCTCTCCGGGGTGCCACGTAGCAGCAATAACGCAAGCAGCGCCACCGCAATCGAAAACACGAAGATCCATCGCCAGCCAAGACCGGTGGCAATCGCGCCGCCGACAAACGAGCAAAGCCCGCTGCCGCCCCAGGAGCCAATGACCCAGAAACTCACCGCCCGCTGCCGCGCCCTACCTTCATACCAGGTTTTGATCAGCGCCAGCGTCGCCGGCATAATGCAGGCCGCCGAGAGCCCCTGCAGGATACGGCCGGTGATAAATAGTCCCGGCCCCTGCGACGCCGCCAGAAACGCGCTACCGATAATACTCAGCGCCAGGCCGAGATAGGTCATCCGCACCCTGCCGAATTTATCCGCCAGCCCGCCGCTGGCCACCACAAAACAGCCGCTGAATAAAGCGCTGAGACTCACCGCCAGGGTTAACGTCTCCAGTGAAATATCGAGGCTGCTTTTCATCGCCGGAACAACATTGATAACCGATTGCGCAAACAGCCAGAACGTCAGCACGCTGAGCACAATACCCGCTAGCAGGCGATCGCTGCCGACGAACTGAGATTCGCTTAACGATACAGAACTCATAATCGGGTCCCCCCGTCGCGATAGGTTAACGCAGATAGCGTTCCGTCAGGCCGCACCAGAGCGCCGCACCGGTAAGCAGGATTTGATCGTTAAAATCGTATCCCGGGTTATGCACCATACAGCGGTCGGCTTCATCACCCGCGCCGATAGTGAAGTAGCAACCGTTTGGATTGCTCTCCAGCATGAAGGCGAAATCTTCGCTGCCCATAAATGGATTCACGGTACCAACCTGTTCTTTGCCAAACAGCGAGGTCGCCACTTCACGAACCAGCTCATTAGCCGCCGGATCGTTACGTAAAACCGGGCTGCCGTTGACGTGGGTTAAGGTAGCGCTGGCGTTAAAACTTTCTGCCTGAGCGACCGCAATATCGTGAATGCGCTGCAGCACCGTCTCGCGCACCTGCTGGTTAAGGGTACGGACCGTCAGCTTCATCAACACTTTATCGTTGATGATGTTCGGCGCATGGCCTGCCTGAATGCTGCCGACGGTGACTACCGCGGGTTCAAATGGCGTGATATTGCGTGAAACGATCGATTGCAGCGCGAGAGTAATATGGCAGGCAACCAGCGTCGCATCGACGGTATGCTCCGGTACCGCACCATGGCCGCCAACGCCCTTCACCTCGATATGCAGCGTATCGGAAGAGGCCATCATCGCGCCGTCGCGCAGGCCGATTTTGCCCAGTTTCTGGCCCGGCATGTTATGCAGGCCAAAGATGGCATCGCAGGGGAATTTTGTGAACAGGCCATCTTCGACCATCACCCGTCCGCCGTACAGCAGCTCTTCTGCCGGTTGGAAAATTAACTGCAGCGTACCGTTAAACTGACGCGTGCGCGCCAGATATTCCGCCGCATACAGCAGCGTGGTGGTGTGACCGTCATGGCCGCAGCCGTGAAAACGCCCGTCTACCTGGCTTGCCCATGCTTTACCGCTCATTTCCTGCATCGGTAGCGCATCCATATCCGCGCGCAGACCCAAACGTTTTTCGCCGTTGCCGACTTTCAGCGTCCCGACCACGCCGGTACCGGCGAGGCCGCGATGCACTTCATACCCCCACTCAGCAAGCAGCCGGGCGACTTCATCGCTGGTTTTATGTTCTTCAAAGCCAATCTCGGGCTGTTGGTGGAAGCGGCGACGTAACGCCACAAACTGCGCTTCATTAACTTGCAAAGATTCAATCAATGGATGTGTCATTTTTATTATTCCTGTGTTGTGTTGGCACGACACTTTCGAGTTTATGCGCCCCACCCGGCTTTAAAATGCGCTTTTTTGTTTTATATTGACGAATTATCAATGACTGTTTTCTATACAATTCTGTTATGACAAAAAATACCCTGTTATTTTTTGTCTCTGAAGGAGCGGCGCATGGAACACCACCTCGGCGATTTCAGCCTCACGGTTCGCGATATTCGTCATTTCAGCCCACCGGAAAGCGACGGATTAACGCTGCTGTGGCTGCTGGAAGGCAGCGCGATGTTGCAACTCGGCGAAGCGCCGCAACCGATGCGGGTTGATGACCTGGCGCTTATTAACCGCCGCCAGCGCTGGCAGATTGCCGGCGAAGAGGCCAATGCGGTCATGATCCTCAACCTTGCCGCCGGTTGGCTCACCCGCCTTGATAGCGATTTTTTTGCCTGTGATTATCGGGTTAACGGCGAAAATAAGGATGCGGCAGATAACCTGCGTCAGCTGATGCGCCAGCTGCTGGTGGCAGGGCTGGTCAATCATCATTCGCGCTACCGCTTAGAGGCCAACCGCTGGCTCAGCGAAATCGCCCTGCTGCTGGCGACCCGCTTTACGCAGCCCATCGTGCCCAGCCTGCGCCGCGGCGCCGAAAACTGGAGCCGACGAATTATCAACGTAGTAGCGCGCATCGAAGCCAACTATCAGCGGCGGATCTCGCTGCAGGAAGTGGCCGTCGCTGAGTTTGTCTCGGAGGCCTGGCTTTCCCGCCTGTTTCATAAAGAGGTCGGCGTCAGCTTCGTGCAGTACATTACCGCCCTGCGTCTCGGCAAGGCCGCCGAGCAACTGCTGACCACCCGACGCTCGGTGCAGCAGGTGGCGCAGGACAACGGCTTCGCCAGTACCCGCATCATGAGCGATCTGTTTAAGCGCCAGCATGGCGTCACGCCGCGGCAGTTTCGCCAGCAGCAGCCGCAGTCCGCCGCTCGTCCGCGGGTCAACGCCAGTGAAGTCTGGCATCCGGTCGCGGTCGAACGGCTTTACGCCCGCCTTAACGAGGCGGAAAAAAGCAGCGATGATACGCCTCCGCTACTGCTCAACCCACGTCAGACACGACAGGTGGATATCCGCCAGCTGCCAGCGCGCGCGCCGGTATTGCGCCATACCCGTACCATCGTTACCGTCCGAGAACTCGATGATTTACTCCGCGAAGATGTCCGCCGCGAGCTGGAGCAACTGCAGCAGACGCTACCCGTCTACGGCATCGATATTCACGATCCGTTTCTCAGTAGCCGCCTGTTTGGCGAAGGCTGGGACGACCCGACGCTCGCGGGTTATGCCTGTTGGTACAATCTTCAGCAGCTGTTTAGCTGGCTGGCGCAAAAAGGCTGGACGGTGCTACTCCACACCGGTTTAACCACCCGCTGCGATTTACTACAGCGTTTTCTGCAACTTGCCGCCAATCACTTTTCACCCACGACGCTTGCGAGCTGGCGCTTTGTCTGGCACTGGTCGCCGCAGGCCGGTGAAGCCGCGCGACAGCTGGCCTGGCGACAACAGCGCGAAGTGCTTGCGTCCACCTTGCAACAACCGCAAATGGGTATCTGGCATCGTTTCCCGCAAAGCGGTATTGCCGACGATCCGCTACTGTCTTCCCCGCTGCTCAGCGAGGCCGATTTTCTCGCCTGCCAGGCGGATGCTAATGAACTGCTTGACCTGGCGCAGGCCGATAGCAGCAAGCTTGCCGCCAGTGAAAGCTATCCGCGACAGAAATTACGCCAAATCCATAATGCCCTGCGGCAACGGCAGCTTTCGTTGCCGCTGTGGCTGCTATCGTGGAATACGTTAACCGGCGATACCCGCGATACCAACGGGCGTTTTTTTCGCGGCGCGCTGTTGATGGATAACCTGCTGGGCATTGCCGAACAGGTGTGGCTGGCAGGCTTCTGGCTTAATTCCGGGCTGCAGGGGGAGGCGCGGGACAACGGTAAACTCGACACCTCCAGCCTGGCGTTGCACTACCTGCATGGTCTGCCGCGCCCGGTTTACTGGGTATTATGGCTGTGGCGGCGTCTGCGCGGCGAAGTCTTAATCAATGACAAAAACCTGTTGTTGTTACGTCATAACGGACATTACCAGTTGCTGTTGCGCAATACGGTGATTTTCAACCCCTGGCTGTCGAGCGAAGAGGCCTTTACTCAGCGCTTTCGCCAACCCTATACCCTGCGGCTTGCAGGGCTGGAGGGACGCTGGCGCATCAAACAGCATTTGTTCGATCAACATCACGGCGCGCTATTTCCGCTGTTCGAGGCATTCCGTAGCCGCAGCGGCCCGGACGAAGAAGATTATCGCTGGCTCCAGCACCACGCCCGTCCGGCGCTGAGCGTGCATGAGGAACAACTGGATGATGGCTGGCTACGGGTGGATTCATTGCAGAGCAATGCGCTGGCATTATATGAATTCACACCGCTGAATGATTGAAGCGTGACAACGTCACTATCATTTCATGTATGAAAACGCGAGGAGTTAATAATATGTAACTGGTAAGATGTCTTAATGTGAATTATCATCGGCGGCAATTATATTCAATGGACTGAAAATTCACGTGATTCCGGTTAATTCTCATACGCTAACCCGCTATGCCGCCCATGCCAGTTTGATCCACACCATGAAAAATCATCATGCCCCAGCCCTCTCTTTAATGATGATTTTCTCGGATCTCTGCGTGCGCTCCACGCGTGATGCCTACAGCGAACAAGGCTGGGAAATATCAGAACGTAAAAGCGGACTGGTACTGCGTACTTTCGTCGCCATCCATCGCGACGGCGGAGAACTGGAGATCACGCCAAAAGATTATATTGCCCGCTACAATCAGCTCCTTCCGCTCTGATCCCCGCCACTCGCGCCCGCCGATTGCAGAACGCCAGCAGATGGCTAACTGGAGAAATTGGCGATAAAAAGATACCATGTTTCATAATACTGGTTTATTTCCGACACTAAATTGACCAACTGGCTGGACAACATGCGCTGCCGCTGACCGCATTATCCCCCTCGATGTCGTAAAGGTGGTGGTAAATGTCATTTAATATTAATAAGATAGAGCTCTGCTCTATGATCAAAAAGAAAATATGCGCCTGAAATTGTCCTCTCTTTTAGCGGCAGCCTCGATGCTGTGCGGGCAGGCTTTTGCCGCACCGGCCTTGACTCCGGCGCTGCCAGCTAATGCCGATATCCGCGATAGCGGATTTGTCTATTGCGTCAGCGGACAGGTAAATACCTTTAACCCGCAAAAAGTCAGCAGCGGCCTGATTGTCGACACCCTAGCCGCCCAGATCTACGATCGCCTGCTCGACGTCGACCCCTATACCTATCGTCTGGTACCTGAACTGGCGGAAAGCTGGGAAGTGCTTGATAACGGCGCCACCTACCGCTTCCATCTGCGCGATAAGGTCCAGTTCCAGACCACCGACTGGTTTAAACCGACCCGCGCCTTTAACGCTGATGATGTCATCTTTACCTTCGGGCGCATCTTTAACCGCGACGATCCGTGGCACAGCGTTAACGGCAGTAGCTTCCCCTATTTTGATAGCCTGCAGTTCGCCGATACCGTAGAAAGCGTTCGTAAGCTGGATAACCATACCGTCGAGTTTCGCCTGAAACGGCCGGATGCTTCGTTCCTGTGGCATCTGGCAACACACTATGCTTCGGTCATGTCGGCGGAGTATGCCGCGCAATTGACCAAAAGCGACCGCGAAGAACAACTTGACCGCGAGCCCGTCGGCACCGGTCCGTTTAAGCTGGAAGAGTATCGCACCGGGCAGTACATCCGCCTGCAGCGCCACGCGGCCTACTGGCGCGGCAAACCCTTGATGCCTCAGGTGGTAGTGGATCTCGGTTCCGGCGGCACCGGTCGTCTGTCAAAACTGCTGACCGGCGAATGCGACGTGCTCGCCTGGCCGGCCGCCAGCCAGCTCACCATCCTGCGCGACGATCCGCGCCTGCGTCTGACGCTGCGCCCGGGTATGAATATCGCCTGGCTGGCTTTCAACACCGCTAAACCGCCGCTGGATAACCCGGAAGTTCGCCACGCGCTGGCGCTGGCGATCAACAACCAGCGTCTGATGCAATCGATCTACTACGGCACCGCGGAAACCGCGGCCTCGATGCTGCCTCGCGCCTCGTGGGCCTACGACAACGACGCTAAAATTACCGAATACAACCCCGCGGAGGCGCGTCGTCGCCTGCAGGCCCTGGGTTTGAGTAATTTGACTTTAAAACTGTGGGTGCCGACCAGTTCCCAGGCGTGGAACCCCAGCCCATTGAAAACCGCCGAGCTGATACAGGCGGATATGGCGCAGGTGGGTGTCAAAGTGATTATTATTCCTGTTGAAGGCCGTTTCCAGGAGGCGCGATTGATGGACATGAGCCACGATTTAACGCTTTCCGGCTGGGCCACCGACAGTAATGATCCGGACAGTTTCTTCCGCCCGCTGTTAAGCTGCGCGGCGATTGGTTCGCAGACCAACCTCGCCCACTGGTGCAACCGCGAGTTTGATGAGGTATTACAGAAAGCGCTGATTTCGCAGCAGCTGGCCTCGCGCATCGAAGCCTATAAAGAGGCGCAGCATATTCTCGCCCGCGAGCTGCCGGTGCTGCCGCTGGCCTCTTCGCTGCGGCTGCAGGCTTATCGTTATGATATGAAAGGACTGGTGCTGAGTCCGTTTGGCAACGCCTCCTTCGCAGGCGTGTCGCGCGAAAAAGAAGAGGTGAAAAAACCATGATTATTTTTACCCTGCGCCGCCTGCTGCTGTTGCTTGTGACGCTGTTTTTCCTCACCTTTATCGGCTTTAGTCTCAGCTATTTCACGCCGCACGCGCCGCTGCAGGGCGCATCGCTGTGGAATGCCTGGCTGTTTTGGTTTAAAGGGGTGCTGCACTGGGATTTTGGCGTCTCCAGCATCAACGGCCAGCTGATTTCCGAACAGCTGAAAGTGGTCTTCCCGGCAACGATGGAGCTGTGCATTCTGGCATTTGGTTTTGCGTTATTGGTCGGCATTCCCGTGGGAATGATTGCCGGGATCATGCGTAATAAATGGCCGGATACGCTCATTAGCGCCCTGGCGCTGGTGGGCTTCTCTATCCCGGTATTTTGGCTGGCGTTGCTGTTTACCCTTTTCTTCTCGCTAACGCTGGGTTGGTTACCTGTCTCCGGCCGCTTTGATCTGTTGTACGAAGTAAAAACGGTGACCGGTTTCGCGCTCATTGATGCCTGGCTATCCGATTCACCCTGGCGCCATGAGATGATCGTTAGCGCCGCACGACATATGGTCCTGCCGGTGTTAACCCTGGCCGTCGCGCCGACCACCGAAGTGATCCGTCTGATGCGCATCAGTACCAGCGAAGTCTATGATACAAACTATGTTAAAGCCGCGGCGACCCGTGGCGTCACCCGCAGGACGATTCTCCACCGCCACGTGTTGCACAACGCCCTGCCGCCGGTGATCCCGCGCCTGGGGCTGCAGTTCTCCACTATGTTAACGCTGGCAATGATTACCGAAATGGTCTTCAGTTGGCCGGGGCTGGGGCGCTGGCTGATCAACGCTATCCGCCAGCAGGATTACGCGGCGATTTCCGCCGGAGTGATGGTGATCGGCGCGCTGGTCATTATCGTCAACGTGATCTCGGATATTTTAGGAGCCATGGCTAACCCACTGAAACATAAGGAATGGTATGCCCTACGATAGCACCTACAAAGCAAAAACCTTTATCAATTAAAAACAATGAGTTAAATTTTAAAATTGTTCGATATTCCTGTCTTTAATACACAATTTTGTACACATTGTTTTTAACGTTAGCTCCGACAGTCATCAGTTTGATTGCTGTCGGAGTTCTCTTCCTACTCCTCCACACATTCTATACTTTCAGTCTGCAAACGGGAGGTAACCATGTGCGGACGCTTTGCTCAATCACAAACCCGTGAAGAGTACCTGGCTTATTTGGCTGAAGAAGCTGAGCGGGATATCGCTTATGACCCCGAACCAATCGGCCGGTACAACGTGTCGCCAGGTACAAAAGTTTTGCTCCTGAGCGAACGCGACGAACAACTGCATATCGATCCTGTCTTCTGGGGTTATGCACCCGGGTGGTGGGATAAGGCTCCACTGATTAACGCGCGTGTTGAAACTGTGGCCACCTGCAGGATGTTTAAGGCGCTATGGCAACATGGCCGGGCGATCTGCTTTACTGATGGGGGCTTCGGATGGAAGAAAGAAGGTGACAAGAAGCAACCCACTCTACTTTATCCATCGCGCCGATGGCCAGCCGATATTCATGGCTGCAATCGGAAGCACACCATTTGAACGTGGAGACGAAACAGAAGGCTTTCTGATCGTCACCGCAGCAACAGAAAAAGGTCTAATAGATATCCACGACCACCAGCCTCTGGTACTGTCGCCAGAAGCAGCAAGATAATGGATGAGACAGGACATTGGAGGGAAAGAGTCAGAGGAGTTAGCTGCGAATGGCACCGTGCCCGCAGACAAATTTATCTGGCATGCAGTGACGCGCGCCGTAAGAAATGTGAAAAATCAGGGGAATAATTGATTGAGGCAATCAAATGCACATAGCCAGACGTACGCCTAATGCCAAAAGCGGAAATAAATAATAATTTTTCGATAATAACTTACTGGGTCAGAAAACGGAATATCCGGTGAAAAAGCCCTTGTTGCATTGTCTGGATGTATCAATATGATGCCGGGTTCCTCCCGGTAAATATTTAGGTATCCCCCCATGACTCGCGGCTTCAGTCGTGCATGATGAACATTCCAGCAGCAAAGTCATCAGGTTAGAAAGATATCTGCATTTTGTCAGTACACAAAGAGTGACTTCCTTATATGAGAACGATTATTAAAAATGAACATGTAAAAAAAAGGCCTGCTATTAGCAAGCCACAAAGATTTTAACTCATTTTTTGTTCGCTTCTGATAAATAGGGTAAATACGCAATTCAATTTGAAGCAGAGAAGATAACGAAAATGCTATAAATATTTCCGGAACGCATCGAGTATTTCCTGTGACATTAACTGTCTGTCAGAGGCCACGTAAATAACATCATGATCACCGGTTAATGAAGGAAAGCCTGCAGACATAATCTGTAGATGTATTTCTTCACCGTTTGGGTATTCCTGTCTGATTGAGGATGTACCCTCCGGAACGGTCATGACTTTACAGGATTCGGTATTAAAGAAAACGAGTACTTTTATCATATGCCACCATAATTCTGTTAGTCTTTCCCGTCACTCTCTTCTATCAGTGATGTTAAATGCCGATGCCATTAAAATACAATCAGGGACGTGATGCTTTCGAAGGCAGTCTCGTCTCTTACGCACTTTATTATTTAACAAGCAGTTAGCTTCTGCTTTCAGGCTTTCAGGCTTTCAGGCTTTCAGGCTTTCAGGCTTTCAGGCTTTCAGGCTTTCAGGCTTTCAGGCAGCAGTCCTGCACTTCATCACATCGGTCAGCACACTCATAATTGCGAAAAACATGTTGACCTGATATTAAAAAAACAACCGACTTTCTCTGATTTAATTTATGGACCTGTCTACTCAGGAATAATCCTTCATCGTTGTCGCGGGCCCACAAATCTTCATTTATCGCAAAGTATTACGTTTGTAGCAGCAGGCCCTTTTTCACCACTCTGCATGGCGAACTCAACTTTCTGCCCTTCAAATAAGGTATTGAAATTCTCACCATGGAGTGCGGAAAAATGGACGAAGACATCCTTGCTTCCGTCAAGAGGTGAAATGAAACCAAAACCTTTATCTTCGTTAAACCATTTTACCAAACCTTTAATTCTTGTGGACATACTGACTCCCGTTATACATGATAGTATTAATAGTAAACGTATAGTATTAAAGGTATGACTCAAAAGGAGGGGATATCAGCGATAGCGCCTGGTAATGAGAACTGACCAGAAAATGTTTAACGTTCGTTTGTACATTGAACTAACAGGATTCATTAAGACACGGGAGATACTAATACGCAAATTATTTTTTAGCCATCCAGAAGTCCTGCAGGAAAATTAAGTGTGGCAATATACTATTTTGAATGTATAGTCTTTACGTTTTTTTAATAAGGAATCGACTTGTCCCATAAAATGACAGGCATTGTCAAAAGCTTTGACATTCTCAGTGGTAAAGGCCTCATCATCCCTTCAGATGGGCGAAAAGATGTTCTGCTTCACATTTCAGCCGTTAACTCCCGCGACCCAGGAAGCCGCATAGAATTCTGTCGGATCAATGGTCCCAGAGGGCCTGTGGCTGCGAACATTTACCTCTCCTGAATTTCAGGGTCACAAAATAAACAGATCAAAACTTAACCATATGTGATACGGTGAAGTTCATTCATTGAAAGGTTAATGGTTATGTCTATTATCAATTACGCAATGAAATTCTTCAGCGGTGCATCTACTGCCACTGTTGTCTGCACTGTTTGTGGTTTCAAATCAGTTCAACCGATGGCAAAAATCCGGCGCAATCAGGCCATGCTTTGCCCACGGTGTAAAGCCCTGTTTATCTCACGGCGCTAGTATCAACTGATCCGCCGTGGACAGAACCATCTTCTATACTTAAGTTAAATCCCAGCAGCTGTTAAATCCCTGATGCCTTACGCCCATCCTGAGAGAACGTTTCTGAACTGATTTCGCAACTGCTCCTGCGCGCTAATGTCGCATCAGAGCAATGCTATGAAAATGAACCCCAGAGCGTGGTTTAACCGCTCCCGTATTCCGGTGAATGCTGCCGAAAACGTAACGTTTTCGGCGAACGATCCTGCAAGCGAAAGCACTCCGCGGTCAGAACTCTTTTCGACTGCCCAGATGGAACGCTATGGTCAGAAGCTGGCGCGGACCCATAAAGTATCACCGGATAAACATCCCTATTATCTTCTGAAACGGCTTGGCGACAATGAGGCCGTTATCACCCAAAACTGCTATGAGCTTAATGCAGGTAAAAAGACCAGTATCATGCCCGCCGGGGAGTGGTTGCTGGACAATTATTATCTGATTGAGGAACAAATCCGTACCGTCCGCCAGCACTTGCCGAAAAGTTTTGGTAAAGGTCTCCCGTCGCTGATGTCGCCGCTGAATTGCCCAAGAATTTATCATATCGCATCAGAGGCCATTGCTCACGGTGATGGCCGCTGGGATGCCACCAGTCTGACCAGCTATCTCGCTGCCTATCAACAGGTGACGCCGCTGACGCTGGGTGAAGTCTGGGCATTACCGGGAATGCTTCGACTGGCGCTGATTGAAAATCTTCGTCGTATCAGTATGGAAGTGATAAAAGCGCAACAGGACAGAAACCTGGCAGATACGTGGATAACCAGGATTTTCGAATGTGCAGAGAGTGCGCCTGGTGATTTAATTATGGTGGTTGCCGATTTGGCGCGCTCCCGTCCTCCGTTATCCAGCGCGTTTGTCGCAGAACTGGTGCGGCGTCTGCAGGGTCACGGCAACGCGCTGTCGTTACCTCTTACCTGGGTTGATCAGTGCCTTCGGGAACAGGGAGTCACCACTGACATTCTCATAAATAACTTCAATCAACAGCTTGCCGCCAGCCAGCTGTCTGTCAGTAACAGCATCGCAGGTCTGCGATTACTGGGTGAAACGGACTGGGCTGATTTCGCCGAAACGATAAGCGTCGTCGAACAGGTATTAAGCAATGATCCTGCCGGTATCTATCCCCGGATGCACTTCAATACCCGGGATCATTACCGGCACATAGTTGAGGTCCTGGCCAGAGACAGTGGGCTCAGCGAGCCTGAGGTTGCTGACAGGGTGCTGGCGCTTTCAGAGGGAAAAGCCCCCAATACACCGGAACATCATGTTGGTTATTATCTCGCCGGCGAAGGTCGACAGGCACTGGATATACATCTCCTGGCAGACACCTCAAGACTCATACGCTTGCGGCACAGTTTCAACAGAATAACCCTGCTGTCATGGCTTGGTAGCCTGGCGTTGTTGACAACCGCAGCGACCGCGGCAATATTGCACGAAACTGCCATGCAGGGCGCAGGTTGGTTGTTAATCGCGGTGATATTACCTCTGGTTATCGCTTTAACTCAGTTAATGAGTGATTTACTCAGTGACGCAACCACCCGTTTTCGCGTTCCTCGCCCCTTGCCGGGGATGGATTTTTCAACCGGCATTCCCGCTGACAGTGCCACCATGATCGTCATCCCCTGCATGCTGACCAGCCACGAAAGTTTCAGCCAGCTCCTCTCCTGTCTTGAAGTCTGTTGGTTGGGGAATGAAAACGAAAATCTCAGGTTCGCGCTGCTCACTGATTTTGCAGATTCTGAAAATGAACCCTCGCCGGAAAGTCACGCGCTGCTCAGACAGGCTATCGCTGATACGCAGGTGCTGAATCGCCGCTACCCCTCCGGCCGACCACGTTTTTATCTGTTACATCGTCAGCCTGAATGGAACCCCTCGGAAGGAGCGTGGATGGGCTATGAACGCAAGCGGGGAAAACTGGCGTTACTGAACAGCTGGTTGCGCCATCCCGGAACGCAATTCGTCAGCGTTGCAGACATGCCTGCCCACCTTTTACCGGGTCACATAAAATACGTCATTACCCTGGACAGTGATACGGTGTTACCGCGCGATACGGCTCACAAACTGGTCGCGGCGATGGCCCATCCGTTGAATACGCCAGAGTATGATCCGGTACGCCAGAGGGTGGTCAAAGGATTTGGTATTTTACAACCCGGTCTTGCTGAGGAGATACCACGTAACGGTCAGGGGCGTTACGCCGCCCTGCGCAGCAGCATACCGGGTAATAACCCCTATTCTATGATGTCTTCGGATATCTATCAGGATCTCTTTGGGGAAGGGTCGTTCGTGGGCAAAGGGATTTACGATGTTGACATTTTTATGCAGGCCACTGCCAATACCTGCCCGGAAAATCTGGTTCTCAGCCATGATCTCCTCGAAGGGTGCTATGCGCGCTCGGGTCTGCTGAGTGAGGTGTTACTCTACGAACAGTACCCTAATAATTATCTGTCGGACGTTGCACGCCGTTCACGCTGGATCCGGGGTGACTGGCAACTGCTTAACTGGCTGAAACCACACGTCAGAAAAGCCGATGGAACCCGTACCCGGAATCCACTGACCGCGCTTTCTTACTGGAAATTACTCGACAATCTGCGTCGCAGCCTGGTCGCCCCCTCTTTAGTGGTATTGCTCTACTTCACCCTGCTTTGGGTTCCCAATCCGGTTTACTGGCTGTGCATACTGTCACTGATTTGGCTGTTGCCAGCCCTCCTCTGCATCACCCATGACCTTCTCAATAAACCTCTGCGCCGTCGCCTGAAGCCGCATCTGTTACTTGTAATGGCGGGCGCGCTGAAGCGTCTGTCAGGTATCGGTCTTAATTTTGCGATACTGCCACACGAAGCCGGATATTCGCTGAAAGCGATCGCCGTGACGCTATGGCGACTGGGGATAAGCAGGCGTCACCTCAGCCAGTGGGTCAGCCACAGCCAGGACAGCAATCAGGCCAGATCCACTGTTGCACGTTTTTATCAGGCGATGTGGCTGAATGTTGCCGGTGGCGTGACGCTGATAATTCTGACCGGAAAATTGGCCCCCCAGCTGCTGGGGATTGTGTTACCGATCGGTTTGGTATGGTGTGTGGCGCCGTTGCTGATGAGCTGGCTGAGTCGTCAGCCCGTGCGTAAGGTTTTTTCGCCAGGTCAGGAACAAAAACAGCTGTTACGCCAGACAAGCCGTGAAATCTGGGCATTTTTTGAAACCTTTGCCACAGAAAAAGAGAACTGGCTTCCGCCTGATAATTATCAGGAAATACCACAACCGACGGTGGCACACCGAACTTCTCCTACCAATATTGGTCTTTCACTAATGGCTAACCTGACGGCATGGGACTTTGGCTACCTGCCCGGCGGAGAGGTGCTCCGGCGCGTGTCGCTCACACTCGACACGCTGGATAAAATGGAGCACTACCGGGGCCATCTGTACAACTGGTATGACACCCGTACGCTGGCCCCCCTCAGTCCACGCTATATCTCCAGCGTCGACAGCGGCAACATGGCCGGGCATTTGTTGACGCTGCGTGCAGGGCTGTCCGCCATGCGTCATCAGCCTGTTTTAAGCAGCCAACAGATACTGGCAGGACTGAACGATACGCTGGATATTCTGGAAAAACAGTGGGGTAAGAACCCACCTGACAGCCTGAGACTGCTGCGCAAGCATTGCCTGAATGCGGTGTCGCTCTCTCCGCAGGCGTTTATCAGCGAACTGAAAAACATGCGCACCCAGTGCAACCATCTGACCATGTTATGCCATCAGGGGTCACCTCTTCAGATGCGCTGGGCAGGACATCTGGAGCATCAACTGGTTCAGCTTTGCCATGAGTGGTCTCTGTTGCTTGGCTGGTTACCTGTATCCTGGAATGAGCAGACGCTGCCGACGCTGAGCGAGCTTGCCCGTCCGACATTAACCGGTACAGAAACGCCTCCGGCGTCAGTGGCGGAGCAGGCCCGAATGCGACTCAATATTATCACCGAGCTGGAACAGCGGCTGGATGAGCATGCCCGGATGGATTTCGCCTTTCTGTACAGTGAAGCAACCAGTCTGCTCAGCGTCGGTTATAACTGTGACACGAATACGCCTGACAAGAGCCACTACGATCTCCTGCCGTCTGAAATCCGCCTGACCAGTTTTCTTGCCATTGCGACTAATCAGCTACCTCTTAAAAGCTGGTACGCACTGGGTCGATTGTTTACCACGATTGATAATGAAACGGCCCTGATGTCATGGAGCGGATCCATGTTTGAATATCTGATGCCGAATCTGGTGATGCCCACCTGGCCCGGCAGCCTGCTCGATGAAATGAGTCAGTCGGCGGTTATGCGCCAGATTCACTGGGGGAAAGAACGCGGGGTACCATGGGGTGTTTCAGAGTCTGGCTATCATGCTTTTGATGTTCAGCATAATTATCAGTATCAGGCATTTGGCGTACCGGGGCTCGGTCTACGCAGGGGACTTGCCGATGACATGGTTGTCGCTCCTTACGCCACGCTGCTGGCGCTGATGGTTTCCCCGCAGAAAGCTTGTGAGAACCTGTTCAGGCTGCAAAAAAATGGTGCATGCGGAGAATACGGTTTTTATGAAGCGCTGGACTATACCCCCTCACGTCTTGCAACCGGTCAGCTCTATGCGGTGGTACAGTCCTGGATGGCGCATCACCAGGGTATGGCATTTCAGGCGCTGGCTCATGTGCTGCTTGATGCCCCCATGACTGAACGCTTTATGTCCAGTACGGTATTCCGGTCAGCGAGTCTGCTGTTACAGGAGCGCGTGCCGGATGCGGTCGATCTGTACAGTCCGCGCCGTCATTTTGAATCTCATGAGGGCATGGTCAAACCCGTTCGCTATGAACCCCGTATTTTCTATAGCGTGGATACCCCCGCCCCGGATATTCAACTC
This sequence comes from Klebsiella sp. 141240, assembly GCF_050600805.1. Lineage (NCBI taxonomy): Bacteria > Pseudomonadati > Pseudomonadota > Gammaproteobacteria > Enterobacterales > Enterobacteriaceae > Klebsiella > Klebsiella sp. 141240. The sequence continues at coordinate 27,819 of NZ_JAQIRK010000003.1, read as the reverse complement.
CTGTCCAACGGCCATTATCATCTGATGTTGACCGCGGGCGGCGGCGGTTACAGTCGCTGGAATGATATTGCACTAACGCGCTGGCGCAGTGATACCACCCGTGATAACTGGGGAGCTTTCTGCTACATCCGCGATACCCAGACGGGAGATGTGTGGAGCAATACCTGGCAACCAACAGGCTACACCAGCGGACAAGACGAGGAAGTGTTGTTCACCGATGCGGGGGCAGAATTCAGACGCAGCTTAGGGGGACTCAGCGTCAAAACTCAGGTGGTGATCTCTCCGGAGGATGATGTTGAATTGCGACGGCTCACACTGATTCATCGTGGTCGCAAGCCTCGCTCTCTGGAGCTGACGACCTATGCTGAAGTGGTACTGGCACCTGATGCCAGCGATCTGGCACACCCGGCATTCAGCAATTTGTTTATTCAGACTGAGCTGGCTCCTGAGCGTGACGCTATTCTTTGCCACCGGCGCCCGCGCTCACCGGATGAACCGGGCCCTTGCCTGTTTCACATGATGGTGGTGCACGGCGATAACCGACATAACGTGTCGTTTGAAACGGACAGGGCAAGGTTTATTGGACGTGGCAGAAACCCTGCGAATGCACAGGCAATAGAGACGGGAGGGATGCTAGGCAACACGTCGGGCTCGGTGCTGGATCCGATACTGGCAATTCGCAACGCCATTATTCTGCAGCCGGGGCAGCCGGTTACGATTGATATCATTTATGGCATCAGCGAGACCCGTCAGCAGAGCCTGGCGTTGCTGGAGAAATATCGCGATTACCCTATCGCCGATCGCGTCTTTGAACTGGCCTGGTCTCACAGTCTGGTGGTATTGCGCCAGATGAACGCCAGTGAAGATGATGCCACGTTGTTCAATAGTCTCGCCAGCGCTGTGCTTTACCCTGTCCAGGAGCTGCGCGCCGAAGGCCAGGCGATCGGCCGCAACCGGCGTGGCCAGTCCGGACTGTGGGGCTGGGGAATTTCAGGGGATCTGCCGATAGTGCTGCTGAGTATAACCAGCGAGGAAGGTATCACCTCAGTGACCACACTGATTCAGGCACACCGTTACTGGAGACAGAAAGGGCTGGATGTTGATTTAGTTATCCTGAATAACAGCCCCGGCGGCTACCAGCAGGGATTACAAAATCAGATTATGGAGTTAATTTATGCCGGGTCTGAAGCCAGTCTGCTGGATAAAAAGGGCGGGCTTTTTGTCCGCAACGGTGAGCATCTCTCCGCTGAGGATAAGTTGCTTTTGATGAGCGTGGCCTGTCTTTATCTTGATGACCGCGCAGGGGGGATTAATGAGCAGCTTAACCAGCGTATTCATACCCTGAAATCGCCGGCAAGGGCATTCATTCCGCGTGCTGTGCGCGAGCGTAATCAACATACGGACTGGAGCCCTGATACCAGTCAGTTATGCCATTTCAATGGGTACGGTGGATTTTCTCAGGATGGGCGGGAGTATCAGATCGTCCTTCGGGAAAATGCGCTTACACCGGCTCCCTGGTCGAACATACTGGCAAATTCTCGTTTTGGCAGTGTGATCTCAGAGGCAGGGCAGGCCTATACCTGGTATGAGAATGCCCATGAATACCGGTTGACGCCGTGGGAGAACGATCCGGTGAGCGATCGCAGCGGCGAGGCATTTTACCTGCGCGATGAAGAGAGCGGGGAGTGCTGGTCGCCGACGGCTTTACCTGTTCGCGGACACGGTGATTACCTGACCCGCCATGGTTTTGGCTACAGCGTTTTTGCCCATCGTGAGAGTGGTATAGACAGCGAGTTGACGGTCCTGGTTGCTGAAGAAGATCCGGTTAAACTGGTGCTCCTGACGCTCAGTAACTCTTCGGGACGGACACGTCAACTTTCCGTCACAGGCTATGTAGAGTGGACGCTCGGAGAAACACGAACGCGCTCAGCCCCTCACATTGTGACACATGTGGCCAGAACGCCCGGCGGCTGCGGGATACTTGCGAATAACTTTTATGGTGATAATGGTGGCGGCCGAACTACATTTTTTGCCGTCAGCGGTAATGACTGTTCTCTGACAGGGGACCGCCGGGAGTTTATTGGCCGTAATGGTTCCCTTCACGCCCCTTCGGCTATGAAACTGCAAAAGCTTTCTGGTAAGACGGGGGCCGGTCTGGATCCCTGCGGAGCGGTGCAATCGGCGGTTACATTAATTGACGGGGACCAGAGGACGTTTATTTTTATCCTCGGCGCAGAGGAGAATGATGTTTGTGCTCAGGAGACGCTGGCCCGCTACATGAACGAGGATACGGTCCGCCAGGAGCTGAACCGGATTCATAATCACTGGCACAATGTTCTCGATAAAATCGTAGTTAACACCCCCGACACGTCCGTAAATTTACTGGTTAATGGCTGGCTGTTGTATCAGACAGTCGCCTGCCGTCTTATGGCCCGGAGTGGCTACTATCAGTCTGGCGGTGCATTTGGTTTTCGCGATCAGCTGCAGGATACGCTGGCTCTGAGCCACGCTGCTCCGGACCGGATGCGTGAACAGATAATACTCTGTGCATCACGGCAGTTTATCGAGGGGGATGTGCAGCACTGGTGGCACCCGCCACACGGCAACGGTGTGCGTACCCGCTGTTCCGATGACTATCTTTGGCTGCCGCTTGCTGTTTGCCACTATGTTGAAACGACGGGGGATATGGATGCACTGGAAATACGCATTCCTTATCTGGAGGGACGCTCGCTTCAGCCTGGTGAAGAGTCTGTCTATGACACGCCGGTCATCAGCGGCACCGAAGAGACACTCTGGTTACACTGCGTCAAAGCTATTCACTATGGACTTCGCTTCGGGGAGCATGGCCTGCCGCTGATGGGGGCTGGTGACTGGAATGACGGGATGAACCGGGTGGGTATCGAAGGCAAAGGTGAAAGCGTCTGGCTGGGCTTCTTCCTGTACGACATTTTGCAGCGGTTTGCAGCGCTGGCGGAGCGCAGGCTGGATGAAAGCGTCGCCGCGATGTGCCATTCACAGGCTCTGCGCCTGCAAAGCAATCTCGAAGCCCACGCCTGGGATGGGGAATGGTACCGGCGCGGGTATTTTGACGATGGTACTCCCCTGGGATCGAAAACCTCACAGGACTGCCGGATTGATGCGATTGCGCAGAGCTGGTCTGTATTGTCCGGCGCCGCGAGCCCGGGACGGTGCGCAAAGGCCCTGCAGGCGCTGGATAAGCACCTTGTGGATAACAAAGGCGGGCTGATCAAACTGTTAACGCCTCCTTTCGACGGACACGGTCCAAATCCGGGCTACATACAGGGGTACCTGCCCGGTGTGCGGGAAAACGGAGGGCAGTATACTCATGGCGCCATCTGGGCCGTGATGGCATTTGCCCGGATGGGGAATGCCAAACGTGCCTGGCAACTCTGGTCAATGCTCAACCCTGTAAATCATACTCTCAATGCGGGCTCTGTCGGGATTTATAAAGCTGAACCTTATGTCATGAGTGCTGATGTCTACAGCGTAGCTCCCCATACTGGTCGTGCAGGCTGGAGCTGGTACACCGGTTCTGCAGGCTGGGCCTGGCGTTTACTTACCGAGGAATTACTGGGGATAAAACGCACCGGCACTGACTTTAGTGTTCATGCCCTATTACCGGATGCGTGGCCGTCTTTTTCTATTGCTTATCAGTATGGTGAAAGCCACTATCAGATTAGTGTCTCACGCGGCGATGCAGAATATTCCGTGACGCTGGATGGTGTTCTCCTCCCTGATGACAGAATACTGCTGAAGGATGATGGACAAAACCATACGGTTGAGATCATTCAGAACTGACACTGATCCCGGAGGTGCATTAACGTCTGCCGTTAATGCGCTGATTATCCCTGAGAACATCAATCGCAGTCTGCATGGCGATTTTGTCATCCCGCCTTTTTTGTTTGTCCTGCATGACCTGAAGGTATTCCAGCAAGGTGCGGGTATTAATCGGTCTGCCCTGTTTACCCACAGCCAGCACGGCTTCACCAAGAATAATTTTCACAGGCGGTAGTTGTGCCGGATACCAGTCAAGGGTGTCTTCTGATTTCATCATAAATTTCTCACGGAAGGATAGTGTATCATAAATCAGACGTTCAATTTTCAATATCTTACATCCTGATTCAGACACAACTTAACATAACTTATGCCAGTTATTTTTATATCAAAGCGTATAATAATTACTGTATTCCTCAGAGAATCATTTATGTCTTATACAAAAGGGCTCAGATATTTTAAAGAAAGACCGGTTCATGTTGCCTGCCCGGTATGCGCACACAGAGCTGATCAGAAAGCAGGTAAGCTAAGAAAAGATGCGGTTCTTGAGTGCCCTGCCTGCGGACTGTTGTTCAGACCTTCAGAATGCTGGTGTATCGGCGGCTGATCAGCTTCTGCCACTTAACGTCAGTGATGTCGGAAAATGACAACGTTCCTCCTGTACTGCAGTTGTCGAGGGTATGATAATGAAATCTAAAAAATCTGTTTTTATTGAAGGACGTATCCTGTCGAACAGCTGTCACGGGCAGGCTGGCCAACCTTTCTGTATTCACCGGGTCAGGTTTAGTAATGGTAAATATGCCATTATCCGGGTGGCATCCGGGATATGTTTCAAACCAGGCGAAATTATTCAACGAAACGATTGTGAGTGGTTTTATAAACTTACCAAAATTCGCCTTCTTTCTTTTGAGTACCTTGATGATGATGAATCCAGAAGACAATTTCTTGAATATCAATGAAAAACCCATGAAGTTATAACAGCATAACTTTGCTGATTTACAATGTATCCCTGACTATTCAAAAACTGTTGCCAGTAATTGAAATTGTTTCTTCTGAATTTATACGAATTCAAACTGTCTAAAAGAATGAGTATCGCTAAAGACGAATTTTCTCAGCATTTCCCTTTTGCGTTATAACTCCATTAGCATTAAGGAAATTTATGTCACAGACTTTTACTTATAATTTACTCCATCCCCGCTACTGGCTTACCTGGACTGGTTTGGGTCTGCTGTGGCTTCTCGTTCAGCTTCCTTACCCGGTTTTACATATTCTGGGCTCTGGTCTTGGAAAAATATCCAGACCCTTTCTGAAACGTCGGGAAGGAATTGCGATTAGAAATATCGAACTCTGCTTTCCAGGAATGACACCGTTTGCCCGAAACCAGATGGTCAAGAAAAACTTTGTTTCTCTCGGACTGGGACTGATGGAAACAGGAATGGCCTGGTTCTGGAGTGATGCGAGAGTCAAAAAATGGTTTGATGTCGAAGGGCTTGAAAACCTGACCGGTGCGACCAGAGGGGTAATGGTTGTCGGGATTCATTTTATGTCCCTTGAGTTGTGTGGAAGAGTAATGGGTTTATGCCATCCTATGATGGCTACGTATCGCCCACACAATAATCTATTAATGGAATGGGTACAGACAAAAGGTCGTATGCGTTCAAATAAGGCGATGATTAATAGGCGTAATTTATCTGGTTTTGTTCATGCATTGAAAGCTGGTGAAGCCGTGTGGTTTGCACCAGATCAGGATTATGGGCCTAAGGGAAGCGTTTTTGCACCTTTTTTCTCGGTAAAAAAAGCAGCCTCAACGAACGGAACATATGCTCTGTCAAAACTCGCAGGTGCACAACTGATCACACTTAGCATGATTCGACGTAGCGATAAAAAAGGTTATCGCATGTATATCAGCAATCCGTTGTCAGGCTATCCAGGGGAAGACAAGGTCGCCGCAGCGGGTTATATGAATAAGATCATCGAGCATGAAATTCTCCGAGCCCCTGAGCAATACCTGTGGATGCATCGCAGATTCAAAACGCGTCCTGAAGGAGAAGCCTCTTTATATAAATGAACCATTCTACTTGTCATGTACCATGAATCTATCTTGCTGGCTACTTTGTAATAGCAGCAGGCTTTACCACGTTGAAATCCTTAAGTTTATAAGGATGAGGCAATGTTTTCCGGGGAAATATCTTAGTAGTCTTCAAACTATCTCCGATTATCCCTGCAATTCTTTACCAAGAGGTTCCCGAGTAAGTACTTGGTGGTTCCCAACTAACTCTTACATATAGCCATTGGCCGTTTACTTAACCAAAAAACGATTGCCAGAAATTTGTAAAGCTCACAACCTTCTACAGTTCCTGCTGTCTAATGAATGACAACACACACCTCAAGGAACTATATGACATTTTTAATCATCTCAGGCGTATCTGTAACCTTATTTGCCATGACTATACTTGGCCTGATTATCGTGTGGGGCGGTATCTCCAACATCCCTGACGATTACTGATTCTCAAAATTCCCTACGCCAGCTACAGGGAAATATTTGTAAATCGTCTTTACCCCAACCCCAATCACATCTGCGGCCTGCTGTCGGGTAGCTCCGTTTGCGAGCATTCGACGACAATGCTCCACAGCGTCGCTAGTCATTATCCGGCGACGTCCGCCAACTCTTCCCTGCTCCCTCGCCGCAGCTAAACCTGCGCGTGTGCGCTCGACGATCAATTCTCGCTCCATTTCAGCCAACGCACTCATGACATGAAAGAAGAAACGGCCGGCAGGCGTCGACGTGTCGATCGAGTCAGTCAGGCTGCGGAAATTCACTCCGCGCGCCTGCAGCTCCGATACCAGTGTGATCAGGTCGCGCACGCTGCGCCCGAGCCGATCCAGTTTCCAGACCACCAGCACATCACCCGGTTTGAGTCTGCGTAACGCACGCTTTAAACCAGGTCGCCGGGCATTTTTCCCGCTGGCCATATCTTCAAAAACCAGCTCACATTCTGCTCGAATCAGTGCGTTTTTCTGTAAATCGAGATTCTGATCCCCGGTAGACACCCTGGCGTAACCAATCAGCATCATATAACCCTTTGAAATAGCTGATTGTAAAAAGCTCAGGGCTTTCGCTCAAACCCTCGTTTGAGCGAAGCCTCTTTTTGGAGCAAAAAACATGGCCTTTAATCCGCCGCTGGGGAGTACCTCTCCCGCTGTGTTGCTCGATAACGCCACGCGCCTGGATAGGCTGGTCAACGGACAGCCGACGACCGTTCCCGACCGCGCCGGTGATCCGCTTTATTCGTGGCGGGGTATCCATCAGAACCTTATTCCGCTGAGCAAGCAGTATATGACGCTGGCTGATGCTCAGGCGGATATTGCCAATATCCCCGAAGGCTCAACCACGTATTACCGCAGCCCGGATGATAGCGCACTGGCTATCGAGGTTATCAACAGCGGAGGAGCACTAGCACCTACCGGGCGTAGGATGCCTTCACAGGCATTCGTTGCAGGTATCGATCAATTCACCGCAGAGCTTTCTGCACAAATCGCTTCTCTTAAGCTAAAAACAGCAATTCTGTCACAATACAGCTCAGATGAGTGGCAATGGATTTTAACCGGGTTACAGGGGCCATCGGCAACAGCGCTTGCACTGGATAACGATTTCGGGCTATGGCTCGCAGGTCTTAAATCATCATTGCAGGATTATGTTGAGCAGCTAATCCCCAAACAACAGGCAAATCTTTATCAGGGATTACAACATGTCATTGTGGCTCAAAACGGCGTTGATGGTCTTCTGACTATTAATGACAATGGTGATATACGTATTGTCGGCACTGATGATGTTCTTCAGGACAGGCTTAACGCGCTATGTTCCACTAACTTTTCCCGCACCATTATTGGCTTCCAGCATGTCGTTTTTGCAGCCGATTTAAAAACCGCCATTTTTGCAATAGATGATGATGGCGGGGTCCATATTCCCGGTATTGATGGCCCGTTACAGGACAATCTTGGCGAATCACTGGCGACCATCAAAACCGTGGGCGGTGTACCAGCAGCAGCATGGCGCGGAGAGGTGGTCTGGTCAGAATGTCCCGTACTGACTACGCAAAAACTGACGCCTTCCGGTTTCGTTTTCAGTTATCTACCTGGCGGAGAGGCAGTATCTGGTTCCGGGGTGATGTATGTACCGTCAATACGTGAAATGCCGCTTGATGCACCTGAAATTCAGGGAGGCGGTTCAAGTGGACAGTCTCTGAACATGGAAGCGGATCATGTCGGACAGAATATTGTTAATCGTAATCCCATTTATCGCGGGCGGTTATTGGCCGGGATGAACGGACGGCCTGAAGGTAAAAATATACAGGCGGTGAATGAGGATGACGTATCCACATTGAACGATATGAATTATCCATCGTACCGGCAGGGTAATATTTTACCTATGTACGATGTCCTGATGAATAAGGGGGTAGGAAATACCATATTTATTCATGCGCCTTTTGCAGCAGGTGGTCGTTCATTTAAACAAATCAGCAAAGGGACAATCCCATATCAGAACGGGCAGAAATTTGTGCAGATGGGTAAAGATGCCGCTGATGGTGTTGGTAAGCCGTATACATTCCGGTTTCTGACGTTTGAGCACGGTGAAACAGACTCCGATAATGGCGACAATCTTTTACCTGGTGATTACCTTACCAAAGCAAACACCTATTTCTCCGGTCTCCAGTCTGATTTCAAGGCTATTTCCGGACAGACGACTGATTTCGCTGTCATCATCGGTCAGGTGGGAAGCCGCTTTTATACAAGGTCACAGCCAGTGGATGAAGCCGGTAATGCCCAGGGTGACCCGGTAATCGTTCAGCCTTACTCTATCCCCGCGGTGGATCAGCTGACTTATGTCCGTCAGAATCCGAATACGGCAATCATGTACGGGCCAAAATACCCGCTTAACTGGCTATATAGCGACGGGTCACTCAGCCACATCAATGCAAAAGGCAAGGTGTTACAGGGTGAATATACCGCGCAGGCAATCTACTGGCATCTGTACGATACCGAAAAGAAAGGAACATGGACGGGATGTAAAGTCAGGGATATTACATTATCAGGAAACCTTTTAGAGCTTGCCTGTGATGTTCCCTTTCCGCCACTGATCATCGATACAGATTTTATTGCCAACTGTCCGAACTACGGGATAAGCCTGGAGAAAAACTCAGCCACGGTACAGGCTGTTTCTGTTATCAATGGGAACACAATTCACGTTGAACTGAACCAGCCTCCCGCACCTGATGACGTCCTGTTAATCGGATTTACCAATACCACACCACATACCAATGGAAATCTGTATCCGCTTACCTGTTTCAGGGATTCTTCACAGACCGTGTCACGTTGGGTGACGCTCAATGGCGCACCTTTCCCTCTGTATAACTGGTTATGTCTGGATCGTCTTCCCCTCACTGGAGAAATATAATGGTTGCTGCAATTAATACAGGTAAAGTCTATTCCGGCGCGCGAGCCGCTCTGGACCTTTCTTCCTCAATCCTTGATCCCGCAGTCCTTTTTCAAAACTATAAAGCACGCATAACTGCTGATGGTGGTCATATTCCTGACGAGGCTGGCTGTCTTGAGCGTTTTCGCTTTTTATTGCTGAATGGCATGTATGAGCGAACAGCCGTTTCTGTCACTCCCGCTTTTGGTATCAAAACCGATGGAAGTGGAAATGTGCAGACAATCTATAACCTGACCGGGGGAAATGGCGATCTTCTTGCGGTTGCTAATGGCGTACCGCCTGAACAGATGTTATACAACCCGACATCACGCTCGGTTAACGTTCGTATCTCCTCTGCCGGTGGGAACAGGCTACTGAGCCGCGGGGAAATCACGGTACAAAAATCATCAAGCTACCTTATCGCTGGATGTATTAGCGATACCAACAGAACGGATGGCAATGGTTTAACGCTTGGTTATGCTGTAAATGGTCTGGCAATGGCTTATATGCGGACAATGATAATCAACAATGAAACGACTGCAGAATCCTGGCGTTTTGGTACCCGTGATTCGGGATGGCCTGCAGGAAATGGCGGTGCTGTACTGGTTAATTCAAATCACTATGAGGATTACGTACCCGCAGCCGGGTTATTTAAAGTTGCTGCCGGCAAAGTTGAAGGTTACGAGAGAGGTAAACTTTCCATGACTGCCAGTTCCGTCACGGGATCGCTTGCGGACCTGAGAGGACGTCAGTTCCAGCTTGTTATAGGTATCGTAGGAAGCGGAAGTGTCGGATGTGAAGGAACGTTCAGGGATGTACTTCAACTGCATACGGCTTCTGAAGCTGATGGGGTACTGACGTCTAGAATTGGAATGTAAAGAAATTCGCTTTCATTTTATATTTCTGGATGCACTCAAGATGAAACCAACCCGGTAACCGTATGCAAGAGTTACCGGGTGGATTTAGCTCATGAGAGTATGTAGATCTGTTCTAGTTCACTACCACGCCTCGCATAGCCATGATAGTTTTCATTTTACTACGAACATCTGTTTGCTCTGCATCGGTCAGCACGCGATTATAGACAGCGAATATCCCCATTATGCCGGGAAGCCCCATGTTCTGTTCCGGGCTCTGGCCACCATTCAGGATCAACGGAAGTGTCGATTTCTTTCTAACTGTGATAGCAGAAGAACGTTTTTCTCCACTTGCGCGGGTGATAGACGCTTCTGTATTTGATACCGATACGGTGAAGCGTGTCCATCCACCTACTGCGCCACCGTGGCTCACCTGAACAGTCGACTCAACACTATTCCCCGTAGCCACCTGTAAAATGAGCGTGCCAGCGGCTTCAATTCGCAGCTGCAGACCACCAAACGGGGCGATACCAGGAAATAAGTTGGAGAACAGACGGCCCGACACGGTGGGCTGATTCATATTGATACACAGCGCAAACGTCATTTCATCGGATTCAATGATCCCCGTATTTGCACCGTGCGCACTGTCTGCGACGGTACGCATCCCCAGCTCAGTAAACTCATTGCCGGTAACCAGATCATACCCGTTGCCGCTTGAATCATACTGGTCATGCATCCCGTAAGTCGCGATGCTGGCGCTGTCATTCAGAATCATTTCAGGCTCGGCCAGTTCCAGATCGTCGGCATTTACCACGCCATCACATACAAGAATCATACTTCCTCCTGTTTTAATAATCCCATCTGGCCCACGCTGGTAATGGCTCCATTCGCTACAATGGTCAATTTCATTTCGGACATCCCCTCCGGGATCACCACGTCATAACTGAACGTTCTGAATCCGTCCGTCGAATGGTTCCAGGGGCGAATTCCGGCAATATTGGCTCCGTTGGCTTCGAGAAAGCAGGCGGTTGCCGCGTTTTCATCTACATCAAATTTCACTCTGAAACTGAATTTCCGGCGCTCACCGGGCGTAACCGGGATAGTCTGTGACACGCGCGCGCTGGTATTCCCGGCGCCAGTCACCACCAGAACGTTACCAACGACATCAGGATCAGTGGTTAATGACACGGTTCCGCTTTCAACAACCCATCCTGACGGCAGACCATTCACAATATCGAGAAAGAGTGGGTTGATAATGGCATTTGGTCCTCCTGACGTGACCGGGTTGGAGATGGCCATCTGCGGATAAACCGGCATCATGAAAGGTGCCAGCGCTTCCTCCAGTGCTTTACCCATATGAAAAGCACCGAGTGGCGCAGGGTGTGATGGGTCAGGAGAGCCATCCTGAAGTTTGCCGTTATAGCCCGCCTTCCAGCCGTCGGTTTCAGGATCAACAGTGACTGACCGCATATCAACGAACGGAAATCCCTGCTCAATTGCATACGCGCGGGTAAAAGCGTTTATCGCGTTTTCTCTGGCTTTCAGCGCCGGATCGCTGTTGTTCTGTGCCGCCATGCTACACACCACCGGGATAATGCCATTCTTTCGAAACTGGGTGAGGATGTACCGAATATTGCTGGTGACTGTTGCAATGGTGAATTTAAAGTTCCCGGCACTATCTTTCTGAATAACATCGTTACGACCACCCAGGAAGGTAATGAATCTGGGCTTTGCTTCAATGGCTGGCTGTAAGTGGACGCGGATCATATCGGCAGTGGTATAGCCGCCGGTAGCCCACTGGCCAACATACTGCAGCTGCCCGTTGCTGAACAATGATGCCCATACCTGCCATGACCTGGCGTTATAAGCATTACCATCCAGCCCATTCGCCGTTAATGAATCCCCGAACCCGCCGAACGTGTTTTGCAAAAGCCCCTGGTGGGTTTCCAGCGGGATTCCTCGATACTCAAGCGTGGCGTTGCCGTCGTCGCGAACAGCCAGAACCCTGAATCCTCCAATGACCAGATTAAATAAATAGCCTGCTCTGGCCCGACGAATTGATGAGGTTCCGACGAGAAGAGATCGCAAGATATTCAGGTAATCAGCAAAGGATTTGCCTGGTAACTCTTTCTCACCATTTTCATTGATTGAGAATAACCGACGGCCTTGCCGGGTCAGAATATCCAATGGCCTTTTTTTACGACTCACGGTGTTTATTCCGCGCGTTCGCATATCTGTCGCGCGCGCAAAGTTATGGACCATATCAATGAATTCCTGAGAGGCCTGTTTCCGTCCAGTCGGTTGCAGGATGCCGTTAACGTTCATTACTTCATAGGCAAGATAATCGTTATCCTGGCTGCGTATGAACGTTGTGCTTCCCTGCATAATGTTTGCAATATCAGCCTGCGCAGCCTCAATTGTCATGTACTGACGGCTCAGTGGGATCAGGTTCTGATGGATACCCCGCCACGAATAAAGCGGATCACCGGCGCGGTCGGGAACGGTCGTCGGCTGTCCGTTGACCAGCCTATCCAGGCGCGTGGCGTTATCGAGCAACACAGCGGGAGAGGTACTCCCCAGCGGCGGATTAAAGGCCATGTTTTTTGCTCCAAAAAGAGGCTTCGCTCAAACGAGGGTTTGAGCGAAAGAAAGTTAATTGGGGAAATTTTTGGTTTTAAGAGATGTTGCCGGGATAGATGGCGTCGTCGTACTGGTAGAAAACGTCGCTGTATTGTCTTGTCGTTACCTGGCAGGTTCCGTCGGCCTGCGGGGCTATCTCCTCAAAAATGGCATCATAGACACTTCGCGTTGAGCTGCAGAACACCAGCCGCGGTGGCTCAATGCTCGGATCGTTCAGAAGAATTTCATCAAAAGCAGCCTGCCACGGAACGGACAACTGATAATCCCCGACAAAAGTGGCCACCAGCAGCCCGGAGGCAGAACCATCCTGGTAACGCAGAATTGCGCGCGGGTTTTCAAAGGACCAGTCCAGCGGCTCAGAGACGGTAAATATCGTCTGACCGCCAGATGTGGCCATATCCATAACCAGGCTACTTACCGTTTTATTCCCCGGAATATCGTCAGTCAGCAAAATGCGATCGCCATACTGATAGACCAGCGCATCCAGTTCTGTCGTCGTGTTATGCCCCAGCCGCTGATACAGGTATTTCATCAGGCGGCGCATGCCGATTTGATAGGCACGGTTCGGGTCAAGCACCCCATCGAGGGTATAACTCTCAATTTTCCTCGGTGTGGGGTTATCCGGAGTCCGGCATTGCACCGTTTCTTCTGACCACGTCGTGCCATTGATATAGGTGACATCCACACCATCGTAATCATCGGCAGACGGCGCCGAAAAGGTGGTCTGTAACTCTTCGGTCATTTCATGCGGGCTGATAATGCCGGACCAGTTTTTAATCCCTTCCCTGCCTACAGATGCGAGTCCGTCACTCAGCAAGAAATATGATTTCCCCGCCGTGGTGATCTTCTGCAGCATTTCCAGCGCGGAGACACTGTCGCCTGTCGCGAAGTCGAAATACTCATTTTTCGGTGTCCAGTAGGTTGCCTCAAGGGTGTTAATGGCTTCGGTATCCATCGCCAGGCCAAGAGAATTACCGACATGAAACAGCGCGCTGGAGATTCGCCGTGGTGCGCCGGTATCATAAATACGCGTGGCCACAACGTTTACGCGCCTGTCAGACTGCGCCGCCAGTTTGCCCCCGGTCTCGACCGTCACACCCATTAGCGTAACGCCGGCGTAAGAGGCAGGACGGTTAAGCAAACGGCCACGTAACGACTGCCAGTACATCGAGTCACGCGCATTATTGCTGCCCTGCTCGTTCTGGCGGCGCATCCGGACTTCAACCAGCGCAGGAGTGTTTAGCGTGATTCTGTGCGTATAACCCAGGGCATTAACGTTTTTGTTTTCATACTGGAATGATGCGGTCTGCCAGCCGCCGCCACTTCCATATGTCCGGTACTGAATATCCACCCCGGTATGACGGACGCGTTTTTTCCCTTTGTTATCAAATCCACATAACCCACTAGGGAAAGAAACGTTGACCTCAAAGGCATCAACCACCTCATTATCAGGACAAGCCAGGAATGGCCCCATCCACGTATTGCTGTCGTTAATCCCTGTCGCCTGGTAATCGATCATTGTCCTGGATGAAAAGCCAGGCCAGGTTGCATCAATGGCACCATTCACCATACGCTGAACCGTTGCGGTCGTACCGTCTGCTGAGGCGATACGATATTCATTACCGCGGTGCGCAAGTGATAATCGCTGAGTTCCTTCAGGAACGCCGGAGAATGCCGCGCCGGTTCCGCTGCCATAAGCAAGGGTGACATTGGCGGTGATCGCCGGGCTGCCGCCGCTGGATGCGGTTCCATCTGTAAACGTCGGGTTATCCCCGAATACAGAAGCCGGGAGTGATGAGGCGGTAATACTGCCACCCAGCCACGGACTGGACTTCTCAACGATGCGAACAACCCCGCCATCATCCTGCGCGACCAGGTTAGACCCGGCGATCGCTTCATTGATTGCCGCCAGCAGGCCAGACATATTGCCGTAGTTGGCGATAAGCGAAACGGTATAAGTTGTCGCCTGCCAGGTCAGATTAAACGTCTGGCTGTTAGTCGAAAAATCATAGGTTGTTGGTGCTGCACTTGCACGCAAAGAAGCAGCCGCCCCCCCCACACCTGGAACAGCATCCTGTTTGGGCGTGAACGTAGCGATAAAGAGATCATATTCCGCCCCGTTAATTTCCAGCGTAACGGGCATGCCGGCATAGGGATTAATCTCAGTCAGCGTGTCACTGAACAGAACGCTGTAACCCGATGAAGAAGAGATCAGGTAATTGGTCGGCGCGATAATAGTCACCAGCGCCCCCTCCACCCAGGACTCGGGCAGTGAATTATCATCATCACCATCACTCAGCCCGGTGAACGAAACCGACGATCCTGAAACGGTCATGCTGTCGGCGGTAATATCGGATGAGTCCGGCGCCGTCTGCGCCATATCAAGGCCACTGCCGCTGGACGTTCCGCCCACCTCGGTGGAGTTAAACCAGTTTTCGCTGCGACGATCGCCAGCAACATTAGCCCCTGGCGGATAAAGCGTATAAGAAAATGAACCGCCAAGAGCCGAAACAGGCGTTGAGCCAATCCTGATATCGCCGTTTGTAAAAGCAACATTCCCGCGGCTCACACAAATCATCATTTCAACCGTCATTCTGGTTGGATCATCAGGGTTAAAACGACTTACCGCCTGAACAACATAATCCGGATAAACCCGCGCACGTCCGAACAATTCCCGAATAGGATCGCCAAGTTTTGCCGTGTTCGCTTTTGCCGGGTTTAAATCGAGCCCTAACCCATTTGAGGATGAATTTCCGCCGCCTTTGTCCATTGTGGACATCATATATACCGAGTAGGCAGCAGACGCCACAGCGACAGATATCGCCGCCCAGGCAGCTATTTCAGCGCCAGTGCCGTAGGGAGTTGGATATATTCTGACATCACTATCCGGCGTTAATGGGTAATAAGGCCATTTCTCTGGCGGAACTGGAGAGCCATTAATTTCAACCGTTACTGGATGCTGTTGCTCAAGAGAGTAATGTTCTACGTTGGTTTTCATCCATTCATGCAGAGTCGTTCGCGCATGCTGATGGGTTTCCAGCGGTTCGCCGGGGAGCCGGGAGGGATAAATGCGGATCGTCATCGCCAGAATTCCACCTTGATAAATCGCCGTTTAAATTTCCAGATCGGCATAAAAGAAACGTTTGATCCGGGGTTGCATTCGGCCACCTGCAGCAACCCATTCAGCTCAACGACAATCCCCACATGGGTGACCATTGTTCCAGAATAACACGCCACGCCAGCGCCGACGCATGGCTCACAACGCTCAAGCTTTAACATCAGTTTTCGGGCTTCTTTATCAAGGCCGCCGCCGTCTTTGGTCACACCTGCAAAGTCAGGCCATTCAGGTAGGCCAAGGTCACGGCGTATCTCATTCACAATGCCAAAACAGTCGAGTTTGGGAAAAGAGCGTCCGCCCTTCAGCCAGGTGACCGAAAGGTATTTATCAGGATTGAACATGGAGAAACCTCAATTCATGTAGCGAAGAGCGGGAAAATCATTAAGTGTGTAGCGATAGCGTGGCCAGGCCGTATCGAGAACGTTCATATAGCCAGCGGTAATTTGTGCCTGCAGCGCCGTCCATGAGCCCGATTTGATAGCGAGCGTATACGGCACTGAAGCCGGAGCATTAAGATCTGTTGAGACATATTGCCTATAGGTCATAGAGCCATCTTGTCTCGCTGCCAGGGCATCGCGAATCGCCGTACTCACCTCCCCTTTTATGTTGCTGACAGCGAACTGCAAATCCTGTGTACCGTCACTGTTTCTGGCCGGGATGGCGATATCGATAGCTGCGGCTGAAAAGGTTAAAACAGCGCCATTTTCGGTCGTCGCTGTAATATCGTCGTAGCCCTTGCAGAAATAATGCACCGTCGAACCGATATTGATTTGTAGCGTTTCAATGATGACTTCCGATCCGCTACTGGCATAAAGCCGGTTAAGCACCGTCATGCTTTGGCCACTCCCTGTTTAATGCGATATCAAGCAGTGAACTACCTGCGATCCACTCGGGGTAGTTACCCCACGGCGAAGGCAATAGTGGACGTTCCCATAACTCCAGCGTCGCCGAATACCGCCAGTAGATAGGAGCCACCAGCACTGGCCCCTGATAGATATCCGTAAAACGACATTTGTAGAATTTTATGCCTGCGGGGGTTTGCAACTTCATCATAAACCAGGCCGCACCATCAGAGAGCGCATCACGGTACCACGATTCAAACGTGAGCCCCTGAACATTGCTCTCCATAAACCAGGATACAGTCGCTTGCGTAGGAGTCGAGGTATACGCCCTGCGTTGTCGCGCGCGGCCAGTAGTGAGTTGAGTTCGTTTCAAAGGGCTGACTGGCTGGAACCCATAGCCTTCCTGCAGCGGCATTGGGAGATAGTCATGTGGGTAGAGGATATCTGCCATGTTATTCCTTATACCCCCTCACGTAGCGACTCTTTAAAGCGCGGCCAAAATCGCCCTGTGGCATCATGACCTCCTTCGTAAGCTCCCCTTTCAACTGTCTGGTAAGCTGTCTGTTATTCTGGTTGAGCGTAGAATTAAGTTGCTCAGGCGTGACCCCCTGAAGGTTAAACTCTTGGGTAATCGGCGCATGAACAGTGGTTCGCCGGCTGTTGTCGCTGCTAACGTTCTGAACGCCAGTCCCAAACCCCGAACGCCCCAATGTCGCATCAAGCGGCTTGCCGTTCCGTAACGCCTCAAGCTGCGACACGCCGATTCGATTTGTGGACTCCTGATCGAAGACATATTCCCCTTTATGGACAATACCTGCCGGCTGATACTTTCCGCCTGAGCCAGTATATCCACCAGAAGCAAAGCCGACGGCGGCAGCACTGGAGATGCTGGACGTTATTGTAGCCATGAGACCTGCAACAGTAGCCATCGCTGCTAAGTTGTATGGGAATGGCTGGCTTGAAAGCGCCTGCGCCATTGCCATTGGCAATTGAACAGCCGCCTGAGCAAGCGCAAAAGCTTTTTGCGTAACAAATGCCGCTTTATACATTACGGATTGCTCGCCGAACATCGCCCCCATCGAATCGGTGATACTGGAGAAAGAATTTTGCGCTGATTGCATCTGTGCGGCATAAACTGCGGTGCTTAGTGCTTGCTGGTTCTGTTGTCCTTGCTGTTGGAGAGCCAGCAATTGCTGCTGCTTCTGCTGCTCATTCAGTAAAGTATTTTGTGTGATCGCCTGCTGCTGCTGGTTCAGCCAGGTAGCATAATCAGTCTGGGCTTGCTTCAGCTTTTCGATAACCTCCAGCTGCGGATCAATTTGCAGCCCTATCATGTTCATTCCCTGTCCTGACAGGTCGCTATTGGTTGCTCCAGAGGTCAGCGTACCACCGGCCTTGTTCACACCTGATATAACGGAATCAGGCAGGACCGATTTACTAATCAGGTCACTTGCCTGCTTCCCAGCAGTCTCCGGCGTCAGTTTCTTCAGCTCAACCATCTTTTGAAGAATTTCTAGACGTTTTTGCAGCGTCCCATTTTGGCGCAATTCCTTTGGTGCAATTTGCTCCTGCATTTTCCTGTAATCATCCAGCGTCTTAACTGAATTCTGCAAAGCCTCCTGCTGCTTATAAGCCTGCAATATTTCGTCAGAACGGGAAAGAATCGACTTCTGGTCGGCGGTTAGCTGAGTTTTAGACTTGAGGTCTGCGATCTGCTGCTCGAACTTAACCCGTGCCTGCGTAGCGCTATTAAGTTTATCGCTGGCATCCAATTGTGACTGCATCGCGGCAGTCTGCTGATGTATCTGCTCAAGAAGCCGAGTCGCTGCGTCCTCTGTAAATGTTTTACCTTTTATCTCTTTCTTAGGTTTTTCATTTCCCTGTTGTTTGGCCTGATCCAATTCCTTTTCACGAACGGCAATGAGCGCATTAGCTTGTTCAATCGCCTCTTTGTTCCCTGAGAAAGCTATTTTTCTTGATTGCGCCCTCGCTTCCTTTAGCCTTGCTTCGGCGCCAGCGACTCTGTCAGCCGCCAAATACTCCTTATTAATCCAATCAACAGACTCTGCAACAGCTTTATTACCCTCAATAGTCAGGACATTCATCGTTGATTGTAGGTCAATGGCCTGTCCAATAAATCTCATCGTGGGGTCTATTGCGCCACCAAGAGCAACAGCCTGCTTACCTTTGTCTGCAGCTGTGTAATAGTTTTTTACCTTTATTGCCGCTGCCGTCCAGGAGTCGCCAATTTTCAGTATCTCTCGACGATGCATGTCAATATCAGCATTCAGAGCCGTAAAATTAGCTGAATCCTTATATTGAGAAATTTTTTGTCGTGCTTCATCGTAGCTATATCCGACATCAATTAATTTATTTACTGCCTCGCTGGCACCGTCATTGGTCGTAATAAACATATTGCGAACTTCTTCAATAGCCAGCCCCGTCTTATCGGATATCGCAACCATGTTAAGCGCAAGGCGTTCGGCAGCATCACCGTTAGCACCAAGCGATGTTGTAGCAATTTTCGTTGCTGCTTCAATCTCCAGCCGATTTTGGTAAACAGCATAAGTAAGGAGGCCAACTGCCCCCGCAGCTACGGTATATGGATTTACCAACCCCATTACGTAGGTGGATACACCTTTAATCGCAGGAATAATTCCACCGAACATATCTTTTAACTGCCCGCCCTGCTGCATAAGCACCATAAAAGGGGACTGGCCTGTAGAGAGTCCGACTACGATGTCCGTCATCTGAGCGGGGATCATGCGCATTGCAAAAGCTGTCTGGGCGGCAGACTGCCCAGTTTTTTTCAAGTCGTCACTAAAGCCGGTTAATTTGTTACGAGTCTCTTCGATTCGCTTTGAATAAAGCTCAAATGTATCTGTATCTACCATCCCTTCGGATTTGAATTTCACCAAATCCTGTTGTTGTTTGTCCAGCTTATTCAGGGCGGCATTCACCGGGTCAATACGATCGAGAAGTTCAGATAGAGCCTGCTTTTCTTCGTCCGTAGCCTTTGTCACCTTGCCAGCGCTCGTAGATGCACGGTCTCCAGCTTGGGTCATTTTAACCAATGCAGTTGCGAGATTATCGGCCTGCTTTTCTTCCCCAGAGCTGTCGATAATGATTGCGAGGCGTGAGGTTTGTTCTGTCATTTAGCGATCTCCGGGCAATAAAAAACCCCGCCGAAGCGAGGTTAGAGCTTTAAAACTGTTAGGCTTTTAATTCATTGACGGTAAAACATTATTGCGCCGATAATCGCCGCAAAGACCGCCAGCACAATCCCCGCGATTAACTTTACATTAACGTCAGCCAGCCTATCACTGTCCCCAGCATCGTCAGTGTTAACTATTGTCTTCAAAGGGGTTACATCACTCCCGCAATGCTTACACTTCACCGCCTCAGGATTTATTAATTCTGCGCAGTAAGGGCATTTAACTGAAGTTTCGGACCCTTTTAGCTTATCTCCCACCAGAGCGATGATGATACCTGCGATGGCTACGAACCCTCCAAATATCATGTAATTTTGGCGCGATGACATTAATCCAAGATTGTTAACCCTGTAACCACCGCTTGTCGCTACTGTCACATCCATGAACAACGCGGATACAGCAAAGATCAACCCTATTGCAATCGCTATATAACCAATAATCTTCACTTGCCTACCCCATTAGTTAAAAAGCCTCCCCCAAATGGGCATGAATAATCACAACAAAGATTATCTAAAGTTACTAATTACTTTGTATCGGATGCTCTGGTTGGTAGCTTCAAGAACTTCAATTTTGGCACCTTTATAACCTATAACTTTAGATTCAGATAAGTCATATTCAACATCGTTGTTGAAAGCTGGTCTAGCCATATCAGATGACGACTCACGGTAGCCTATGTTGATTTTGTTACCAACACGCCCGTTATACAGCAGTGTCTGCTGAAAATTATTAGAAGAACTAATGTTCAGGTTAGTTTTTTCAATAGGCATGTTGTCTTCACATGTTGATACTGAGAAGACGGTAATCACACAGAGTGTTTTGGTGCCATCTTTAACCATTAATGCCTGCCACATGTCAGCCAACGCAGCTTTCTGAACATTTGCTGAATCGGCCATGCCTGTAGGCATATAGAACTCGGATTTGCCATCCTGACCGACTTTTTTTAGATTCCCTGGCGTTACAGTATAAGCCCATGAAACCCTGGCAGGAGCAGTAACTTTTATCCCTTCATATTTTGCTAAAATTCCTTGAGATAACAGAGAGTCTCCAACATACGATGTGTTTACGGAACCTACTGGCGGTTCACTTAAACTTTGCGTTGTTGGTGCATAGTTGTACTTAGGCGAAGTACACCCCGTCAGTAAAACAGCCCCCAATGCCACTGCCAATATTTTATTCATTCCATGCTTCCTATGATTACAATCGGAAAAATCCTAACACATGGATGCAGACAGACAATGATATGACTATTTCACTTTTGCCTGTCTTTTCTGCTCCGCTGCCCACTCGTCACGCCACGCATCGTCGAGCGCCAGGATAGCGGCGTCAAACTCGGTGCGGTCAATCAGGATGGTTCGCGATGCCAGATATAGCTCAATATCATTCAGGGATAAAGGGAGCGGTACTCCGGCCATGCCAGCATATTTTCTGCTGCGCGATATCATGGCATAGGCATTGAGGATCTCCCCTGTTACTGGATCAATTTCTGGCTCAGGAATCGGCGGAAGGTTCAATTGCTCCCGGCGCCATTTTGCCTTATCTCCCCTTTCGCCCCCGAACTCCTTTAGCCACGTCTGCGCCTCTAGGGCTTTTTTACGGTTTCCTGAGTCTGCTGCTCCTTACCCTGAGCTATGTTCGCAGCCTCTGCCAGAATCAGCCAATACAACGAGGGATTCTGCTTCAGTAACGCGACGCCAAGTTCAGGCGTATACGCAACCGCCGTCTCAATACCATCCACCAGCTCACCTACTCCCTCCCAGTCTTTCAAAAGAAAGCGCGCGCAGTTATCGATGAGCAGATCATCAATTGAGTCAATTTCACCCACGCTGGCGAGATCGAACGCGTCGGTACCGACCTGATAGCTCGCGTCCATTTTGTCGATATGGCGCCGCACCAGCGCATTGCGTGAGCGGTATTGTGGATTCTCGCTGCTGGCCACCAGCAGGCGAAGTTTAAACAGTGCTTCTTCTTCAGGTGTGAATTTCTTTTTACGGCCATCAGGCTTTTTAAAAGGGAAGAACCAACGCTCGCCACTCAGATCAAGTCGAGACGAAATAATCAGCATACAGACTCCATAAAAAGCCCGAACCGCGATGTTCTGCGGAACGGGTCAGGGAAATTAAGGTGCGGTGACAGTGATTTCAGAGGTTGCCGTAAAGGTGCGAGCCTTCCCGGTGATCGTGGCGTTCCCGGCAGCATTGCGGGTCACTTTCGCCGTTTTTTGCCCGGTAGAAACTACACTGGCAATCGCAGGATCCGATGACGTCCACTGGACGATATCTGTTGAATCAGCAGGCGTAAGCGTGGCGGTTAATGTCACCGTAGAGCCGACTGCGCCATTTGAAGTGGCTGGCGCAACACTGATTGCCGTCGCCGGTACTTTTGGCGCGCGGGTAATGGTTGGCGGCGTATTGGCGGCCGTGATATCAAGCTGAACCTGTACGATGTCAGTATTCCCGGCGTCCGGCCAGTCGCCAGAAATTTGCACTTCAGGAAAACTGAAGGTATAAGCGCCTTCGGCGTTCTCCAGCGTGAAGGTAAACGGCACTGTTTCGCCGGTGAAGGTTTTTTTGTAGATCTCCCAGGCCGCCTTGGACCATGACAGAGTGATCTGACCAGACGGTGTAAAGGTCGTCGGAATGTTTGCGCCAGCAAATGCTGAGCCGGTACCGATACAGCGCTGAGTCTGCATGTTGTTATCAAACTGGATATTAAACGTATCCACACAGAAGCCGGCACCACCCGCCACCCCGTTCAGACTCAGGCCTGTCACTTCCTTAAACGAATAGCGCAGCGCGCCAGCACCATCCACCGGGTTAGTGAAATAGCTGGTATCGTCGGCTTTGGTTTCCCAGTCAAGCCCGGCGAATGTAATGGTCGAAGTGATGTCGCCATCATTCGGGATTTCAATCTGGAAAGTGGCAACCTGGCAACCGCGGGCAATCTGTGCGATCCCTACATCATCAGCGTATGAAGAAACTGAAAAAGTAATGCGGTTGTTGCCCATCGTCAGCACATTATCGAGCCAATCCGCTCCGAAACAGCTCGCCAGAAAATCATCATGCTGATTCCAGCGAAATTTGGTGCCGACATCACCGCCGACATCAATCGTGCCACGGGAAACGCCCTGTGCCATACGGTCACCGCCGATTTCATCGTTATCGTTGGTGTTCTGCGTTGGCATCAGCCCGAACGACGAACGGCGTAACAGGTTCCAGACACCAGCAGAGGGTGTCTCTCCCGGTGTGGTTTCGCGAATAAACGCGGTAACTACTTTTGCGCCTGAACTCACAGGTGCCTCCTGTTGATTGTGCGCTACAGAGCGCGATAAGGGATTTGAAGATTGAGCTGAGACCAGCCATCGGTTTCACCTGCCGGGATGGCGGATACGGCGAAATAACTCAGTGCTCCGTCGTCCTGAAACTCGAAGAGTTGCGTTAATTTGTCGGCGGCCTGAGTCAGCTGCAGAGTGCCTGAACCAACAGGGACGAAAAGCTGGATGATGAGAACCCCTGTTCGGTGGACAGTCGGCCCCGCTCCAATTTCGTTAGCACCTGCTTGTCCGGGTATGTCAGTAAGACGCGCCCAGATTTTTCGACCGCTGAGATCGAATACAGGACCGTTTGGGTAGTCCACCGCATCCTGGGCAATAGCGGTCTGCGTCGTCATTCGTCTGATGACAACGTTTCTTATTTCTGTGAGGGTCATTTGTAGGCCTGAATCACACCATTAAATGAGACGGCATAGACGCCTGTCGGCGCTTGCGTAGAGTGGCCATTCTCCAGCGGTACGGAGTAAGGGAGGTTTGACTGAATGTAAATCACCGAGTAGGCCGGCGCCTGATTGATGATATTTTTCCCGTTGAGGAATGTCATTGTTCCGCGCGGGTCAGGCTCGGATGGTATTGACTGATCCGGTTCGCCGATGCTGACAAAATGCGACGCCCGAAAGGTTCCTGCTCGATACTCAGCCGGACGCCTGATATCCATGCCATCGTTAACACGGACTTTCTTTCTGAGACGGCCAGTCTTTGTCAGGTTGGCAGAATCGGCATAAAGAGCTTCGTTCCATTCACCTACCGCTTTGTTGTACTGAACCGCGGTGGCGTTTATGGCCCATAACTCCGGGTTACCTACAGGCGATCGCTGGACGATTTCATTCAGCAACTGAATGGCGATGGTTCTTTGCCGTAACCTGACGTCGTCCTCCACCAGCCCGGCGAATGCCGCCGGGTCAATGTTCCAGCCCTTAGCCATATCACGCCCTCCGCAGTTGAATGGAGTACGCAGCGCCAGCAGAGTCTGCAGAAGCGGTAATGACCTCATAGCGCTGGAGTACGCCAGTAATCGGGTCAGGTGCCGTGATGATGTGCTCAACCGCTGGCTTGTCGGTGACCTCATTAACGAGGGCGGTGAGTTTCACATCACCATGAAGGATGTTAACACCATCGATGCGGCGGAGTTTATAGCGCGCCAGCACTCCGCGCCCCGAGTAAGTCACCTGCGCTTCAGTGCCGGTTTCCATCACCGGGTCCCAGGCACCCCGAACGGTGTATGCCCCAGTGAAATCCTTAACGGCATCCTGCAGGTCGGTATTAAATGCCGCGGCAACTTCAACCTGCAATTCGTCACGAATCCCCACATCACCCCCTTACCAGCCGCACCTGAGACTGACTAACGCCATATGGCTTTAGCATTGCAAGCGCCAGCTGCAGATCAGAATCAAGCAATGCCGAGCTGTTGGTAGCGAGTTCTGCGAAAGTCTTCGAAACGCTGACATCGTCGGCATCTACCGTCTTGCTGAGGAGCACGCCAGAATCAGTTTTCTGCTGATACAACCCACCATTTGCCGCCGCCAGCGCCGCATAGGCGCCTGCCTGTTTTACATCGTCAGGAATGATGGTTTCGTGAGTTGCCTTATCGCACGGCATTCTCAGGTTAAGCCCATTCATCCAGGTATTAGCCATCAGCACAGATTTGGTTTTTTTGCTTTCAACCGCCCAGGTGGCACCGAGAATCGAATTGACATCTTCAACAGTGATGAAAGTGATCATGCATCACTCCATTTCTTTCCAGCCGTGCGCCTTCCAGTTCTCCACTTCATCAAGGTGAACGTTGGCGGTATTAGGAGCGCCGGGGAATGCCGGGAAATCGGTAACCATCGCCACCAACTGCGATGTGGTCGATACAGATACGTTGTTATCCGCCTGCGTAAACGCAGTTTGCTCAGCAGCTCGTTGTGCGCGCTGCTCTTTTGTTAATCCGGCCATAAGCCCTCCACAAAAATAAAGGGGCCGAAGCCCCTATTTATCAGCCCAGCAACAACGCTGAGTGCGCCGACTTAACTGCTGCTACGCCCCAGGACAAACCGACTTCGTAACGCACCTGGCGATACTGGCGGTACAGAGCAACCTGATAAGTGATGCCTGACACCGGGTCAGTAACGTTCATGACGTCATCCGCAGTATCACCGCCCTGCGGCATTGCCGGGGTACGCGCAGCCAGCAGGAACGCGTTACGGTCGAATGCCATGTTTGCGGTATATCCACCTACGGTAGTAATCGCGGAGTTATCCGCCAGCGCCTGACGCAAGCCCGGTGCCGCCAGGGTAATAGTGGTAGCAGTAGCTGCAGCAACGAGGTATTTGTTGCTGTCACCGTCAAACGTCACAATATCACCTGCCGTGAAAGAACCCGTGCCGGTATCAATCGCGATCAGGATGTCACCCTCAGATTTTGCACCATTTACCAGATAATCAGCGGCAGCCGATGCTGCACGTTTTTTGACGTGTGCAGATTCGTGGATGTTGAATCCCTCCAGACGGCCCACGATACCTTCACGCAGCAGCGCATCGGTACCAGACTCGTTCACCTTGAACAGAACTGACTGTTTACCACGGAGGTTAGCAATCGCAGAGGAACCAAGGACCATCTGCAAATCGGTAGTCGGGGAGCCGTTATCGGACAATACCTGGCGCGCATTTGCCGCATCTGACAGATCGCCCGCAATCCCGAATGGAGCAGTACCAGCCGTACCGACAGCGCGGGAGGAAGCGAAATACAAAGCCGCGAGATCTGCATCCATCTCATTAGCCAGCGCTCGAAAAGCCTGCTTAAACTGATCAGCAAGGATGGTGTTGTATGTCCCTGCAGGCCCCAGCGCCAGTTGTTCCTCACCGTTCCATTTGACCGGGGCCATTTTGGATTTGGTGATTTTGACATCAACGCTGCCGATCGTCTGGTCACCGTCATTAGGCGCAGTAGCCCCCGGGGTAATATCAACAGTGGTTGCCGGTGGCGCAACCGGCGCAGTAACAGTCTGGTCCTTCGCCGCCGCATCAGCTTTCGCATTGCGCGATACAGCCGGGATAAAACCGACCTGTTCGCGAGATACGGTATCCAGAGCCGTGAAGATAGTCGGGATCAACCCGGTAAGCGTATTAGCCATGTGTATGGATTCCTTGGAGATTAAAATATAGGGTTGGTTGAGCTATCCAGCTCCGGCACCAGCAGCCATCCGGCGGCTGGCAAAGAATTAATCGACGATGGTGATACCGTCTTTGAGAGTTGATTGCTGATCTGTCGGGCTCAAACTGGTAAACGCATCGCGTTTCATCGTTTTCTGCCCGAGTGAATGCTGAGACTGCCGTGAGCCGCCTCCCTGGTTGCCGCTGGCCTTCAGAATGTGGTCTTTCTGTGGGTACTGCTCCACCAGGAACTCCAGCGCCTCATCAAAGGCCGCCAGTTCGCCCGGTTTAGAGCGGGAATAAATTTTGTTGCCTGAACCGTCATAGGCAACGACTTTGCCATCCTCGACTTTGAAGGACTGACCGAACCGCGCCTGAAGCATATCTGCCGGGATTGCTACTTTATCTGCGATGAATTTCGACCCAGAGAAACGGCCGCCGATCATTTCCTGATAAAGCTGGCCTTCAAGGGTCGTCGCACGCTGGGTAGCTTCATCAAGCTGCGCCTGGAAGGATTTGGTGATATCCGCTTTAACCTGATCAACAGCACCTGCGTCGATCAGTTTTTTCTGGTCGATTTTAGTCATCATCTCCAGCGCTTCGAGCGCCTTCGCCGGATCACCGATTTTGGCAAACTTGGCCAGACCGGCTTCAGCTGCTTCTTTGGCTTCACGATGAGATTTCGCCTCGCCATTCAGAGAGGAGATTTTCCCAACGGCCTGCACAGCATCAAAACCAACTTCCTGGCCGTCATCGTGAACGTAGACGGGTAAACCGCTGGCATCAACTTCTGCATAACTTTTGCCGTTAACTTCGACTGTTTTCAGTTTCATGTGGTTACCTTTTTGGGGTCATCCGACCGTTTCACCGCTCACCATCCGGATCACGGCAATAAAAAAAGGCCGCCCGGAGGCAGCCTGATTGAAGACTTAAAAAGCTTTAAAGTCTGGCGTTGCTGAACGCCTGAGCATCCAGGTTACGCAGTTGTTCCAGAGTCAGCCATTCGCCCTTGTCGTTGTAGAAGTCATCGGGCGACATGCCGCCGTCACGAATCAGCCGGGCCCGAGTTACGCCAACGATCTGGGACTGGCGCGTGAACGACTGGCGCGAGAACCAGCCCTGATAATCGGTACCCGAAGGCACCTGCCCGTCCATACTGGCACGTGAGCTATCGGATATTTGCCCTACAGCAATACCGAGCTCATCAGACGATTTCAGGATGTAGGTTTCGACGCTGCGACAGCAGAAATGGATTTTCCCGGGGCCCTGCAGATACGGCATCTTATGGCCGATCGGCTTGTTATCAAGTGTGTACTTGAGGCGGTCGCTGTCACGAACGGTGCAATAGTGATCCACACCCAACGCCTGAAATCAGATCCAGGGGGTAATCTGCTCTCCTGATTCAGGAGAGCTTATGGTCACT